>NZ_BAAHYZ010000003.1:0-293007 GCF_054657295.1 Desulfocastanea catecholica
CGCCTTATCAATCTCGCTGAAGTCAGTAAAAGTGGCCTGACCTTTGAGTGATAAGACACGAGTAATAGCAGCGGTCAGTGTGGTTTTACCATGATCGATATGTCCGACGGTACCTACATTGACATGCGGCTTGGTCCTTTCAAATTTTTTCTTTGACATTTTCTTATCTCCTCAGGCCGTTAATATGGTTTTCAGATTACTGATGGTGTTCATTGGAGCCCACGACCGGAGTCGAACCGGTGACCTCATCCTTACCAAGGATGCGCTCTACCAACTGAGCTACGTGGGCTTCTTATTTTACACAAAAATAACAATGGAGCGGGAAACGAGACTCGAACTCGCAACCCTCAGCTTGGAAGGCTGATGCTCTACCAATTGAGCTATTCCCGCTCAGGATATTCCTACTTTACCGGGCACATAAATTGGTGGAGGGGGGAGGATTCGAACCTCCGAAGGCTGAGCCGACAGATTTACAGTCTGTTCCCTTTGGCCACTCGGGAACCCCTCCAGGGGAAACGTCTGAAATAGACAGACATTCTTTATACTCTAACAAGCCCTTTGTAAAGTACTATTTTAAATGGAGCTGGCGATAGGACTTGAACCCACAACAACCTCATTACAAGTGAGGAGCTCTACCATTGAGCTACGCCAGCTTACAAGACCGGAGAATATACTTACTTTAAAAGTTTAAATCAAGTTCTATTTTCAATCCTTCGTTTTTTTTGCTTCGTTATAACGAAGAAATGTCAGGGACAACGATACAAAAAAGCCGAGTCCAATGGACTCGGCTTTTCCTTTAATTTCTTGGCAAGTGCGATCTCCAGAAGCAAGACCATACTTTAACGTTTTTCAGATCTTACCACTCCCGTAGACACTGTCACGATATTTTTCGAAAGTATAGGCACCGGTCCGGTAGATCAGATGAGCAAACTTTGTATATGGCAGATACAAAAACAGCATCATAACAGAGACGAGATGCAGAAAATAGACGATGTAACCGAGAACAGGCATGCCGGCCCAGCGAAGAAGTTCCGCCCCGAGTCCGGTAACACCAACTGCAGTGATTTCCCAGATGAGAAACCAGTCATAAAAGGTAGGCTGGGTGTTCTGTTCATTCTCCGCTTTTTTTCTATTGCTCCACAGCACCGCAATACCAAACAGCAGGGCAATTGCCGAAACATTAGCGAGAATCTTAAAAGGATCAGTCAGGGGCAGTGGGCCATGCAGAGACGGCCAGATCAGACCAAGGACATCATTTTTCAAAAGAGACCAGCATGTTACTATGAATAACCCAATAAAGGCCAACATCAACGGCAAATGACCACGTACTCGGTCAATATTCACTGTACACTCGCGAAATCTGGAGTGCTTGACAATCTCGATCAGAGAAGGCCAGAGGAATTCCTTGGTGAACTGGACAACAGAAGGCCGATACTCGTTGGTCAGACCGGCATCGGCGCTCATAGTCTTCCACATCTTGGTGATACCCTTAAAGCCGGCAAACAGGCCGAGCCCCAAAGATGGCACCATAATCAGCACGATAAAAAAGATATTTTTCGCATACCAGTAAAAATCCCAGGTGCCGAAAAACTGCTGATAGCCGTGGCTGGCAAATTCTTCTTTGGTCGGGATGTGCATTGCCCCGGAAAGAAGCCACATGACAAAAATCACCAGAACAGGCAGACCGATCAGGATCGGTAAGCCTTTCGCACTTGAAGCAAGTTTAGCAAGAGGCGCAGGCCAGCCGTAAAAAGTATATGCATAGGCCCGGATTGCGCTAAGGACATCACCGGGCTTTGCTCCTCGTGGACACATCGTCGTACAGTCACCACACTGATGACAGAGAAACACATCCGGATCGGTCACTAATTTATCTTTCATACCCCACTGGGCCCAGATCATCTCTTTTCTGGGAAAAGGCTTTCCATCTTTGGAAAGAGGGCACGCAACGGAGCAGGTTGCGCACTGATAACACTTTTTCAGTGTATCCCCCCCCGCCTCTTTCAAAGATTTAATAAACTCTAAATCGGGTTGAACATTCATTTGTTCCTCCTGCAAAGTATATCAATGTAACTCATTTAATTTCCATCATTTTCAGGCCGTGCACCCTGCCGGCCGCTTTTCATGCCGGCAGGGTGCCGAGCATAAACAGCCTAGAAGCCCTTAAATGGATTCGGTCCTATCTCGACAATTTGATCTACGAAATCATTAATGATCTGCGGGATTTTATCATAATCCGTGATTGCTACCTGGTTTGCCGCACATCTTTCAGATTCAAGGCCAAGGCTTGATAACGTATCACCGATATTTTCCATACGCTTGTTGGCAATTTCCGATCCCTTAACAAAGTGGCACTGGTAGTCATCACCGTAGGTACATCCCAGTAACATTGCGCCATCCAAACCGGCGGAAAGTGCATCCCTGATCCAGGCCATATTCACGGAACCCAGACATCGAACCGGAATAAACCGAACCATGTGACTGATACCATTCCGCCTCATTCCCGCCATATCGATGGCCGGGTAGGCATCGTTCTCACACACCAACACGAGAATTCGCAATCTGTCTTCATCATCTTCCGGTACTTCGATCGATTTGATCATAGAACCGATCAGATCGATGTTATAGTCCTTGAAACCAATAATACGTTCCGGGCAGGCACCCATACAGGTACCACAACGCCGGCATCTGGTCGGATTAGGCAGCGGAGTCCCTTTTTCGTCATCATCGAGGGCGCCAAAAGGACATTCCTCTGTACAACGTTTACACTGAGTGCATCTCTGCATGAAGAATTCGGGATAGGTTGCATCTCCTGAACGGGGATGAACCGATACTCCGCGATCAGTCGACTCGATACACTGGATGGCCTTGAGAGCTGCACCGGTAGCATCGTCGACAGCTTCTTCCATGGTTTCAGCTTTGCGTACACCACCGCAGGCGTAGACACCGGTTCGCCTTGTTTCATATGGAAAACAGATAAAATGCGAGTCAGCATAGCCATCAAAAAGATCAAGATCATTGAATCCAGGACCCTGCCGATAGGCAAGATTGATGCTTTTTTCATGCAGAGTTGTCGGCTCCATACCGGCAGCGAGAACGACCATATCAACACTCAGGTCGATATTCTCTCCGAGCAGGGTGTCTTCCACGGAAACATTCAGGGCACCACCATTCTCTTCAACTTTCATGACATTTCCCTTGGTCATGAAAATGCCCTCATTACTCTGGGCCTGTTTATAAAACAACTCCATATGCCCTGGAGTTCGCATATGTTGATAGAGAATGTACGCCTTGCCTGCCGCATTATCCTCACAGACATACTGCGCCTGCTTCAAAGCGACCATGGATGTAACCGAGTTACAGTACGGAAAATCCTTGTCGTCGTCTTTGCCACCGGGACTTTGAATAAAGGCGACATTGGCCGGCACCTTGCCTTCCTTGGCGATTTTTTCGAACTCGGCGTTGGTGACGACATTTTTCACCTTGCCGTATCCGAGATGTTCGTATTGTGAGACATCGGCAGGTTTCCAGCCAGTAGCAAGGACAACAGCACCTACCTTGACCGCATCAGGATTAATGGAAGTATATTTTTTCAACCCTTCATTGGGGTTTTCCATCTTGCCTTTTTCAATAAGGTCCGCTTCGTCAACGGTGACCTTGGCAGGAGCGTCCCATTCGGTTTTGGTGCCGGCAGCTTTAAAGGAAATGCCGAAATCCCCAGGGGATCCGGTTATACGCGCAACCTCTATACCGGTCTTGATAGTGATCCTGTCGTCACCTTCAACAGCGGAAATAAGACTGTGAATAGGATTGTCTTCCAGATCCGTCCAGGGCGCCTTGGTTGGAAAACTTTTTCTCCAGCCAAGAGCTTTGCCGCCGAGCTTTTCTTCTTTCTCGGTAAGGATGACTTTATAGCCAGCTGCTGCCGCTTCTTTTGCCGCGGTGAGACCAGCCAGACCACCGCCCATAACCAGAATCGTTTTATTAATGACTTCCAGCTGATAGGCATCGGGCAGTTCGGTCTTTTTGGCACGGGTACAGGCCATGCGCATATAGTCGCTTGCCGTCTCCTGCAGAAATTCCGCTGCTTCACCATGCGGTTCCTCGCCGGCAGCAGGTTTTACCTCGGACCATACCACATGCTCCCGCAAATTGGCCCTTACGGTGATTTTATCTTTCCCAAAATCGAACTCTTGGGTCATGACGCGGGGCGAGCAGGCACCGATGACGACGGTATTGATACCGCCGGCCACATCTTTTTCAATCAGAGCTCGACCATCTGCTCCACAGAGGCATTCATGCGTTTTGCACTCCATGGACATCTCACCAGTCACAACTTCAGCGAGGGCCTCAAGGTCAAGCCCTTCACCAATGCCACAACCAGCACATATATAGGCGCAATATTTCTTATCCATCAATCATTACCTCCTGGAAACCTGAATTGCCTTTAAGGCAGCTGCAGTTGAAGATTGAGTACATGTAACAACATCCGCGGCTTTCTTTGCACAACCCGTTGCTATCATAGCTTTATCGAAATCAGAAATGATAAAACCACTGGTGTCCATCTGCAGATCGGCAGGAACACCTTGCAGGGCGAGTGACGGTTGCATGCCTGTTGCCAGCACAGCCATGTCGACTTTTTGCGTCATCTTCTCGGCGGTGACTGCGTTTTCTGCAATGACAGACACCCCACCATCAGCCTCGAGAATAATGTCTGCGACTTTGCCCTTAATAAAGACAGCATTGGTATCAGCCATACGAGCTTCACGGAATTTTTCGTATTTCCCAGGAGTTCGCAGATCAATATAAAACACATAAATCTTGGCGTCGGGGTATTGCTCACGAACATAGGTCATCTGTTTAAAAGTGGCCATGCAGCAAATATGCGAACAATATTCCAGGTGGTTTTCGTCACGTGAACCGGCACATTGGACAAAGGCAATGGATTCTATCTCCTTCTCGTCGCCGGGTCTGACGATCTTCCCGCCGGTTGGTCCGTTCGGCGCAGCCATACGCTCGATCATCATATTGGTAACAATGGCTTTTGACTGGCCGAACTTGAGATTTTCCATTTTTTTCGCATCGTATGGAACCCACCCCGTTGCCCAGATTATCGATGCGACATTTACCGTGAAGGTCTCAGGCTGCATATCCAGATCGACAGCGTTGTACTTGCATGATTCTTTGACGGCTGCAGCACCAGCAGCAGACAAAGCATCCTTTTTAATGACATACCTTCTTGGAAAAGCCATTTCATGCGGCAGATACGCCGCCTTTGACTTGTTCATGCCAAAGTTAAAATCATTATCAATCTCATCGGGACAGGCAGCAGCGCAATCCCCACAGGCGGTGCAGTTGCTGTTCACATAACGTGGGGCTGTCTCGAGGGTGACCTGATAATTTCCGGCCGTCCCGTTCACCGACTTCACCGTGGTCATCGTGTAGGTTCTAATCTTACGATTATCCCTGATACGACGGAAATTGATCTCCAAGCCACAACTCGGTGGGCATAATTTAGGGAAATACTCATTTAATTGCGCCACGCGTCCGCCAAAAGATGCACTTTTCTCAACAAGAAAGACATCTTTTCCGACTTCAGCGGTCTCCAGAGCAGCAGTCAACCCACTGATGCCTCCGCCTACGACCAATACTGCACCAGAGGTGCCTTGCTCGTCAGTCATACCTAACCTCCATAATTGCTCTTAAAATATTTTACTATTGTCAGCTTCAGAGAATGCTTGTCCTACTTAGAAAAGCACAAAGCTTGACAACTATTGAACACAGCAGAAAAGCACAAAAAAACTTCGTAAAAGACTTTTTTAGCTTATGTTGATCGGAGTTGCAATATACTTCTCCTGCCAACATAAGCTAACCCCATCACAAGTCGCGGGATAAGCCCCTCAACGAAATCAGTTTCATGAAAAAAACAGCAAATACCAAAAAATCTCCAGGAGTCTATGACTCCTGGAGATTTTTGTTTTACTTCAGTTCAACTACATCCCCAGCCATTACAGCCAAGGATCGGTTGGGAAAATATTGAGACATTCAACTTTTTCGCACTTCCATTCTTGTGATTCAGGATTGAAAGTTGAGTTAACAAAACACTTCCAGTTCTCATCATCACAGGTCGGGAAATCTGACCGGTAATAAAATCCTGGGTAACGAGATTCCTTACGGAACTCGATGTGGCGAATATGTGTCTCAACACACCAGATGCGATGGTAGTTTTCCCAGCAACGGAGCAATTCATGAAGGTCGCCAGCTGCCATTTTCTCTGCATCTTCACGAAGGAGCTTGAGAAGATCGAGACAGATATTCAGCAGTTTGCCGGAGGTCATATAATAGGTCGCAACACCACCACCATACTCATCGGTGGCTTTCATGAGACGCATCATCAGACCAGCGGGCTTGCAGTAGTTTGGATTGACATCGGCAGCGGTAGAAGCGTCTTTAAACTCTTCATAGCGCCTTACCGGTGCGTAGATCTCGTCAGCAATTTCCTGTGCAGTTTGCTTCAACTCAGGTTTGAAGTCATTATCGCGACAGAATTTAACCATCTGCTTGGCAGCAATACGACCCTCTGCATGCGAACCGGAAGAGAACTTATGACCGGAAGCACCAACACCGTCACCAGCAGTAAAGAGACCATCAACAGTAGTCATACGGTTGTAGCCCCATTTGTACTTATGGACACGTGATTCATTTTTCACATCAGGTACCCAGGCTTCTTCCGGACCAGAGGTCCAGATACCGCAGCAACCGGAGTGTGATCCAAGCATGTATGGTTCGGTCGGCATAATTTCTGAACCAACTTTTTCAGGCTCAACGTTTGCACCGGCCCACAGACCAGCTTGACCAACGGACATATCGAGGAAATCTTCCCATGCTTCCGATTCCAGGTGTTTCCAGAACTTCTTCAGATCTTTATCATTCATACCCTTGGCCTTACGATCATCGAGGAAGGCATTGAGGGCAACGTCGGTAGCCATATAAATCGGGCCACGACCTTCTCTCAACTCGTTGATCATCAGATGGTTACGCAGACAGGTCGGGGTAACCGCAGAGGCACCATAAGGCATGAATTTCTCAAGCTCTGCTTTTACTGCATCACTATTGGCATAGAACTCACCAAGACCATTCTGTACTTTGGCCTTGAACAGAAGGAACCAGGCACCAACAGGACCGTAACCATCCTTGAAACGGGCTGGGGTGAAGCGGTTTTCCATCATGGTCAGGGTAGCGCCAACCTGAGCACACATGGTATAGGTGGAACCTGCGTTCCATACCGGATACCAGGCACGGCCTTTTCCTTCACCGGTAGAACGCGGACGGAAAATATTAACAGCACCACCACAGGCAACCATGGCTGCCTTGCAACGGAAAACATGGACCTTGTTTTCACGGGTGGAGAAACCAGCGGCACCGGCAATCTGATTCGGCTTGTTTTTGTCGAGAAGGAGCTTGACGATAAAAACACGCTCAATGATATTGTCTGAACCAAGAGCTGTCGCTGCAGGCTCTGCAACTATACACTTGTACGATTCACCATTGATCATGATCTGCCATTTACCGGTACGTACCGGCTGACCGCCTTCACGAAGAGTCGGAGCTGGCTTGGCGCCATCAAGGTTCTCGCCATCGGCATCTTTTTTCCAAACGGGAAGGCCCCATTCTTCAAAAAGCTTAACAGACTCATCTACGTGACGACCACAGTCATAGATAAGATCTTCACGAACAACGCCCATCAGGTCATTACGAACCATCTTGACATAACTCTCGATGGGATTCTCGCCGATGTAGGTGTTGATTGCGGACAGACCCTGAGCAACTGCACCGGAACGCTCAAGAGAAGCCTTGTCAACGAGAACAATTTTCATTCCTTCCGGGGCCCATTTTTTGATCTCGAAAGCGGTACCACATGCTGCCATACCACCACCGATGATGAGGACGTCAACATCATGCTCGACTACCTCTGGGTTCACTACGGCTTTGAGCTCACCTTTTGGTTTATTTGGTAATGCCATTTTCAAATCTCCTTAAAATAAAGATTTCGTAGTTATAAAGTATCTAACTTAGCTTATAATTTCGGGGAAGGAATATCGGTCTCGAGGAACAGACACTCATCATCAAGACTGGCACCCTTCTGTCCAGCATAAGCATTGGCAGCACCCTCAGCGGTAGTGCGGATAGGAAACTTGAAACGCTTCATGTTGCCATTACGGAATTTCACGGTCCACATAATGGAATCAGAAGATCTCATTGGATGAACCTGGCCGCCCATAGGTACGAAGTCATCATAACCACGAACAAAGATAGCACCCTGGGGACAGATCTTAACGCAGGAATAACATTCCCAACATGCATCAGGCTCCTGATTGTAGGCCTTCATTTCCTCGACGTTTAAAACCATCAAGTCATTGGGACAGATGTACATGCACGCCGTTTTATCTCCACCTTTGCAGCCATCACATTTGGCAGGATCTACATAACTTGGCATTCAACTACCTCCTCAGTTTTGTATTAACTGTTGTGACCCTGAACCGACAGGGTCCACTTAAACTCGGTACAACTAAAAGATCCCTTAACCACCCACGGCAGACGTTACAATGGGCAACTAAGTAATACTACAGATAAAATCGTTTTATTCTAAAACAATTGATTGGATTTCCACTGAATGACGACTCATTTTTCTTGAGAACTTTTTATATTAGGTTGCCCGGGAATTGTCAAGAAAATTCAACAATCCACCTATTATGCCGAGGAGTAATTATTGCGCACAATGACCTCACGAGGCTTGGCCCCGTCAGCCGGCCCGACAATCCCCTCTTTCTCCATAGTTTCAATCATTCTCGCCGCTCTGTTATAGCCGACGCGTAATCTTCTCTGGACCATGGAAATAGACGCCTGCCCCGCCTCTGATACCAGCGCTACCGCTTCATCGTAGCGCTCATCAAAATCATCGTCACCCTCAACACCGCCGCCATTCTGTTCCTTTTCGATTTCCTGCATGACGGTCTCATCGTAGCCGGAACTGCCCTGGTTTTTCCAAAACTCAACAATATCGGACGTTTCCTTTTCAGAAATATACGCACCATGAATACGCTTTATATCAGATGTTCCCGGAGCAAGAAACAGCATATCCCCTGCGCCAAGAAGATGCTCCGCCCCGGACGCGTCAAGAATGGTTCGTGAATCAATCTTCGAAGAAACCTTGAATGATATCCTCGTCGGGAAATTGGCCTTGATAAGACCGGTGAGTACATCGACCGAAGGTCTCTGGGTTGCAAGAATGAGATGAATACCGGCGGCTCTGGCCATTTGGGCAAGACGGGCAATCGCTGCCTCGACATCTTTTGAGGCGACCATCATTAAATCCGCCAGTTCGTCGACAATGACGACGATATAGGGCAGCTTCTCTTCATTTGTTTCGTTGTATGAGTCAAAGCTTTTCACCCGGGCCTCTTCGAGGAGCCGGTAGCGCCGCTCCATTTCCCGCACCGCCCAATTCAGCGCTCTTGAGGCGAGTTTAGGGTCAACAACGACAGGATGCAGCAGATGCGGGATGCCTTCATAGCCGGAAAGTTCGATTCGCTTGGGGTCAACCATAAGAAAGCGTACTTCCTGCGGCGTTGCGTTATACAGGATGGAGGCAATGATCGTGTTGATGCCGACGCTTTTGCCGGCACCGGTCGCCCCGGCAATCAACAGATGCGGCATTTTTGCCAGATTCGCCATAGCCAGATTGCCAACCACATCAAGGCCCAGGGCAATAGTGAGCTTATGCGAGTTTGCCCGATATTTTTCGGCACCAATGAGCTCACGAATATAGACGATCTGTCGCGTTTCATTGGGTATCTCAATACCGAGGGCAGCTTTTCCGGGAACGGAACCGACAACGCGCACTGACTGTGCTTTCAAGCCCAGGGCCAGGTCGTCGGCAAGTCCGGCGATTTTATTGATTTTTACCCCTGGAGCGGGGGAGTATTCATAGGTGGTTACCACCGGCCCCGGAGAAATACCAACGACTTTTCCCGACACGCCGAAATTTTTCAGCTTCTGCTCAAGCTGCTTGGAAAGTTTATAGTAGACTTCATTGTCAATTTTCTCCTGCACCTGATCACTTTTATTGAGAAGCGAAAGTGGCGGCAGCTTCCAGTCCCCCCTGGCCACGGGATTGGCAGCGAAGTCATCGTCCGCCTCCGCACCTTTGGCAGCTCGCGCCGGCTCTTTTACCAGGGGTACGGTGATAGTTTGCAATACCTGGGGGGCCAGCAGCGGCTTGTCTTGTTTTTCCAGTGCCCTGTCGGATGTGCCGTTGGTCTTTGGCAGTTTTTTCACCCTGACAGTATCCGGATCACTTTTGCAAAGAACAAAAAACCGCTTACCTAGCCGCCACCCTGCCGCCATAACTTGATAGGGAGAAAATTGGGTAGACAGCATCAGGGAAATCAAGAAAACCATGACAAAAAACAGCACGGTACCGCCATGACCGACCACCGCGTCGAGCAGGATGAAGCCGGTTTTTCCCAAAAATCCCCCGGCCTCAAGGTATTTGGCATCCTTGATGGTCAACGAGGAAAGCAGACCGCAAAACGAGATGACCGCACCGGTCAGCCCGGCAATCACCTGGGGCAAACGGGTAAAAGTCATCCGCGGGCTGAAAAAAAGAAAGGACGACAGCAGCAAAAGTGCGGGCAGCAGATACGCTCCCCAGCCGATGAACCCGAAAAGCACCTCGGCTATAAACGTACCTATCTGGCCACACCAGTTCCCTTGACTTTCCGGTGCATGGGAAAAAAGACTGAGAGAGAGAAAGAGGGAGAGAAATATTCCGAGGACGGCCAGGGCTTCCTGTCTGAGCCCCGGCTTGGGTATGTCGTTTTTTTGAGCCATGAACCTGAGCCATTCCTAAAGGAGCATTTTTTGTGATCATTCCGGGCAAAAGATGTACTCGGAATTCACCAAAATTGCAAGGAGAGGCCGGACGGCAAAGAATTACTTGTCAACCAGGACGGCCCGTACCGCGTCCAGAACACCGTTTATAAATTTAGGCGAATCCTCTCCTGCAAAACGTTTGGCAATTTCCACCGCTTCGTTAATTGCCACCTGGGACGGGACATCTGCCAGGTGCAGCATTTCAAAAATGGCAATGCGCAGCAGATTTCTGTCGGTTGCGGCGATCCGGACCAGACGCCAATTACTTGCCGTATCAACGATCAACCGGTCTATTTGCGCAAGATTGTCGCTTATCCCCTGCAGCAGAACCAGGGCATAGGCCCGTGCCTTTTTGTTCACTTGAAAGAGAGTGCAGAAGAGTTCAAAACGTTCAGCGAGATCATAGCCAAATTGTTGATCAGGACCGAGAGTAAAGTCCTCCTGATAGAGGAACTGGAGTGCAGCCTCCCGTGAATTTCGGCGTGTACCCATAGTTTTTAAATACCAATAATTTAAAGAGCAAAGGGGCGGATACAAACAGGTTGACCCCATTCCCGCCCCCTCAATTTCAATGCGCAGACCTTGCCGCCATTGTCTACATCTCAGATATCATGTTATGGCAGTAAATCAATTATATTGGCCATCTCTATGGCGGCCACCGCAACATCGGCTCCTTTGTTACCGGCCTTTGTGCCGCTGCGTTCTATCGCCTGCTCGATAGTTTCCGTGGTTAACACGCCAAAAAGCACCGGTACTCCGGTTTCCATACTCGCCTGAGCCGTACCTTTGCTCACCTCGTTAACGACAACATCAAAGTGTGGGGTTGCGCCACGAATCACCACCCCCAACACAATGATGGCATGGTATTTCTGGGATCCAGCCAATCTTTTTGCAATGAGGGGAATCTCAAAGGCGCCGGGCACCCTTACCACATCAATGTCGTCCCCGGCAGCACCGGACCGAACCAGGCTGTCGAGAGCACCCTCCAAGAGTCTCTCACTGAGGAAAGAATTCCATCTTGCCACAACAACAGCAAATTTCTTCCCTGCCGCATTGAGATTTCCTTCAATAAACTTTGCCATACCTTGTCACCTGGAAGTAATTATTTTACGTCAACAAAAAGTGTTTTTATCAATCATCCACGGCCATGAGGTGACCCATCCGGTCACGCTTACACATCAGATATTCCTTACTGTCCTTGGTGGCGGGCATCTCAAGCGGCAGCCGCTCGACAACTTCAATGCCGTATCCTTCAAGACCGACAATTTTTTTCGGATTGTTGGTCAGAATGGCCATTTTTTTCACCCCAAGATCGCGGAGTATCTGCGCACCGATACCGTAGTCACGAAGATCACTTTTAAAGCCAAGGAGATGGTTGGCCTCGACGGTGTCCACCCCCTGTTCATCCTGCAGGCAATAGGCCTTGAGTTTATTGACAAGTCCAATGCCGCGACCTTCCTGACGCATATACAGGACAATGCCGCAGCCTTCCTGATCGATCATTTTCATGGCCGCGTTCAACTGAAGGCCGCAGTCACACCGCGCGGAACCAAAGACATCGCCGGTCAGACATTCGGAGTGTACCCGGACCAGGACTCGTTCCGCCTTGGAGATATCGCCTTTAACGAGAGCCAGATGATCAAGTTTATCAATCGAGTTGGTGTAGACAACTGCCTTCCATTCTCCGGCGTGTTCCGTAGGAACCCGTGCTTCGACCGCCCGTTGGACAAGGGTGTCTTCACGCAGCCGATAAGCGACAAGATCAGCGATGGTGGCAATCTTCAAATTGTGCTTGTCAGCGAACTTCTCCAGATCACCCATCCGGGCCATCGTTCCGTCTTCGTTCATAATCTCACAAATCACCCCGGCCGGAATCATCCCGGCCAGCCGCGAAAGATCGACGGAACCCTCCGTCTGTCCGGCGCGGACAAGAACACCGCCCGCCCTGGCCCTGAGGGGAAAGATATGACCGGGACTGACAAGATCGTGTGGTTTTGTGTTCGGATCCACGGCAACCTGCACCGTGCGTGCCCGGTCAGCGGCGGAAATACCGGTTGAAACGCCGGTTCTCGCTTCGATACTTATTGTAAAACCGGTTCCATAGGGAGAGGTGTTGTTCGAGACCATCATCGGCAAGCCGAGTCTGTCGGTCAGTTCTTCGTTGAGAGTCAAACAAATCAGTCCCCTGCCGTAGGTGGCCATGAAATTGATACCTGCCGCATCTACCTTCTCGGCGGCCATATAAAGATCACCCTCATTTTCCCGGTCTTCGTCATCGACCAGAATGACCATCTTGCCCGCCTTGATGTCCTCAATTACTGCTTCAATTGAACTCACTGCCATAATAATTCACACTCATAAATGTAATGGTTAACCACATCCCTTTGCCGGGATCACATAAAACCGTGTTGTGCAAGAAAACCGGGATGAATAGCCTCACTGCCGCCCGAACCAGCCATTGCCGACCGGGGGGCGAGCAGCTTTTCAATATACTTACCGATTATATCGACCTCAATATTGACCTTACTGCCGGCCTTGAGCGCACCAAGTGTCGTCATCTTCAGGGTATGCGGTATTATCGACACGGAAAAGTGCGCCGGACCACAACTGTTCACAGTAAGACTGACCCCGTCGATAGTAATCGATCCCTTTTCAATGATGTAGCGTCCCTGCTCGACCGGCAGTGAAAAAGAAAAAAGAGTATAGTTGCCGATTTCTTTCCTGCCGGTAACGGTGGCGAGACAATCGACATGCCCGGAAACGAGGTGCCCGCCGAGCCGGTCGGAAAGTTTCAAAGCCCGCTCAAGATTGACAATGCCCCCCGGACCGATCAAACCAAGCTTGGTCCGCGACAGTGTCTCCGGAGAGACATCCGCGCTGAAACTGCGCCGGCGAATATTATACGCCGTCAAACACACCCCGTTCACGGCAATGGATTCACCTTCTTTCGGTTCGACGAGGTCAAAATCAGCCGTAAAGTCAAAGGCTATTCCGCCACCGACCGTTCGTTTCCCGGTTATTTTCCCGGCTCCTTCGATTATCCCGGTAAACATAGTGTCCCTGCAGACCGATTCAGGATTTGTCTGTCAACTGCGCCGCTTTTTTCATGAAACTGGCGGCAATGTTTTCATGCCGAAAATTTTTATGAATTGACGCGATGGTCCGATAGGTATCCGCAGCCTTTTCATTTTGTTCGAGCTTGAGGTACAATTGGGCTATTTCTTCAAGGGTCGTCACTGTTCCCTGGGGATCCCTGTTGTCATGATAATGATCGAGAATCGCCAGACAGGAGGTAATGGCCAGAGCATATTGGTTCAGCGCTTTCTGCACCTCGACAATCTTTTTCAACACCGCCAGCACACTCATTCGGTCATTGGATTTATCACAGATATCCAGGGCCCGCTGATAATGCTGTAGAGCGCTGTCGTATTCCCCACGGACAAAACAGACATGGCCAAGCTGGTTACTCGCGTTGGCTATGCCAGCCTGGTCATTTCTTTCCGTAAAACCAACAAGGGCATTATGCAGAGCTACTGCCGCCTGGCCGTAGGCCTGGTTTTCAAAATATTTTTTTCCCTCTTCATAGTCCGCCTGCAGAGGATCGGACGGCTTGGCGGTCGGGGATGCCCCCATTGTTCCAATGCTATCGAGTGTCTGTAAATTCTCAGTCATTGCTGATTTCTCCTTGTATCACCTGTAGTGCTAAACGTGCCGCTGCAGCGACAGTCGAAGAGACGAGTATTCCCTCGCGACAATACCGAAATGGTTCCTGATCCGTACCCAGCTGCATGAGTTGCAGAGCCACCTCGGTAGCTTTCAACCGCCCCATGAGTCTGGCCACCTGCCCCCGTATCTGCGGATCCGGGTGTTGCAGAAAGTGGAAGAGATTGTAAAAGGGGGTATCGCGAATCAGATCCGGCCGTCTCTCGGCAATTTCCGCAAGTGCCCACAGCGTCTGATTTTGCGTTGAAGGCTCACCGATATAACTCAAAAGATGCCGGGTAAACGCGCCGAATATATCGGTACGCAGGGAAATGACCGAACCAATCGTTTCCACCATGCCCCAGGGCGTTGCCGCTGAATCGGAACAAGCCTCGAACAAACGGTGCAACAGTTCGGATACGGGGCCTGGTTCCCGGGTCGATGTGCGGGCCGTGACCCGGCCGATTATCCAGGCCACCCACCAGCGATTTTCTTCCTGGGGATCATAGAGCAGGCGTTGCATCAGCCGCAGGGTTTTTTTATCGTCAAAGCACAAGGCGACAAGACTATCAATGTCCTCTTGTTCGACCAGTTCCCTGATTATTTTTTTATTGGCCTTCCTGCGTACCCGCTTTTCATCCGGGGCCGGTTCGATAACACCCGGTTTTTTCTCCGGCAGGATGCCCAGTGATTTCTCGACCACCTCGGCTTTCTTCTGTTTTATCCTGTAAGCGATATCCTGAATATCCGTGTGCAGACGGACAAAATAAAGCACTCCGCGAACAGCCCGGCCATCGACATTTTTCGTTGCCACTACCTGATGCAGACCTTCATCATAATTTTCAATACGTCCGGTCAGGTAGTCATCTTCGGGCATTAATTCCCAGGCAAAATCAGCATTATCATTGCAGGCATAGACAAGGGTCTCGACTATGGCGGCGCCGACATTGTGTCCTGTTGCATCAGCGGTATACACCGCACCACACTGACAGCGTCCAACGGGAAATTCAGTCATTTTTCTGACAGGTGCGTGGGTTGCCCGGCCGACCTTCTGGCCGCAAAACGGACACCACGGTCGTACAATAATCTGTTCTTTAGGCATCTATAAATCGCTCATCTTTTCAGCTGCGGCTCGTGCCTTATACCAGCTTTTCTTGAAGGCTCGAAACAAAATTCGGATCAACCGAGTAGCCGAGTTCTCTTGCCTTGTCCAGATGGTTCTTGGCATCAGCAAAGTTTCCTTTAAAATACAGCGCCACTGCCAGATTGTTATGGCCAAGCGGCGAATCGGGATCAAGCTCAAGACCCTTTCGGGCGGCAGTCACGGCGCGATCATCCTCACCTTTCATAGTAAGAACGGCGGTAAGATTTATCCAGCTGCTGGCCAGTTTTGGATTGTGTTGAATAGCTTTTTCATAGGACAGTATAGCCTTGTCGAAATCACTGCGCTGTTGCCAGATAAGACCGAGATTGGCATGGGCCTGGGCGCAATCGGGACTAGCCGAGATTGCCTTTTCGTTTAATTCCTGAGCCTTGTCCAGATTTCCCTGGCCAAAATAAATCGCACCGAGGTTGATCATGCTTTCACTGCTGAGGTCATCGATTTCAATAGCTCTTTCCAGAGCCGCTATGGCCTCCGGTATTCGACCGGCCTTCATATACACGAGCCCCAGGTGGTGGAAGGCCATCACGGATTGAGGATGTTCCTTACATTTCTTTTCCAGTTCTTCAATTACCTTCGGCAAATCTTCCTGCAACTGTTCTGACATAGTGTTCCTCTATATTTTAACGAGCTTGTGTCCTTGTCATTTTTCACCTTTTCTCACCCAGCTCAGGGGGAGAAATACTCCTCGACGTTGCAGGTCTTCTGCCATACAAATGGCCCCAAATGGGCCAAAGAGTCCTGCCCGCGACGAGCGCATACAATATAGACACCTTGAGCGCAGTTGCAACAATAAAATAGTTCCCCGGTCACTGTGACCATTTACCGACAGACTTCGACAGCGCGCCTGACGGCACAACCATTTCATTGCTCGGCGAGAATTTTTTTTGCCAGCAGGACATCTCTACCTATTTGTTCGGCGAGCTCCTTCGGACCGGAAAATTTCTTTTCACTGCGTAGAAATTTCAGCAGATTTACCTTGATCGGCTTGCCGTAAATATCTTCATTGAAATCAAAAATATGCGTCTCTGCCACCAACTGATCTTCACCAAACGTCGGGTTATAGCCAATATTGAGTATGCCGCCGTACTGGTGCCCTTCACAGAACACCTGAGTGACGTATACCCCATGTTTCGGTACCAGATCTTCCTCGTTAAATTTCAGATTAGCCGTGGGAAAACCAATCACCTTGCCGCCCCGCTGTTTGCCCATGCGGACAGTGCCGCGAATCTGGTAGCAGCGGCCAAGAAGTTCCCGGGCCGCCGCCATGTGCCCTTCTTTTACCAGCTCGCGGATTTTTGTTGAACTGACAAGCTGGTTGTTCCTATAACAGGCCTCAACCACGGTTACCGGAAAATGAAAGACTCGTCCCTGCTGTTTTAAGAAGTCGATATTGCCGCTGCGTCCCTTGCCAAAGGCGTAGTCATAGCCGACCACCAGCTCTTTCACCCCGATTTTTTTCACAAGCAGGTCGGCAACAAAGCTTTCCGCTGTTGTCTTGGCAAATTCTTTGGTGAAAGGGATAACCAGAAGGACATCGATGCCGGAGAGACTGATAAGCTCTTCCTTCTGTTGATACGTTGAAATCAGTTTGATACCGCCCGGCAGCAATATCTGCAAAGGATGCGGATCAAAGGTAATGACCACACTTGTGCCATTTATGGCCCGGGCCTTTTCGACCACTGTAGCAAACAGCTGTTGATGCCCGAGATGGACCCCGTCAAAATTGCCGATTGTCACACAGGCATTCGTTAAAGGGTGGCTGATATCTTCAATTTTTCTTAAAATTTTCATATTTACGACAAGGAGTAATTTTTTTTAGTGCTGCACCTAAGAATGTCTTGACAAAATCCCGCGTAGGAAGCATATTCATGCGCGTTGCCGAAGTGGCGGAATTGGTAGACGCGCTAGGTTCAGGGTCTAGTGGGGGTATCTCTGTGCGAGTTCGAGTCTCGCCTTCGGCACCAGTTAAATTTTCAAGGGCTGCAATCTTTTTTGGATTGCAGCCCTTTTTTTGTTTCTTCATTCCCTTTCAGTCCCACGGGAACAGCATCCTCTCTGCAACTACTTTCACGGGGAAAAAAGAGTCTGCCGACCAAACGAACGCCACGCCGATCCAATGAGGAATTGATGCCGTATAGCATGATTCCGGCAGAGATGCAATGTCCCTTTCATCGGACGCAAAGAGGAGATCCTTGGAATTCATGCCAAGGCAAGTGCAGCAAAACACCTGCATCTATCTCGGGAGTGAAACAGATAGATTTTTCAGAAAACGAAAAAACACCTGCATAATAGAGCCGCAATTACTCCGACCTTGTCGATCCGACTAGGCCGACCATTCGACAAAATAAGTACCATGGCCTGTCAGGAATAATTGCCAGAATCATCACAATACCTTATATATATGTCGATACATTGTGAACAATTGTTTATTCCTTAACCGTGTTCATTATTTTGATGGCACCGAAATTTAATATTGAAATCAAGACATTTCCTCATTTTATTTTTATATAAACGGCAGTATCTGAACTTGACGACTATCGGAGAAGCTCCTATTATAGGCTGGTCGGACTTGTTCATGAGTCGATTATTTTTCTATCAATGGTGCGTCAATGGTGCGAATCAGGCTATCATAAACGAAGGAGCAAAGAATGCTTGAAATGAAAAAAGGTGATGATATTCTTGCAGTTGTTGGTGGCATCGCCACCATTACCGAAGCTCGGAATGTCTTTGCTGAAAATCTCGACGAGAGTAACAACGCGAAACTTGCGCAGATCAAAAATGAAGAGGCACTGATTAAAATTGCCAATGCGATAAAAATGTGTCGCCCCGACAGTGTCTTTGTCAATACCGGTTCGGCAGCAGATGTCCAATGGATTCGAGAATACTCTCTCGCCAAAGGTGAAGAAAAGCCGTTGGCTAAAGCAGGACATACCATTCATTTCGACCTGCCGGAAGACCAGGCTCGATTGGTCAACCAGACGTTTTATATTATTAATGAAGGGGAGAGGATGAGCTCCCTGGCAAAATCGGTGTTGCGCAGCGAAGCAACCGAGTATGTCAAGAAGTTCATGCCGGGGATTATGACCGGTAAGACCCTGATCGTCGGTTTTTACAGCCGGGGCCCGGTTGGTGCCGAAGCCGCTCTTCCGGCCATCGAAATCTCCTCTTCCGGCTATGTACTGCATTCCGCTGAGATATTATACCGCAACTGTTTCAGCGACTTTGATGCAGAAATTGACCGCACCGGACTCTTTTTCACCAATGTTCACGCCCAGGGCAATAACACCTCCGCAGATGTGCCCAATGCCCGCATCTTTATGGACAGAAGCTGGATGACAACCTTTTCTACCTTCTGTACCTATGCCGGCAATACCTTACTGCTGAAGAAAGGCAATCATCGGTTCAGCGTCGATTATGCCACCTATTACAAGGTGGAAGAACAGCTGTCCGAACATATGTTTATCACCGGGATGACCGGTCCCGGCGGCAGGAAAACATTTTTTGCCGGAGCCGCCCCGTCCGGCTGCGGTAAAACCACCACGGCCATGGTTGGTACCGATTTTATCGGCGATGATCTGGCCCAGTTCTGGATTGACAAAAACGGCGTTCTCCGGGCGATCAACCCGGAAAAAGGTATCTTCGGCATCGTTGAAGATGTGAACCGTGAGGGTGATCCCTATTTGATGGACTGTCTTCGCGGAGACGGTACAGAGGTTATCTGGTCGAATGTTCTTGTTGCCGACGGGGTACCGTACTGGGTAGGCAACGGAGAGCCGGCACCTGACAAAGGGATAAACTTCCAGGGTGAATGGTATAAGGGGAAAACAGGTCCCGACGGGAAGCCGGTGCCGATGTCCCATAAGAATTCACGCTGTACCCTGGTTGCTTCGGCAATTGCCAACCATGCAACGGAGTTATCCGAAGATCCAAACGGCGTACCGATAAAGGTCATCACCTACTCCGGCAGAGATGCCGACACCATGCCTCCGGTATGGGTTGCCAAAACCCCCAACGAGGGAGTGGTGATTGGCGCATCTATCGTGTCCAAAGCCACTGCCACGGAAGTGGGCGCCTCCGGGGTAAACCGGCAGCCATGGGCGAATGCACCATTTATCCCCGGTGCTCTGGCTGATTATATGGCGGCGCAATTTACCTTCTTCAACTCGACAAAATTTTCTGAGACCACCCGTCCAATCATGGCCGGCTTGAACTATTTTCTCACCCATGAAAATCGTGGCGGCACCGGCAGTCATCTTCTTGGTGAAAAAAAGGATGTCCGGGTCTGGCTCGGCTGGTTGGACCTCTTTGCCAATGGCGAGGTAGAGGCCATCACCACACCGATCGGCTATCTGCCTAAATACGAAGATCTGGTGCCCTTGTTTCAAACCATAGACAAGGAGTATCCGAGGTCCTTGTACGATATGCACTTTTCCCTCTACATAGATAAGATTGTCCATCGCCTTGATCTGCAACGCGAGGCGTACAGCAAGGAACCGGAAATTCCGCAAATGATCTTCAAGGTCTACGAAAATCAGAAGAAAGAACTTCTCCAGCTGCAGGAAAAATTCGGCGCTATTGTTCCCATGGATAAACTGGTTTGATTTTGTCCTGCTCCAGCCCGGGCTATCCGGCCGGGCTGGAGCACACTTCGCCAAACCGGTAACCGTCTTCCCTCTGTTTTTGCGTCGCTGCTGTCAACAACCAAAGAAATGAATCCTCCCTCCGATCCATCGCCCGAACGTTTGATCGCACAGATTTCTGATCCCAAGCTCCTCAACAGCTACTCGCTGGTTCTTTCCGCTGCGGGGATAACCCACCGTATTCAATATATTTCCACTGATCAGATCCAGATTTATGTCGCCGCGCACAGGGAACAACGAGCCCTTTACGAGCTGGCTGCCTATGACAGCGAAAACAAGGACTGGCCACCTACGCTCCAGCAGGAAACCTTCGTCCCGACCTTCCGCGCCATGAGTTCGGTGGTCATAGGCTGCCTGATTTTCATCTACGGCCTGAGTGGTGACTGGCATCTTCACTCTTTCTGGTTTACCAAGGGAGGGGGGGATTCTACCGCCATTCTCAACAATTTTGAACTGTACCGCCTGGTCACCGCACTCACCTTACACGCCGACATCGTTCACCTCCTGGGTAACTGTTTTCTCGGAGGTTTTCTCTTACATTTCTTTTTTCATCTCACCGGCAACGGCATCGGCCTCTTTGCTCTTTTGTTCACCGCGACCATAGCCAACTACATCAATGTCCTGGTGCACGGCCCGGGCCATCTCTTTGTCGGTTTCTCCACCGCCATTTTCAGCGTTATCGGGATGCTCTGCACCATCAGTTTCGCATTGCGGACAAGACGATTTACCCTGCACTTTTTCATGCCTCTCATGTCAGGTTTAGCCCTCCTCGCCTTCCTCGGATCGAGCGGAGAAAGAACAGATCTCGGCGCGCATCTTTTCGGCCTTTTATGCGGCCTCGTCTCCGGCAACTTCGTCCGCTGGCCGCTCTTTGCTTCTTTGCGCTCCACTTTTCTCGTGCAAACCCTACTCGGCGCTTGTACCTTGTTCCTTTTTTATGGTTGCTGGCTGGTAGCCCTTTACCGGTGAGCCGAACGAAAATCGTCGCCAACCTCGGGCTAAATTGACGATTCAGATTGCAATCACCCCCATCTATTATTACCCTTATGAGTTCGGTAAAGCATTTTAAGCAATCCTCAGGCACTAGTACGCTTTTTTTGTCAGGTTTTAGTGCAGGGGATAAGGTATCAGACTATTAAGATCAGGAGATTTTCTATGTCCAATCAGGATCAACAGCCTCCATGGGGTAAAAAGCACAAGCCGCAAACCCCGGAAGAGATTGTCGCCCAGCTGATTAACAAATTACAGGATTTTTTTTCAGATAAAAAAAAGCCGCCGCCTGCAGGGGATAACCAAGGGCCTACACGTCCTCCTTCCTCGCCTTTTGCCAACGTAGGGAAAATACTGACCGTTGTCCTCATCATCATTGTCCTGCAGGGCGTGTATTCCTCTTTTTTCAAGATAGCTCCGAGTGAGGTGGGGGTGATTCTTCGACTTGGTAAATATTCGCGAACGACCCCCCCCGGATTGCATTTCAAAATTCCCTACATCGACCACCTCTATAAAGTTGATGTGGAAAATATCCGCAAAGAAGAGTTTGGCTTTCGCAACCGAACCCCCGGACAACAATCAATTGCCGACCGGCGGGCCTTTGACAGTGAATCGCTTATGCTGACCGCCGACAAAAATGTCATCAACGTGGCCTGGATTGTCCAGTATAGAGTTGCCGATCCATATGCTTTTCTCTTTAAGGTCGCTGATGTACGCCAGGCCATCCGTGACAATTCCGAGAGTGTTACCAGGCGGATAGTCGGCAATATGGACTTTGACTATGTATTGAGTAACCGTGACCTTCTCGCGGCATCGGTAAAAAAAGAACTCCAGGAGCAACTTGACAAACTCTTTCCCAAGGGCGTAAGCGGTGTCAGCATCGGCACCGTGCAATTCCAGGATATCAACCCGCCGGACCAGGTAAAACCGGCATTTAATGAGGTAAACGAGGCCGATCAGGACATGAAACGACTGGTCAATGAAGCCCAGGAAACCTACAACCGGGTTATTCCCAAAGCTTCCGGTGATGCCAAAAAAATCATCGAAGAAGCTTACGGATATCAATCCGAGCGCATTAATAACGCCGAGGGCGAAACGCAGCGATTTAATGATATTCTCAAAGAATATAAAAATGCTCCAGAGGTGACCCGTAAACGGATGTACCTGGAAACCATGAAAACAATACTGCCTAGCGTAGAATCCGTCTATGTCATTGATAAAGACCAGCAGGCGCCAATCCCGCTCTTGAACATCACCTCAGCAGCCGGCCTGTCGGTAACGCAGCCACAACAGACTGATACTACTCAAAGGAAATAGATATGAAACAAATAGCCCAATTTTTTCTTGTCGGCCTGGTTCTTCTGGCAATTGTCGTGGTGTATGACGGCTTCTTCATCCTTGAGGAAGGCAAACAGGTGGTTATCACCCAGTTTGGTGCTCCGGTAGGTGATCCGGTTACCGATGCTGGCCTGCACTTCAAAATGCCTTTTGTGCAGCAGACCGAAGTTTTTGAAAAGAAGATCCTCATCTGGGATGGTGAGCCGAATCAGATTCCGACCAACGACAAGACCTATGTTTTTATTGATGTTACCGCCCGATGGCGCATCGTCAACGCCTTGAAGTTTCTTCAGGCGGTCAATAATGAAACGAGAGCCCAATCTCTTTTAAGCGACATTATTGACGGTACCATTCGCGATATGGTCAACAAGAATGACCTGATTGAGATCATTCGAAGCTCGGACTGGTCCATCGACACCATGTCGCCAACCACGGAACGTGCCACCATCGGTGTCAAACCGAAAAATGGTCGTGACGGCATCTCCAGACAGGTTCGCGACATAGCCTCGAAGGTCACGCCGCAGTATGGCATCGAACTGATGGATGTGATAATCAAACGAGTCAACTACATTGATTCGGTTCGACTCAAGGTCTATGACAGGATGATTTCTGAACGGAAGCGGATCGCCGCGGAGAAACGCTCAACGGGTGAAGGCCAGAAAGCCGAGATCCTTGGTACGGTGGAGCGCCGACTCAAGGAAATTATTTCCACCGCCAACCGTGAGGCTGTGACGATTAAAGGTAAGGCCGATGCCGAAGCGACCAGAATTTACGGCGCCGCTTACTCACAGGATCCGGATTTTTATGGCTTTCAGAAAACTCTGGAGAGCTATCCGACCATCGTCGGCAACAATACCTCGCTGGTTCTTTCCTCTGAATCCGATCTGTACCGTTTTCTCAAGTCGGTAGAAGGAAACTAGAGATCCACATTTCTGCTCTCAGGTGGCCTGGTTGTCATCCAGGCCACCGCTTGTTCCCGGATAGGCGGGCGCCTGACTCTTGCGGTAAGGAATTCTTCCCTTCGCGTCAAGCATGTCGACAAATGTTTCTAATTGCGCTTCATCTTCAATTTCATCGGTATCAAGCTGTTCGAAGCGGCAATTGCAATGACTCAGCTGCCCTGCACACCAGGGACAAATCTCCACAGTACATCCGAGGAGATGGTTTTCTCCTTCGGGTACCGCACAGACCGGGCAGAGTTCTTTCTCTTTCCCCTTAGACGCAAGATACTCGTCCAGATCTTCTCGCAAAGGGCATATGGCCAGAAACTCTTCCTGGCTCTGAAAACCGAAAAAAGACAATACCTGAGGGTCAATTTCCTGGCGGTATTCTCCCAAGAGGAGAACGTGATCGGCTGACACCGCGTATAGATAGGAAAAATTAGCCGTGGAAACAACAAAAAGATGAACGCCCTGTTCATCGATAAGTCTGGCTATCCGGATGACCGCCTCTTCACGCGCCTCAGGAAGACAAGAATAATATTCCCGGAACACCCTCATGATAAAGGCATTGTTTCTATACCGGTCAACCAGAGCTACCGCCGCCGCCATTTCATCTTCCGGCACTGCATAGTGGATAAAAAGTTCAATCTCCTTGACTAATTGCTGCACCGTATTCTCAAGAGGCATGGTTGATCCTTCAAAGCTAAGTATTTAAAACTGCATCGACTGTTTTGCTCTGACGATGCACAAAGGTCCGCGAAAAATGGCAAATTTAAGATCATTTGCCGAATAGTCAAAATTATATTATAGTCTTCTCCTGAAGATCATTCCAGGAACAATTTCAGGTCCAGCAGCTCCAGCCGAACTTGTTGTTGCATGTAGAGCACCCTTTCCGGCAATATTTCCATCCAGCCCTGCAAAACGGTAACAAAAACTCAGTTGCATATGCAGGCTTTCGCTCCTTCCCTTAGGCTGCCGGGGATAGCATTAAACCAGAAGTGTGTGTTTCCGATCCGGGGTCACCGTTTCGCCAACTATAAGGAATTACTATGTCACAAGAATTTGCTACCCTCTCTCTTGGAGAAAAAACGTATCAACTGCCCATTATCGTCGGGACAAGAGGGGACAGGGCGATTGATATCCGCAATCTGCTGAAAGAAACCGGTCATACCACTCTCGACAGCGGTTACATGAACACCGGGTCATGCACCTCGGCCATTACCTACCTCGATGGTGCAAAAGGGGTTCTCGATTACCGCGGCTATGCGATTGAGGATCTGGCAAAAAACTGCAGTTTTACCGAAGTGGCCTATCTGATTCTTCACGGGGAATTGCCGACCTTCGATGCCCTGGAGTTCTTTAAACACGAGATGCGTCGTTTTGCATTACTCCATGAAGATATGATCCACTTTTTCGATCATTTTCCACCAAACGCATCACCGATGTCTATCCTGTCGACCACCGTTAATGCCCTGCATAACTACTATCCGGAGATGGACGACGATAACGATCCCTACGGCGGCTACTCGGTGACAACCGCCCGACTGCTGGCCAAGACAAGAACCATTGCCGCTTTTTCCTACAAAAAGAGCATCGGTCATCCTCTGGTCTACCCCAGCCCCCGGTTAAATTATTGCGAAAACTTCCTCAACATGATGTTTGATCGCCCGAACCTGCCGTACAAAATAAAGCCCGAATTCGTCTCGACCCTGAACAAACTGCTCATCCTGCACGCCGACCATGAACAAAATTGCTCCACTTCAACGGTCCGACTGGTCGGCAGTGCCGGTGCCAACCTGTATGCGTCAATTTCGGCGGGAATCAGCGCGCTCTGGGGTCCGCTGCACGGCGGGGCCAATCAGGCGGTCATCGAGATGCTGCAGGCGATCCACAGAGACGGCAACAACTACAAGAAATATATCGCCAAGGCGAAGGATAAAAATGATCCTTTTCGTCTCACCGGCTTCGGTCACCGCGTGTACAAGACCTTTGATCCCCGGGCGAAAATAATTAAAGAGGCCTGCCGGGAGATCATGGAAGAGCTTGAGATTCACGATCCACTGCTTGATATTGCCCTGGAAATGGAAGAGCATGCAAAGACCGACGAGTACTTCATAGAGCGAAACCTCTACCCCAATGTCGACTTCTATAGCGGAATCATCTATCGCGCCATGGGCATCCCCACCAATATGTTCACCGTCATGTTTGCCCTGGGTCGCCTTCCCGGCTGGATTGCCCAGTGGACCGAGATGAAAGAAGATCGTGAGAATGCAAAAATCGGCCGCCCCCGGCAGGTCTATTCCGGGCACCCGCGCAGGCCATTCGTCGCTATGAAAGATCGGTCATAATCCGTACCTGCCCTGTCAGCGCTACTATCCATTTCTCCACCAGCTCGGCAGTGGATTTATTTGGCAAGATTTCTGCCAACCGAAAAATTGGCGACAAGTGGTACGTCGAGGCTCAGCGCATGCTCCATGGCCGTTTGAATGATCGACCGCGTCTGCTCCAGTTCTACCTCCGGCAGTTCAAAGACCAGTTCGTCATGGATCTGCAGCAACATTTTGGCGGCCAACCCCTTCGCCTTCATGGCATTGCTGCATTCTATCATGGCAAGCTTGATAATATCAGCGGCAGTCCCCTGGATAGGCGTATTGATGGCCATCCTTTCGGCAAACTCCCTTCGTGTTCTGTCTTTGGCATTTATCTCGGGAAGGCTTCTCCTTCGTCCCAGCAAGGTGGTCACGTAGCCTTTCTCCCTGGCCATAACGACAATATCTTCCATAAATGTCTGTACCCCGGTATACAGGCGAAAGTAGCGGTCGATGAAACGTTGCGCCTCTTTTCTGTCGATATCAAGCTGACTTGCCAGACCGAAGCTGCTCATACCGTAGACGATACCGAAGTTTATACTCTTGGCCACCCGGCGCATTTCCGAGGTGATCAGCATGGGCGAAATACCAAAGATCTCCGCGGCGGTTCTGGCGTGGATGTCCTCGCCTGATCGGAAAGCGTTGAGCAGCGCTTTGTCCTGGGAATAGTGGGCCAGCACCCGCAAATCTATCTGGGAATAATCCGCCGAAAGAAATACCAGACCATCGCCCGGAACAAAGGCAGCACGGATCCGATTGCCCTCCTCGGTCCTGATCGGAATATTCTGCAGATTGGGGTCGCTGCTGGACAGGCGGCCGGTGGCGGTTACCGCCTGATTAAATGACGAATGTATTCTGCCGGTCGTCGGATCCTGCAGCTGCGTCAGTCTGTCGACATAGGTGGAGAGCAGTTTTGCCACCGTCCGATAGCGCAGAATAAGTGCGGGCAGTTCATGTTTGTGGGAAAGTTTTTCCAAAACCTTTACATCCGTCGAATACCCTGTTTTCGTTTTTCGGCCATGGGGCAGACCCTGTTCCTCAAACAGTATCTGCGCCAGCTGCTGTGAGGAATTGATATTGAAAGCATGTCCGGCCAGGGCATAGATCTGTTCTTCGAGGATTTTCAATTTGCCGGTGAATTCAAGCGAGAGGTCGGCAAGAACTGTTGGATCGATGCAGATTCCTGCCATTTCCATTTCGGCAAGGATGGTGACGATCGGCATCTCAACCTGCCGAAACAGCTTCATAAGGCCTTTTTCGCCGAGCACAGGTTCAAACTCCTGCCAGAGCAGCAGCGTGCCATAGACATCTTCACAACTGTACACTCCGGCCTTTTCGATAGCGACATAGGCAAAGCAATCCTCACGCTTATCCCCTTGGACAACCTCATCGAAGGAGGTCATTTTCAACCCTCGTTGCAGACAGAGTGCGTCGAGTTTCAAAGAACGTCCTTCGTTCTCAATGAGATAGGCGGCGATAAGAGTATCGGCCAGCGGCCCACCGAGCTCAATCCCCCACTGCTGCTTAATGACCGTGAAATCGTATTTCAGGTTATGGGCTATTTTGGTTGATTTACTGGACAACAAAATTGGTTTGAGGGCGGTGAAAACCTCCTGCCCATCGAGTTGCCCTGGAGCAAGATTTCCCCCGTCATCAAGATGACCGACGGGAATATACCATGCTTTCTCCAGGCTGCAGCAGAGTGATATGCCGACAAGGCGGGCTTTTCTGGCATTGAGCGAGGTCGTTTCCGTATCGACAACCAGCAGTTCGGCATCGAGCAGCACATCGACCAGTTCGACCAGCTGGGTACGATTACGTACGGTAACAAAACCGTCGGTGGGCACGCCGGTTGAGGTGTCAATGCCTTTCAGCAGGTTGGCAAACTCGAGTCTGGTGTATATTTCCCCCAGCTGCTCGTCGTCACCTTGCCGCAGTAGATACCTGTCAAGCTGCTCCGGAATGGCGACATCGGACTTGAGATTGATTAATTCCCGGGAGAGATAGGCCTGCTCGCGATATGCAATTATTTTTTCTTTCATCTTCGACTTTTTCAACTCATCGACGTGGGCATACAGGCCATCGAGGGAGGTAAAGTCGCCAATCAATTTTTCGGCGGTTTTCTGCCCGACTCCCGGCACGCCCGGAACATTATCAGAGCTGTCACCGATCAGGGCAAAAAGATCGAGGAGTTGATCCGGCCGCACACCGTACTTCTTTATAACCGCATCCTCGTCCATGACCTTATCTTTCATCGGATCCCACATGACCACATCATCGGAGATAAGCTGCAGGAGATCCTTATCACCGGAGACGATGACCACCCGATGTCCGAGGGCAGTAAATCTTTTGACCACCGAGGCAATGATATCATCGGCCTCGACATCCTGCTCTTCGAGCATGGTCAGGTTTGCCGCGGCGACAAACTGTTTGATATAGGGAATCTGGACGCTCAGATCCTCGGGCATCGCCGGACGATTGGCCTTATATTGGTCATAGAGACGATGGCGGAAAACCTGACCGCGGCTGTCAAAGGCAATGACCAGATAGCTCGGATTTTTCTCTCGAATCAGTCGTTTCACCATATTGATAAAACCGAGAACCGAATGGGTCGGCTCGCCCTTGCTGTTCGATAGCGGTACTATGGCGTGATAGGCGCGATAGATATATGAGCTCCCGTCAATAATATAAATTTCTTCTTTCACAGCCTGCTGCTCCATGTATGCTTGAAGGTTCTTCGGTACACCTCTGTCCGAAGTATGGAAATAACATCAGCGTTTTCGGTCCCGAGGATGGGCTCTCTTTTCGGCTTTCCGGGGTATGGTGACAACGCAATAACAGTATTGGTTTGAAAGGCGAAATATAGCGGTTTTTTATGTTTTTTCCTTGAACAATCGCCGTTCTTTTGTTTCTTGTTCACACGACAAAAAAAAGCCCCGGACAGCGGACTGCCCAGGGCTTTTGTTATAAATTTACTCGATGCTATCGCAGTGGTCTCACCCAGGAAGCCTGTGGACCTTTATCTCCTATGGTTTCACCAAAACTGACACTGTCTCCCTCCGACAGGTCGTCCATATTCAAATTTTTCAGTGCATTTTCATGGAAATAAATATCTCTTTTATCTGCCGAGGTGATAAATCCATAGGACTCATGTGGAGAAACTTTTCTGATTACGCCCAATTTATCATTTGGGCCTGCTTCGACCGGCTGTTTTTGGCTTTTCCTTTTTTTCCTCTGCATCTCTTTCAGCTGTAAGGTCAAGACGTCAAAGGACTCTGTAAGTGCGGCCCGTACGGTCTCACCTCTCCTGGTGACGACAGCGGTATCATTTGGTACTGACGCTACCAGTTTGATCTCAAACCCACCTTCTTTATAACTGGTGGTGGCTTCAATGCTGACGCGTAAATGAAGAACGAAATTTGGGTAGTGGCGAATGAGTTTTTCTTGCTCTTCCTGGATTTTCGTCTGCCAACCTTTACGCATTTCAACATTTCTGGCTTCGATCTTCAGTTCCATATAGTTCCTCCAGCTCTGTTTCAAACAGTGGTTACACCACCATTTTACTCATGCATCATCAGATGCATCCCTTGCAGTCCATCAACAAACCAGGCAGAGGGAACATCTCAAAAATCCCGATCGAAGATGGTCTGCTTATGGCTACATTATATTCCCCTCTCCACGAGAATCAAGGTCGATGATCGTTTTCCCAGTACAATTCAGGCGGCTCTAACTTTTTGCCCGGGCAATAATTGAGAAACATGGCTAATCACATTTTTTCATTGTATACTCATTTGTCTGTAAATCTTACCAAAAACTAACAGGAGTACTCCATTGCAAAGCGGCAAGAACGGCGTTATCCTTCTCAACATGGGGGGGCCGGACACCTTGGACGACGTCCGGCCATTTCTTTTCAACCTTTTTTCCGATCGGGAAATCATCCGACTTGGTCCGGCCTTTCTGCAAAAGTTTCTCGCCTGGGTCATATCCCGCAGGCGTGCGCCCAAAAGCAAGGCAATCTATGCCCGGATAGGCGGCGGTTCTCCTCTGAAGGAAATCAGTTTCCGTCAGGCCAGAGCCCTGCAGGAGGCACTCAGTGCAGATGGCGACTATGTCGTCACCGTGGCCATGCGCTACTGGCCGCCGTATGCCGACCAGGCGGTACAGGAGCTTCTGGCGGCAGGTGTCGATCATCTGACAGCTCTCACTTTATACCCGCACTACTCGAAAGCGACGACCGGTTCCTCCCTGTCGCATCTGCAGCAAAGTCTGCAGCGACTGGCCCCGGACATGCCTTTTACCGGCATCTCCTCCTGGCCTACGCAAAACTGTTATGTCGCCGCAGTAGCCGAAAATATAACTCAAGGTTTACAGACTTTTGACACACACCCCGTGCAAATCGTCTACAGTGCCCACAGTCTTCCGGTATCTTTTATAGAAGACGGCGATCCCTATGTGGATCATATCGAGCAAACCATCGCGGCAATTGAGCAAATTACCCAGCAAAGCGGCAGGCTCTGTTACCAGAGCAGGAGTGGCCCGGTTGAATGGCTTTCTCCTTCCACCCCGGAGATGCTGGAGACTCTGGCCGGGGAAGGGTGTAAAAATATCCTCATGGTGCCGATAAGTTTTGTCTCCGACCACGTTGAGACCCTGTACGAAATAAACATCCTTTACCGGGAACAGGCAGCACAAAGAGGCATGTGCCTGCAGCCATGCGCCTCCCTCAACACCAATCCCCTCTTCATTCAGGGCCTGAGGGCACTGGTTTTGCAAGAAAAGTGTTGAGGAGTTAGTCTCTCGGCATAGCCGCTTGAAACCGCCGTATTCTCACGTTCATCAGCAGCCCCAGGCCAAGCATGGTCGTCAGAAGTGACGAACCGCCGTAGGAGACAAGTGGTAAGGGTATGCCGACGACAGGCAAAAAACCCATAATCATGAATAAATTAATCACCGCCTGCCAGAAAATCAGCATCACCACCCCGTACGCCAGTAACACGCCGAACCGATCTTTGGCATACATGGCCACATTCAGCCCCCAGAGCAGGAGGAGAAAGTAGGTACCGATAAAGATGACACTGCCGGCAAAGCCCCACTCCTCACCCCAGACGGAGAAGGCAAAGTCGGTGTGTCGTTCCGGCAGGAAATGCAGATGCCCCTGGGTCCCTTCCAAGTAGCCCTTACCAAATTTTCCGCCGCTGCCCACGGCTATTTTCGATTGCAGGATCTGATAGCCATGCCCCATCGGATCGTGATCCGGATTAAGAAAGGTTTGAATCCTCTGTTTCTGGTATGGTTTCAACAATTTTTCCCAGGCCAGCAGGCCGGCGGCAAAGGCCAGACCACCCATTATCCCATAGGTGGACATCTTCAGTTTAACAAAAACCGTCATCGAGACAAAAATGATGCCGAGCATCAGGGCCGTCCCGAGATCCGGCTGCAAAAGGATCAGCACGAAGGGAATCCCGGTGAGTACGACCGGTATAAAAAGATCCCTGATGGTGTATCCGTCGTTAATCTCCTTTCTTGAATAATAACTGGCAAGGGTAACAACGAGCATGAGCTTGGCCGGTTCCGACGGCTGCAATTTGAAAAATCCCAGGTTAATCCAGCGCTGAGCGCCACCCGCCGAATCCCCGGCCATGAAGGCAATGATCAACAGAAGAATAATTAAGCCGTAAAATGGATAATTCCATGAATGCAGCTCCTGATAGTCAAAACTGACGACAAATACAAATCCAGCAAACCCCATCAGAAAAAAATATATCTGTCTGGTATAAGGCGGCGTGCCAAAGCCGCTGTCTGGAAACGAAGCACTATAGAGGTTAAAAAAAGCCATGATGCATACCAGAAAAATGAGCAGCAGCAGCATCATGTCGAAATGTTCAAACAAGCGTCTGTCTATTCGAAACATTTTTTTCCACCTTTTGTAGATCTCTATTAATCGACAACGACAACATATTTTACCTGTTATTCGACGACCTGATTCAATCGACCGCTGAAATATTGATTCAGAACAGCCCTGGCAATGGGCCCGGCACCCGAACCCCCGTGTAAACCGTGTTCAACCAGAACCGTTACGGCAATTTCCGGATCCTCCGCCGGGGCATAGCAGGTAAACCAGCCATGATCCCGATATTTATACGGAATATCTTCTTCCTTCAGACCACGATATTGCGCGACTTTAACCACCTGCGCTGTTCCGGTTTTCCCTCCGATCCGTAGACCTTCGATGGCAACTGAACGGGCGGTACCACGCTTGCCTTGCACCACCTCTTCCATCCCCCGCTTGATACTGTTAAAATGTTGATCCAGTCCAGTTATCTCACTCACCAGTTCAGGGGAAAAGGTCTCGATTATCTTTCCTTCCGGATCAATCACCTGTTCGATCAGCTGAGGGCGGTATAATTTCCCGCCATTAGCCAGGGTCGCGGTCATAGAGCACATCTGCAGCGGGGTGACAAGGTTGAAACCCTGGCCGATGGCCACGGAGATCGTCTCCCCCTCCTGCCACTTGGCATTGCGGTATTTCTCCTTCCATTTTTTCGTCGGAGCAAGACCGGACTTTTCATATTCCATCTCGATCCCGGTTTTTTTGCCCAAACCCAGTTTTTCCGCATACTCCGCCAAGACATCAACGCCGACTTTCTGACCGACCTGGTAGAAGTACACATCACAGGATTCGCCGATGGCTTTTAACAAATTCACCGGTCCATGCCCCGAATGTTTCCAGCATCGATACCTCCTATTACCGAACTTATAGAACCCCGGACAATAAAACACCGTGTCGTTATCAATCACGCCCTTGGCCAGGCCGGCCATGGCTGTCACCATCTTATACGTCGAACCGGGTGGGTAACTTGCCTGCACCACTTTGTTAATGAGTGGATGTTTGGGATTATCCAGCAGGGCCTGCCATTTCTTGGTCGAGATGCCGCCGACAAAGTCGCTGATATGAATGGTCGGGGCGGATGCAGCGACAAGTAATCTGCCGGTTTTCACTTCCATCGCCACGACAGCCCCTGACTTTTCTCCAGCCGCCATATAACTCTCGGCGATCTGCTGCAGCTCAACATCGAGCGTTAATCGAAGCTGTCTTCCAGGAAGCGGCTCGACGGTCTTGAGTAACTGCTGCTCAAAGCCCTTGGCATCAACCTCTGTGTAACTGTGGCCCTTTTCCCCTCGCAGGTCTTCCTCGCGCAGCTTTTCGAGACCTTTTTTACCGATGAGATCCCCGCCTCGATAGATGGTTTTGTCAGACGTTTCCAGTTCCTGCTTGGAAATTGAACCGAGGTAGCCGATAATATTGGCGGCAAGATCTTCATAGTGGTAGACCCGGACAGGCTGCACTTCGGTGCGAATCCCGGAAAATTCATGGTTATGATTTTCCAGATAGGCGAGAGTCTGCCAATCGATATCTTCCTTCAACAGTACCGGCAAATATTTCGGGGTATCCGATGCCTGCCGAATTTTTTCCCACAACTCTGCAACATCCATATCAAGGACCGGTGCAATTCGTTTTAAGACATTGCCGAGGTCCTCGGAATCCTCCTGAATCAAGGCAACATTGAAAGACGGCCGGTTGGTGACAATTTCTCGATTATTGCGATCGAGAATGTGTCCCCTTGGGGGAGCGAGCTGCCTGATTCTGACTCTGTTGCCGTAGGCTTTCTTTTCATATTCCTCCCCATTACTGATCTGCAGAAACCAGAGCCGCAGGACAATGATGACCAAAAATAAAATGATGAGGCCGGCAGCCGGCAGCAAACGTTTTTTTAAAAGATCAAGAGCCCCTTCGTCACGCTCTGTAATATCTTCAATATCTTTCAATGCTGATTTCAAAATCCATCTCACCTTTATTGATTACACCGGTTTTCGAGGACGACGACGGAGAGGTTTGGCGCGCAAACGGCGTTTCTGCAGATACTCGTACAGACTAGTGAACAGAAGAAAAAGTGGAATGGCCACAACAACCAGCAGGGCAGTTCTCTGCAGAGTGAGCCCCCAGGACCATTCCTGCACATCTTCCGTTAAGGCTAGAGAAGAGATAAAATAGAGAAACATCTGTACCAGAAAATAGCTCAGGCCAACAAGTGGAATCTGATAGGTCGACTCCTTGATCACGCTTTTATTCGTCAGTAGTTTCAGTGCGGTAAAGGTGAGAAGACACATCAGAGGATACAGACCGAGATAGACACCAGCCACGACATCGATAATCCATGCCAGGGAGAAAACCAGCACAGTGCCGGGTATCCAGGCAAAACGATAGGCAATGAAGGTGACGAGAATAAAAACAAAATCCGGCCGACCGAGCCACAGCGGCAGCGACTGTAACAAGGTTGTCTGTACAACAATCAGGGCAATCCCCAGCAGCCAGAATATAAAAAACAACATTACCCGTTTCTACCTCCTTGTTGAAAGGTTCGTTGAATCGAGTATTTTTCGACGATCCGTCGGATCAATAAAGACAAATTCCAGTTTCTGAAAATCGACACTGGGTTGCACCTCGATCTCCTGAAACATGCCTCTTTGTTTTTTATGTACCTTCGACACCCTGCCAAGAGGAATTCCAGCCGGAAAGACCCCGCCAATGCCAGCGGTAACAATGTAATCACCTTCCTCGACATCGACATTCTTCAACACATAGTGGAGAATATACCCCCGCTCCCCAGCCCCTTTCAGAATACCCCGGATTCGATTTTTCTGAATCATTGCGTCTACAGCACTACTTGGGGCATTGGCCAGCAGAATTTTTGAATAATGCTCGCCGGCATGAATAACCTGTCCGACAACTCCTGCGGGAGCAAGAACAATCATTCCTTCCAGCACGTCGTCTGTCCTCCCGCGATCAACCACAATGGTCTGATACCAGTAAGCGGGCTCCTTACCTACGACCCGGGCGGACAGGGGCTGAAAACTCAATTTTTTCTTGAAGTCGAGTAACTCTTCAAGGTAAAGATTGGTTGTGTACCCTTCCCGATATTCTCCGATCTCTCGCAAATACTTGTCGACAAGTAGTTGCAGCCGTTTGTTTTCCCCCCGCACCTTCCATAAGGCAATATAATCGTCTTTCACCGAGGTTATCCCGGCAACAGATCGCGTAACAGCATTCTGCATGGGGCCAAGGAAATCGAGCGTAAGTTGGTGCAGTGTACCAAAGCGTCCGCCGATCATCGAGGCTAGCAGCAACATACCAGCGACAAGCACTATCATTACCAGGAGCAAAACCTTAATGGTTGCAAATATGGATCGCTCCTGTCTAGCTTTTGGTTTTTTTCGCACGGATCACAACAGTTATGAGCAGAATATGGAGGAGTACCGGCAGTTGATCCGGCACAAATACAACATCGGCAAGGACGGTGACTAATCGATCGTCACCTCACGCAGGATATCAAGGTTATCAAGCGCTTTACCGGAGCCAAGAACAACGGAAGACAGAGGGTCATCGGCCACAATTATCGGCATTCCGGTTTCTTCTCTCAGACATTTATCAAGATTTTTCAGCAATGCCCCACCTCCGGTGATGACGATACCGTTGTCGACAATGTCTGCAGCCAGTTCCGGCGGTGTCAACTCAAGGGCAACCCTTACCGCCTCAACAATGACATCAACCTGCTCGGCTATTGCCGAATGAATTTCGTCTGCAGAGATCTGCAAGGTTTTAGGTACCCCGGACACAAGATCCCGTCCTTTGATATCCATCGTTTCATACGGTTCTTCCGGCATGACATTGCCGATGGTCGTCTTGATCAACTCTGCAGTCCGTTCCCCAATGGCCAGGTTATGCTTGCGCTTGATGTACTGCAGGATGGATTCATCCATCTTGTCGCCGGCAACCCTGACGGATTTCGCATAGACAATACCGGACAGAGAAATAACCGCCACCTCCGTCGTGCCCCCGCCGATATCAATGATCATATTGGCGGTAGGCTCGGTGATCGGCAGTCCCGCCCCTATCGCGGCGGCCATCGGTTCTTCAATCAAATATACTTCCCGGGCTCCTGCCGATTCAGCAGATTCCTTTACCGCTCGCTTTTCCACCTGGGTTATCCCAGACGGAACGGAAATGATGATGCGCGGATGAACCAGAGTCCTTCTATTGTGCACCTTATTAATAAAATATCTGAGCATTGCCTCGGTTACTTCAAAATCAGCAATAACTCCGTCCTTGATCGGCCGAATGGCAGTTATGTTCCCCGGTGTTTTGCCAAGCATCATTTTCGCTTCGTGCCCGACAGCGAGCACTTTACTCATTCGTCCATCCTGCCGGACGGCAACGACGGATGGTTCGCGCAGCACGATCCCCTTGCCCTTGACATAGAGAACGGTATTTGCCGTGCCAAGATCAATTGCCAGATCATTGGACAGCCAGCCAAAAAGAAAATTAAACGGTGAATACATATATTCATCCTTCTGATAACAGGCACCTTGTTGCACCCTTCAAGATCCATCAATTCAGAGCTGAAGAAAGAGATAGGCGTCCGTCAAAATTATTAAACTGGGCATCATGGAAAACACTTCTCACAAGCCTTCAATACATAACAAACCTTACTTTCATTAGCAACAAATATGGCATAGAACGACAAAGAATGCGCTGTTTTTTATTGACATGAAAATTAAACCCTGTTAATGATATCTCAACTTTATGGCCAAGCAGATTTGTGGACATCAAGGGGCTATAGCTCAGCTGGGAGAGCGCTTGACTGGCAGTCAAGAGGTCGTCGGTTCGATCCCGACTAGCTCCACCAAATAGAGAAAGGGGATAACTCATATTGGGTTATCCCCTTTTTGGTTTACTTATCTGCTTTCGTAGAGAGCAACCTTCCTTTTCAGCCCTCCGCCTGCAGTAGTTTGATCAAAAGCCTGAAATACCTCCACCATGTAATTCATTCTGAAGGCAGAATAACATCTCATTACTCAGTTGTTCTTTCTTTTGCTGAAATTTTTGCCTATTCTTGTAATCTGTTATGGTTTCTCCACCGACATATTACTTAAAGTAAATGAACAGGCAAGGTTATGCATAAAATAGACGAATTGAAAAAAGTCAAAGACGCCCCCGTGGTCATTTCCGACCGCAGTGGCCTGGTGGTCTATGCCAACTCCTGTTTTTTGGACATCTACCAATGGACCGACGAACTCATCGGCTCCAGCCTGAATAGAATTATCCCTTCCGCCTTCCATGACTCGCATAACATGGGATTCTCAAGATTTCTCGTCACCGGCAGATCGCGAATTGCCGATCACGTCGTCGAGGCGGCGGTGGTCATGGGAGACGGCCGCAGGCGTTGGTCGAAACATCTCATCGTCGTTGAGAAGATTGGCGAAAATTATTTGATCGGCGCAAAGCTCATACCTCTTGATCTGGCGCCCATGCCGGTACCTCTCCATGAATCGCAGGTACCCGCCTTACCGGTTATCGACGAACTTCGCCAAACCATCGGCAAGATGGAAGTGGCGCTCGGTGAAATCGAGGATGCCATTGTCTGGACGGATGGCACGGGTGAAGTCCGCTGGTGTAACAAGGCCTTTGACCAGCTTGTCGGCAGGGACCATCTGTCAATTTTAGGTGCCGACCTGTCCGAGTTACTTCCTCTGACATCGCCGGGGATCGCTGTCGACGACGCTGGGCATCCGATCCAGCAATTACTGGCAAGTGAGCATAACCGGCGGGATTTCGAAGCGAAGATCAACGGCCGGCGCGAAATATTGGAAATCAGCTGTTCCGGGTTTTCCTTGAGGGATTCTCAAAAATCCATCATTCTGGCGCTGCGGGTCGTCACCCGGCAGCGTCGAATGGCTGATGCCCTGGCTGTATCACAAAAAAGGATGGAGAAAGAGCTGCAAATAGGTCGTGAGATACAGATGAGTCTTCTGCCCGCTGCTTTGCCCGAGGAACCTGCATTCTCCATTTTTGCCTTCTGCCATCCGGCCCTGGAGGTTGGCGGCGACTTTTATGACCATTATTTTATCAGGAAAAACCGGCTCTGTTTTTGCGTTGGCGATGTCTCCGGCAAAGGTGTCCCGGCAGCACTTTTTATGGCGGTGGTCAAAACAATGATTCGGGACTACGCCTATAGCGGTAAAAATCGGACGGCAGATATTGTTCGAGAAGCCAACCGGGAACTTAACCGTCATAATCCGGCAAGCATGTTTTGTTCTCTTTTCATCGGTATCCTGGACATCAAATCAGGTCTTCTGATATATACCAACGCCGGCCACAACCCGCCTTTCTTTATGAAAAATGGCCGTTCTTTTGAACTCCTCAAAGACAAACACGGTCCCGTGCTGGGTGCTTTCGATGAGATTAAGTACGATGAAGGAACCATCCAGATGGAACCGGGTGATGTCATTCTTGTCTATACCGACGGCGTGACGGAAGCGGTTGGGCAAAATGGCGGCTGGTATACGGTTGACAGGCTACAGGAGGTTCTCGAAGATGAAAAACTAGGTGCACCACCAGCTATCGTTGCAGCAGTAACAGACGATGTCAAACGATTCAAGGGCCACGCCCAGCAGGCGGACGACATTACCCTGATATGCCTGCAATACAAGGGGTAGGAGCTGGAAAAACTCTTTTCACCTGTCTAAATCGGGGCAAAAGGGCTCTTCCTCTTATCGATAAAATCCTTAAAAAAACAGTCAGCGCATCTTAGGCGGAATTTTTCCACCAAAAATGGTCAACTCTTTGGAATTTCCAGCAGCATACACGTTCTCAACAAATTCTGTCACAGTGCACCTCCTGTTGTTGATTTTTTGGCGAAAAAAGCCTTGATTCAAGTATATTTCACTGTGATGGCAGATGGTTAAAGTACCAGAGGCCTTTCATTGATATGCAGGCCTGATAATCGTCTGCAGCGGGACACTATAGCCTAATTTAGGTGACTAATGGCATATTTTTGCAGGAAATGGACCTGGCGAGCTCGGTTCAATGCCAGTTATTGGTTGCAGCGTAAAAAAATTGCCAGAGCTGTCGGCAAAAGGTAGTTTTGATGCATTAGATCGGATGGCCCTTCTTTGGAAACCCGCAGAAAGCGATGACTTATCACTTTTTGCCGAGGCGGATGTAGCCTAGCGAGCGACTTTCGACGATGCCCATCAGCCCGTTGAAATTGGTAGAGTGATAGAGCCGCTCCTCGGGGATACCGGCGTAGAGTTTCTCAGTGATATCGTTGATCATGCCTGATACCCGGTAAAAGTAGGTGCAAAGCATCGCCGACCGATCAGTCGCCGATAAAGGCCTGATAGATCGTCCGCACCGTCGTTTCGTAATCGGTGCCGCTCACCCCAATGATGATGTTCATCTCCGAGGCGCCCTGATTGATCACCCGTACATTGATGCCGGCCCTGCCCAGTGCGCCAAAAATCTTGCCGGAAATGCCGACCGTGCGGACCATACCCTCGCCCACCAACGCCAGGTCCTTCTCGATGGAGATGCTGTCCGGCTCGAGCTGACGGCTGATCTGCTCGAGCAGCACCTCGTCGAGACCGCCCAGCTTGTCGTCCTCGATGATCACGCTAACCGAATCGATCGACGAGGGGCAATGTTCAAAGCTTACCCCCTGTTCGCGCAAAATGCCAAGAAGCCGATGGACAAAACCGATCTCCCGGTTCATCAACGTCTTCTCCAGCGAGATCATCGAAAAACCTTTTTTCCCTGCGATACCGGCTATCTCAGTGGTCGCGACCGTAGCGGCGCTAAGACTCGGGGTGATGAGGGTGCCGGGCTCATCCGGCCGGTTGGTGTTCTTGATCCGGATAGGAATTCCCGCTTCCCGCACCGGCAGGATGGCCTCGTCATGAAAGACCGAAGCGCCCATATAGGCCATCTCCCGGATCTCCCGGAAGCTGATCTCGGCTATCGGCCGGGGATTGTCGATGATGCGGGGGTCGGCCATCAAAATGCCGGAGGTGTCGGTCCAGTTCTCGTAGAGCATCGCCCCGGCGCTCCGCGCGGCTATGGCCCCGGAGATATCCGAGCCGCCGCGGGTAAAGGTTTTCACCTCGCCGTGCCGGTTACGGCCGTAAAAGCCTGCCATCACATAGCGTTTTGATGGTTCGGCCAGACGGGCGCCGAGCAGCTCGTAGCTCTCAGGCGCAATGGTGCCATTGGCCCGGATGACGATGTATTGGGCCGGATCGATGAAATCCGCACACAGGAACTCAGCTATCACCCGGGCCGAGAAATATTCGCCGCGGGACGCCGCGTAATCGGCGGAGCAGCCGGCGACCAGTTCATCACCGAACCGGTCGATGTCGGCCAGCACAGCCGGGTCAAGGCCAAGCTCAACGACGATCTCAGCATAGCGGCCGCGAATGAGACCGAACGGCTCGGTGATGGCGGTGCCCATCGTCGCCATGTCCTGGCAGAGGTAGAGTAGGTCGGTGAGCTTGCTTTCATCTCCATGGCGTTTGCCTGGGGCCGAAACCACCACGATACTTCGCCGTGGATCACTGTCGATGATCGCGGCGATTTTTTTGATCTGACCGGCGTCGGCCACGCTTGACCCGCCGAATTTGGCGACAATCCGTTCCATGAGTCCCTCTCCCACAATGATACTCGGATATCTGCTGTCGTTACATGAACAGCTGTCTCTATACCATTATTTCTCTCGGGAAGCCATCGGCCATTTCTCCAATGCAGTCTGTTGCGGGCGGTCGTTTGTCATTGGCCGATTTCACCATGACGTGCAGCAGCACATTCGCGCCTTTCTCGCAATCTTCTATTCTTTGGGGCGTTCCTATGGCTGGCCGAAATATTAGTATCATTTTGTTGATGTACAACCACTGTGATTGTGCGAAAGGGAGAATTCTTATCATGGGAGCACATTTCGAAAATTTCATGATATCGTCGGGTTGATAATTTTTTATCAAATAATCATGACACCGTCGGAACCAGGGAAATTCAGTGTGAAGCAATGGTGGACCGAGAAAGTTGAGGCCCTGGCATGAGGATAATTGAGAACGAAGAAAATCTTGTGAGATCGGACTGAAAAGGATAAGCTGGTATCTGTAAATGCAGCGGCTTCGAGTAGGAAGCCGCTTTTGTGGGGCTTTCTAAAAAGCGTTGAATTATCACCTCACCGATTGAACTCAGCTGCTCGGAATGTTGCGCAAAGTTAAAGAAGCAGAGATCACGTAGGCCGGATAAATGCGAGATGATTTGCGGTGGGTGCGGACAAAGTTTTGATGTAGGTGACCTTGAAACACTGGATGCACTGAAAAAGCAGTCTTAATAGAATTATTCGATAAGTTCAATGAGTTCAATGGGATTGGTTAATGTTCGTCGTACCGGAGGAAGGCGGAATACGTTTCAAAACCTGGAAGAAATTGCCCAGTGGCAGGAACAATAGAAAAAGCAATGCGAAGGAGATACAACATGGCAAAGGAAAGATACCAAATCAAATCGGAATGCCCTGAATGCGGATGTGGCCTTATATGCAATATGACGCCTGATGAATACCGGGAAAAATATGGCAACATCAAGGATAAAGTGACCGTTAATTGCAGTAAATGTGGCAAAGAACACGATGGCTGCGTAACTGAGGAACACACTGATGTCCAAAACAGGACAGAATCGTAAAATGATCGTGTGATTTTATTGGGTTTTGAGGATTGGAAAGTTCGTTTTTCAAAACCAGGTTCCCTTTTTCGTTTCAAAGCATTTTCGGCTGCCAGCAATCAGACACTCTCACAGGTCTTAATGGTATTTTTTTGGAATTGGCTCGGTGGTACTGCAGATGAAAATCGACCGCTTGTGAAACTTTCATGGTGCACCTCCTAGAGTTGTGGTGGTGGGAAAATCTTTGGATAAGTATCCACCATGATGCTGATGGGTCAGTGATGCGCCTCTCAGGAATTATGTATCAATCGCCCTTACCGAGCACTTGATTTACAAAAGCTCAACAAGGAGTGAGCTCAGCCAACGCCTCTGTATGTGGAAATGAAATCTATTTTAACTGGCTATCTTTACTGCCTCGCCTGTTAATACCGGTTGAAAAAGTCTGATGTTTCTCTTTCTCAGCTTGACATAGGATGCAGAGACGGACACCAGGAATAGCTTCCTTTCTGGCCGCCGGGATCGGTTCGTCGCATTCCTCGCAGTGGCTTAGGCTTTTGCCTTTAGGGATACGGCTCCTGGCTAATTTTACAGCATCTTCCACACTTGCATCAATTTGTTGTTGTACAGCTCCGTCGCTGGTCCACCCACCTGCCATTTTTTTTCCTCAGTCTCTCTGTTACTTGCAAAAGGTCCGATTCATCAAACCACTCCGCGTTCCTCTATGTATAGCTCCTGTCTTTCTATTTTAGTTAGCCTTTGGCTTCTCTGCTAGTCTGATATCAAATATGTATTCAGATCACCAGTCCATTTCATATCGCCCATCAACACAAACGAGGGCACTGGAAAAAAAAATGCAGATGGTCATAAAACATCTTTGAACGACAAGGTGAGCGGACGGCGGAATTTATCCCGGTCTTCGCTCTACCGGGTGACCGTAAAGATCCATGCCGACATAGGTAAGAAAGTAGAGTGGAACAAACCAGGGACCGGCTATTAATAGCTTAAGCTACCTATGTTCACGTGTGTGCCACAACCGCAGCACATAGATAGTGGATTCCTGAATTTCATATCGCATTTCATAATTTCCTACAAGAATCCTCCTTATCTCGCGCGATTCAAACTCAAACACTTGTTCACCAATGCGTGGATTAACTAACAAAGCAGTCGGCGCCTTAGTCACCGACTGCACTGCACGCGCAGCAGCAGGCTGATCTACTGATGCCAAAATCTCATATAGTCGTGCCAAATCTGAGAGTGCCTTACTGGTCCATTTCAGTTCCATTAGCGCGGCACAGGCAACGGATCGTCAGTGCTGAGGCTATTGGCCCATACCTGTACTGCCTGATGGTCGATAACAAGGCCTGCGTCTACGTCAGCAAGCGCCTCTCGGGTTAATCGATCACGTTGTTCTTCTTGATCAATCCAAGCTGACAATGCCTGTTTCATTATCCATCCGCGTGACCGTTCAAGTCGAGCGGCCATTTGATCGACCTTTTCAGCAAGAGGTAAGGGAACGTGCGCGGTTAATACTTTTGTTTCTTTTTGAGCCATAGTGATTCTTCCTTTGTGCACTTGTGATTGATAGTCAATCATAATGATTATTCTTGATTGCGTAAACTCGCATCCTCAAGATGCCTGATTGGGGAGTAAGTCGAAGCCAATGAAATTTTGGAAAATATGGAAATGGGGGGACTAGACTATTAATACCATCGATCCAAAAGTTCAGACATAGTCTATCTTTCTGAATTGTTACAAAAAAGTTCAGAAACATTTCAATTTGACTTGTCAGACATTGACCTTACGTTACCAATAACAACATTACAATGACCGGTCCCGCCATGGAGGCGGCCACTATTTGTGTAATCAATTTTTAAATTTTTTCACGAAAAGGATAAGTGCACTGGCTTGTTTTTTGCTATTATCGATAATTTTTACCAATATGCATTTTAGCTGGATTGTTTCCGTCCAGCTAATATCTTGGTTAGCGTACATGACCAAGACCCGCCTCACGACAGGAGTGTTTCCATGAGAAAACTCATCGTATCTACGTTTGCGTCGCTTGACGGAATCATGCAAGCACCCGGCGGACCGGAAGAAGACCCCACTGGCGGTTTTACCCTTGGTGGTTGGATGTTCCGCTACGGGGACGAAAGCATGGACATCTCAGCATCAGGTTTCGACGGCAAGGATCGCGAGCTTGTGCTCGGGCGCAGGACCTATGAGATATTCGAAGCGTACTGGCCTTATCAGCCGGATGACCATCCGATTGCGAAGACGCTCAATGCAACGAAAAAGTACGTTGCTTCGCGCACGTTGACGATACTTAACTGGAACAACGCGAAGCTGCTCAACGGCGATGTGGTCTCGGCAATTATAGATCTCAAGGCCTCCCCGGGCAAGGACCTGCAAGTGATTGGCAGCGGCAATTTGATTCAAACGCTCCAGGCCGCCTCATTGATAGACGAGTACAACGTGTGGACTTTTCCAGTGGTGCTTGGGCGGGGCAAGCGCCTCTTCAGCGAGACCGCCAAGCCATCGGCCCTGCGGCTCGTTCGCTCTCAGGTTTCGACCACTGGCGTTGTGATGAGTACCTATGTACCAGATGGCGATATCCAGCCCGGTTCGTTCCCAAGTGCCGAACCGAGCAAGGAGGAGTTGGTTCGACGCAAAAAAATGGCGAATGGGATGTGGTGATGTGAAAGTTGGCCCTGTGATACTGCAGATGAAAATCGACTACCTGTGAAACTTTCATGGTACACCTTCTGTTGTTTTGTGAAATAGCGGGAGGGCCTGCGAATTCATGATACAATAAATCACAGAATGTATAGATGGGAGCTCCGATAACCATGCCAGGAATAAGGTTAAAATATGAGCTGTGCGTTCCAATACAGGTTTGCCAAGCCGGGCACGGTTCAGCTGGCAGTTGGCAGGAGAAATGAAATGGTCGAAAGGCTTCACATAACGAGTGGTGACATTGCAGGCGGGAGTCTGGTCAAATCCGGTCTGCCCGGCGAAGTGTTCGTCTGGCACGACATACTGTATGACGGTCCCAGGTGTCCCGGTTGGCCTGATAAGGAGACCCTCAATGCCCGGGCGGTCTTCCTGGAAGAAGCCACCGCAGGCGGCTTGAGCAGGCGGGACATTGTGGAGACGCTTCACAATCAGTACTGCAAGTTGATGGAGGCGGCGGACAAACATATTGTTCTGTGGTTTGACGCGTGCCTGTTTGATCAGTCCATGCTCGCACATATCCTCACATGCCTGCTTCACCACGGTGCCCGAGAAGTGGAGCTCCTCTGTGTTGATGCATTTCCTGGAATCGAGCCTTTCCACGGTCTTGGGCAGATGCAACCCGATCAACTGGCTTCCGTGTATGGCAACCGCCAGCCCGTCACCGACTCCCAGTTCCGGTTCGCTGTCCGGGTGGACGAGGCCCTCGCCACTCAAGACTATGGCGTGTTGACCGAACTGTCTCAAGCAACAAATGCTCCGTTACCTTGGATCCCTGCAGCCCTCGCCCGATGGCTGCAGGAACGCCCTGACCCAGATACAGGACTTGGGCGGCTTGAAGATCTTGCCTTGAGGGCGATTCGTGCCGGATGCGAGAATCCAGGCATGATCTTCACATTCGTAGCTGCCGCGGACGCACCGCCACAGTTTTGGGGAGACATAACTCTCTGGGCAAGAATCAATGCGCTTGCGGAGCGCGAACCACCGTTGGTAAGGATCGACGGCCCAATGGACAGGCTGCCTCAATGGGAATGCGAGGTTTCTATCAACGACTTCACAATCAAAGCATTGCCGAACTATGGCATTAAGTAGAACGTGCAAAAAAAACGCGCAGCAGAAAATGGCAAAGACCCAGTGCTCTGGTCTGAAAATTTTCAATGTGCCTCACTCAATGAAAGGAAAACATGCCAAGACTATTCGAATCAACAGAGATAAATGGAATGAAACTCAAAAACCGTTTTGTGAGATCTGCAACCCATGAGGCAATGGCAGAACTCGATGGAACGGTAAAAGATCAGTTGTTGGACTGTATGGCTGAACTCGTCCGTGGAGAGGTAGGTCTCGTGATTACCGGGCATGCTCATGTGATAAGGGAGGGTCAGGCGGGTGTTCGACAGATGGGTGTGTATTCCGATGCAATGATCGATGGCTTGAAACGAATTTCGTCGGTTGTTCACGAAAACAGGGGGATTGTTGCCATACAACTTGCCCACGCGGGAAATAGGGGGATAGGGAAAAATGAATATGCAGCCCTTGGACCGTCAGATCTGTTTATAGACGGCAACAAAAAAGCTTCCGCAATGACAGTTGATGACATCAAAAGAACGGTAAAGGCTTTTGGTGAAGCGGCTGAAAGATCTGTTAAATCCGGCTTTGATGCCGTTCAGATCCACGCGGCCCATGGGTATTTGCTGAGCCAGTTTTTATCTCCCTATTATAACAGAAGGGATGATGGTTACGGTGGAAGCCTTGAGAATCGTGCGAAGTTGCTTCTCGAAGTGTACGAAGAAATCAGGACCAGGGTTGGAAAGGCATTTCCAGTGATGGTCAAGGTTAACTCAGAGGACTTCCTCGATGGCGGTATCACCGTGCAGGAGGTGATCAAGATCGCCCATATGCTTGAGGATCGCGGAATAGACGCAATTGAGATGAGTGGTGGAACCTTTGAATCCGGCAAGTACATTCCATCAAGGGTTGGTACATCAAAAGCAGAAAAACGAGAAGTCTACTACAGGAAGGCGGCTGAAGCATTCAAGAAAGAAATAAAGATTCCGCTTATTCTCGTCGGAGGTTTTCTGTCGTTTAATATTGCGGAGGAAGTCATAAATTCAGGACTTGCCGATTACGTGGCACTATCACGGCCTCTTATAAGGGAACCACAACTTATTGCAAGGTGGGCAAGTGGAGATACGAGAAAAGCATCATGCATTTCCTGCAACAAGTGCTTTTCGACCCTTTTCATGGAAGAGTCCTTACACTGCCCTGTTGAAAAAGAGCTGGATTAGTAAAAATATAGACTATCCAGAATCGCGGTCCTTAACTCATTGTGAACATTGTGAAGGCGGCAAGATACCAACCTCAATCTCAAAATTTTTTATCTGGTATTCAAATAAAAACTGCTGATCATCCCTAAAGACCCGTCAGGAATAAGGTCAACAAAGTAAGTGAACTCCTTTCCGGGACTTGCCAGTGGAAATCTGTAGAATTGAACTTATTTTCTGCCTCGACCGTTGGCCCACATTTGAGCGTTATTGGTAGCAAGTTTTCATCCAAAGGGATTGTGCGATTTACCGGAGCCATTTCTTTCTCTTCATTATATGCAGATACTCTTGTCGCCGAATCCATTTCACACTTGACGATGAAGCCTCTCTCTTGATAGTGTTTGCTCTATTGATTTCCCGCATATCGGGACTGGCAGTGCAGGTGCAATCTGCATCGCAATAAATTCCGGCGAACGGCACGGTGTTCTTGCCCGAATCCTGGAGCTCCTATCCACTCTAATGCCCTGAATAATGACAAGGGGCGAGCTGGAGTTGCGGTATGAAACATGTCATCATTGGCAATGGCATCGCTGGAGTCCGTGCGGCCGAGGCTATCCGTGAACTGGATGTAACTGCCGCCATCACCATGATCGGCGATGAAACCTTTCTTCCCTACAGCCGACCCATGATCAGCCATGTGCTGGAGGGCTCCCAATCCCATACCAAACTGCCGATTCGATCGACAGAGTTCTACAACGACCTCGCCATCGAGCCGTTGCTTGGCAATCGAGCGGCAGGCATCGAAGTGGAGTCGTGCCAGGTAATTCTGGCGAATGGGGTAAAAGTTCCCTATGACCGACTACTCATAGCCGCCGGGGCCGATCCCCGGCCAATCAAGGCTGATGGACTGGGGTTGGAAAACATCTTCTACATGCGCACACAGGCCCATGTTATGGCCCAGGTGGCCGCTCTGGATGGCGCTCGCAAAGCCGTGGTGCTCGGCGGCGGGCTGGTGGGTTTCAAAGCCGCCTACGGACTTTTGAAACGTGGTCTTGCAGTCACCATGCTTATTACCTCCGGGTATCCCTTGTCCATGCAGGTAGACCCTGTGGCAGGCCAAATGATTCTTGACGAAATGGTTCGCCATGGCCTTATCGTCGAAGTCGGGGTTACAGTTCAAGGCTTTACCGGAAGCAAAAGGGTTGAGGCGGTGGTTACTGATACTGGCCGTCGTCTGGACTGCGACCTGGTGATTATCGGCAAGGGAGTCCTGCCGTGCAGGGATTTTATACCCAGTGACAGGGTTGAGGTGGATCTCGGAGTTGTAGTGGATGAATATCTGCAGACCAGCGCCACAAATATCTACGCAGCCGGAGACGTGGCGGAACTGCACGATTTAGCCAGAGACTGCCGCTGGGTAAATGCGCTCTGGCCGGAAGCAGCCAATCAGGGCCGGGCGGCTGGTTACAACATGGCAGGAAGACGGGTGGCCTATCCCGGCAGCCTGAGCCGCAACGTTATGCGGGTCTTTGACCTGGACGTTCTCACCGTGGGTAATGCTAATCCTAGGGACGAAAACGGGTTGATCTCCATTTCGACTGGAGGACCGGCCGATCGTCTGTACCGTCGCCTAGTGATAAAAGAGGATCGGCTGGTTGGGGCCGTGCTGATCGGCGATATCGAACAGGGTGGGGTGCTCCGCGCCTTGATTGAGAACCGCACTCCTTTGCGTCTGCCCGCCGAAAGGCTGCTGCGGTCCGGATTTAATTTTGGCCAGCTGTTTTAGAGTTTTTGCAAAACATACTGGATTAAAGCAGGAGGATCGTTTTTTATTACCTTGGATTACGTGTATTACAAAGGAGGAGCCATGAATCAAGTCGTCGTTCATCCTGAACGGTGTGTAGGCTGCATGCAGTGCATGTTGACCTGTGCTACGGCCCACTCGCGCAACGGCACACTGTTTAGTGCTGCGTTGGAACGTCCGCAGCCAAAACCTCGCATCCATGTGGGTGCAGGCCGTTTTAACGAGGGTTTCCCCAACCGCTGTCGCCATTGCCAACCCGCACCCTGCCAGGCCGCCTGTCTAGCAGGTGCCATCAACTGGATAGCCAACACCGGCACGGTAATGATCAATCCGGACCGCTGCATCAATTGTGCTTCCTGCGCCATGGCCTGTCCCTACGGGGTGATCCGCTTTCATGAAGATCCTCTTGGCCCGCCAAATCGGCCGATAGCCGTCAAATGCGATAACTGCAGTAGCCGGGTAGCCAAAGGGTTGATTCCCGCTTGTGTCGAGGTGTGCAAAGCAGGCGCCTTGACCTGGGAGCCGGTTGATGAAGCCATGCGGCGGAAAAACCGTGAGGTTGCCCGGGCTATGACCGGGGAAGCTGATAATCCGAATGTCTCCGCCGGAGTGGCCCTGCTGAAGTCCATCAAACGTGCAGAACTCGAATTGAACGAGCGCTGAGATGATACCATTTTGAAGACAAGGAGAGACAATCATGTTTGCTCAAAAATCCAGCCTGTCGGTCACCAAAGACTGTGATCTGCTCTACGCCAAGGCTCGCAAGGATGGTATCGAAACTGTCTGGGAACGACACGAGGCCCAGCAGCCCCAGTGTGGTTTCTGCGATATGGGGCTTTCCTGCCGCATCTGCGTGATGGGACCATGCCGGGTAGATCCTTTCGGTGAAGGTCCCCAGACTGGCGTCTGCGGCGCGGATGCCGATATCATCGTCGCCCGTAATCTTTGCCGGATGATTGCTGCCGGTGCCGCCTCCCATTCAGACCACGGTCGCGATCTGGTTGAAGTGCTTGCCGGAGTCGCCGATGGAAGCGCCATCGGTTACAAAATCCGTGATGAAGCAAAACTTAAAAGGCTTGCCACAGAATACGGTATTGTCGTCGACGGCAAAGAAACCCTGGCCCTCGCAGGTGAACTGGCCCAGGCGATGATGGAGGATTACGGCATGCGCCGCAAGGCCATCCAACTCGTCGATCGCGCCCCGCAGAAGCGGCGCGAAGTGTGGAAAAAGTACAATCTTATCCCCCGCGGCATCGATCGGGAAACCTCGGAGATGATGCACCGTACTCACATGGGTGTGGACAACAACTGGGTGACCCTGCTGCTTCAGGGGATGCGTAACGCGCTCTCGGACGGATGGGGCGGTTCTATGATCGCCACCGAGGTCTCGGACATCCTTTTCGGCGTGCCTACCCCGCGGCCGACTATGGTCAACGCAGGGGTGCTCAAAGCCGATCAGGTCAACATCGTCGTACACGGCCATAACCCTGTTGTCTCGGAGATGGTTTCACTGGCCTGTCAGTCGCAAGACCTGCTAGATCTGGCAAAAACCAAAGGAGCTGCTGGTATAAATTTGGTTGGCGTCTGTTGTACCGGAAATGAGCTGCTTATGCGTCGCGGTATCGCCATGGCCGGCAACCATTTGATGACGGAACTTATCCTCTCTACTGGTGCGGTGGACATGATGATCGTTGATTACCAGTGCATCATGCCGTCAATCGGCAAGGCAGCCGGTTGCTACCATACCAAGATGATAAGTACCAGCGATAAGGCCCAATTTCCACAGATGGAACATGTGGAGTTCCATCCCGGTAATGCTGAGAAAAAGGCCGTCGAGGTAGTTCGCACAGCAGTAGAGAATTACGCCAACCGCAAAGGTGTCCCCTATATTCCAGTGGAGCCACAACCTGCTGTCGGCGGCTTTTCCGTGGAGACCATCATCAGCGCCATGGGCGGCACTGCCGACCCGTTGATCGATGCCATCAAAACCGGCAAGATCCGCGGCGCGGTTGGTATTGTCGGTTGCAACAACCCAAAAATCAAGCACGACTACGGCCACGTGACCCTGACCAAGCGACTCATTGAAAACGATATCCTGGTGATTGATACCGGATGCGTCTCGGTGGCTAACGCCAAAGCTGGCTTCAAGTTGCCCGAAGCCGCAGAAATGGCCGGGCCAGGACTGCAGGCGATCTGCAAAGCGCTGGGTATCCCGCCGGTGCTGCATATGGGTTCCTGTGTCGATAACGTCCGCATCCTTGTGCTGGTTTCGGCCCTGGCCAATGCTCTAGGTGTGGATATCTGCGACCTGCCGGTAGCCGGCTCGGCGCCGGAGTGGTATTCGGAGAAGGCGGTCACCATCGGGGTCTACTTCGTTGCCTCGGGGGTCACCACCCACCTTGGCCCGATGCCTCCCATTACCGGATCCATGAACGTGGTCAAACTGCTCACCGAAGGCCTTAAAGACGTGGTTGGGGCCACTTTCGCAGTCGAGCCCGATCCGGAAAAGGCGGCAATTTTTCTGCGCCAAACCATTGAGGGGAAACGCCAGGCGTTGGGTCTCGATAATCGTACTATCGGATAAAAACAGCTACGATACAAGCCTGGGGGTTTTTAAGGACACCCAGGCTATTTGTATGCTCCCATATCTTATCTGAAGGGGTCATTGATTAATATTTTAACCTGACGATATTTGTAATCAAAGTGAACTTTAGGTCGCGTTCTCTGTTTTATCCTGAATGTTGAATCCCTGAAGACTTCAATCTGAGATTGCTCGATATTGTTGTGTAATTATCCGCATTGCCTAGCAGGCATTCTTTCTGTATAACTTTACAAGTGGCAAGATAAACAGTTCTGTATACATCCTCATTCGCCCAAAACAAGGAAGAGCTTAGGCTATGGATAATTACAAACTCTTAATCGACCTACACAAACAAGGCTGTCGGCAAGGACCGGGTGGGGATGCCGAGACGGAGCAGGCGCTCAATCTGGCCAAAGTCAACCGGACCACGCCGCTCAAGATTGCAGATATCGGTTGTGGTACGGGGGCATCCACCCTCCTGCTTGCCAGGCTCTTGAATGCCCAAATCACGGCGGTGGACTTCCTTCAGAACTTTCTGGATGTGCTCGAGGACAGGGCTGAAAGCATGGGGGTGGCAGACAGGATCTCAACACTTGCCTGCTCCATGGACAACCTACCTTTCGCCGATGACGAATTGGACGTCATCTGGTCCGAGGGAGCAATCTATAACATCGGATTTGAAAAAGGAGTGGCGGACTGGCGACGCTACCTGAAGGCGGGTGGTCTATTTGTTGCTTCCGAGATCACATGGATCACGGCCTCCCGACCAGCGGAACTCCAGAACCATTGGGATAGCGAATATCCCAAAATCGATGTCGCCTCGGCCAAGATCAGGATTCTGGAAAATCACGGTTATTCGCCGGTTGGGTATTTTGTATTACCAGAGCAATGCTGGCTAGATGAGTATTACCGACCCATGCAAGCCAGGTTTGAAGACTTCCTGAACCGGAACGGAAACAATGCAGAAGCACGTGCGATCGTGGCTGCGGAACAACGGGAAATCGACCTCTACCAGACATACAGGGCTTATTTCAGCTACGGGGTGTATGTCGCGAGAAAGCTGAAGTAAATAGGCGAATCAGGTAACTGGGGGAATCTCTCCCCCCCTAGCCACCACAGCACCCAGTATGAGGGTCCTCACTAAACGGTTCCCTGAGGCTTACCTGTTACTTAACTGTGCCCGATACTTTCATATCAAGCATTGAGGTTGGAAGGATGAACCTCCTGTCTTTGGGATTGTTGACGAAAAATGCCATAGTTCTAGTATACCTCAGGGTGCTGTTTCGCAACTGGAGTGACGTACAGGAAAGCTTACGAATACACTTCGACTTCTTTGGGGAAATGAACAGCTTCTATGTAAATTCTGTGTAGCGGATACTTTTGGGAGTTTATATCAGAAAAAAAAGAAATACGGTGTTTGCTAACTCGCACTTTTACCTGGCGTGTATATGCGAATATTGCAGGACAGGGAGAAGTTTTTTCTTTGGAGAATTATCGGTTCATCCGACTAAAACGTACTTTGTCTCGTGAAGGGCCATTATTTTCAATACCAAAACCATGATAGAGTAAACTCGTGGACATGCAGAACCCTCCTTATTTTTTGCTTGGTTGCTTTAATAAGGACTGCATGTCCATTCTTTTTGCTACTAATTTTTCACTGCACTTACGCTTAATTTGGAAGAACCATTTATTTGGCGATGCGTGGTGATCCCATTTCTTTCTGCGGAAAAAAACTTCTTCATCACTCTGAAAAACCGTCCTATGATGAGAATGATCTCCTCATCATGCAATTGATGACATTTTCTGCAAAGTACATCCATTTCTTCCAAGCTTAGGCTTTTAGATTCATAATCTCCAGTCCTGTCTTCGATGGTTTGATTAATAGGGTTCACAATGTCCTCCTTTTATCGATTATCGATAATGCTACCTTTACAATCATATAGCGTTTTTTTAACGCCTCCTATTTCAGTTGCACTTCCTCCAGTAATGGGATATTTCCCGAAAGTGCGATGCTAAATAACGTGCCGAATATTCACGGTGGTTTCTTTCTAAAGCCACAACTATTGGAGGATGAAGGGCATATAATTTCTCCATGGGCATTGATGTATCCACAATTGTTGCCATGACCTGAGACTGCATCCTGAGAGCCTCCCACATAGTCAGCATGGTCTGATTGCCAGAAAACTTTACAATGGAGCGATGAAACAGATTGTCTGCCAATGTAAAAGCCTTCACATCTGTATTGGTAACGGCCCTATGCATAGATTCAAGATGAATACTGAGCTGCTCCGCAAGCTTTACAGTATCGATTTCAGCAAGAATCAAGCAGTGCCCTTCAAGTGCTTCACGCACCAGATATGCTTCCTCAATTTCCTTCTTGTTGAACCTTCTGACCAAAGCGCCCACATGGGGTTTGTGTTCAATATAACCAAGAGCTTGCAAGCTACGAAGTGCCTCACGCACTGGAGCCTGACTGGTGCCAAACTCGTTGGCAATCTGTAATTCTTTCAATCTGTCGCCTGAGTTTAGCGTACCTTCTACAATCCTATCAATAAGAATAGATTTTATCTGCTCTGTCAGACTATCCTTACTCACGGCTTTACGACCCATCACATTTATATCTCCTTTTATATATTATCGATAATATATGATCTATAAATCATTGTCAAGGATTGGTCACTGACGCCGTCATAAAAGTTGCATCTTGAGATATTCTTTTGTCCCTGCTTAACAAGAAGACTCAATGTTTGAAGCTCTTCCTGTTAGGGATGCTACCAGTATACGTAATGAATTTTCCCCATAAATCTCACCTCTGGCTATATGTTCCACCAAATGTCCCTTTATCGGACAACCAGTTTTTCTCTGAAAAAAGTAAATATCCACCTAAGATTATTGGCCTTGCCACCTTGAATCATGGCCCTAATATACCCAATCGCATCATAGAACTAAATAAAAAAGCACCTAACTCAAAATGAGCTAAGTGCTTGAATTTCTTGGTACACCAGGCAGGATTCGAACCTGCGACCCCCTGATTCGTAGTCAGGTACTCTATCCAGCTGAGCTACTGGTGCATTGAGGAGCTGCCTTTATACCCTAGATTGATCAGTAACTCAAGCCTGTTTTTTGGTGTTTATTTCTTTTTCCGTCTTATGAAAAAGCACTTCGTGGTCTGCCGGTTTCATATCGACTTCGGCAATGATGGAAATTTCTACCTGGTAGCGCTTTTCAAGCTCATTGAGTTCGCTTCGCTTTTTGTTAAGCAGATAGGATGCCACATCAAGCGGGAAATGGCATTCAATGGTCTCTACCTGCTTGCGACTGGCACCGGTCTGAATTCGCCGCAAATAATAGAGCGAGAGGGTCTCGACCGAGCGTACCGTTCCCCGCCCTTTACAATGCTCACATCTGCGATAATTTCCCGACTCAATGGGAGCGCCTAATTTTTGCCGTGAAATCTCCATGAGGCCGAACTTGGATATTCTGCTGAAGTCCACCTTGGCCTTGTCCTTCTTCATCGCCGCTTTCACTTCTCTTTCTACGGCCAGGATATGTTTTTTGTTACGCATATCGATAAAGTCGACAACAATTAAGCCGCCGAGATCTCGCAGTCTTAATTGCCGGGCGAGTTCCGCAGCTGCTTCCATGTTGGCCTGAAAGATAGACGCCTCAAAATTTTTACCCCGGGAGGTGGAACCCGAATTCACATCGATGGCGACCAATGCCTCGGTCGGGTCAATGACTATAGAGCCGCCTGAGGGCAGATTGACCTGCGATTGATAAATCGACTCTATCTGGTCCTCAACGCTGTACTGATTAAAAATCGGTCGAGCGCCCTGGTGAAAACGCACATTGACATTTTTCTGCTGCTCCGGCGGCAGCATCTTGACGAACTCTTTCACCTGTTCCAGGGCAGTCCGATCATCAACGAGGATTTCCTGAATAGAGGGATCGAAATGTTCCCGCAAAAATCGCAGCACACTCCGGTGATCTTCATACACCAGGCCGACCCCGTCCATTTCCTGTCCCTTGTTCTTGATCTCGCCCCACAGCTCAAGGAGATACTCGACATCTCGCGACAGGGCATCCTGGGTTATATCAACACTGGCCGTACGGACAATCCAGCCGATCCCCTCCGGTAAATTCATGGCCGTCATGGTATCTCGAAGCTGTCCTCGACGCTGTTCGCCGGAAATCTTTCGGGAAATTCCAGCCGAATCCGAGCCGGGCATGAGCACCACACATCGACCGGGAATCGACAGAAAGGTGGTCATGTTCGCGCCTTTCTTGCCCACCTCTTCTTTTACGACCTGGGCCAGGATCTCCTGCCCCCGTTCCACGACATCGGTTATGTTGATTTTCTTCCACTGGTTATTTTCCACCTGTTGCCGAATCTCCGCACTCAAATCCTGCTTATAATATTCGGGATGGATTTCACTAAATGGCAGAAAACCGTTTTTTTCCGTACCGTAATCGACAAATGCCGCCTGAAGACTCGGCTCGAGGGCAACGATACGGGCCTTGTAGATATTATTTTTTGTCTGCGTTCTGGAAATCGTTGAGACATGGATAGATTCCAACCGACCATCTTCAAGCAGGGCCAATCGGCATTCTTCCGGTTCTTCGGCATTAATAAGCAGCTTGCAGACTCTCTTGGGCTCTTCTTCCTTGGGCTCCGCTGCTCTTGTCGTTTTTTCCTTGGCCGGTCGTGGTTCAGACAGAGCAGCTTGCTCGTCCAGCTCATCATCATAACGGGCAGCAACCGCCTCGATGTCCGCGGCTTCTTGCATCTCTACAGCATCTGCGGCAGAGTCGGCATTCTGCTCAGTTGCTTCTTCCGGCAGAGATGTCTCTTCTACGGCGGCAGTCTTTTTTGCCGATCCTCTTCCCCGACGTCCCCTTGAACGTTTTGATGGTACCTTTTCCTCAGCAGTCGGCGTCTCCAGAGAGAATACACCCTCATCGATGCCGGCGACCGCCTCTTTTTCTTCAGTCGATACTGCTTCAGTTACCGTCTTGTTCTTGTCAGCTTCTTTCCCTTTGCCTGACCTCCGCCTTCCGGAAGGTTTTCTGGCAGGAGCACTTTTTTTCGGCTGATCCAGATTTTCGGCAGCGGTCTCGGCAACCACTTTTTCTGTGCTGACCTTTTTTACCGGTTTCTTCCTCGGGCTCCTCTTCGGCACTGCTTTTTCAGGCTGCTTTTCAGTCTGGTTTTCAGTCGCGACCACTTCATTCTTCGGTTCTGGAATCTCTACGACAGCAGTGATCGCATCGTCTATGCCTGTACTGGTGGTACTTTTCCACCATGCCCCGGTCGTCGCCTTTATCTGAACAGTCTTTTTTTCTTTCTCAACATTTTTCTTTACAACCATATTTTGTCCTTTTTACCGAATGCACCACACGTGCAGTGGGAAGCGATCCGGCCATCTTATTGATAGAGTCCCTGGTAATGCGGGCGATACGCTTCCGACATTACCAACAATCATCGAACAATCATCCTATTGGTACGCACCCCGCCAGGGCGGGATTCGAAAAATCCCCCTGCAGGGGAACACGCTTTTCATTACCCCTTGCGGGGTAGGCGCCATTGAAATTATTTGTTAATAATTTAAATGGCACTAACACTCTTCGCGGGACACATTCAGCAAGATCAGCTCAGACAGCGATTATACTGTGGCGGATCAGGCAGATAATCTGCCGTAATACCAGCACGTTTCAGAAGGCCGAAAAACTGTCTTTTACTCAATATAACCCTTCAATTTTTTAACAGGAAATGATCCCGGACATCTCTTTGAGATGTCATACATATTTTTGTGAAAACGTGATATATCTTTTCACATATGGAGAGGAACAATTCCCCGACACACTAGTACTGTCAATTTCAATGAAACACAAATAATATTTGTTCTTTCCCCCTATGGGAGAAATTTAATTTTCAGGATTTTTTCTGTCCCGTGAAGGCGAGTCGGCACATATTGCAAAAATCATCATTTTTCAAATATTATTAAGCAGATAATCTCATCATTATCCGACCAGCGCATGACTTTAATCTTGACAGTGTTTGCTCTGAACCGTAAATTCCAGCTCTTGACGAAGCCTAGACGTGGAATCGTTTAGGCTTTATCCCGCAAAAATGCAGAATTTACAGAAATACTCTCTATTTTACTCTTTTCCCTGCGAAGAGGAAAGCTTATTGCACTGCAGATAACGATCTCTCGAAAGGAGTATACTGTGTCCAGAAGTTCGTTTCGATTAACCTGTTTTCAATGTATCCGGGCTGCATTAATTCTGCTGTTAAGCGGCGGTCTTGCCGGTCAGGTACATGCGGAGAAAGTCTCGACTGAAGAATGGAATATTACTGCCGATAAGCTTGTACGCTATGAAGACCCAAGCAGCATTGTCGCACAGGGCGATGTGGTCCTGATAAAAAAAGAGCGGCTGCCGCCACGACGCTCCGCAGCTGAAATCAAATTTTCCCAATGGTCCGAACTTCTTGAAGAAACGGCTGAAGACGCAGATAAAACGGCTGAGGATATTGAACAGTCGGCCACGCCGGAGTATCAAACGGTCATGACAATCAAGGCTGACCAGATCGTCTATGACATGGATCTTGAGTTCATAAATGCCAAAGGGAATGTGCAGATTTCCACCACAGATGCCCAGCTTTTTGCCCAGGAAGGGACCTTGCAATTAGCCACTGAAACAGGAATTTTTTCCGATGCAACCGTCTTCTACAAGAAAAACGCCCTCCATCTCGAAGGGAAAAAAATTGAAAAGACCGGACCGGACACCTACCGGATTGATGACGGCTGGGTGATCACCTGTAAACTCGAGAGCGGTCAGACTCCTCCCTGGAGTTTCTCCAGTTCGAAGACTAACGTCCGCCAAGATGGCTTTGCCGTGCTCAAGCATGCCAGATTCAACATACGAAATGTGCCGGTCTTTTATACACCATACCTGCTTGTTCCGGTAAAAAACACCCGGCAGTCCGGTTTTCTCTTCCCGGAGTTTTCCGCTTCCAAAAATAATGGCTTCGGTTTTAACCTGCCATTCTTTCTCAACATTTCCGAGTCTGCCGATGCAACGTTCTATCCGGCATATCTGCATAATCGCGGCTTCATGCCGGGTGTCGAATTCCGTTATGTCGCCAGTGCCTCCGACAAGGGCGTCATCACCGCGAATTATCTCGACGACAAACTTTCCGACCCTTCGGAAACCGAATATTATAATGATACCGGCTACACCCATGATAACAGCGACAGATATTGGCTTCGGGGCAAGGCCGACCATTCCTTTGCCGGCTGGCAGACACGCCTTGATCTGGATATTGTCTCCGATCAGGACTATCTCAAGGAATTTGATTCCGGTTTAACAGGGTTTGAAAAAACCCATAACCGTTATCTCGAATCCTTTGGTCGTGGTTTCCAGAATGAATCGGATGCCTTACGCGAAAACACCCTCAACACACTCCGCACCTGGCATGGCACATCACTGCAGGCTAACCTGCTCGCCATCAATGATGCAGATACCAACGCCGGCAGCACCGATACACCGCTGTGGCAACTGCCCAGTATCGACTACTCCGGCGTCATCCCTCTCGGAGATTCGTATTTTTCTTTAGATTGGGATACAAATTATGTCAACTATTGGCGAGAGGACGGCATCGGCGGACATCGATTTGATGTCAATCCGTCGATATCGTCGCCCATACCTCTTGGACCCTATCTTGAGTCGAGAGCCGAATTTTCCCTCCGCAATACCTTCTATGTCGTCGAAACGTACGGGGAGGAGACGTGGAACAACGATAAGGTGCAAAACCGTCTCTATCCTGAGTTCGAATATGAGCTGGCGACCACTCTGGAAAAAGATTTCTTCTCTGCATCAGGCGGCAACCGAACAACTGCCCATCAGGTCCGGCCGTATATTCAATACGGCTATCTGGCTGACGTTGATCAGGAGGATCTGCCTCAGTTTGATGATGTCGATTTCATTGAGGATAAACAAGTAATTACCTACGGCCTTGATAACTATTTAAGTTCCTATACCAACTATGGCGGCAGTGAAGGAAACCCCTCTACGTTCCTGGAGTTAAACATAGAACAAGCCTTCGACCTGCGTAATGAAGCCTCCGACCGGCCATTTTCCGAGATATTTTCCGAATTAAAATGGAATCTCTTCCGTGGCACCGCCCTTTCCTATAAAACGTACTATGACGTCTATGACAGCGAATTCAACCGCCACAACTTTGAAGGAAACTACACCAACGCCAGGGGCGATTACCTTAACCTTGATTACAGTTTTAATGAGGCGGAAAATATCGAGCAGCTCAATGCATATTTTCTTGCCCGTCTTATTAATGGCTGGAGTGCGGGCGGGTTAATTGAACACTCCCTGTCCCAGGATGAAACTATTGAAGCCAGAGGATCGTTGATCTATCAGGCACCCTGCTGGTCGGTCCGATTCGAGACACGGTACACCCCCGAAGACACCAGCTACCTGGTCATTTTCAGTCTCGCCAACATCGGTGTTCCGCTGGGAGCAAGTTTTTAACTACAACCAAGAACCAATCGCTCAGCCGCAAGAGCATGAGCGTTTTCTCCCGATGAGAGTTTATCATGGACTATGACATTTTCAATGGCGACGCCGACGGCATATTCGCCCTGCAGCAATATCGCCTGGAAAACCCAGCGCCCGGCGCACAGTTACTCACCGGCGTAAAAAGAGATATCCGCCTTCTCTCTCAGGTTGAATACCTGTGCAACAGTTCGCTGACTGTTTTCGACATCTCCCTGGACAGTAACCGTATCCCGCTTGTGCGCTTGCTTGGCAACAACAATAGGGTCGTCTACTTTGACCACCACTTTGCCGGCACCCTGCCCCAATCCCCCTTGCTGCAGACATTTATTGACCACTCTCCCGATACCTGTACGTCACTTCTTGTCGATGCAACTCTAGCGGGTAAACATTGTCTCTGGGCCATCTGTGGCGCCTTTGGTGACAATTTACACCAGCAAGCCCGCGACTATGCAGACGACCAGGGCTTGACGCGGCAACAGACAGGTCAATTACAGGAGCTGGGAGAGTTGTTCAATTATAACGGCTACGGCACGACTCTCGAGGATCTTCACTTTCACCCGGCCGAGCTGTTCAAGGCGGTGCAACCCTATCGCAGTCCTTTTGATTTTATCGCCCAATCAACAGAACTAGCCATTCTGAGAAGCGGATATCGTGATGATCTTGCAGCGGTAATGCAAGTGCCGGAAATGCAGACTCCGGGCAAAAACAGAGTCTACCTGCTCCCCTCCACGCCATGGGCCAGGAGGGTCACCGGTGTTTTTTCCAATCTCAGGGCGAGAGAAATGACGCATGCCGCCCATGCAGTGCTCTCGGAAAATGATGATAGTAGTCTGAGAATCAGTGTCCGGGCCCCGCTTGACGACCGGCAGGGTGCCGATACCCTCTGTAAACTGTTTCCTACAGGGGGCGGCCGAGCTGCTGCCGCGGGCATCAATAGTCTGCCGGCAGATCAACTGGATAAATTTCTCGAAAAATTTCTCTCTTTTTACCGCTGACAATGGTAGATTATGCGCAGGCTTATAAATCGTGGAGGAAGAGCCATCATATACTCTCGCCTGAATTTTTCTTTGTTTTCCGCCGTACTTTTCGCACTCCTGCTTAGCTTGCTGCTCGGTGCCCCCTGTATTGGTGATGATCCGCCAAAGGCTGCCGACCGTGTCGTCGACGGCCAGCCTATCGACCTGTCCAGTGACCGTTATCGGCAGTTTTTTCTGGAACTGGAAGAAGTCCATGCTTTTCCACAAAAAGAACTGCAACAGCTCTTTCAGGGTCTCAAAATCGACCGCAAAGTACTCGAGCTCATGGACAAACAATGGGAGGCGAAACCCTATTATCAATACCGACCGCTGTTTATCACCCCTTCGGTTATTGCCAAAGGTAAAGAGAGCCTTGAGCAGTACCGTCTTTTGTTTGATCGAATTGAGGCCGAATTCGGTGTCGATAGAGAGGTTATTGTCGCCATCTGGGGGATCGAATCTCGATTTGGCTTCAATCAGGGCGGCTTTAATCTCTTTCGAACCCTCAATACCCTCTTTGATATGTACCCGCGCAGGTCTGATTTTTTCCGCAACGAACTGATCAATTTCCTCGTTCTCTGCCGCGCCAATGACATGGATCCCCTCGAAGTAAATGGTTCCTATGCCGGAGCTTTTGGTCAGGCCCAGTTTATGCCTTCGAGTTTCAATGCCTATGCGGTGGATTTTGATGGCGATAATCGCCGCGATCTCATTCACTCGATGGAGGACATTTTCGCCTCCATCGCCCATTACCTGCAAAGATTTGGCTGGACACTGCATGCACCGGTCTATGCAGAAATAGGCAATAGTCTCAAGTCAGAGCTGCTGATGACGACGAAGGAAGAAGGCAGAAAAGGTATGCTGGACTGGAGGGTTGTCGCTGAAACCCAGCAGACCACCCTCGCCCGCCCACCACGGAACGGCAAACTTTCCATTATCGAACTGGAACTCTCGCCACAGGAAAATGTCAACATGCGCTATGTCGCCGGCTACCCGAACTTTCAAGCCATTACCGAATACAACCACAGCTATAAATATGCCATGGCGGTCAGTGAAATGGCGGAAGCATTCAAAAAATAATCAGACCTATTCGACATGTCACTCCGATTGCGTCCCTTCATTCTGCTCGTTTATCTGCTGTCGATCTTTGCCGCCACCGGCCTCTCTGCAGGACCGCACCTGTTCGAGCCAGGAGATGTCTATAGACCCCTGCACCGTCTTGACCAGCAGGATGTTCCTTTTTTCTTCGATGATATGGACATCGAGTCTCTGATCAAATGTGCCCAGCACCAAGCGGCCTTTCTCGAGAAACAAAACCCCCGGGCAAAGATTACCTTCGGGGCCGACCACTATGATACCGCCTGGCTTCTCCAATCCATTCAGGAGCTTCTGGGACAGCTGCGGCAAAAACCGGACAGCGAAGCGCTGAACAGTTTTCTGCATGAGAATTATCTCGTCTACCAGGCCGGAGGGCGACCGAACCAACAAGGCCGCCGCATGCTGGTTACCGGCTATTACGAGCCGGTGTTTTTCGGCAGTCTCACCCGCGAACCACCTTTTGTCTACCCCATCTACTCCCTGCCGAAATCTCTCGTTGTTCTCCCTGGTGGGAAAAGCGGCAGCAGCAAAACCGGTCGATACAACCGAAATAATCAGTTCGTCCCCTACTGGACCCGGGCTGAAATCGAGCAGAACAATCTGTTACAGGGAGAAGAACTGGCCTTTCTTCAGAATCCTTTTGATGTCTTCCTGCTCCACCTTCAGGGATCCGGCAGGATCCAGCTGCCGGATCATTCGATTCGCTCAGTGCGCTTTGCCGGCACAAATGGTCTGGAATATCGCTCTATCGGCAAACTTCTGGTAGATGAAAAGATTATGACGAAGTCGGAGGTGACTGTTCCGGCCATCAGGAGCTACCTGGAAAACAACCCGGAACAGCAGCAGCGTATCCTGCAACATAATCCGCGCTACATATTTTTCTCCTGGGGTGATGCCCTGGCACCAAGAGGAAGCAGCGGCGAAAGACTCACTCCCGGCAGATCGATTGCCATGGACCCAGCGGCCCTGCCCGGTGGGACTATCGGCTATCTGGTTTCTCGTCGACCGGTGAGTAGTCCGGACAGCAACATCTCCAGCTGGAAGACACTGAGCCGTTTCGTTTTTCCGCAGGATTCGGGGGCAGCGATCAAGGGCACGGGACGCGTCGACCTCTTCTGGGGCAGCGGGGATTATGCCGAACTGGCCGCAAATCATATGAAGGAAGAAGGTAAACTCTACTTTCTCGTGAAAAAGGGCTTCCCCGGCGTGAAACATTGATGAGCGGTCACAGAGAACCCATGACAAAAGACCAGGACCATCATCGCATAACCATGCAGCAATCGGCATGACACACCCTGCATATCCTCTCGTCACCCTCATTACCGATTTTGGTCTGAAGGATGAATATGTCGGCGTCGTCAAAGGGGTCATTCTCTGTCAAAACCCGGCTCTTCGCATCGTCGATATCTCCCATCTCATCCCGCCACAAGATATCTCCAGCGCCGCACATCTTCTCACCAAGTCATATGGATTTTTCCCTCCCGGCAGTGTGCACCTGGTTATTGTCGACCCTGGCGTCGGTTCGGACCGACCTCTTCTAGCCATACACTCGGACGGATATTTCTTTGTCGGACCGGATAACGGCATCTTTACGCCTCTCCTGAACGGCGCCAGGCCGCCAGCGGTGCACCGGATAACCGAGTCAGCTCTCTTTCTTCCAACGGTAAGCACTACCTTCCACGGTCGGGATATAATGGCTCCGGTGGCGGCGCAGCTGGCAACCGGTCTGCCCATCACCAGGGTTGGGCCACCTGTCCTGCCAAAGGATTGTCTCCTCAGCGGTCCCAGGGCGTGTGCCATCATTAATGGCGTTCTCCACGGTGAAATCATTCATGTCGATCGGTTCGGCAACCTGTGCACGAATATTTCCCGCAGGAATATGGAGGGATTGAATGGGGGACAGAACTTCTCTGTCCAGATAGGTGAAGATGCACAACTCCTGGACGTTCCTCTTGTTTCATCCTATGTCGGCCAGAAAAAAAACGGCCTGCTGGCGCTTTACGACAGTCATGATTTTCTTGAAATAGCCGTCAATAGGGGCAATGCGGCACAACGGCTCCAGGCAGCCACCGGCTGCAGGGTGTTGCTTTTTCGTCGATAAAGCTCCAGGGGAGGTTTGTCGCCGCCCGGCCACGCTCGACAAAAAAGCAAGACGGCAACAGACTATCGATTACCTTGATGCAAGCAGGCTGAATCTTTCCCAGAAATCAGGAAATGACTTGGCCACACACTCTTCCCCGGTGATCTGCACGCCTGGAATGCGCAGCCCGGCCACGGCAAGACTCATCGCCATTCTATGATCCTCATAGGTTTCGATGACCGCGCCCTTCAGGCCTGCTCCCCCCTCGCCATGGATGATCATGGCGGCGTCCTGTTCTTCGACCTTTACGCCGAGTTTGCTCAGCTCGGTGACCACGGCGGAGAGCCGGTCACACTCTTTTATGCGTAGATGGGCAATATTTTCAATCACCGTCCGCCCATGGGCAAAGGCGGCAACGACGGCCAGGGTCGGCACGACATCCGGCATATCACCCATGTCCACCCGTATCCCTTCCAATCGATCCGTTCCCTGCAAGGTAATACCGTTTCCCGACCTGCTCACCTCGCAGCCCATCCGTCCCAGAAGAGGGACAAGCATGGCATCACCCTGCAGGGACGGCACAGGGACATTAGTCACAGTGACCCGCCCCCCGGTAACAGCAGCGGCCGCCCAGAAGTAGGAGGCGTTCGAGGCATCCCCTTCAATCTGATATTCCCGTGCCCGGTAGCAGCCCTGCGGGATGGAAAAAGAGCTGAAGTCAGATGAACAGTCAACGGCTATGCCGAAGGCATCCATCACCGAAAGGGTCATGGCCACGTAGGGTTTGGAAAGCACTTCCCCCTGCACGCGCAGTACACAGGGCGTCTTGGCATACGGTGCCACGAGGAGAAGAGAAGAGAGGTACTGACTGCTTTTGCCTTCCGGCAAAATGGTCATGCCACCGGCAAGTCCCCGGCCTTTGATGGCGAGCGGCGGGCAATCGGTCCCTTTGGTGGCACTGATATCCACCCCCCAACCGCGCAGAGCGGCCATCAACGGCCCAATGGGTCGCTGGTGCATGCGGGCATCGCCATCAATAAGAAAATTGCCATTGCCCAGGGCGGCGACCGAGGTGAGAAAACGGGTCGCAGTGCCGTTGTTGCCAAGGAAAATCGGCTCACTCGACGGCTGAATAAGCCCTGCCTTGCCATGTATTACCCACTTTTTCCCTTTGTCCATGGCGACGCCCATCTGCACAAGCGCCTCGGATGAATATCTGGTATCGTCACTTTCCAGCGGGCCAGACAGGGTGCTCGTTCCCTTGGCCAGAGATGCGGCAATGAGCGCTCTCTGGGTAAGACTTTTGGAACCGGGAACTTCAATTGCCGCATCGATATGGTGCACAGGCTGTATTTCTATCATTATTATTTCGATAATTTTTCTATGGGGTAAGGGACTGCCGTGTCGCTGAGGGCAAACGCAGCCCGCCGATAAGAGCACGGATTGATGTCAATTTTTCCGCCACGGCATAGGCCGCTATGCCATCGACGACGTCTTCGCTGGCCCTTGGGTTAATAAAATTTGCCGTACCTATCTGCACGGCTGTGGCCCCGGCAAGCATGAACTCCAGCGCATCTTCCGCCGACTCGATGCCGCCTATGCCGATAACCGGAATGGACACGACCTTGGCCACCTCATAGACCATACGCAGGGCCACCGGTTTTATCGCCGGGCCGGAAAGACCACCAATAACATTGGCCAGGACAGGTTGTTTCGTGTTCAGGTCAATGGCCATGCCGATGAGGGTATTGATGAGGCTTATGGAATCAGCCCCCCCGTTTTCAACCGCCTGGGCGATAACCTTGATATCCGAGACATTGGGGGACAGCTTGACCATTACCGGAACATCCGCCCTTTTCTTGACCGCGGATGTTACCGCAGCCGCCATGGCCGGGTCAGTACCGAAGGCAACCCCGCCTTTTTTGACATTCGGGCAGGAGATGTTCACCTCAATGCCGGCCACCCCGGGGATTCCCGCCAGCCTTGCGGTGATCTCTTCATATTCAGCCAGGGAATCGCCGAGAATATTGACGATGACCGGGACATGCAAGCCTGCCAGGTAGGGCATTTTCTCGGTGATAAACCGGTCAACACCTACATTCTGCAGGCCAATGGCGTTCAACATGCCGCAGGCGGTTTCCACAATCCGCGGCGGCGGATTGCCAGCTCGGGGGTGCAAGGAAATGCCTTTGACGATCACTGCCCCGAGGCGATGCAGATTCATCAGGTTTTCAAACTCTCGGGCATAACCAAATGTTCCCGAGGCAGTCATCACCGGATTGGCCAGCTCAAGTGAGCCAATATTGACCCGCAGATCGGGCAAGGCAATTTTTCCTGGGCTCAGATCTCCCATAGCAAATCCTCCGCATCATAGACTGGTCCATTGAGACAGACATGAGTATAGCTGCCATTTGCCCCAGGCCTGGAGCAGCCGAGACAGGCGCCCATCCCGCAGGCCATGACGCTTTCCACCGATACCTGACACGGAATACCCCTGGACTTACACAGAGAACTGACCCCGGCCATCATCTTTTCCGGGCCACAACAGTAGACCGTACATCCAGCCGCTAAGGGCAGAGATTGCATGAGATCGATAATAAAACCTTTATGGCCGAGAGAACCGTCATCGGTCGCCAGGTGGATACTGACACCAAATGCCTGAAAATCAGCCAGCAGGGGTTCGAGTTCGATCTTTTCTCGTGCGCCGAGTACGAGCAGATCCTCACCGCAATCATTTTTCAAGCGGCAATTTTCCTTGACAAGAAACAGCAGCGGAGCAATGCCCAGTCCCCCACCGACAATCACCGACGGAGACGTTGCATCAAGGCGATATCCACGGCCCAGGGGCCCGAAAACCGACAGCGTTTCTCCTGGCCTCTTCTGGGCTAGTATATCGGTCCCCCTGCCGACCACCTTGAAATAAAGCTGCATCAACCCATCCGCACTGGTCTGGTGGATGGAAAAAGGCCGCCGCAGCAGAGGATCCTTGCCAGGTCCGACGCGGAGCATGACGAACTGTCCGGGTTGTGCACACCCGGCAATCCGTGGACAATCAAGCGTCAAACGATAGTTTTTTTCGGAAAACTGTTCGACACGGGTAACTGTTGCTTTTTCCTGGTATTGTGACATAGTTAGGCTATACAATGTAAAAGATTAATGCCTAGCGGCGATTACTCCGCCGAGATAATCAGCTTGTTCCCGTTCACCGGAACTAGTAGCTTGAGGAAATTTAACCTATTTATTTTATTATTATGATCAGCGACCCCGCTCTTGTCACAGTCGCCGCGATTTTCGGCGCCATTGTCGGCAGTTTTTTAAACGTCGTCATTCTGCGCTTGCCGGTACAGGATCAATCAATAGCCTACCCGGCCTCGCACTGCCCGCAATGCTCTGCACCTCTGCACTGGTATGAAAATATTCCTGTCGTCAGCTTTTTGTTCCTGCGGGGGAAATGCGGTCATTGCCGGATGCCTATTTCCTTCCAGTATCCGCTGGTCGAACTGGCCATGGCGCTTCTTGCCGTCGCCCTCATTTCCACCTTCCAGTTAACCATTGCCGCGGCGGGATATTTTCTGTTCAGCGCCGCTCTTCTGGTCATCATCGTTATAGATATTTACCACCAGATAATCCCGGATGTCATCAGCCTGCCTGGCATCATTCTCGGGGTTCTCTTCTCTCTTGTCAGTCCCACCGTTACCTGGCAGAGCTCGCTCATCGGCCTGTTTGTCGGCGGTGGCCTGCTCTATGCCGTGGCCCTTTTTTACTTTCTGCTGCGTAAGGTTGACGGCATGGGCGGCGGTGATATTAAACTGCTTGCCATGATTGGTGCCTGGCTTGGCTGGCAATCGTTGCCTTTCGTCATTTTTGCCAGTTCCTTAAGCGGCTCGATCGTTGGTTTAGTGGCCATGCTGTATCAGAAAAAAGGTGGCCGGACCCGTATCCCTTTTGGCCCTTTTCTCTCTTTGTCCGCCCTTGTTTATACTTTTTATGCAGAAAAGATTCTGTATTTTTTTCACCTCTATCTCACCGGGCAATGGCCCTGAAACGGTATCATTTCACTCCTTTTCCGTGAGCAAAATCCTCGCGACCCGCCTGCCTTCTGCCATTGCCATATCCCCCTGCTCCTTATTGTGGCCAAACCCCGGATAATGTCTCCTGAACCAGGATTTTTCCTTTCGCACCATTTTCCCGCGCATCTGCAGCACCAGACCGATAAACCGCCAGGGCTCTCTGATCGGATGGACAAAGACGATTGGTTGAAGAGGAATGGCCTTGTATCTCTGCAGACAATATTTCACTGACCAATAGTGTATCCGCCAGTAAGATCTGCATGATATAAACGGAATAACCATCTTGCCGGCACAGACCTGACGCCCATATCTATCAAGAAAATCCAGCACTGGCCCACTGGGGTGATAGGACCAGGTGGGACCGGCGATAACAACACAATCCCAATCTTCGAAACACTGAGCACTCACCGGATGAATTGTCATCCTCTGCCGGAAAAAGGTCCTGATCATGGCTACAGCCAGACTGAAATTTGTTTTGAAAGGAAAAGGATAGGGTTTGACTGGTTCCAGCCGTTCAAGAACCACCTCGATGCCCTCACTCTCCAGTCCCTCAACAAATCTTTTGAGCAGCACTCTGGTTTGCTGGGTAAAAGAGTAAAAAACAATGAGCAGCCGTTTTCGTTTCAAATGATATCCTCGGATAACGCCTTAGGTCAATTTGCGCTCAGCCTCGTCAATCTCTCTCCATCCTCTTCTCTTAACAAAAAAAAAAGCCCCCGACAAGTCGGGGGCTCTATCATAGCAAAAGAAGTTTGACGACAACTAGGCTTCTACCTCGTGCTCTACCCCCACGGCAATTTTATAGAGAACGGTCACCAGCAGCAATCCGGTCGCCCAGATGCCCAGGGTGATACCGATTTCATTGGCCGTTGGATAATACTCGACAATCTCATGCAACGGATTGACGACCAGTCCGCCCATGACAAATCCAAGTCCCTTATCGAGCCACAGCGCAATAAAGATCATAACGCAGCCGAGCCCCACCAACAGATCAGTGTAGACCTTACTGATTTTCATGTAGGCAAAGACGCCGAGCCCGCCAAAGCAGAGGAGCACAGAGCTCCACATGAAGGGGACAAGATTATTGTACACATGGCCATTATGCTCGAGACCGAAAAACAGATACTCAAGGGAATACTTATGACCGGGAATATTCGAGTAGTAGCCGACAAAGAATTCCAGGCAGACAAAAAAGGCGTTTATTATGGCGGCATACATGATGATCGTCGTCAGCTTGTTGATCGCCTCTTTTCCGGCATCAAAATTGGCCACCCGTTTCATGATCAGACAGGCGATAACAATGAGTGCCGGTCCTGCGGCAAACGCCGAAGCGAGAAATCGGGGGGCGGTAATCGCGCTCAGCCAGAAATGTCGACCGGGCAGACCACAGTACAGCATTGCCGTTACGGTATGGATGGAAACAGCAAACGGAATAGAAACATAGACAAAGATGTACACCCACTTCGGCGGCTTAACCTGTTTACGTTCGGCGGTGAGAATAACCCAGCCGCAGATGATATTCAGGGTAAGATAGCCTAGCAGAACAACCATATCCCAGAAAAGCATGGAGTTGGGAGTTGGATGGAGAATCATATTCAGTCCACGCAAGGGCTGCCCGATATCCGCCATGATAAACATCAGACACATTACCAGGGCGGAAATAGCGAGGAATTCACCAAGAATGGTCAGCCTGCCGAAGATTTTATAGTTGTGTATATAATAGGGCAGAACGAGCATCAGCCCTCCGGCCGCAACCCCGACCAGAAAGGTAAATTGCGAAATATACAGCCCCCATGACAGGTCTCGGCCCATACCTGTCAGATACATGCCGAAGAGAAACTGCCTGAGATAACAGATCGCTCCGACGGCAATGAATGCAGTGAGAAAAGCCAGCCACATCCAGTAGTTAGAGTTGCCTTTTAATACTTTTTCAATCATGACTCCCTCACACTATGTAAAAGACTGACGGTTTGGTTCCAAGGGATGGCTTCCGTTGGATGGTATGTTCCTGGTCAAGAAGGCGGCGAATCTCGGAATTCGGGTCATTCAAATCCCCAAAAACAATCGCGCCGATATCCTTGACCGCCTCGACACATGCCGGTTCCAGGCCAAGAGCTAGTCGTTCGCCGCAGAAATTACATTTCTCGACAACACCGCGCATACGGGTTGGAAAATCGGCATTATATTCCTTGATATACGGCCGGGGTTCCATCCAGTTAAAGCTCCTGGCACCATACGGACAGCCCATCATACAAAACCTGCAGCCGATGCAGCGATGGTAGTCCATGGCGACAATCCCGCTTGCTTCCATTCTAAAAGTTGCCTTGGTCGGGCACACCCGCACACAGGGTGGCTCGTCACAGTGGTTACAGAGTACCAGGTAATCGTTATCCTGGGTGATCTTGGGTGCATGGTAGGCCGAATGCTCCGGAAAACCATTCTCAAAAGGAGTACCCCAGATCCATTTTATCTCACTTTTAGCCCCGTCAATCTCCGGAACGTTATGCACCTTGTGACAGACAGCCGTAACTTTTTCGAGAAGTTCCGGATGCCCATACAGTTTGCGCATGTCGATGAGCATGCCAAGTCGTACTCCCGTCGGCGCCTCTTCCACACCGTGACCGGCAGCCTTATGGGCATCGGCAGGAGCGGCCTGCACCGCCGCTTCCCCATGTTCCGTTGAGGAAGCAAGGGCTGGAGAAGAGGTGAGTTTCACGACCACCGGGGCACTGATTCCGGCCAGAGCGGTTGCCCCAGCAATTTTAAGAAATTTTCTTCGCTGCTTATCCATTAGTGTGTCTCCTTTTTTTCCGCCGCTGCGGTCGGGGTCAAATGACAATCCCAGCAGTAGGGTGTGACAGATACATATTCATGACAGGAGTCACAGAATTTCTCCTTGTTGGTATGGCACTGCATACAGGCCATCTGCAAACCTTTACGATATTCTTTTCCGTTTACCGTCACAGCTATACGGCCGCCGTCACGAAGCACCTCGTCACGCCATTCATTGAGCAGTGCCATATGACTGGCCCGCATTTCGGTGGCTGAGGCGACACATTGTTTTTCTCCCCCCGGCGGTAATTCAGGCTTGGGGACCGTACTTGCCGTCGAAAATGCGTTGAACCAGAGTGGGAAAGTTACAAACAGGACGAATATGATCAGTCCCGGTATTATTGTTACTTTGTTGTACATTATGTTAACTCCTCTGTTCTGTTCAGGATATTTTAGAGCATTGTGCGGAACCCTTCATCGAGTTCAGCGCGGTTTTCGCCTTCTATAACGAGCGCATTGGCAACAAGCTCAGTAACTCCACAAACCCCAACTCCCGGATTCCAGTAGTTCATAAGTGATGTCAGTGTCGCCCTGTCGATTGCACAGACACATGCCAACATATTCACATCATGCTTGTCGTGAACATACTTGACGGCATTGGCCCGCGGTAATCCTGAACGCATTCTCAGCTCCATGATCTCATCGGTATTGAGACCAGTTCCCGAACCACAGCAGAAGGTCTGTTCGCGGATGGTATTTTCCGGCATTTCTACCCAGTCGACAACATGGTCTAGAATATAACGAGGTTCGTCAAGAAGTCCCATCGCCCTGGCCGTATTGCAGGAGTCATGGTAGGTCGCCTTGACATGGCTGTTACGACTCTTATCAAATTTCAGCTTGCCATGTTTGATAAGATCGGCGGTAAACTCACTGATATGCACCATCTTGGATGATGCCGCATTCTCAAAAACAGTGCCGGTAATGGGTGAAACCGGTTTTTCCAGGAAGTCTGCCGGACCGTTCATGGTATCCATATACTGATGGATAACACGCCACATATGACCGCACTCACCACCAATGATATATTTTACCCCAAGCCGTTTCGCTTCAGCGTACATCTTTGCATTGAGCTTTTTCATGGTCTCATTGTTGGTGAAGAGACCGAAGTTACCGCCCTCCGAGGCGTACGTCGACCAGGTATAGTCCAGACCGATTGCTTCAAAGAGAGCAAGGTAGCCCATGGCGGTATACAGCCCGGGCTCGGCAAAAACGTCTGCCGAAGGAGTAATGAACAAAACCTCGGCACCTTTTCTGTTAAAGCTGATATTTGGTCTGACTCCAGTGAGCGACTCAACATCATCGACCAGAAATTCCACATTGTCTTTAAAGGTATGGGGTTGCAGCCCCATATGGTTACCGGTGCGGTTGGAGTTGGAAGCAGGTTCCAGAATCCAGTTGATACCAACCCCAACAAGGTGCAGCAACTCGCGGAGCATCATGGTTACTTCAGCGGTATCAATGCCATACGGGCAGAACACTGAACACCTGCGACATTCGGTACACTGATAGGAATACATAAACCATTCTTTCAGTACCCCTGTGGTCATTTCACGAGCACCAGCCATTTTACCAAGAATCTTACCCGCCAGAGTAAAGTCATTGCGATAAACGGATCTGAGCAGCTCAGCCCGCATGACCGGCATATTTTTAGGATCACCGGTGCCAAGAAAGAAATGGCATTTATCCGCACAGGCGCCGCAACGGACGCAGCAATCCATGAAGATTTTCAGGGAACGAAATTTTTCAAGACGTTCTTTCAGGCCTTTGAGTATTATCTCTTTCCAATCCGGCGGTAGTTTCCAGTCTTCGTCTTCCGGAGACCACTCACGGGCATTCGGGAAATGCAGCCCCGACTGACTGTCGAGATAGGCTACTTTTTCTGATTTAGCAGGGTAGGCATAATTGCCCGGCTTAAAAACAGCCGGGAATTCCATCCAATCCATGGTAGGTATTGCTCCTGTTGCCAAGGATGGTCCCTGCACTACGCTTTTCGATAATTGTTCTAATTTTGGAACTGACATCGTTATCTAATCCTCTTAAGCTAGTTTTGGGTCAATATTCCTATTCTTCATCCTTTTTAGGAGCCAGCTCCTTTTCAACCGGAATACCGGCGTCTACCATAAATTCACGGAATTCATCCTCATATCCGGCATAGGAATGAGGCAGAATGTGCGGATTCCAGGGATTGACGTGTCGCTTGGCCCGACTGTCGTTTTTCATGTTTCTGGTTGGGCTCATAAAGACACCGGCAAAGTGCATGAGTTTGCTGAACGGAAAATAAGCCAGCAGGGCACAGACCAGAAAGAGATGGATGTAAAAGATTGCACCGATTTCCGCGCCGATTGTCGGGGAGAAGGTGACGAGGCCGACTGCCAGTTGTTTAATATTGACAATGTCGATATCGGTGCGCAGGACATAACGCATCAGGATACCGGACAGGGCAATGCCAAAGATCAGCACCAGCGGAAAGTAATCATTCATCAGGGAGATGAAGCGAACATGGCGGGTAATAAGCCTTCTGGAAAACAGCAGGACAACCCCTGCCAGCAGTCCGATGTCGGTTATATACCAGGTGGGAGCACCGACCTGGAACAGGCCATCACCAATTTCGAGCCAACTGATCCATGCGGGAACCGGGTCGAGAAAAAGACGCATGTGCCGGACGACGATCACCAGAAATGAATAATGAAAAATCAGGGCGAAGATCCACAACCATTTGGATGATTCGTAGGTGATCTGAGGTCCATCATATATTTCCGATTTGGTGTTTCTAAACAGTGATCGAAAGGTCACAATTTCAAGAAACATTCTTGCAACAACCTCTGCGGTTGTATTCGGAGCTTCAAGCCGGTCATGTTTGATAAAATCCAAAGATTTTCCCTGTCCGCAGGTGGTCTGAATCGAAAATGGCACAGGGGACCTTGCCCATTGCACCACCCTGTAGACGCAGCCACCAAGGAAGATCATCAAGGCCAGATACGGTAGAGCGACACCAAACAGATAAGGCATCCCCGGTATCTGAGATCCGAGTCCGGCAATCAATACCAACGCTATGACTGCCAGGAATGAGAAGGCGTACTTCATTTCTTACCTCGCTTCAATTAAACTGTTTTGGAAACCATGCGGGTGCAGAAAACGGACTGTCATCCGCGCAGAGACCAGTGAAATACCATTAACCTAGAGTATAATTTTTTTTTCAGAGAGCAGATTCGATGGACATCTGCTGTCTGTTAATATATGACTTCCCGACTTTATCTCATTGATCCGGACCTGATACAGACGCTCGCGGTAGTGCATGTATATATCAAATGCGGCCAGCACCGCAAGATCCACTGCAAATTCAAAATCATACAGCTCATTTACCAGCTGTTTTCGCTCTTTATCGGCCGCAAAAATTTCCCGGGTAATGTGTTTGACACCATTCAATGGTGCGACGGCCTGCGATGGGGTGAATTCCTGCACGGAACGAATACTCATTATCTGTTCAAGTGGCGGGACAAACTCTTTGGCATCAGCTCCTTTGGAAAGCAGCAGAAAAAGTTTTTCCAAGGCCTGGCGAATATTAGCACCGACCGGATTGGCAAATGTGTCCCGCTCTCTAACAAAAAAACCTGATGAAACATAGGTCGACAAAGTATACTCAACCCATTTATTAACTATTTTTTCTCTGTGGTTTCTAAAACCTTCGGCAAGATCCATACGATTACAACCTTTTCTATTAACGACACTTCAGGCGTTGAATAGTCACCTGGTAAAGGAAAAGACGAATGAATGACCATTCACAAATGGACATTTCTAGCATCTTTTCCACCCTTTTTCAAGAACATTTTACGTGGGCACAGTTCGCTCAAATGACGATAGCGAAAGGGGGACCCGCCCATTTTCAGTTCTTGGAAAACCGAATAATATCGCCGACCATATTGACGGCCTCACGAATGTACGGATCTTCCTTGACATCTTTCAACCACCTCTCCTGCGGGTCTTCCTCCGGACTCTCCGGCTCGGCAAAGTCGGACTCTTCTCCCTGTTCCTCGCGATATTTCCGGTAGTGGGCCCCGACCTTTTCTCTCATGAGCCGTGACTCCTCACGCTTGAAGCGCATATCGTCGATCTGCACGGAAAGCATCGTATCTTCACTGCGTTCCGCCGCTTTGACGGCTTCTTCCCTGATTATTTTCAAACCTTCGTCGGAAGCCGCCCGCTCAAGGCTCCTTTGGCGTATTTTTACCAGATCGAACTTCCTGTCATTAGCCGTAAATTCAACAGGTTGAATGGCATCCCATGGTAGAGAATAATCAAGGTAGCGCTCTCCGGACTTAATATGTTCAAACAGGTTCGGCAGGACGATATCGGGTTCTACTCCTCGGTACTGGGTGGAACTCCCATTCACCCGGTAAAATTTCTGGATGGTGACCTTCAAGGCCCCGAGATCTTCATATTTATGAAGGTTCATCAGAGGGATATTCTCATTGATATCAATAATCGTCTGCACAGTTCCCTTGCCGTGGGTATGCGCCCCCCCGACTATCACCGCTCGCCGGTAATCCTGCAGTGCGGCTGCGACAATTTCCGAGGCGGAGGCGGAAAACTTATTGACCAGCACCACCAGAGGTCCATCGTACGAGACGTCGTTATTCGTATCACTGAGAATCCGCTTGTCGCCAAATCTGTTCAAAACCTGAACAACCGGTCCGGATTTAATAAAGAGTCCAGTGATATCTACCGCATCAACGAGAGCCCCTCCGCCATCATCGCGCAAATCGAGGATAATTCCATCGACGTTCTGTGCAATTGCTTTAAGGATTTCCTGTTGGGTATCATCTGTTGAATTTCTGCCCTTGGCGCCGTTTCTGGTTCCCTCAAAATCGCGGTAAAAGGAGGGAATGTAGATGTATCCGGTCTTACGACCGCCGGATGATTCAATCACCGAACTTTTCACGAAGGTTTCTTCAATCTGCACGACATCGCGTATAATCCTGATGACCTCCGTTACCCCATCAGGTTTTTTCACCGTCAGGCTGACCGCTTCACCTTTAGGACCGCGGATCAGACGGACAGCATCTCTGAGCCGCATATCGGTTATATCCACTGGTTCTTCACCTTCCTGGGCGACCTGCAGAATTATATCCTCCGCCTTGAGTCTGCCCTGCCTGGCCGAAGCACTGCCGGGAATAATTCTGATGACCTTGATAAAGCCGTCGTCTTCTCGAAGAAGCGCCCCGATCCCTTCAAGGCTGCCGCGCATATTTATATCGAATTGCTCTTTGCTCGCCGGAGGTATGTAGTTGGTGTGAGGGCCGAAGGACCGGGTGACACAGTTGAAAAAACGATCATAATGGTCCTGCAGAGTTTCCTGATTCAGTCGCTGGAAAAAATTTTTGTTCCGCTTACTGACCTTGACCAGGGCCTCTTGCCACATTTCCGTCTCTGTCAGCTGTTTTGCCGGCTGTTTCATCTCGGCAGCTTTATCCAATGCATTTTTCTGCTCTTCCTCGAGATCAAGATACTGCGAGATGACCTGGGCCTTCAGGACCATCCGCCAGCGATCCTTCAGTTCGTCATTATTGTTGGCGAAATCAGTTTTTTCCGGATCTGTTTCATAGGATTCCCTTTTATGCACATTAAAACTGCCGACATAGAGGTCTCCCTGCGCCAAGAGTACCGGTTTGCGAATTTTCAACTGCTGCCCGACCTCAATCCGCTTTGGGTCGTCAAGATTGTTATCGACGATCAAGTCACCGACTTCGAGGTCGTCAAAGCGATCGGCTATCTTATCGAGGGTATCTCCCGGCTGGACGGTATAGGCAGTAAAGCCGGCAATGGGCCCAGCCCCAACCCGGTCACTTGCCAGCATGGTCCCGACCATCTTCTGCACGAGGTCGATCTTTTCACTGAGAATAGCATAACCGGTGTCAGGCAAAGTTATCCGGCCATCGACAAGATTATCGTCAATGTAGGGGGCAAAGGCCTCAAGCTGTTCTACATCTTTTTTCAGGAGGAATCGTTTCTGATAGTCCAGCTGCTTTATATAGAGATTAAAGGCGGCACGCGCCAGGTCGTCGTTGAAAAGCTTGTCACTGAAATGCAGGGAAGGCAGCTGCTTGCTGAGGATATAGCCGATGAGCCGGTTTCTCTTCTGGTCAACCTCGTCCTTTTTGCTATTCGCTAAGGTTGTGGTTGCCAGATTCAAGCAAAAGAGTGTGAGCGCAAAGAACAAAAAAATCTTATTATTTTTCATAATTGTCATAAAATGGGGGTTCTAGAAAACGTATATACGCTACGATTATCCCTGTAAGAGATAACAGAACACAAAAACAAATACCACGACAAAGACATAGCCATGGAAAAATTACACCCGGCGATTGGCCAATTTTTCAAAAATGGCCATTGACGACAACTTTCCAGCTAAACATCCTGATGATGTTTTTTTATTGAAACAGCCGGGTTGCCGGCATTTTTTCAGAAGATGACAGCGGAGAATGGTGTCGGGGTGATGCGACAGTTTTACCGTCGCGGAGCAAGGATCAAGAGGAGAGTGGACAATGTTCCGCCAATGCGTGATGCCTGCGGCCTAACTCAATACCAAGCTCAAAGGCGAAGTTCTGCAGCTCCTGGTAACTGCAGTTGATAATGGAGGGGCGATTGCCGCGGTGCAGCCGATCAATTTCCGTTTCGAGAAAGAGCAGAAGTGCCTCGGCGGTAAGATTCCGGACGCCACCTGGTTGCAGGTGCTGACGCGAACAAAACATACAGAACCGCCGATAATTAATAATCGACCGAGCAATGCCTCGATAGATGGCCTTGCTGCTGTTGGCATGCTGCAAATCCCGCAGGACTATCTCTGTATACCGGTCTACAGCCGCTTTTTTGAGGCGTTCGATCTGCTCTTCCTTCAGGTCAAGGTGCGGGCCATCCTGAGCTCGCGTCAGCTGATAGATCGCCGAATTATAGGCGATTTCCGGAATTTCTCCGGAATATCTGACGATATACCATTCGTTTTCGATTGCCTCGTTCGGATTAATCATGACAGCTTTTCATTATCGTCTTTTTGCAGGCCAAACAATTCACGGATAGTGGTTACTTTCAGATCGCTGTTATCCCGTCCGGCACATGATTCACTCTTCAGGTACATCAGCGGATCGTGGAGAATTTTTGCGGTAATGGCCGTCACCATCCGACTGAGATGTTCCCGATCGGCATCGGTCAAATCGGGCATTCTGGCCAAGGTCCTGTCCAGCTCCAACTGACCGATTTCATCCATTTTTTCTTTAAGCGCCTGGATCGTGGGCGTCACCGCCAGGCCCAGAAACCATCGTTCGAATTTCAGCGTCTCCTCATCGACAATACGCGCCGCAATAACCGCCTCTTTGTCCCGTTGCGACTTATTTATCTCTACCACATTGCTTAAATCATCAATATCATAGAGATAGACATTGTCCAGTTCATTCAACCGGGGATCAAGGTCCCTGGGTACGGCAATATCAATAAAGAACAGCGGTCGGTTCATTCTGGCCCGCATAACCGACTTCACCTCGTCCTTGTGCAGGATGATTTCCGTTGCCCCAGTTGAACTGATAATAATATCGACATGTTGCAATTGTGCCACCAGCTCTTCCATGGCGACTGCCTTCCCTTTAAAGCATTGTGCCAGATCGACTGCCCGAGCCAGGGTCCGATTGGCCACGGTCACGGATCCGACGCCGTTGCCGACAAGGTGTTCCGCGGCAAGTTCGGCCATTTCCCCTGCCCCGACCAGGAGCACATTTTTACCTTCCAGATTGCCGAATATTTTTTTGGCGAGCTGTACGGCGGCATAGCTGATAGAGACGGCCGAAGAACCGATAGCCGTTTCGGTCCGTACTCTTTTGGCTACCGAAAAAGACTTGTGCAGGAGTTTATTCAGTAAGGGTCCGGTGCAGCCGAAATGGGCGGCATGCCGATAGGCTTCTTTCAACTGCCCAAGAATCTGTGCCTCGCCAACCACCATCGAATCAAGACTGGCGGCGACCATAAACAAATGATGCACAGCCTCCTTATCGTAGAGCATATAGAGATACTGCCGACAATCGTCCCGGGGCACCCTGTCCCCGAAAAGAAAATCGATCATCGCCTCTTCCACGTTGCTATCAGCCTCCGTGACCAACAGCAATTCAACCCGATTACAGGTGGAAAGAAGATAGTACTCTCGCAAGCCTTGAATATTTTTCATTGCCGAAAGCGGCTCTTCATAGCCCCCCGACAGGGCAATTTTCTCACGTATTTCGACGGGTGTCGTCTTATGATTTACCCCAAGAAGGAGAATTTTTTCACTTGGCATAACTATGAACGCCTCCAAGCAGATATGTTACTCCCCACAGGGTAAAAACAATGGCAGCAAAACCGACTATGGCCATAACAGCCGCTCTTTTGCCGCGCCAGCCCACCGTATACCGTTGATGGAGCTGGACCAGATAAACAAACCAGGTTATCAGCGACCAGGTCTCCTTCGGATCCCAGTGCCAATAGGTGCCCCAGGCTTGGCGAGCCCACACGGAACCTGTGACAATGCCGAGGGTTAAAAAGACAAAGCCGGCAGTGAGACAGTGATTATTCAGCTGATCTAGGGCATCAAGCGATGGAAAACGGGAAAAGAAATAGCCGAATTTTTTACTTTTCAGTTCTCTTTCCTGCAGCAGATACATCAGGCCGCCGCAAAAGGCCAGGGACAAAAAGCCGTAGGCAATAATTGAAACTCCGGCATGAATCGGCAGCCAGTTACTTTGCAGGGCCGGGAGAAGCGGCATAAACTGCCGTGAAGAAAAAGAAGCGATGAGCAAAAGACAACAGATGAAAACCGAGACAAAGGTACCGAAGTTTTTTACGGTATAACGCCACCGGAAAGAAAGATAGGCCCATGTTGTCGCCCAGGCGAAAAAGACCACCGCTTCGTGCTGCGAGGTTATGGGCGTATGGCCCGCCAGAATAAAGCGCGACGCTATATGCAGCGTCTGCAGTAGCCCCGAGACAAGGAGAATCATCCGGGCGATTTTGCGTATTTTTTTGTTTTGGCTAACGAAAAAAACCAGATATGCCGCTGCGGCAATGAAGGTTACGCCCAGAACCGATTGAAAAAGGAGATAGTTAATTTCTTCCATGGGTATCCTTGCATAATTGACATCATTCAGCTTTTTCCCCTGCTGAGTATCCTGCACCGGCCTGCTTCCCGTATATCAGGTCGAGACCCTCTTCAACTACCTGATGTGTCGTGTTTTTCAAGAATTTTTTTCATGAGTGTCACCGCATCGACGGACTCCGGTAACTCACGAAGCAACATCATCTGCAGATCAAACCAGTTTGCCTGCAGGACCAGTTCAACAATTCCTTCCTGCATCAATCGGCGAAAAAGTTCCGCATTGGCCAGGGAATCACCATCCGCATCAACAATTTTCTCCCGTATCAACGAGAAAAGGTCAGTAACAATTTCGTACTCGGCAACAACGACACTTTCCAGTTGCTGCCTGATGATTTTGGCAAGGGCGGGGCTGCTGCCGCTGGTGGAAACGGTAACGAGCATTTTCCCCCGCCGAAAATGGGCGGGAACATGAAAATGACTGTTTTGCGGGTCATCGGCACTGTTCAGTAAAACAGCATATTTTCCGGCTTCCCGGGCGATGAGGACCTGGGCTTCATGATTATTCGTTGCCGCAAAAACCAGGAAGGCTCCCTTCAAATCCCCCTCGACAAATTCTCTCATAAACCACTCGATTTCTTTATTCCGCGCCAAAACCTGCAACTCCGCGTGAACCTCCGGGCTGATCACCCGGATTATCGCTCCAGCGGCAAGGAGGCTTTTCGTCTTGCGCAAAGCGACCGCTCCCCCGCCGACGACGATGCAGAGCTTGTCGGTAATATTTACATTAATGGGATATAATAGCATGGGTTTTATGAGGATAAGCACAGCTCATCGGCTGTTTTCATTGTACTTGCGGCCGCAAATAATTACCAGACAGTTACTACGGTATAAACAGGGTAATCAGTTTTTTTTCGGTCGTAAACGATTGATGACGATTGTTATTTTTTCCCCGTCCCGCTTGATGACCTGCTCTTTGAGGCCAATGTCAAAATCACTCTGGGCAAGTTTGAGAAATTTCGGCAGACTCTGTCGTTTTGCATCATGGGCCAGATAAATCACTCCGTCCGGTTTCAGGCAGGTTTTGCAGATATTCAGTAAAGGCTCGAAAAATTCATCGCGAAACAGTATCTCTGCTCCGGCAAGGACGTCAAAAGGCTCCATCTTTGGCGGATTCAACCAGTCAAGGTGGGTAAAATGGATACCGGTCAGTCCGGACGCAGCGGCACTCACCTTCTGAAAATCCATTATGATCTGTTCATAATCACTGATTGTCACCTCAAATCCTGCCGAAGCGGCGGCAAGGCCGGGAGCACCCAGCCCGGCGCCAAGTTCCAGCAAGCTACGGCCTGCACCATTGGGTTGCGAGCCAAGGACATAGGCGAGGATCATCGCCGCATCCCAGAGTCGAATCCAAAAGGGAAACTCCGAGACATCGGCAAAGGGGTCCTTGCCGTCGAGAAACTCCTCCAGATCAGCAATTTTCAACAATCTGATCTGCTTTTCGCCAATACGCAACCGATCAAAGGTCAGCTGGTACTTTTTTCGAATACGGTTATAAATCTGCCGCTCGGCTTCAGGAAGAGTGCGTATATCCATGGGTGGAACCTTGTAGAGTTTCAGTGGGTGACAAACAAAAAAAACGGGTCGGCTGATAGAAAATCAGCCGACCCGGCACAATACTTAAAGAGGAATGCTCTGTCAATCAGCAACCCTCTATAGCAGCCTTCTTGGCAGTGGATACCTTGATCTTATCACCGGCCTTGAGTTTGTCGGCTTTCTCACAGGTCATGGTCACTTTATCACCATCTACTGCGTCGACCGTACAATTAACTTTTGCAGCAAAACCCAAACCAGCAGTACTCAGTGCAAAAACTAAGGCCATGGCGCACACGACAATCTTCTTATTCATTGTTTTTCTCCTTTGTTTTCTGGTTTTAATTCGGAGCGAAGCTCCACTCTTTTCATAACAACAACTGCAATTCAGAAATACATACTATTTCATTTTTATGTTAAATGCAACCGTCTTCAATCATTCCAGCAGGCTGCGAATGTCTCTTTCAAGAATCTCGTGTTGTACATACCCGGTATATTTCTTTACCACGTTGCCGGATTTATTCACCAAAAAAGCCACGGGTATACCATATACGCCACCGAAATCCTGCGTGGTCCGTGCTTCCGCCAGCAGGACGGGGTAGTTTATTTTTTCGCTTTTAACGAATTTTGCCACCGAATCAGGTCCCGTCTGATCGACGGACAAACCCACCACCGAGAACCCGGCATCGGCCAGCTCCTTCTGCAATTTCACAAGCACAGGTACTTCTTCCGCACATGGCGGACACCAGGTTGCAAAAAAGGTCAGCAGCAGTACTTTACCGCTAAAGGATTCTGATTCGATGATTCTGCCGTCACGCACACTCTCCAGTGAGAACGATGGCATTTGCGTTGCCGCCTGAGCAACAACAGTCGACAAGAGAGTGAAGATCAGAGCGATACACCATACAGGCATATAACTCATTTTTTGTTTTTCCATGAATCCGCTCCGAAGGAGAATTGAAATTTATTTCTTCTATGATATACTCATGCCACAAAATATTCCATCATATCTCAAAGTCAACCAACTGGAAAGAAAGATAGCAACTCGGCAACAGATTAGGTACAGTCGCAAAGATCCTTCATCAGGCATACCGGGCAATGACAACTAAGGCTGTTGCATTGTTTTTTACCTCTACCTTATGTTTTTCAATTGCAGGTTTTTATGAAAAAAATATTTACTTGGCGGCAGAATCGACCACGTTTTGTCGGCTCCATGCTTATTTTGCTTTTGGGACTGTGTTTACCTCTCTGCCTTTCCGCCGAAGTTGTCGATAAAGTTATAGCGGTGGTTAATGATGAGGTCATTACCCTCTCCGAGCTCGAGGAAGAGACGGTCGGGTTGTTTCGATCCATCACGGAAAATAACCCCGGGGTACCGGCAGTTGACGCCCTGGAACAGGCTCGGCAACTCTCCCTGAACGGCATGATTGAACGACGCCTCATCCAGCAAAAGGCCAAAAAATATAACGTCACCGTCACCGACGAAGATGTCGAGGCGGCCTATGAGAATGTACGCAATGGCATGTCTCTTACACCGGCCGAGTTCAGACAAAAACTTGAGAAATCGGGACTGACAGAGGAATCCTACAGAAACAAGCTGCGATCTCAACTTTTGCAAAGCCGGCTACTCAGCTACGATGTCCGGTCAAAAATAGTTGTTACCGAGGAAATGATTCTCGACTATTACGATGAAAATTACACGTCGAGAGTCGATAAAGGAAGCTACTACCTGTTGCAGATCGGCTGCAGCTGGAACAAGATCGACGATCCGGAAAAATTGGCTGCAGAAAAACAGGAAACCAGAAAAAGAACGGAACGGATTCACGATCTCGCCAAAAAAGGACAGGATTTCAGAACGTTGGCTGAAAAATTTTCCGAATTACCCTCAGCGGTTGATGGCGGCGATATTGGTGTTTTTACCCTCGACGAGATGGCTCCGGCCATGCGTGATGCCGTGCAATCCCTCAAGCCCGGCGAAGTCAGTGAAATCATCGAGACCCCTGCCGCCTATCAATTTTTTCTCTTGCTGTCAGGCGAAGAAAAAGCCATTGTTGTCACGGCCGCATTTGAGGCGGTAAAAGAAGAAATCAGACAAAAAATCTTTGAGGAAAAATTAAAAATTGCCTACGCTGAATGGGTTAAAAAACTCAAAGAAGAAGCCTATATTCAAATACTTTAAACACTTCGGTCTTTATTTATCAGGAAAAATTATGTCGTTTCAGTCCAACACAACGGAACACACCACTCTCGGAGAGTATCTCCGGGAGACGAGAATCACCCAGGGAAAAGAGTTGGCCGCAGTAGCGGGGGAAACCAAAATATCATCGAGAAGTCTCCAGGCTATTGAAGAAAATAATTTCGCCGCCCTCCCGGCAGATGTGTTTGCCCGCGGTTTTTATGTTCTTTATGCCAAAAGTCTTCTGCTTGATCCCGAAAAAGTCTTACAAATGTATATCCGGGAGAGACCGCGTCCGAAAAAATCCATACCCGAGTCCATGCTTCGAAGGGGTAAGCTTGCCCAGGAAGTGGGAAACATGTCTGAACGGCCTTCTTCTATGCCCTTTTCCTTTTTCGGGTTGTTGGTGCTTTTAATGCTCTTGCTTGGTGGGGTTCTGTCCTGGTACATTTCCTGGAATCCAGCTACCTATCTCAGCCACAAGTTACGGAGCCTGGAGGAACCGCAACAAATTGAACAGGGATGGCAGAGCAGTCCGGCATCAGATGTTTTCGCATCCGGCACCCCCCCGGTCCGAGTACAAAAACCGCAAAAAAAACAACACGATATATTCGGCCTCTCCTATCCATTCACAGCTACGAATGCTGAAGCACAGCAAATACCCAAGGCTGCAGTGCCACTCTCTTTGCAGACCCTTCCATATACCATCCCTGAAAATAGTCCTGAACAGCCGCAGCAATAATCCATGGCAGCACAGGCCAGGGAAACCGATGCTCTCGTTTTAAACTGTACGGAACACGGCGAGTCCGATGTAATTGTCACGCTGTTCTGCCAGGATGTCGGCCGGCTTACCGCCATAGCAAAAGGCGCCAAAAAAAGTAAACGGCGTTTTGTCAATAAACTTGAACTTTTCAGTTTTCTGCACATTACCTACGAACAGAAAGCCAACAGATCTCTGGCTTTCTTCGCCGACGCCGAGCTGCACACAAGTTTTTTGCGTCTTCGTCAGAACCTTGAACTGTATAGCGTCGCTTCCGTCATCAGAGAGTTCCTCCTCATCGGCGTGCGGGAGAATGAACCGGATATCCATATCTTCCGGCTCAGTTTATGGGCCTTGCACAGTCTCGATCAGCAGCAGCCGCCAATGACCGTGCTCGCTCTGTTTCTCATTCGTTTCTATGCTTACATCGGCTACAGACCGGACCTGCAAACCTGTGGCCAATGCAGTTCACCGGTTACCAGTGAACATCGCTACAGTTTTGATACCACCATCGGCCGGATCGTCTGTTCGGGCTGCAATCCGCATTTCAAAAAGGGTCTGCCACTCTCCCACGGAACGATCAAAATGCTCCGTTCGGCGCAGGACCAGCCCCTGGCGCGCTTGCACCGCCTGAAAATATCCGGCAGCATCCTTTACGAAGCCATCTCACTCCTGCAGGGTTATGGCAATCAATTGTTTCAGCGCGATGTCATATCATGGAAAATGGCACGGAAATTTCTCAGGCGATAACAGGTTCATGGCGGGATTTTTGCTGAATGTTGTGCCGCTCCGAATACTGTCTGCAATTCTGCCTGCATCTCCCCAGGAGGGTCACAGAGAAGTCCATTATGGCAGGGCAAGATAGCGTATTTCCCCGCTGTACTCTGTTTTCACATGACCGTCTTCCAGACGCAGGATAAGGCCGCCATCAACATCGATGCCCAGCACGTCGGCCCGGTACTGCGGCGCGGTCATCACGTCAAAGCCATAGACAACTCTTTTGCCGACGGTGTCCGAACGGGCAAGCCATCTTTCCAACAGCAGATGCTGTCCTCCCTTGCCGGAATAGCTTTCGCCCCGGAGCTCTTTTGCCTCCTCATGATAGAGCAGGCCGAAATTCCAGGCCAGCCTGGAGAGAAACAAAGCGGTGAAGGTGCGGAGATCGATTTTCCTGGCGAGAATTTGTCCCAGGGAAATTGACGAAGCGGTGAGGTCGGCCGGGAATACACAGTTATTCGCATTGATGCCGAAACCGACAAGGGTAAACTCCTCGTGATGGACGGGTTCGGTAAAACTTTCCACTAAAAAACCGGCAAGTTTTCTCCCTTCGAACAGAACATCGTTCACCCAGCGCAAAATGGCCTTTTCCAGGCCGAGCTCGCGCACAGCCTCACAACAGGACAGGCCAGTGGCCAGGGAAATGAATCGACGGGATTGCGGCAGGAGGGTGTTCGCATGGATCATGCATCCCCAGATACCGCCCGAAGGAGCGTGCCACGCCCGGGCAAAACGCCCCTTGGAGCGGCTCATCGTGTCTGCCAGTATCACCGTCCCACTGGCAACCGAACTACCGGCCTGGACCGTTTTGTTGATCAGGCTGCGGGCATGATCCATTGCCCGCGGCAAGGAGGTGTGGCTCTCGATGACCGAGCCGACAAAGGCCCCATAGCGCATGGCTGCTTCGGTATCAACCGGACTGTCGATCAGGGATTTCTCTCTCGATTTCGCGCGTTGCAGGAGGTTGAAAATCTCCTCCGGGGTGGGTCTATTTTCTGCCATGTTGTCGATGCATATCAAGGAAAGAAATGGCGATTTCTTGAATCATCAATGGTCGGTGTCCCAATCTGCCTTTACCCGGGTAATTATTTTCTGAATAAGCGTAAGTTTTTCCGGGGCACAGATGCCAAGCAGAGGTTCACCCTGGGCAACGGAAATTCCCTGTTTGAAGTAAATGGAATGGATAACCCCACGCTGCCCCTGGTAGTAAACCGGGGTATCCCGCTTCATCAGGGACATGGTCAGGATCTCGTCCCCCGGCTCAATGGTCACCGCCCGGGCACCCTTTTTTTCAATACGGGACTGGATATCCATGGCAAAAAAATATTTCGCCGTTTCCGGGGCGGGAAAGAGTGACAGCACCTCTTTCAGGATATTTTCTATAATCTCTTTCTTTTTAAGAGGATGTTTGATGGTCATCAGTTTTTCGCCGGCCTCGACAAATTGACCATCAAACTCGGTATTGATTTTTGCCACCGTGCCATTGGTCTGGGCGGCGATTATTTTTGGATTTCGTTCCCGATTTATTTCATACAGTCGGGTGCCCGGCACCTGCAGCCATTCCCCGCTGGCCGCGTTCACCTCCTCTCCTTCGACGACCTTGAACGATACCCGACCGGTATGCACCGCAAAAACATCGACATAATCGAAAGGGTCTGATTTATACTTACTGAGCAATTCGTCAAAATCTATTTCGTTAGACATACCAACAACCTGTTTTTCCTTTATCTGGACAGAGCAGAAATGGGTTTCCCGCTCGAGAATACCACCAATTTATTATGCAAGACCTGCGCAATACGTTTATACTGGCTGAAAAGCAACAAGGCAAGACCAATATTTGCCACCCTGGCGACAGCAAACAGTGCAACATTGTATAATAGAAAAGGGAATTAAAAAAATAAATGAAAAAGAAATTCCATTTTCTGGTCACACTTCCGATCTTGTTGGTGCTGGGAAGTACACTTTTTTTTCTCTTTCTCCCCTTCCTTGCTGATCAGTATCTTTTCCCCCGACTCATCGAGGGTCTCCCCTTCACCGACAAGGAACTCAGCCTCTCCCGCATCTCGCCCTGGAAGATCAGGGGAACATTGTCCCTGGCCGATACGGATCGGACCACCCTGGCCGTGCCCAGGTTCGAGCTTACCTATACTCCCGCCTCCCTGCTGCAAAGAAAAATATCCAGCCTGCTCCTTGATTCCGCCTCGCTGCAGGTGGAAATGCAGGGGAGCCGCCCGGTCATCCGTGGCCTGACCACCGGTGATTCTTCCGCCATGGGGCAAAACAGCCACTCCCCCTTCCTTTTACCACTGGCGGTGGAGACAATTATTGTAAAAAACTGTGCCGTTACCTTGCACAGGAATCAGCAGAAACCCATCACTGTTCTTGTCGACGGTCGTTTTTCCCTGGGTTTTCTCGAACAGCCGGCGGACAGTAAACTGCTAACTTCCCTTTCAGGACCAGTGCAGATACGAGGCGACCTGCTCCTGAGCGGTGAGCTCGCGCTGCAATCCGTTGATCCGGGATATGAGGCCGTCGTACAGTTACACATGCCGGATATCGACCAGCTCAGCTTTCTTTCTCCCGATTTACAAGACATACAGTTTACCGGAGGACTTTCTCTTAAAAGCCGGGTGCGTTTCAACCAGGTACTCGACAGCATTATCGACTATAGGGCAACTGTGCAATTCCCCGGCTTGGCATTCGAAAAGGACGCTTTTATTTTTAAAGAGAGTCGCCCGGACCACCCCATCGGCCTAGACATTACCGGAGACAAAGATACAGCCAATTTTATTTTGAACAATGTTGTCCTGACTGAACCGGAAAAGATGGCTGTGAACCTGCAGGGCGAGATGACCATTCCCGGAGGAAAATTCAACGGCAGCGGCGATATTTTTTTCGACAGAACCCAGTCCCGCCTCAACATAAACTTTACCGGAAGCCATCAGCAGGCCGCAACGAGGGTCAAATATGCACTGGCAAGCGAAGCCGTCAAGATCGGGAACACCTTTTCCATCAGCCCCTTCAAGGCTGATGGAGATATTGTTCTCGTGGGTGCCGCTGTCACCGCCGACCTGAAATGCCTGGTCCCGCAAATCACGCTGAAAACGAGTCAAACAAGCCTGGTCAACCTCTCGCTGCACCTGCCTTTTCAATACCCCTTGCCGGAAAAGGGTGCAGCCAAGACGGCCGGAACAGTGAACATTGAGGAAATACGCTATCAGAACGTCAACAGCGGCAGGCTCAAGGCGACCCTGCTGCCATCTCAGGCGGGAATTGCCTTCACCACGCTGCTCACCACCCCCTTTATTCCCGATTTACAAATCATTTGCGATGGTTCGGCACAGACAGCGGAGGATATTTCTGCGCAGTGCCGTTTTCCGGCAACTGCTGTCAACTCAGCGACCTTTCCCCGCTTTCTCAAGCTGCCGGACAAACTCGCTTTGACCGGCAAGCTTGCCGCCGACGGTGAATTTCACCTACGAAACAGCATACCCGGCGGAGAACTCACCGTTGACTACCGTGACGGCACCTTACGTCATGGCGAAAACTTGCTGTCGGATATCAATTTCGCCGTAGCCTTTCCCCATCTGCCTCTGCTGCAGAGCAAACCAGGCCAGCTGGCTACCATCGGTTCTCTTAGTTTCGGCAAAATAAAATTGTCCGACGCACGGATTCGTTTTCGTATAGAGGACGAGCAAGCGATTTTTCTGGAAAAAATGCAGGCCGGCTGGTGTGGCGGCAACGTCGAAACAGGCAGCTTCACTCTCGCCGGCACGATGCAGGAACTGGACACCACGCTCTACTGTGACCGCTTGGGTTTTACCGAACTGCTTGCTCAGTTCGGCATTGACAAGGCAGAAGGAGAGGGTTCCCTGAATGGCAGGCTGCCGATGATCATCAACAAACAGGGGGTGACCTTTGATGACGGATTTCTATTTTCCACACCAGGCAATGGTGGTATAGTCCGTTTCAATGATACAAGACAGCTGCGTCAGGGAATGCCGGACATCGGTAAAAGTGCCTCTCTGGATTATTCAATGCAGGCCCTGGAAAATTTCTCGTATAACTGGACCAAACTCTCTTTTAACAGCCAAAAAAACGATCTGGTGATTGCCATGCAGCTGGAGGGTAAACCGGCAACCCCCTTACCTTTCGGCTACAAGAGTGGGCAGATTGTCCCAAGCGACCGGGGTCCCGGCCTGCAGCATCCGATCCGACTGGATGTGAATTTTCGATTCCCCATGCAGGATCTGTTTCACTATGGAAAAAACATCCAATCCTTTATGGAGAATATGTAATATGACAGCATGTAAAAAATATGTCTTGTTTATCCTTTTGTCCGCTGGCCTGGTGTCCTCTTCAGCCTGTACGCAGCATGAGGTTGAGATAAAACCTGTGGAGATCAAGCCGATCCACATCACCATTGATATCAATGTCAAGGTGGACAGAGCTCTTGATGATTTCTTCGGCGATCTGGATAAAAAGCAAACGGAATAACTATCGATTCAAACCCATGAGGTGCCCCATGCGTAAAAACATCTTGTTTATTTCTTCTCTGTTTATTTTTATCGCCTGTTCCCTATTTATGGTAACACTTGCTCACACCGCTTCCATCAAAGATCAAATGGCGGCGAGAATTCCCGCCATCAACGCCTTGAAAGATCAGGGGGTTATCGGCGAAAACAACAAAGGATTTCTGGAATTTCGCCGCGCCGGCAGCCCGCAGCAGGCTCTCATACAGGCCGAAAACAGCGACCGTGCCGCCGTCTACGCCGCCATCGGCAAAAACCAGGGGGCATCCCCGGTGCTGGTCGGTGAACGGCGGGCGAAGATGATTGCTGAAAAAGGTCAGGCGGGTCACTGGTTCCAAAAACCGGACGGCTCCTGGTACCAAAAATAGCTCCCGTTTTGCACTATGACCGGCTCAACCAAAGATACGATTTTTAAAATCGATACCATAGAGGAAGACTTTGTTTTCAACGATCGGGTAGTGGAGGTCTTCGACGACATGATCGATCGTTCGATCCCCTTCTATCGTCAAGTCATTGAGGCAGAGGCCCAGCTGCTGAACGGCTTTCTGGCGCAGGGAGACAGGGTGTACGACCTTGGCTGTGCCACCGGCACGACCCTGCTCGAATTTTCCCGCCTGCTGGAACACAAAGGGCTGCAGTTCGTCGGCATTGACAACTCTGCACCAATGCTTGACAAGGCGCGGCTGAAGTCGGAACTGTATACCAAACAGCAGAGCCTTTCCTTTTTGCTTGAAGATATCACCGAATTCGACCATCCGGGAGCAGGTGCCATTATTGTCAATTATACCCTGCAGTTTATCCGGCCACTGCAGCGTGAACGTTTTCTGCAGCGACTCTTCCACAGCCTGCAGCCTGGCGGGATCGTCCTCATCAGCGAGAAAGTAATCTGCCATGACCCACGACTCAATCGGGAATATATCGACACCTATTACCAGTTCAAAAAATCCCGCGGCTATTCGGAGCTTGAGATTGCCAAAAAACGCGAAGCGTTAGAAAATGTCCTCATTCCTTATTCTATTGAAGAGAACAAAGCCATGCTGCAAAAATGCGGTTTCGCCTCCACCGAGACCTTTTTTCAATGGTTCAATTTCATCTCTCTTATCGCCATCAAGCCCGAGGAATAGCTACCGAAAAACTTCTATTTTCCTGCAATGAACTACCTCTCTCTTCTGCCGGATTCGGCACATACGGATGTTATCGCCCGGGAACATACCAGGCGTCGCGCTTGGGTCGAGCAAGAAAAAAAAGGCTTTTTGCGGTACAGAAAGCCGTTTCAACAGCTCACTCACTACCGGGCAGCGCACGTCGACTGCAGCGGAGATACCATTATTATTGGCCAGTCGGACGAAATCACCGACCATGAACGACAGCACGTAACGGAAAACCTCCAAGCCTTTATGCCCTGGCGTAAAGGGCCTTTTTCTGTCTTTGGCGTCCATATTGATGCCGAATGGCGCAGTGAAAGAAAGTGGCAGCGACTCCTGCCGGAGCTCCCCGACCTTACCGGCAAGGTAATAGCCGATATCGGCTGCAACAACGGCTACTACATGTTCCGCATGGCCGCGTCCGCCCCCCGGCTGGTCCTTGGTTTCGAGCCGTCCGTGCAGCATTATTACTGTTTCAAGGCGCTCAACGCCATGGCTGGAAGAGCCGAACTTGATATTGACCTGCTTGGTATAGAACATCTCAACCTTTTTGAGAGTTGCTTTGATGTGGTGTTTTTGATGGGTATTATCTACCATCGTCCGTCGCCCATCGATACCCTGCGTGACATTCTCCGCGCCCTGCAGCCCGGCGGTACCCTTCTTGTCGAATCCCAGGCTATTCCCGGCGAATCACCGATTGCCCTCTTCCCCGATGAAACCTACGCCAAGGTTCCGGGAACCTACTTCGTGCCCACCGGCAGCTGCCTGTGCAACTGGATGAAAAAAGCCGGATTTGACGACATCAATCTCTTCTGTAGCCATCCGATGTCAGAGGTGGAACAGCGCCGGACCGACTGGATGACCTTTGAATCGTTCAAGGATTATATCGATCCAGACAATCCGCAGTTGACCGTCGAAGGATACCCGGCCCCCTGCCGTGTTTTTGTCAAGGGTCGAAAAAAAGAATAATCGGCTCGCCTTAAAACAACAGGAAATGTTGCCTTTCACTGTAACTATGAGTACACTGCAGCAGAACTGAATTTTACTCGTTTCCTGACTTAAGGAGTTATTAAATGGATCTTTCAAAGTACACGTTATACAGCAGCGGTCTCAAAGGCGCCGAAGCCACTTTCGGGGAGACAGCGGAAAAATTCGGCATTAAAGAGGTCGTCTACTCCTTTGACGGCCACAAACTTTCCCGGGATAATAATGTTGTCATTCTACAGAAAGAGCAGCTGGAACGCGGTGACATCAGCATGGAACTTGCCTCGCGGATGCTCAACCGCACCTACTATGAAACCGATAAGATTCGAAAAGTACTGCAGACCATTTTCCACATGGTGAATAGTGGCCATCAGGTTTTTGTCGTCGGCGCAATCCAGGAAGACGGCTCCGTCAAAGGCGGCACCGGTTGGGCCGTGGAACTGGCCAAAATGTTCAATCGCCCTCTTCATGTCTTCGACCAGCCGCAGAAAAAGTGGTTCACCTGGAAAGCGGGGTGGAAGGAAGACACGCCCCGCATTGAATATGACACCTTTGTCGGCAGCGGTACCCGCTATCTGAGCGATGCCGGACATGAAGCCATCGAAAAACTGTTCAGCGATTCCTTCACCGTGTAGTTTTCATTGAGTTCTTACGGGGCCGGTCATCACTTCGCCCCGTAAGGTATATCCTCCTTTTTTCTTCATTGCAACGTTCCATCTCCTGTTACCTCGGTACATTTTTTCCAACAGTCGCTCTTTTATCACAAGGAAAATTTCTTGCTTTTTCGTCTCGACAATATTAATACTCCATTGAATAATTAAATTGCTGCATCTCTACCCCATGTGACCTTAGCCAGATTGAATCTGCAGAATATCCGATTGACACAAAACGATTGTTTTCCTTCTGATACGCTGGAAATCAGGTTGCTGGCAATATGGATTTATTTGTTCCACACATTGGTGTCGTGCGATGGGCATTTAAGTATTACAGGCAATACTACCAAAAAGTGGGGATTTACCTGAAATCCCCGACAGGGTTCTTTTAATCAAGAGGTGAACGATGAAAAAAACATTTTTAAAGCTGGGTCTATGTGCCCTGCTGGCAACCAATGTGTTTATTTTAAGCGAGGCGGTACCGGGTTTTGACGGAGTCGTTTTTGCTGCAGATGCGGCTAAGGTCGTGACGCCAGCGGATACGCCAAGCGTCAAAGGTAAGATCACCAACATTTCCCAAAAAGCAAAAACCATCGCGCTGACTTTGAGTGATAACAGTTTCTTCCTGGTTAAATTCACCGATGAAACGAAAGTCAAAGGCGTCGAATCGAGTAAAGATCTCAACGTAGAAGCACCGATAATCGTCAGCTACTCGGTTGTCAACGGTGAAAACATAGCCACCTCTGTGGAATTGATCCATGCAACCCTGCCGGCCGGTACCAAGGAAATCAAGACCAAGGAACTTGCTGAACTTCTCAAAAGCAACAAGGATCTGCTCGTTATTGATTCTCGTCCGGCAGCCAGATACGATGAAAGCCATATCCCCGGCTCTATCTCCATTCCGTATGCCACAATCGTCAAAATGGGTGATGATGGTGCAACGCTTCTGGAAAAATATAAGGACCGACAGCTGGTCTTTTATTGTGGAGGTTCTACCTGAACCATGAGTCCAAATTCCGCCGGTCTGGCGGTTAAATGGGGTCATAAAAATCCTCTCGTCTACGTTGATGGCCTCCCTGTCTGGAAAAAATCCGGGAACCGCATAAGCCCAAGTATCGATTATGTGGCCAACGGCAATATTGTCCTGGTGGATCTGCGCAGCACCGCTGAAGTGCAGAAAGGGTATATCCCCAGAGCCTATTCTATCCCCTTTGCCGAGCTTGAAGACGCCGAAGACGCTTTTCCCAAGAGCCTGGGCGCGCCCATCTATCTTTATTCCGATAAAGATGCCGAGGTTGATGCAGCCCGCAAAATGATTGCCGAATGGGGCTACAAAAATGTCGTCGGTTTCCATGGGGCTCTGGACGCATGGAAAGACGCAGGAAAAACATTGCAAAAGGGGCCGGCCCTGACCGCAACGGATGAAATTCCGATCAACTGGCAGAAAAAACTTGGGGTGGGAGAAATCAGCATCACCGATTTCACCAAATCTCTTAAGTCGGATCTCATTCGGGTAATCGATGCACGGACACCGGCAGAATATGAGTCTGGTCACTTCCCCGGCGCCGTCTCCATCCCACTTGAGCAGATGAAGGCCCGGATGAGTGAAATTCCGAAAGACAAATTTATTGTCGTACACTGTGCGACCGGTGGTCGTGGTGAGATCGGCTACAGAATGCTCAAGGAAGAAGGCTACTCGGTCAAATTTCTCAATGCCGAATGTGAATGTTCGACGACTGGATCATTTGAAATCTGGTAGAGAGCTCTGGCGTATTACCTGTTTAACCAACGAAAGGCCCGAAGACAGTATATTGTCTCGGGCCTTTCGTTATTACCACCCTGTTTCACCCGAGATCGGCAGCTTTATCCCCGCCACCGGTGCAAAATCAATAGCGCAGGAATTTTGCCGACAGAAGCTTCCCAGGCAATATAATTTCTGGTATTGGTAGTGTTGAGACAATTATTTCCAACAACAACCATTGAAATACTCGGGTAGTAGACAAAAATGTCAAACAGCAACCAGAAGAACTCCCTGCTTTGCCCCGGCTGCCGAAAACTGATCAGCCGCTCTGAAGCGTCCTGTCCGTTTTGTGGCTTGCGGAAACCGGCATCCAGATGGAAAAACAATATTTTTCTTTCCGGCATTTCCGACGGCGATCAATTGGTGACACTACTTATCACCGTCAACGTCGTCCTGTTTATCGTGTCGATCCTTATCGATCCACGAAGCGGAAGTCTGCACTTCAGCCCCTTTCGCTTTCTCTCGCCAAGCAACCAGAGCCTGCTGGTGCTCGGTTCGACCGGCACCATCCCTGTCTTGCAACTCGATCGATGGTGGTCGCTGCTGGCGGCCAACTATCTGCACGGCGGGCTCCTGCATATTGTTTTCAATATGCTGGCCCTTCGTCAACTGGCACCTCTGGTGATCCAGGAGTATGGCATTAACAGGATGATTATTCTCTATACTCTTGGCGGCGTCGGCGGGTTTCTTCTCTCCACCCTGGCCGGGGTGCGCTTTACCATCGGGGCCTCGGCGGCCCTGTGCAGTCTCATCGGCGCCCTGCTCTATTACGGCAAGAGCCGGGGCGGCATTTACGGCCAGAATATCTTCAGACAGATCGGCGGCTGGGCTATCGGCATTGCAATCTTCGGCTTTATGATTCCGGGCATCAATAACTGGGGCCACGGCGGCGGCATGCTCGCCGGAGCCCTGCTTGGTTATCTGCTCGGCTATACGGATAAAAACCGAGAGAAGTTCAGCCACAAAGTCCTGGCGATGATCTGTCTGGCCGCAACAGCCCTGGTTCTTCTCTGGTCCTGCCTGAACGGTTTCCTGTTTCTTTTCTTAAGAAACTAGAAAACCGTCGTCCCACGGCACATGACATCCCTTTCTGGATGATTACTCATTCCGATCGATTTTCAGAATCCTGCCGCCCGGCCGCAGTGCGTCGCCCTTTTTGGCATAAATTCCGGTGACGATACCTTCTATCTCGCTCAGAATGGGGGTCTGCATCTTCATCGCCTCCATAATCGCCACCCTGTCGCCGACGATCACCTCCTGGCCTTCAGCCACAGAGATTTCAACAATTTTCCCGGAAAAAGGCGACCGAACATCACCGGCCTTGGCCAGATCGAGAATTTCTTCCTTACTGAGATCGGCAATTTCTCCCGCCTGCCCGGTGGCTCTTTTCGGCTTGAAATTAAAGATTGACTGGTGGTGGTCAACGATCAGATAGACACTCGTCTCGCCGGTGTCATTGATCGGCGAGGGACCGATTTCCACCATATGCTCCTTGCCGTGGTGGTCTCTGAAGGCCAAGTTTTCGCCGATCTCAAACCCCCCCTTACGGAAAAAGACCGACGGCGGCAGCACATAGGCCTGACCGTATTTTTCTTCGAACTTAAAAAACTCCACAGCATCGTTAGGATGTTGCAGATAGAGAATCAGCTGCTCGTCGGTGGGTTCGATGCCTATCTGTTCGGCCAGGCTGTATCGTTCGTGGGCCAGGTCAATATCGGCAATTTCCTCGACGCCACCCTCTTCCTCCAGTACCTTGCGCCAGTCATCACCGAGTACCTTTTCGTAGATCCATTCCTCCGGTCGATAGAAGGGAAAAGGCCCGTATTTGCCGAGCAGAAGGTTGCGCAGGTCGCCCGATGGATGACCGTAGCGTTCGCCATCGAGAACGTTCGAGACGGCAGTCGTCCAAAGGATCTGCGAACCGGGAGTGACCGACCAGTAATTGCCCAGTTCCTTTTGTACCCGCGGCAGCTCCTTGTGTAAAATTTCCGGCATCCGGTCTAAAAAACCGCCTTTGGCAGCCTGTTCAAGGCTCGACCCCATTGCGCCGCCCGGCAGCTTATGGATCTGCACGGTCGGCTGGAAGCCCTTGATCTGTGATTCGAACTGTTCATAATACTGCCGCTGATCACGGATCGCTTCCGAGGTCTGGATAACCGCATCCTCATCGAGCCCCTCGGCCTGAAAGCCATACTCTTTCAGGGACTGGACGACGGTGAGAATCGGCGGCGGGCCGTAGTAGCCGGTAAAGGCGAAATCGGCGCCATCGATGATCGATGCCCCGTTTTTCACCGCTTCGACAATCCTGCCGACGTCATTGCCGTCGGTGTTATGACCGTGGTAGTGGATCGGCACCTCCGGGTATTTCTGTTTCAGGGCGTCAACCAGTTCGCCGATTCGTTGCGGTGTCCCCAAACCGCCATGATTTTTGATGCACAGGGTGATATCTTTGCCGGTCACCTCAATAAGTTCCCCTGCCTTGGCGACATAATAACCATTGGTATGTTCAGGGCCTGTGGAAAAACAGATGCAGGGCTCATTGAGTTTTCCGGCCTTGCCCACCTCTTCAAACACCGCATGCATATTCGGAACATAGTTGAGAAAATCAAAGGTCCGCCAGACGTCGACGTATTTGGCAAATTCCCGCACGGTAAAGCGGATGACATTTTGTGGATAGGGCCGATAGCCAAACAGGTTTACCCCGCGACACAGTGTCTGAAACATGGTCTGCGGCATACTTTCCCGCAGTTTTTTCAGTTTCAGAAAAGGATCCACCTGCTTTCTCAAAATGTCGACATGGATAGACGCACCGCCGGTAATTTCCAGCGAAAAATAGCCGGCCTGATCACGCTTTTCCGCGGCCATCAGATCGGTATGCAGCAGGATCCTGTTTTTGAAATCCGACTGGGACAGATCCCTAGCCGTATTGGTTATGTAATATCCTTCGCTGTGACGCAGCGTCTCAATAATCTCTTTGACGGGAGTACCCTGAACAATTCGTGTCATATTCAATCCTTCCTCTTGAGCTCTTTTTCAGTCAAACATGAAGATAGCTCATGAATGACAGCTGTTTACTTTCCAGACGGATTCGCGGCTACCCGGCGAACGGATTTGCTTTAGCATAATGAATTTCGGCTATCAGTCCGGCCAGTTTCCCTACTTCACTGCTGTCGTCGTCATAAAAGAAGATATGCGGGTGGGTGTCGATATACGAGGTGTCGAAATCGCCGTTGACGAAATCTTTTTCCCGGGCAATATTTTCATAAAACGGAATGGTCGTCTTCGGTCCTCTGATGGCAAAGTTTTTCAGACAGCGACGCAGTCGGCCCACCGTTTCTTCCCAGGTAAACCCATGGACAGTCAGCTTGACCAGCAGCGAGTCATACACCTCGGGGATGATGTATCCCTGGTAGACAAAGCCATCGAGACGGACGCCGAAACCGCCGGTCGAGCGATAGACGGAAACTTTTTTGCCGCCTTCGGGCATAAAATCATTTTTCGGGTCTTCGGCATTGATCCGCACCTCAATGGCATGGCCGCGAATCTGCACATCTTCCTGGGAAAAGGACAGCGGCTTGCCAAAGGCAATATTAATCTGGTTTCTCACTATATCGATACCAGTGATCATCTCAGTGACAGTATGTTCCACCTGCACGCGGGTATTGATCTCCATAAAATAATAGTTGTAATCCTGATCAATCAAAAATTCGACGGTTCCGGCATTCAGATAGTTGGCCGCCCGGGCGGCGCGTACCGCAGTCTGGCAGATTTCGTCGAGCAGCGGTTGATTTCTGATCATCGAGGGTGCAATCTCAATGAGCTTTTGATTGCGGCGCTGGATGGAACAGTCCCGGGTGCCGAGATGGACGGTCTTGCCCTGGCTGTCGGCGAGGATCTGCACTTCAACGTGTTTGGGGTTAACGATCACCTTCTCCAGATAGACCGAATCGTCATTAAAGGCCGCCAGCGCCTCCGCGCGGGCCACCGGGATCTGTTCCTTCATCTGGGCATCCGTTTCGATCCTGCGGATACCGCGACCGCCACCACCGGAAGTGGCTTTTAACATTATCGGGTAACCATATTCCGCGGCAAACGCCAGGGCATCGGCAATACCTTCTTTGCCCTGTTTCAGGTTCTGGGTTCCGGGAACCATGGGAATACCGGCTTCCGCCATGATTTGTCTGGCGATCACCTTATTGCCGAGATTGGCGATAACTTCGGTTGTCGGACCAATAAACACTATTCCCGCTGCGGCACAGGCCTTGGCAAAAAATGGATTTTCCGCAAGAAATCCATAGCCCGGATGGATAGCACAGGCGCCGGACTTTTTCGCGGCTCGAATCATTTTTTCAATATTCAGATAGTCACAGCGGGGCCCATCGCCCAACAGGATGGCCTCATCGGCAATACGAATATGCCGGGACATCTCATCCGGCGTTTCATAGACGGCAACTGCTTCATAGCCAAGCTCCTGAATGGCCCTGATCAAACGGATAGCTATTTCACCACGGTTTGCCACTAGTATTTTCATTTTTAAGAGAACTCCTTATCAGTTCAGTTTCTGTCCTTACAGCCATTGTTCCGATAACGTCGTCTGTCGGAAATATCCTTACCCTTTTCATCTTGGGCAACGCAGGTCACAAGCAAAGACGCAGCACCACCGCACATTATATTGTCAAAAGTTTAATCAATAATGCTTACTAAATCAATCAGGAATACTTGCACAAGATCTCTCAGCAATGCTTTTTGCCGCTTTTCTCCATTTTGCTGACCGACATACTTTCGCTTTCAACTCCCGATCAGCGGCGACCGACCATTTACGGTTGACGAATCCGGCTGGATTAGGTTATATATTGCAATTTTGTCCAGACACTCAAGAGAGATAGAAGCCAGCCGCTTCCACTCACCCGGGATGAATCGCTGAGTATTAATGTCAGCCGCACAACAACGGATTCGGCAGCGAAATTGAAGCCTGAACGTTCACCTGCAATGTAAAAGTACTCGGATTTGTCCTCCTTTCATTCTTCAAAAGCTAGAAAGTTACCTTCGACGAACATACGCACTCATAAAGGAAAAAACCGCCATGAAAGCACTTATCGCCCTGGAAGACGGGACCATCTTTGCAGGACGCTCATTTACCGGTCACGGTGAGGCGGTAGGCGAGATTGTATTCAACACATCCCTGAGCGGCTATCAGGAGATTCTGACGGATCCCTCCTATACCGGCCAGATCGTCACCATGACCTATCCGCTGATCGGCAACTACGGCGTGAATCCGCAGGACATGGAATCGGCAGCCATACACCCTATGGCCTTTCTGGTCAAAGAGTACAATCCTTACCCTTCCAACCATCGCTCAACCCAGACCCTTGCCGATTTTCTCATCGAATATGGTGTTCTTGGCGTAGAGGGCTTTGACACCAGGGCGCTGGTCAGACATATTCGCACCAAAGGGGCGATGAAGGGTATCGTCTCAACCCGGGATCTCGACCATGACTCCCTGGTAAAAAGAGCCAACGAGTGGTCGGGACTGATCGGCCAGGATATGGTGCAGCGGGTTACCTGCACCGCCCCATACGGCTGGGCGGATAACCACCCTGTACCGGGCACCAATTTCAGCACCGCCCAGACCGGTATGGACAATCCGTTTAAAGTCGTCGCTTTTGACTTTGGCATAAAATACAACCAGCTGCGGATCTTGACTGAAAAAGGCTGCCGGGTTCAGGTTGTCCCGGCGACCACCAGCGCCGAAACGGTCCTGGCCATGAACCCGGACGGAATTTTTCTCTCCAACGGTCCCGGTGACCCCGAGGGAGTCGAGGGCGTGGTCGACACCATCAGAGAGCTGCTCGGCAAGAAACCAATTTTCGGCATATGCCTTGGTCACCAGATGCTGGGCCTCGCTTACGGCGGTACCGCCTACAAACTAAAATTCGGCCACCGCGGCGGCAACCAGCCGGTAAAGGATCTTACCACCGGCCATGTCGAGATCACTGCCCAGAATCACGGTTTTTGCATCGACGAGAAAAGCCTGGCCAGCGACGAAGTGGAAGTGACCCATATCAACCTCAACGACAACAGCCTTGAGGGTATGCGACACACCAGATATCCTGCTTTCTCGGTCCAGTACCATCCTGAACACGCACCGGGCCCCCATGATGCCATCTATCTTTTTGACCGCTTTCTTGCCATGATGCGCGGATAAATAACCAGTCCAGGCCAGAGCCACCGACACCATTGCCCGGCAAGGGCAACTAAATACGCTGAAAAAACTTCAAAAAATCATGCCGAAAAGAACAGATATCAAAAAAATCCTCATCATAGGCTCCGGCCCGATCATCATCAGCCAGGCCTGCGAATTTGACTATTCCGGGGCTCAGGCTGTCAAGGCCTTGAAAGAAGAGGGCTATGAGGTCGTGCTCATCAACTCCAATCCGGCAACGATCATGACCGATCCGGAACTGGCCGACAGCACCTACATTGAGCCGATCACTCCCGAATTCATCGCCAAGGTCATCGAAAAAGAACGCCCGGACGCCATGCTGCCGACCCTTGGCGGCCAGACGGCTCTCAATGCCGCCATCAAGGTGGCGGAAATGGGCATTCTCGAGAAATATAATGTTGAACTGCTGGCAGCCAATATTGCGGTTATTAAAAAGGCCGAAGGCCGCGAGGAATTTCGCGATGCCATGCGCAAGATCAATCTCAAGGTTCCCGAATCAATAATTGTCAAGACCCTTGAGGCGGCCATTGCCGCCGGCGATGAACTGGGCTTTCCGGTTATCGTCCGACCAAGTTTCACCCTGGGCGGCACCGGCGGCGGGGTTGCCTACAATCGCCAGGAACTGGAAGATCTATGTACCTCCGGGCTCGATCTGTCGATGACCACCGAGGTCATGCTCGAACGCAGCCTGCTCGGCTGGAAAGAATATGAACTGGAGGTGATGCGCGATAAAAACGACAACGTGGTCATCATCTGCTCCATTGAAAATGTTGACGCAATGGGCGTGCACACCGGCGACAGCATCACCGTCGCCCCGGCCCAGACCCTGACCGATCGGGAATACCAGGAAATGCGCGATGCGGCCATTGCCATTATCCGGGAGATCGGTGTGGAAACCGGCGGTTCAAACGTGCAGTTTGCCGTCAACCCGGAAGACGGCGAACTGATGGTCATCGAGATGAACCCGAGGGTGTCGAGAAGCTCGGCTCTTGCCTCCAAGGCTACCGGTTTTCCGATTGCCAAGATTGCCGCAAAACTTGCCGTCGGCTACACCCTTGACGAGCTGAAAAACGATATCACCCGGGAAACCCTTGCGGCCTTTGAACCAAGCATCGATTACTGTGTGGTGAAGATTCCCCGCTGGACCTTCGAAAAATTTCCCGAGGCAGACGATGTGCTGACCACCTCCATGAAATCGGTGGGTGAAACCATGTCCATCGGCAGGACCTTTAAAGAGGCCTTCCAGAAAGCCATACGTTCGCTGGAGACCGGCAGGTATGGCTTTGGCGGCGACGGCAAGGAGATCCTCACCCACTTGGACCACGAAGATCTGACCCGGGGATTACGGATCCCCAGCTCAAAGCGAATCTCCTTTCTTTACGAAGCCTTGAAAAGGGATATGAGCCTGGATGAACTGTATGAGCTGACCAGAATCGATCGATGGTTTCTCTTTAACTTCAAGCAGATTGTCGAAACGGAAAGAGAGGTCGCCGAGCGCGGTTTTCAAGGACTGGATCCAGAATTCCTGCACCTTTGTAAAGAACGGGGTTTTGCCGACCAGCAGCTGGCTTATTTGACGGGGACCTCTGAAGATGACATCCGCCAGCTGCGTAAAAAGCTTGATATTCTGCCGGTGTACAAACTGGTCGATACCTGCGCCGCAGAATTTGAGTCCTACACGCCGTACTATTATTCAACCTACGAACAGGAAAACGAGGCAAAAAAAACCGATGGCAAAAAGATCATCATTCTCGGCGGCGGTCCAAACCGTATCGGCCAGGGAATCGAGTTTGATTACTGCTGTGTCCATGCGGCTTTTGCCCTGCGGGAAATAGGTGTTGAATCCATCATGATCAACTCCAACCCGGAAACCGTCTCCACCGACTACGACACCTCCGACAAGCTGTTCTTTGAGCCACTCACCCGGGAAGATGTGTTAAATATCATCGATCTGGAACAGCCGGACGGCATCATCGTCCAGTTTGGCGGCCAGACTCCCCTGAACCTGGCCGTCCCCCTGGCCGAAGCGGGCGTGAAAATCGTCGGTACCCAGCCAGACGCCATCGACCGGGCCGAAGACCGAAAACGCTTCCAGCAGTTTTTGCAAAAGCTCAACCTGCGCCAGCCGGACAATGATACCGTGCATACCCTGGATGAGGCACTTGCCGCGGCAATCCGCATTGGTTATCCGGTTGTGGTCCGTCCCTCTTATGTCCTTGGCGGCAGGGATATGCGCATTGTCTATAACGACCAGGGCATCCGAGACTTCATGATAGCCGTCGGCGGCATCAAGCTGGAGCATCCGATACTCATCGACAAATTCCTCAAAGATGCGATAGAAATAGATGTCGATGCCATCTGTGACGGTAAACAGACGATTATCGGAGGTATCCTCGAACACGTGGAGGAGGCGGGCATCCATTCGGGCGATTCGTGCAGCATCCTGCCACCGCACACCCTGTCCAGTGAACTCATAGAAGAGATAAAACGGGCGAGCAGGGCCATGGCTGAAGAACTTGGGGTCATCGGTCTGATGAACGTCCAGTTCGCCGTAAAAGATAACCAGCTTTACATTCTTGAGGTGAACCCGCGCGCTTCACGCACGGTGCCTTTTGTCAGCAAAGCCACCGGAGTGCCGCTTGCCAAACTCGCCACCAAGGTGATGATGGGCGCCACCTTGCAGGAACTGGGACTGACGACCGAGGTGGAAATCAAACACTGGGCGGTGAAAGAGTCGGTCTTTCCTTTTGACCGCTTTGACAAGGTCGACACCCTTCTTGGCCCGGAGATGAAATCCACCGGTGAAGTCATGGGCATCGACGACAATCTGGGTCTGGCCATCGTTAAATCGCATCTGGCCGCCGGCGCTAAAGTGCCTGCATCGGGCAATGTTTTTATCAGTGTGCGCGACAACGACAAGGCGGCCGTTTTACCTGTTGCCCGGGCACTGGTTGCCCTGGATTTCTCCATCTATGCGACCACCGCCACCGCCGCCTCCCTGCAAAAAGCCGGGGTTGCCTGCGAGCTCATCAACAAGATCTCCCAGGGACGTCCGCACATCCTTGACAAGGTACAGGACGGTCAGATTGCATGGATCATCAATACCTCGCTCGGGCGGCGCACGACCGAAGACTCCTATTTGATTAGAAGGGCGGCCCTGGATTACCATATTCCCTATACCACCACGGTGAGCGGTGCAGCTGCTCTGGTCAAAGGGATACAGGAATTGAAGAAAAACAAACTGGTAGTACACCCTGTCCAATACTTTACACAACCAAGGTGACAAGGTAAAATATATGCAGAAGTGGCTCGACATTCTCATATTTTGATTTACCTTAAGTGAGCGTGAAGTAAACTGCGGACAGTTCGAAGAGAATACTCGATCGTTAACACCAGACACCTGGAGCAGTTGAAGGTGAAATCGTCCTATAGCTGCTGTACGCAACAGAATTATATTGTGTTGTCTTGACAGAAAACTCTGAGACAATATCAGAAAATCTCGAGTCACCGGAGGAGTCGTTGAATACATTCTATAAAAATTTAAGCATGTGGCTGGTGATTGGTCTGACCATGATCCTCCTTTTTAATCTCTTCAATAAGCCACAGGGCAATGTGAGCTCACTATCGTACAGTGAGTTCATGACCAGTGTAACGAACAAGGCCATCACCCGCGTCACCATCAGTGGCGATGTTATCTCGGGAACCCTGCAGGACGGCAAACCCTTTCAGACCATTTATCCGCCGAACGACAGCGACTTAATCGCCATTCTTCGTCAGTCAGGGGTCGATATCAACGTCAAGGAAACCCAGAAAGACTCCTGGTTGATGACCATCTTTGTCTCATGGTTTCCGATGCTGCTGCTCATCGGCGTCTGGGTGTTTTTTATGCGGCAGATGCAGGGCGGCGGCAAGGGCGGTGCACTCTCCTTTGGTAAAAACCGCGCGCGCCTGACGGAACAGAGTGAGAACAAGGTCACCTTTGCCGACGTCGCCGGCATAGACGAAGCCAAGGAAGAACTTGAAGAGATTGTCGATTTCCTGAAAGATCCGAGCAAATTCACCTCGCTGGGCGGTCGGATTCCAACCGGCGTTCTTCTCGCCGGAGCACCCGGAACGGGCAAGACTCTTCTGGCCAAGGCCATTGCCGGCGAAGCCGATGTACCGTTTTTCTCCATCTCCGGCTCCGACTTTGTCGAGATGTTCGTCGGTGTCGGTGCTTCCCGTGTGCGTGACATGTTTGCCCAAGGGAAAAAAAGTGCTCCGTGTATTATTTTCATTGATGAAATCGACGCTGTCGGCCGGCACCGTGGTGCGGGTCTTGGCGGCGGCCACGATGAGCGCGAACAGACGCTGAATCAGTTGCTGGTGGAAATGGATGGTTTTGAGACCAACGACGGGGTCATTATTGTCGCGGCAACCAACAGACCGGATGTCCTTGACCCTGCCCTGCTCCGTCCCGGACGTTTTGACCGCCAGGTGATTGTCCCGGTACCGGACGTCGGCGGGCGACAGAAAATTCTCGCTATCTACGCGAAAAAAACCAAAATGGCGGCGAATGTCGATCTGGAAATTCTTGCCCGTGGCACGCCTGGTTTTTCAGGTGCCGATCTGGAGAACCTGGTCAATGAGGCGGCCCTGATGGCCGCTCGTTCGGGAGCGAAGGAGATCACACTGGAGCTCCTGGAAAAGGCCAAGGACAAGATTATGATGGGCGCGGAACGACGTTCCATGATCATCAGCGATAAGGAAAAAAAGATCACCGCCTACCACGAGGCAGGCCATGCCCTGGTCGCCTGGTTGCTGGCTGACACCGATCCTATTCATAAGGTGACTATCATTCCGCGTGGTCGGGCCCTTGGGCTGACCATGCAGCTGCCAACGGATGATAAATATACCCACTCTAAATCGTATCTGAAAAATACCATCTGCATACTCTATGGTGGCCGGATCGCAGAGAAGATCATCTTTGACGAGATCACCACCGGAGCGGGAAATGATATTGAACGCGCCTCGGGTCTGGCAAGAAAGATGGTTTGCGAATGGGGCATGAGCGACGACCTCGGCGCACTCACCTACGGCAAAAAGGAAGAACAGATTTTCCTTGGCAGGGAGATCGGCCAAAACCGGGATTTCAGTGAAGATACGGCAAGAAAGATAGATCTCGCCGTAAGGAAATTTATCGATGAGGCCATGGACACCGTCACCATACTGCTGGAAGAACATCGTGACATTCTCACGATGATGGCGGAAGAACTGCTGGAAAAAGAGACCATCGTTCTCTCCGATATCGAGCGCATGGTTGAAGAACTTCGCCCCGGCAAGTATACGTCGCGGATAAAACAGGCTTCCAAAACGAAAATGAAGGCCGCACCCCAGCAACAGGAAAGTGATGCGGCCGAAGTTGAACAGAGTGCCGAACTAGTTGAAGAAGCGGTAGTCGAAGAAAAAAAGCTTGCAGTCGAGCAACCGGCGAGCGACATCAACAAGATCGATGACGTAGAAGAGGATCGTGACGGCGGCAGCGCTGGTGATGAAAACAAGGCTGAAGAGAAACCGTGATGGGAGGTACCGCCATCAAAATAATGGGGATTCTCAATGTGACCCCCGATTCCTTTTCCGACGGCGGTAAATTCGCCGATTTTCAGACGGCGATCAGCCAGGCGGATGCTCTGATCGCCGCCGGGGCGGATATTCTTGACGTGGGCGGGGAATCAACCCGCCCTTTCGCCGATCCGGTTTCCACAGAGGAAGAACTGCGCCGGGTTATTCCGGTTATTAAAGCTGTTCGCCAAAAACACACTATCCCCATCTCCATCGATACCTATAAAGCGGTAGTCGCAAGAGAAGCTCTCCTGGCCGGCGCCGACATCATCAACGATATTTACGCCTTAAAGAAAGATCCGGAGATGATTACCGTGGTAAGGCAGAGCAGCGTTCCGGTGATCATCATGCATATGCAGGGAACGCCATCGGATATGCAGGTCAAACCTGTCTATCAGGATGTTGTCGGCGAAATCATCGAATTTTTTACTGAACGTATCGACTCGATCACCGGCAACGGCATAAACCGTAACCGCCTGATCATTGACCCCGGTATCGGCTTCGGCAAGACCCTGCAGCACAACCTGTCAATCATCAAACACCTTGATACCTTTGTCGATGCTCTCGGGGTTCCCCTCCTTCTCGGCCATAGCCGTAAACGTTTTCTTGGGGCTATCACCGGCATTCCCGCAGAACAGGCAAGAGATCTGGCCACCGCCGTCGTCGCGGCTTTATCTGCTGACAAAAAGGTCAGCATTGTCAGAGTACATAACGTCGCCGCGACACGGCAGGCATTATTGGTTGCTGAAGCCATTCGCTCGGCGGCATAGCCTGCATGACAACTGCACCAACGTATGCACATATCATAGCCCGGCAGCTGAATATCTCCGTTGCTCGAGTCACCGGAACGCTCAATCTGCTTGCGGAGGGAGGGACCGTCCCCTTTATCGCCAGGTATCGCAAGGAGCAGACCGGTTCACTTGACGAAGTGGCCATTTTAGCCATTCGAGACCAGCAGCAGAAAATCATGGACATCGATAAGCGGCGCGAAGCGATTATTGAATCCCTGAAAAAAAATGCACTGCTCACCGCACCGCTTACCGAACAACTCGGCAAAGCGCAAAGCCTGACCGAGCTCGAAGATATCTACCTGCCCTACCGGCCAAAGCGAAAAACCCGCGGTCTTATCGCCCGCGAGAAGGGCCTTGCCCCTCTGGCTGAGCACATGTTTGCTGATACCAACCTCCCCGTCCAGGTCGCACAGTTTCTCGATCCGGAAAAAGGTGTCATCTCTGAGGACGATGCGCTGTCCGGGGCGCGGGATATCATCGCAGAACTGGTCGCAGAAGACCCGCCAACCCGGGCCGAATTGCGCCGACTCTTTCAAAACCAGGCGATTATCGAAGCCAAGGTCGTCAAAAAAAATATGGCCCAGGGAGAAAAATACAGTGACTATTTTGACTGGCACGAACCGGCAGCAAAGGCCGCTGGACATAGATTGCTCGCCATGTTTCGCGGAGAAAACGAGAAATTTCTCAAGCTTACCATTCGTCCGGCCGAGGAAAGCTGTCTGCGGCTCCTGCAGAAACGCCACCTGAAAAACAATCGTTGGCAGAAGGAAGTTTCCACCGCCCTTACCGACAGCTACCAGCGGCTGCTCGCTCCCTCGCTGGAAAATGAATTGTGCAAGGAGCTGAAGGCACGAGCCGACGAGGAGGCAATCCAGGTTTTTGCCGAGAATCTGCGCCAACTGCTCCTGGCTGCTCCGCTTGGTGAAAAACGAGTCCTGGCACTCGACCCAGGCTATCGCACCGGAGCGAAACTCGTCTGTCTCGATGAACAGGGCAAACTGCTCGATAATACCACCATCTTTCCCACCCATGGCGGCGGAAAACTCGAAGAAGCCGGCAGAATCCTCACCGGTTTGGTCAACAAATACCGCATAGAGGCTATTGCCATCGGAAACGGCACCGCCGGGCGTGAGACGGAAACTTTTGTCCGGTCACTGGGTCTGGACAGTGCTCTCATCGTCACCCTGGTCAATGAGGATGGGGCCTCGATCTATTCTGCCTCGGCCACGGCACGTGCCGAATTTCCCGATCATGACATTACCGTACGCGGGGCTGTTTCCATCGGCAGACGGCTGCAGGATCCTCTGGCGGAACTGGTGAAGATCGACCCAAAATCTATTGGCGTCGGCCAATATCAGCACGATGTCAACCAGAACGAATTAAAGAAGACGCTCGGGGAAGTGGTGGAAAGCTGTGTCAACAGCGTTGGAGTGGAACTCAACAGCGCCAGTGCCGAACTGCTGACCTACGTCGCCGGTCTGGGCCAGACCCTGGCCGACAATATCATCGCGCACCGGAACAGCAACGGTCCCTTTCAGACTAGGCGGGAGCTGCTCAAGGTTCCACGACTTGGACCCAAGGCCTTTGAACAGAGTGCAGGGTTCCTGCGCATCCGCAATGGCTCCAATCCTCTTGACGCCAGCGGTGTCCATCCGGAGCGCTATGGGCTGGTCAAAAAAATGGCCGGGGACATCGGCGTCAGCGTTGCTGAGCTGTTGGCTTCGGATACGGTTCGCCGCTCCATCGATCTGAAAAAATATATCGACGACTCGACCGGCCTGCCGACCCTGACGGATATCATGGAGGAACTGGCCAAACCAGGCCGGGATCCACGCAAGGGCTTTGAACAGTTTCACTTCGCCGCAGGGATCCACACCATGGACGATCTCACCGAGGGGATGCGCCTGCCGGCGCTCATTACCAACATCACCCGCTTCGGCGCCTTTGCCGATATCGGTATAAAACAGGACGGCCTCATCCATATCAGTCAGCTGGCCGACCGGTATATCAAAGACCCTGGAGAAGTGGTGAAAATCGGCCAGCAGGTCGAGGTGCGCGTTGTCGAAATCGACAGCAAACGGCAGCGGATCGCTCTGTCCATGCGTAAGGAGAGTCCCTTTGCCTAAGCCCGGAAGATATTTTTTGTAGCAACGGTTCGACAGTTTTTTTCTCGTAAAAATCTGCCCTACAATATCTCCATGAGCAGCGTATCAACGCCGGCATCGACGAGGGAGAGCTTGCTGGCCAGACCATAGGACAGATCGATATCACGGCCTTCGATAAACGGCCCCCGATCTGTGACCACTGCCGAGGCGGTCTGCCCGGTGCGCGGGTTTTTCAACTCGACCCTGGTGCCTAACGGCAGCTCCTTATGGGCTATGGTATTGGCGTGCATATCATACAACTCACCATCGGCCATGGGTCGGCCATGGTAATCTTCCCCGTACCAGCTGGCGACGACTTCGCTGGCCGGTTGAGGGCCGGTCTGCCTGATCTCGAGTTTTTGCCCAACCTCGAGAAGATCCGGATTGGTAATGTTATTATCACGGATGAGGTCCGACAGATTGACATGAAACTGCCGGACGGCAAGGCCCCAGAGCGTGTCACCTGGCTGTACGGTATATTCGCCAATCTTTTCCGCTTGTCTTGGCGACTGTGCTTGCCGGATGCCTTTACTTTCTGTCGCCTGGCTCAGGGCGGCAGAAAAACTCCCTTTACCAACCGTGATATTAGCGCCCTCCCGGACAAACCAATTCCCGTTTGCCTTTGACCTGCCGATGGCATGCGGATTCTGTTCGCGCAGGGTCTGCCAGTCTGTCTGCAGACGACTTGTAACCTGGGCAATGGTATCGCCTTTTTGCACTGAATATTGATTCATAGAAGGAAAATTTTCTTTTGGTTAGCAACATGCCACACTCGGGAAAAGCTGCGAGAGTGACTCTCAACAATCTCCGGTTCTATCATCCTCTCTCTATCATATCGGCAGGGAGGAAAATATCTTAACCATGCATAAGTGATTTTTCTGCATGCGGATTTACCAAGGCAAAGGCTGACTAAAGCCTCATTCCAGCGCATATTTTGCTGGGATACGTTGCTACTCGCCGATAACACTTTTCAGGGGAGCTTTGTTGACGGACTCCCTGCCAAAACCCCTGCCAGCACCTTTTTTTTACTGGAAAAGCGGCGGAACAGATTTTCCGCCATAAAAATAGCCAGAGCCCCCCAGATGAGCATAAAGCCAATCATCCGAGTCCTCGGAAAGTCTTCACCATAAATAAAGACACCGATGATGAGATTAATCGTCGGAGCCAGGTACTGCAGCAGGCCAAGGGTGGAAAGGGGAATTTTCTGCGCGGCGTAGCCAAAAAAGAGCAACGGCACTGTTGTCACGACACCGGTCCCAACAAGCAGCAACGAGCCGGAAAGGTCAATCCGCCCGAAAGATCCGCCGCCGGTAGAGGCAAGGCCGACGAGAACGGCTGTCGCAGGCAGAAACAATATGCCGGTTTCCAGGCACAAGCCATCAAGCGCCCCAAGATGGTTCTTTTTATGCAGCAGGCCATAAGTGGCAAAGGAGGTCGCCAGCATCAGGGCGATCCAGGGGAATCGACCATAGAAGACGGTGAGATAGGTCACGCCGCAACAGGCGAGGAGAAGGGCACCCCATTGGATCCAACGCATTTTTTCCCGGAAAAAGACCATACCGAAGAACACATTTATCAATGGATTGATAAAGTAACCAAGACTGGCCTCGACAATAAAACCGGCGTTGACCGCCCAGATGTACAGCAGCCAGTTGACCGCAAGCAGCAGCCCGGTTGTCGTAAAGGTGATGAGGTTTTTTCGCTCTTTCAGCGCCTGGCGGAACAGTGCCCGCCTGCCGGTAACAGCCACCAGGCCGAATGTCAATAACAGCGACCAGGACATCCGGTGACAAAGTATTTCATAGGCGGGAACCTCCTGCAGGAGTTTCCAGTAGGCCGGCAATATCCCCCACAGGATAAAGGCCGCGGCAGCAGCCAGGATTCCACGTAAATTTGTCATAAAAGAAGGCCGCTTGACAACCAGTAGTAGACAATGTACCCCCCGGCAAGCAGAAGAAGTATGGCCGATATCTTCTGCACGTAGGGCAGTATTTTGCGGAGGGTGCCGACCACGACGCCTTCTTTGACCAGAGCTATGCCGAGGGTCAGCAGCAGCATCACACTGCCCATGCCCAGGATATAACTGACGAACTGGAGAAGGCCGCCAGCAAAATCCCCGGTAGCGACGGAACTGCCGACCACCATGAGAAATATCGGCAGGGTGCAGCTGAGCGAGGACGCCCCAAAGGCAACACCAAAAAGGAAAAACCCGAGGGCGGACATTCGCCTCGGATCACTTATTCTCCCCGCGATAACCAGGAAAAAATGAGATGACAAGGTGTGGCCTAGAAGCATCCAGGTCCCAAGGAATATCAGGCCTATACCGACGACGATCGCCAGCCAGGGCATGACGCCCATCAAAAAGGAGCCCCCCGCCGAGACAATAGCCCCGACAATGCCAAATAAAAGGGCAAACCCGGCGGTCACGACAAAGGCAATCCAAAAGGCTTTTAACAGCCGCAGAAAAATCGACTTTTGACGGAATTCAGTCTCTTTCGCCCCCAGATACAGCGTCAGGTAGACGGGTAGCATGGCAAAACCACATGGATTCACGGCAGAGACCATGCCAGCCCCATAGGCATATCCAAAGGGTAACAGTCCTGCTATCTGCCCCAACCATTGACTGACTTCAACCTGAGCTTCCATTGCACATCCTTTCCGGGCACTGATTTATGACCAAATTTAAACATTACCTTAAACAGCTGTCGTTTTTATATACAGACATGCCACTTTTTACCAGGGCATTTTACGACATCCGGTAAAAAGAAGTCTCCTTTTTTCCCGCGCCTCCATTACACTTCACGGACAATATTTATTTTTTATATATATTATCAATATTTTACGATAAGTAAATCTTTATTATTGACCGCGGTCAATAATTTTTCTTGACCAGACAAGAGCTATCGCTTACTAATTTCGACTGCAGTCACTTTTCATTAACGGAGCCCCCCCCACACATGTCGGTACGAGAAGCAAAAAAACAAAGGAACAAGCAGGCAATAGTCGAAGCGGCGATCTCTCTTTTTAGTGCCCAGGGCTACGAAAATACGTCCATTGAAAAAATTGCCCGGGCTGCCGGTGTCGGCAAAGGAACGTTCTACAGCTATTTTCAGACCAAAAAAGACCTGATCAAAGGCTTTTGTGAGTATGAACTGGAGAAAATACACCAGGAACTGGTAAAACGCTCCAATCCGGATGCTTCAATTCTGGAACAGATGCTGACCATCTACATGACCGAATTTCATCATGTCACCCAGAACAGAGAATTTGGCCGACTGTATATGCGTGAATCGGTCTTTCCCAAAGATTCCAATATCCAGGATAATCTTGAGACCGATGACAAGTATTTTCAAATACTTTTTCCGATTTTGCAAAAGGGTCAGGAACGGGGAGAGTTGCGCAAGGATGTCGAGCTGTTGTATATGACCGCCCATTTTTATAGCCTGTACATTATGATTATTTCGGCGTGGTATACCGGCAGGATATCGACAGCTGAGGTAGAACCGGCCATGGAAGTTCTTTTCAGGCAGGTTCTGGAAGGATTACAGCCAAAATGTCCAACCCCAAGGATCAGTGAGTAATCCAATGCCTCCCCCAACGCCACCCAATACCCCGCGCGGTAAAATTGTCTTTTTTATCTGGAGCAATCTGCCTAGATTGGTGCTGCTGGCCATGATTGTTCTCATCTTTATCCTGTTCGGCGCAATCAGAGACAAGAGCGACCGGATCGCCGTTGACAAGGCCGAGGGAGTGCGGCAGGAGAAGCCGCCGGTCAATGTGGTCACTTTAACCCTCGCCCCAACTACCATTACCGATCGCATCAATTTGCCCGGTTATATAGAGCCATGGACCAGGCTGAAGCTGATGGCCAGGCTGAACGGCACCATTACCGAAGTGCTGGTCAGTGAGGGCGACCGGGTCAAAAAAGACGACATTCTCGCCCGCATCGAGGATGACGATTTCCGCATAGCCGTGGACAGAGCCGAGGCGGCCTACAATCTGAGCAAGGCGGAATATAGCCGGGATAAGGCGATGTACGACAAGGGGGTCATCCCCGTCGCCACGCTGGACAGCGCCAGAACCGTCATGCAGAAGGCCAGGGCCGATTACGACGACGCCAGCCTGCTGCTCTCCCGAACAGCGGTCACCTCGCCCATGGATGGCATCATCTCCCGCATGGATGCCAAGATAGGCCTGCAGCTCTCGGTGGGCGATCCCCTGGCCGAGATTTTGCAAATTGATCGCATGAAAGGGGTTGTCGGCATCCCCGAGTCGGACGTCAGCGCCGTCCGCCGGCTGGACAATGTCGAGCTCACCATTCAGGCCCTGGGTGCTAAAATCTTCAACGGTAAAAAATATTTCCTCTCCCCCTCTCCCCTGACCAATGCCAGACTCTACAACCTCGAGCTCGCCATACCCAACGATGCCGGAGAGGTGCTGGACGGCATGTTCGTCCGCGCCGATATCGTCAAGGAACGAGTGGACAAAACTCTTGCCGTACCATTGTATAGCGTGATTTCCCGTAATGACGAACAGTATGTTTTTATAGAACAGGAAGGCCTGGCCAGAAAAAGAAAGGTCACCCTGGGGATCATGGAAAAATGGATGGTGCAGATAACCGCAGGTCTCAATCCAGGTGACAGGCTGCTCATCGAAGGACACCGCGATGTCGAGGACAGCCAAAGCATTACCATCATTAAAACACTGACCAGTCCGACGGAGCTGCCCCTATGATAATCTCCGATACGGCGGTTAAAAAAAGCACCACGGTCGCTATCCTGGCCCTGGTGCTCATCATTATCGGTGGGTACTGTTATAAAGTACTGCCACGCGAAAGCGATCCCGACATTACCATTCCTAATGTTTTTATCTCAACGGACTATCGGGGTGTCTCCCCCACCGATATAGAAACGACCATCACCATAGAAATTGAAAAGAAGCTCAAGGGCCTTGACGGCTTGAAGAAAATCCAGTCAGTCAGCTCCGAAGGGCTCTCGTCGATCAATGTGGAATTTGTCACCGGCACGGATATCGACAAGGCGGTCCAGGACGTCAAGGATAAGGTCGATGAGGCAAAGGGGGACCTGCCCAGCGATCTTGAGGACGATCCGTCGGTTTTCGAGGTCAATTTTTCCGAGATGCCCATTGTCATCTATTCCCTTTCCGGAACCTGCGGCCTGCCCTGCCTGAAAGATCTGGCCGACGACCTCAAGGATGAGATTGAAGGGGTGACCGGGGTTCTGGAAGTCGAAGTCATCGGCGGACTGGAGAGGGAGATCCGCGTTGAGGTCTTCCCCGACAAGCTGGCCTATTATGGCCTGAGCATCGGCAGCTTTCAGACGGCGGTACAAGGTGAAAACACCAACACCTCCGGCGGCAATCTCCGTCTTGGCCAGGGTCGTTTTCTCCTGCGGGTGCCAGGGGAATTCAAGACACCGGAGGAGATATACGGCCTGGTGCTCACGACTCATAACGGCGAGCCGGTCTACCTGAAAGATGTGGCCAGGGTGGTTGACGGATTTAAGGAAGAGACCAGCATCTCCCGCCTTGACGGCCAGGAAGCGGTTAATATTTCAGTAAAAAAACGCTCCGGTGAAAATATTATCAGCATCAGTCAGGCCGTCGATAAGATCATTGACAGCGACAAACCTTCCTGGCCGGCTGGTACGGAGATCACCAAGGTTCTCAACAAGGCCAAAGACATCGATGCGATGGTGGCCGACCTGGAAAACAGTATACTCACCGGTCTGGTCCTGGTCCTCATCGTCATCTTTCTGGTCATGGGCATCCGTAACGCCATACTGGTCAGTATGGCCATCCCCTTTTCCATGCTGCTCTCCTTTACCGTTCTCTACGTGATGGGCATCACCCTGAACATGGTCGTACTGTTCAGCCTCACCCTGGCGCTCGGTATGCTGGTCGACAACGCCATCGTCATCGTTGAGAACTGCTACCGCTTCATGGAACAGGGCGTCGGCCGGGTGGAGGCGGTGATGCAGGCCACCTCCGAAGTGGCCTATCCGGTTATCGGCTCCACGGTCACCACCCTGGCTGCTTTTTCGCCGATGCTGTTCTGGCCGGGCATCATGGGTGAGTTCATGAGCTTCATGCCGCTGACCCTGATCGTCACCCTTTCCTCCAGCCTCTTTGTTGCCCTGATCATTAACCCGGCCATGGCCTCGCTGTTCATGAAGGTGAAAAATCCGCCGACGGGCGTGGCGAAAAGCGCCACCGAGATAGCCGGCGCCAGGGAGCGCCCGGTGGAGATCCGCGGCCTTTTGCTGACCTCATACAGCAAGATGCTGACCAACGCCCTTACTCAACCAGTCACCGTCATCGGCACCGGCTTCTGCATCCTCATTATCATGTTCCAGGGCTGGCTGCTGGTGGTCGGCCTGGAAAAACCTGTGGAGTTCTTCCCCGAAATTGACCCGAAAGGCATGTATGTCAATCTCGATGTCCCTGAGGGGGCGGATCTTGATTATATCGACACCATCACTCAGCGCGTGGAAAAGGCGGTCGCCGGGGTGGCGGATTTTGATGATCCGATAAGCCCGCTATCGGCCCTGAGCCCGAAACCGTACACCACCCCGGACGGCGAACACTACTCCGGGCCAAGTGATCTGGAAAACATTAAAAATGTCTATATGAAGGGAATAGTTTCCGCAACTGCCGGGTCGGCCTTTGCCGCAAATACCCCCAATCACGTCGGTGTTCGTTTTCTCGACCTGAAAGATCGCCGCCAATCCTCCCATGACACCGTCAGCGAAATCAGACAGCGAATAAAGAATATTCCCGGCGGAAAGATCACCATCGCCAATGAGGAGGAAGGGCCGCCGACCGGCGCGCCGATTAACATAGAAATCGCCGGCGACAACTTTGCCGTGCTCGGAGAGATAGCCAAACAGGTAAAGGATATCCTGGTGCAGCAGCCCCATGTGGAAGATGTGCGCGATGATTTTGTCGAAGGAATTCCTTCGGTGCAGGTGCTGGTCGACAGACAGAAGGCCGCCTTCTTCGGCCTGTCCACCGACCTCATCGGTTTTGCCCTGAAAAGTGCCTATAACGGCCTGGAAGTCTCCTCCTATCGCGAGGGCGACGACGACTATGACATCACCGTACAACTGGCCGAAGCGGACCGCCGGGTAGTGGACATACTGCACGAGCTGATGCTGCCGACGCCGTCGGGGCAGATGGTTCCGTTATCGACGGTGGCCAGGGTGAGCTTCGTCGGGTCCATCGGCGATATCAACCGGATCAATAACGAGCGGGTGGTGACCGTGAAAGCCAATGTCGATGAAGAAAAAATCCCCGGCCCGGTTGCCCGGGCCCAGGCTGCCGAATTTCTCCAAAATTTTCCCCTGCCGCCCGGCTATAAGATGACCTTTACCGGCGAATTTGAATTCCAACAGGAGTCGGAAAATTTTCTCAGCAAGGCATTTGTCGTCGCGCTCCTGCTTATCTTCCTCATCCTGGTCTCCATGTTCAACTCGGTGAGCCAGCCATTTATTATCATGACCTCGGTCATCTTATCACTCGGCGGCGCTTTTCTCGGCCTGGCCTTGTTTCAATCGCCGTTCGGCATCATCATGACCGGCGTTGGCGTCATCTCTCTTGCCGGGGTGGTGGTGAACAATGCCATCGTGCTGATCGACTACACCAACCGGTTGCGTGAGCGGGGCATGGCCATCAAGGACGCGGTCATCTCGGCCGGGGCCACCCGCCTGCGGCCGGTACTGCTTACCGCGGTTACGACTATTCTCGGACTCATCCCGATGATTACCGGAATTTCCTTCGACTTTCATAAAGGGGCGATGTCCTGGGTCAGCGAATCGAGCCAGTGGTGGCAGTCGATGGCCATCGTCGTGGTCTTCGGTCTCATTGTCGCCACCTTTCTCACCCTGGTTGTCGTACCGACCTTGTATTACCTTATGGAGAGAACCACCACTCGCCTGACAAGATTAAAAGAGACAATCTATCAATTCTACTGGAAACCCTTTCCCTATCTGGCGGGAAAAACACCACCCGAGGACAACTGATGCGGAACAAAATTCTCGTCATTTTCAGCATACTGCTTTTTCCTGCGTCTCTCACCGCAACTTCAACACATGCAGAAATCATGGAAAAGCTTGACCTCAGAAGTGCACTTGAACAGGCCCTGCGCAACAACCTCAACCTGCAGCTTCGGCGCGAAGATGTCAATTCGGCCGAAGGGGCTGTCCTGAGCACGGCAGGGAAATTTGACATCCTTCTTGAGGCGGAAGCACGTGTACAAACTGAGGAACTGACTCCGATCTTTATCGGCGGGGCGGAGCGAGAGGATAGCGGACGGTGGAATGCCGAAGCTTCTAAACTTTTCAGCACCGGTACCACTATCAGTCTCGGCTGGAATAACAGCCGTTTCCAGAGTAATGGGAGTGGTCTTTTTTTTGATTCCGCCCCTATTTCCAGCCTTGAGGCGGACGGCCTGCTGATCAATCCCTCCTACAATTCCGGTATAACCCTCGGGGTGCGTCAACCGTTATTGAGAGGCTTCGGTGAAGAGACCCAGACAGCCGACCTGCGTGCGTCGCAAAAACAGCTGGAGGCAGCGACCTACCAGGTAAACAGTGAGGCGGCCAATCTCGCCGCCAAGGTAAAGATTGCCTATTGGAATCTGGTCTTTGCCCGGCAGGACATCGAGGTACAGAAACTGTCTCTGACGCTTGCCGCAAAACTGCTGAAGGAGACCGAGACAAAAATTAATGCCGGCAGATTAGCCGAAGTGGAAATCTACCAGCCGCGCTCGGAGGTTGTCAGACGTGAGGAGCAGCTCATCTCCGCCGAGCGGGCCATCGGTGTCGCCGAAGATGAGCTGAAGCTTCTCCTCAACAGCGACAGGTGGCTTATGACCTTTCAGCCGACCGACCTGCCGATCACTGACCCGATCGACCTGGACCTGCCGACTATTCTGGACAATGCCCTGAAAAACAGACCGGATGTTAAAGCAGCCGATCTCCTTACCGAAGCGGCTCTCTATGAGCAAGCAAGAGCCCAAGACGCCATTCGTCCGGACCTCTCCCTGGTCGGTGGTGTCGGCCTCGCCGGGACAGCCGGCAGCTATGGTGACTCGCTGGAGAGCAGTGTCAGTGCGCCGAACAACCTCTGGCAGGTCGGAGTGACTTTTTCCATGCCGTTGGAAAACTCAGTCGCCAGAGGCTCTTACCAGCAGGCAAAGGCCGATTATAACCGGTCGAAAACCAATGCCGAACTTCTTCGGCAGGAAATTCGCCGATCGGTGCGCACCACTGTCAGGGACGTGCACCTGGCGACCAAAGCGCTTGAGGCCACGCGAAAAACCAGCCTTGCCACCCTCAAGCGACTCGAAGCGGAACAGGCTAAATTTGCTGCCGGACGATCGACGACCCTCGATGTATTAGCGGCCCAGGAGGCTTATTCTCGAGCGCTCAGTCAGCAGAACCTGACCAGCGTCAATTACGTTGATATCCTGGCTGAGCTCGACCGCATTCAGGGCCTGGTCACCTTTCCACCTTCCCGTTGATGGCGGCGGTATAACAGTAAAATTATTATCTGAAGGTCTACTCTGATGCACAACACAACCTACTTCCTGCATGGTCTGGACTCCTCGGGCAGCGGCACGAAGGGCCGTTTTTTTGCCCGAAACTTTCCCCACGTTGTCTGCCCCGATTTTACCGGGGCTCTGCCTGAGCGGCTGCAGCAACTGGCGAAACTAGTCGATGACCAGCGGCAACTGGTCCTGATCGGCTCAAGCTTCGGCGGCCTGATGGCCACCTGCTATGCCCTGGCCCATCCTGCAAAAGTGGCCAGGCTCATTCTCCTCGCACCGGCCCTCAACTTTGCCGGATATCAACCACCCGCGCAGCTCCTGTCGACTCCCACCTTTCTGGCGATCGGTGAAAAAGACACGGTGACCCCGGCCGATCTCGTCGTTCCCCTGGCCAAAGCCACCTTTGCCGATCTTCACCTCCACATTGCCGACGACGACCATCTGCTGCATGCAACCTTCCCGCAGCTTGACTGGCAAATGCTCCTTGGCGGCTGAAACGAGTACTGCGCGCCTCGACTTCTGTCATGGTTACTGCAGCATAATGACCTGATTACATGACCTGATTGGTTCCAAAACGAAAAACCTTCGTTCCGGTACCAGGAGCTGCCGGGTTGCCTTCGCTGCAAGAGCGCATTATTATGTTGGGTAAGATGCACATCTCTCATCATATTTTATTGGAAACCACTCTTATGAACAAACACTTCCTTGTCACCATCAGTGATGATGTCGAGCACCTTTATGGCGTCCGCTTTATCTGTTCATTTTTCAAAGAGATGTCTGAACATCACCTGACCCTGCTGCATATCTGTCGCCTCGATGTCCATGGCACAGGCACGGCCCTGTCGACTATGTGGAACAACCCCGACGACAAAATCAACGGCAATCTTACCAGTGGGGCAAGGAAATCGATCGACCGGGCCATGGAATTACTCGGCAAAAGCAAAATGTCCATTGACCAGGTGTTGACGAAGACAGTGGCCGAACGCTACGGCAAGGTGAAAGACATCCTCACGGAAGGCTCGAAAGGCCTCTATGACGCCATTGTCCTCGGCCGGCGGGCATCCTATACCCTGCAGTGGGTGTTTGAAAGACCGGCGGACGAGCTGGCACAGTATATGATCAAAGACAACTGCTGCACGTCACCGCTGTGGATCTGCCCCGAGACCGAACCGGGCAGAAAAAACGTCCTGCTCTGTCTCGACGGCTCGGAGAACGCCTACCGGGCCGCAGACCATGTCGGCTTCATCCTCACCGCCCAGGACCACCATGCAATCACCCTGTTCCATGTCGACAATGCGCTCGGGGCACAGCCCGATGAGATCTTTCAGCGTGCCAAAGCCATACTCCAAGGACACGGCGTCAGCGACGCACGGATAAGCCGCAATTCGACGTGGAGCCTCTCCGTCCCTGGTGCGGTGCTCAGTGAGGCGGCAAAAGGCGGCTACGCCGCGGTGGCGGTCGGTCTGCATGGCCAGGAACATGGTCTGATGAAGGATTTCAATATGGCGGGAGGGACGACAGCTAAGCTGATCAACAAACTGGAAAAAACGGCTCTCTGGTGTGTTCCGTAATGCAGCACCGCTCTCAGTTCAACAACAGCGAATCCAAGGCCAGCTCTTCCCCCTGGGCAGTATAGAACTGTTGAAGAAGGTCCTTGACCGTCAGACTCTCTTTTTCCTTGCCGTGCAGATCAAGGAGTATTCGCCCCTGATGCAGCATAAGAAGCCTGTTGCCGAAACTGATGGCATGCTTCATGTTATGGGTAATCATCAATGTTGTCAGCTTCTGTCCCTTGACGATTTCCTGGGTCAGGTTGAGGATCATGTTCGCCGTTTTCGGATCGAGGGCGGCGATATGTTCGTCAAGAAGCAGCACTTCCGGTTTAATCATCGTGGCCATGAGCATGGTCAGCGCCTGGCGCTGACCGCCTGACAGCAGGCCCACCTTGTCAAGCAGACGATTTTCCAGGCCAAGACCGAGCTTGTGCAGTTCTTCGCGAAAGTTTTGCCGGTCGCGGTTCTTCACCCCTCTGGCCAGACCGCGTCTCTTGCCGCGCAGCCCGGCCAGGGCCATATTCTGTTCAAGAGTGGCTGAAGGACAGGTGCCAAGCAGCGGATTCTGAAAGACCCGTGATATCAGTCCGGCCCTTTTATGCTCGGGCCAGCCGGTGACATCGTGACCGGCAATGGTAATCCGCCCGGAATCGGGAAAAAAACCGCCGGCTATGCAGTTCAGCAAAGTCGATTTGCCGGCGCCGTTCGAACCGATCACCGTGATGAAATCCCCCTCATCAATCTGCAGATTGATGTCGTTCAGGGCGAAAACCTCATTGACACTTCCCTTGTGAAAATATTTTACAATGTTGTCTAATCTGATCACCGCTGAATCAATCTCTTTTTGAGGTTAGGTGTGATGAGCGCGCCGATAACCAGCAACGCTGTTATCAGGTTCAAATCACTTGGATTAAATCGAAAGTTACCAAATTCCATCCCCAGGGCCAGGGCAATGGCCAGACGGTAGACAATGGAGCCAAGCAGGGCGGCGATAAAGGCTCGGGGCATGGTCTTACAGCCAAAGACCGTCTCGCCGATAATGACAGAGGCGAGTCCGGCGACAATGGTGCCGATACCCATGCCGACATCGGCGGCGCCCTGATTCTGGGCGACCAGCGCGCCGCTCAGAGCGACCAGGCCGTTCGACAGGCCGACACCGAGAATAATTATGGTGTTGGTATTCACCCCGAGGCTGCGAATCATCTGCGGATTGTCGCCGGTGGCCAGGATTGCCTGGCCCAGCTCCGTGCCGAGAAACCAGATAATTGCAGCGAGGACCAGCAGGGCAAAGGTGCCAAAGATAAGCAGCCCGGCGTAATGCGCAGGAATGCCCAGGTTCGTCACCGAATCAAACACCGTCGTCTGACCTAACAGCGCCACATTGGGGCCGGACATAATGCGGATATTGATCGAATACAGGGCGATCATGGTCAGAATCGAGGCAAGCAGGTGGAGGATCTTGAATTTGGTGTTCAAAAATGCCGTGACCATACCGGCCATGAAGCCGCCGGCCAGGGCGAAAAGCAAAGAAAAATAGGGATTTATGCCACTGGTGATGGCCACCGCCGAGATCGCCGCACCGAGCGGCAGGCTGCCATCGACGGTGAGATCGGGAAAATCAAGGATGCGAAAGGTCAGATAGACCCCGATGACCATTATGCCGTAGACAAACCCCTGTTCTACGGCACCAAGCGCTGCATAGATTGTCATGATAAGAACCTGATCCTACTGGTAAATCTTTGTTGCCTTCTGCAGCAGGGCATCAGGCGGGGTAACCCCCATCCGCTTCGAGTAGACAACATTGATATGCAGCTGCAGATCTTTTTGAAACTGTACCGGGATGGCTTCCGGTTTTTCTCCGTTGAGGATCCTCTCGGCAATGGCCCCGGTCTGATAGCCATGTTTGTAGTAGTCAAATCCCATGGCCGCGACAGCACCTCTTTTTACCGAATCGACGTCCGCGGCAAAAATGGGCAGTTTGTTCTGCACCCCGACCTTGATCACCGATTCGAGGGCGGAAATGATGGTGTTATCGGTGGGAATGAAGATTGCCTCGGCTCTGCCGACCAGGCTTTTTGCCGCCTGATAGACATCAGCTGTCTTTGAGGCGGTGGCCTCGACCGTTTCAAAACCAAGCTTGCCGCTCAAGGCCTTGATCGAGGCAATAGTCGCCTTCGAGTTGGCCTCGCCGGCGTTATAGAGCAGTCCAAGCTTTTTAATATCGCTTTTAAAGGACAGTACCATCTTAATATGTGCTTCTATGGGCAAAAGATCGGATACCCCGGTAATACCGGGATCAGGCTGCTGCAGATCTTTCACCAGTCCGGCGCTGACAGGATCGGTCACCGCCGTGAACAGAAAGGGACGTCGCAGCTCGGCCGGTGCTTTGCTCAGGGCCTGAACACAGGTCTGGGCGGAAGGGGTGGCGATAGCCACCAGTAAATCGGCCTTTTCACCAATCATCTGCTGGGCAATCTGGGTGGCGGTGCCCATATTGGCCTGGGCATTATGGATAGTATAGTTCGCCGCAATGCCTTTTTCCTGCAGATAATCCTGAAAGCCCTGCAGTACCGCGTCGAGGGCTGGGTGCTCAACGAACTGGCTTACGGAAATGGTGACAGCGCCGGCCGCAAGGCCCTGCAGACTGATAAAAGTGCATAACAATGCCGCAGTTAAAAGCTTTTTCATCGTCAATTTCTCCCAAATAATTTTTGCTCGTTTATTGTCCCATGGAGTACAGCAGCGAAACACAACCGATGCAGAGACATCTAGCCGATTATTGTTTGCAGGTCAACGATGCTTTTGGCATTCCCTCCCCTGTGCCATGAGAGAAATGCGGCCGCCACTGCTGACTACCGGCTAAAAACTGTCCTTCAGCCGGCGGAGAGCGGTGAATATCGCCAACGGATCACCTGCTTCGCCGATACATTTTTCGGCAACCGTCCGGACAAGGCCCTCTTCCGCACAGCGCAGAAAAGGATTGGTGTGCCGCTCCAGCTCAAGGTTCGAAGGGGTGGTCAGCTGCCCCTGGTCGCGCTGGACTGTTGTCTGCCGCAGACGCCTGGCGACTGCTTCGTTGCCCGGTTCGACAAAGTGTGCAAACTTGAGGTTCTGCAGGGTATACTCATGACCAAAATAGATTTTCGTTTGGCCGGGAAGAGGTTTGATGCGACCATTCAGCGCGTCGTACATTTGTTTCGGACTCCCCTCAAACAATCTGCCGCAGCCGCCACCAAAGAGGGTGTCACCGGTAAAGAGCGCGTCCTCAACCAGATAACAGAGGCTGCCGCTGGTATGTCCCGGTGTATGCATGACCTGTCCCGTGACAGTGCCGATGCTGATTTTGCTGCCATCGGTCAGGGAATGGTTCATCCCCGGAATCCTTCTTTTGTCGCTCTCATGGCCATAAACGGCGATTCCGGGGAATTCCCCCAGCAGATCTTCCAGGCCGCCGATATGATCGGCATGGTGATGCGTGCAGTAAATTGCCTGCAACCGTACACCGGTTTTTTCAATCTCACGGGAAAGTGGATAAAATTCCGCCGGGTCGACAATGGCTGCCTCTCCGGTTTCTTCACAAAGAATAAGATAGCTGTAATTATCAAAAGAACAGGGGATGGCAACGATTTTCATCTTTCACACCTGCCGGCTGAAGGGATATGACGATACTGGTTTTTACATAGGAGATACCATACACAAAAAAGAGGATCGAATTCCAGAAATAAAAATGCCCCGTGTGCAGCTCTTATCTTCAAGGTACGGAGGAGAAGCTGCACACGGGGGGGGGGAGGAAGATATCTAACCTGTTTGTCGTGGGTCTTTTTTTATTGCTGCGGAGCATTCATCATGCCGCCGCCCATCCCTTTACCGAAACCGGGACCAAACCCGCCGCGGCCCATACCACCCATGCGACCGGGCCCGACATATTGATCAACTCCGGCCTGTTCGGCTTTTTCCTGCATGGTTGTCCGCAGATCAAAGAGTTCTCCGGTAACCTTGGCTACTGCCTGCGGATCCGGGTCTTCACTCCGCATCAGGGCCTGCTTTTCCGCTCTTTTCATCGCCATTTCTTTATGCAGCGGTTGGGTATCTTTAAAAAACTGCTTGATTTTGTCCTTGGTTGCCTGGTCCAACTGCTGGAACATCTGCCCCTGCATCTGTCCCTGCATCTGCGGACAATCACCATAACCACCGTAGCCGCCATAGCCGCCATGACCTCTGCCTCTGCCCCAGTCCGCCGATGCTACGGTTGCCATGGTAAGTCCGGTAATAAGGGCAAGTGCGATAATTTTCTTTTTCATTTCTATTCTCCTTGTTCTGTTTTTCCAGTTGCCGTGAATGGCATTGCATATTGCTTCTCAGCCGCACCTTCTAATAAGATAATCATCGGGTTGGCTCTCATCCTTTAACTTAAATATTGCAACTGTGATGCCAGAACAAGAAAAACATCCATATTATTGATTTTATATGTAAATTTTTTACAAGAGAGATGAGCAGCGCAGGGATACAGTCTGGGCTAGGGAGAAATTACCCAGCCGGCAGGAGAAAACTAGGTAAATATTCCCCACCGTTCTCCGGGGTACAACAGACAATTGGTGCGATATCAGTCATTGATGTCACCATCTTTGGCAATATCCCGGTGAAAGACCGTCAGCTGCACCGGGAGTTTGCCAAGGAAGGCAGCAATTTTCTCGGTGACGGCAACCGACCGGTGCCTGCCGCCCGTGCAGCCGAAGGCTATTCGGAGTGTTTTTTTGCCGGCGGCGCTGTTCTGTTTGACAAGGAATTGCAGCAAGGGCTCAAGGTGGTGAAAAAACGTCTGGGCCTCGGCGCTCTGCAGAACATAGTCGGCAACATCTTTCACCCGGCCGGTCTTTGGCCGTAGCTCGACAACCCAATACGGATTGGGCAGAAAACGGACGTCCCAGACCAGGTTCACATCCACCGGGTCACCGTATTTGAACCCGAATGAGTAGAGCACTACCCTCAATTGCTCCGCATCACCCATTGCCGGCACCTCCGTACACCTTGCCCAGCTTCATTCGCCAGGCAAAATATTTTTCTACGCCATACACCATCGATTATCCTTTATGAAGACGCCTGACCGCTGTCGACCAGATTGAGAATTCTGGGCACGACACCGCGCCGATTTGCCGGGCGGAGATAGTTTACTGCCGGATAGCCAAGGGCAATGACACTATATATTTCCTCGTCGGCAGCAATACCGACCCGCGTTTTTAACGCCGCATCACGACGCATCGCCTCGACGACAAAGCCGATCAGACAACTGCCGAGTCCCATGGCGTGGGCGGCCAGCAGGATATTCTGCGTGGCCAAGAGCGCATCTTCAGCCGGGCAGCTTGCCGCCTTTTTGCCGGTCACCAGAATGGCCGCAGCAGCGCCATGAAACAGTCGATCGCTGCCTTTTTCATCCCAGTCCCGCAGCGCCTCGGCCACTGATGCATAGTAGCTGCGGTAATATCGACCCAAACCGTCACCGCCGAAGATTCGTAGCAAAAATCGCAGCAAGGGGTTTTCCGCAAGCCGGTTCAGTTTTCGATAATAATCGGCCACCATCCCGCCCAGCACCAGCAGATTGGCGCGTGTCGGAACAATAATAAAATTCCACGACTGACTGTTCGTACCGGAGGGAGCAGTCGTACCTATTTTTACCAGGTCTTCAAGCATTGCCATGCCGACGGATTTGCTCCGGTATTTTCGACAGGAACGCCTGGAGCGCATCAGTGCGACAAGCGCGGAGACATTGGTTGTCCCGGGAGGGACAGCACCCTGCTCTTCTGCCATGGTACGAAGCCCTAATTGCAAGGGCCGCTGCGGCAGTTGTACTGCATCTGCCGGACAGACGGCCTGACACTGGCCGCAGAGAAAACAGTCCTTGAGCACAGACACGGCCCGGCCATCCCGCAAAACGATGGCCCGGGAGGGACAGATCTCGACACAGATACCGCAGCCGGTGCATTGTGCCGTATCAATGATTATCTGGTGCATTATCTTGCTCCCGTGCGGTGCTGGCCACCATCTTGTTTGCCGGTGCAACTTCCCTTTCGGAATCAACAACTTTGCAGTGGTTATTGTCTGGGAGTTGGTGTAAAAACTGAATCCTGCCATGGTCTGCTGGTCATGATATACCTTTTTTCACCATAAACACCACAAAAGATGCCGGATTTTCTCAAAAAATTGTTTCGTTACCACCGCCATCGGGAAGTTCTCAGAGTCTGCCTGCCACTGGTTATCAGTCTGTCGGCGACAACGGTGATGGAATTTACCGACCGGGTGTTTCTCGCCAACTACTCCATCGAGGCCATTTCCGCGGCACTCCCGGCGGGCATCACCTCCTACCTCTTTATCGCCTTTTTCGGCGGCGTCGGTGGCTACGCCGGGGTGTTTATCGCCCAGTATACCGGCCGGGGCAATCCCCGGAAAATAGGCGTCGTCCTCTGGCAGGGAATATATTTCACCCTCGCTTCCGGTGCAATTCTCTGGCTGCTGGCCGTTTTTGCCACCAAACCGATTTTCGCTCTGGCCGGTCATAGCGAAGACATCCGTCAGCTCGAAGAGATATATTTTTCCATTCTCTGCAAAGGCTCCATCCTGCATGTGGCGATGGCGACGCTGGCGACGTTCTTTACCGGCCGAGGGCTCACCAGGCCGGTCATGCTCATTACCTTTCTCGGCGTTTTTATCAATATCCCTCTCGATTATGCGCTGATTTTCGGCCGCTGGGGCATGCCGCAACTGGGCATCGAGGGTGCCGCCATCGCCACGGTAGTGGCCTGGGGCATTAATGTCCTCTTTCTGGCCGGCCTGATCTTTAGCCAAAAGAACGACCATCGTTTCGGCGTTTTCTCCAGCTGGCGATTCGACCGGGACATCTTCATCCGCCTCATGCGCTTCGGCATTCCAGGATCCTTGCAGTTTACCATGGATATCCTGGCCTTCACCCTGTTCATTCTGCTCGTTGGCCGCATCGGCACAGCCGAGCTGGCGGCAACGAATATCGTTCTGTCCATCAACGCCCTGGCATTTATGCCTTCGATGGGCGCATCCCAGGGCATGAGCGTGCTCGTCGGCCAGGCGCTCGGCAAAAACAACCCGGCTTTGGCCGCCTCCTATGTCGTCAGCGGCTGCCAGTTGCTCATCGCCTACATTCTGGTCATCGACCTCATCTTTATTTTTGCCCCTGATTTTGTTCTCGCCCCGTTTATGGCTTCTGACCAGGGCACAGCTTCGCAGCAGCTGGTCTTCGGCTATGGCCAGACGCTGCTGAAGATCGTCGCCGCCTACCTTTTTTTCGATGCGCTGTACATGGTCTTCAGCGGCGCCCTAAGAGGTGCCGGCGATACCCGGTTCATGATGCTGGCCATCGGCATGGTCTCGCCGTTCTGTCTTATTCTTCCGGTGTATATCGGCATTGAATTCTTCCAAATATCCATCACCACCGCCTGGCTCTGGGTGCTGCTCTTTATTACCGTCCTTTTTCTCCTCTCCGCTTTACGTTACCGCCACGGCATCTGGAAAAAAATGCTGGTTATCGAGGACGAGTCTCAAAGCTGAGCAGTATCTCGCCCTTCCGAGACTTTTACGGCAATTTTAAGACGCCTGGTTAAAAAGAGGGCCAGACAAATCATCGAGAAAAGCTGCAGCAGAAAAGCAGACCAGCCGAAGCTGTGGAAGATGGCCCCCGGCAGTACCGACCCCAAGGTGCCGCCGGTATAATAGAATGAAATGTACAGGCCGTTGGCGATGGCTTTATTCTGGGAGGCGAGCTTATTGACAAAACCGGACAACAGGGAGTGGGCAGTAAAGAGCCCGGCACAGAAGACAAACATGGTGACAAACATCACCAGGAAGTTTTCGATCAGGAAAAAAAGCAGCCCCACCCCGAAAACCACGATACCTGCGCCGATGGCATCCGATTCATTGCCGAAACGGTTGATAATCCGTCTGGTATTCAACGACACGACAATGCCCATACTGTAGCCGAGATACAAGATACCTATGCCTGTTTCCCCGAAAGCGGGGTTGATCTTTTTCAATTCAAAGGGCAGAAAATTCATCAGCGCGGCAAAGACAAAAAAGAGACAAAAAATCGATGTGTAGAGCCAGAAAAACTCCTTTGCCCGCAACAGGCCGAGGATCTCGCTCAGCTTTGGTCTGGCATAGTGCAACCTGGCATCCCGGACCATGTCTTTGAGCAGATAGCAATTCACGAGCAGCAACAGGCCAAGGATAAAAAAGAAAAATCGCCAGCCGAAAAGATCGGTGCACAGGCCGGAAAGAAAACGTCCGAGAAATCCACCGAGTATAGTCGCCGCAATATACGCCGCTATGGCATGCTGCACCTTTTCTTTTGGCGAAGAGTAGCTGATATAGCTCATCAGCGACGTTAATATTGCCGGGATCATCAGCCCCTGAATAGCCCTGATACCCAGAAGAGTGAGGTAATCCCCGGCCAGGGAAAAAAATATTTCCAGGATACCGAGGAAAAAAAGTGCCCAGCGCACCATCACTTTGGCGGAAAAGGATTCGAGGATATACCCGTAGAAGAGAGGCGCTACCCCGAGGGGGGCCATCATCAAGGTGGTGAACAGAATGGCCTGGAAATCGGTCAGCTGGAATTCCTGTTGAAACAGCGGCTGGATCGGCTGGGCGGCATAGAGCGAACAGAAGGTGATAACCGTGGTGAAATACAGATACTTATTGGCGGAATAGGTCACGAAATGCGTCCTTGTTATCAGTCGTCACGAACAAAGGCGCCGAGCCTCAGGCGACTACAGAGAGCATCTTCTGCATGGCTGCCAGGTCAAAGGGCTTGGCAATACCCCCGGAAAACCCATATTCCCGACAATTGACCATAATCGGATCGGTCGAATAGCCGCTCGACACAAACACCTTCGCCTGACGATCGATAATCAGAATCTCAGTCACCGCCTCTTTTCCACCCATTCCGCCGGGGATGGTCAGATCCATGATCACCGCCGTAAACGGCATACCACTCTCCTGATGTTTTTTATACTCCTCTACGGCATCGAGGCCATCAGCAACATGTACCGCCTCAAAGCCGAGATACTCAAGCATCTGGCAGGCGATTTCTCCAACCATGTCTTCGTCATCCATGACCAGAATCTTTTTCTTCTTCTCCTGTGTTACCAAAGGTGATTCCTCCGACAATATGGACATTTTTTGCCACAATTAGTGTAATGTATTAAACAAGAATGCCAGAAAAAAAACAAGGCCGTCAAGGTATTTGCCAGTTTCACCAAGGACAACTTCTTGGCGGCGCGGCAGGCAACCTTTCTGGTGACTCCTTCTCAGTGAAAAAGGTTTATTACCAATTTCTGTTCTTCATCGTCAACCATCTTATATGTCAAAGAACGCCAAACAGTTGATCTACAGTGATTACTGGAACGACCATCTCGTGGAAATCGAGGATAAAGGTGACCTGCGTTCTCTCTATTTTGGTGATCGTTCGCTGCAGAGCCGCATGTCGCTCTCCACCCCGCATACTCTGGTCTTATCCTACACCTGCCATATGGTCTTGCCGCTGCTCATCAACCCCTCTCCCCGGAATATTCTCGTGGTCGGCATCGGCGCCGGCTCTTTTATCCGTTTTTTTCATCACCATTTTGCCGATTGCCGTATAGATGCCGTCGACTATTCCCCGCAGCTCATCGAAGCAGCCAAAGACTATTTTCAACTGCCGGAAAACAAGAACATCTCCCTCTACTGCGCCGATGGCCGCAGTTTTCTGCAGGACAACCGTTCGAAAGAATACGACCTGGTACTGATCGATGCCTTTGACGATCAGGGCATGGCACCGACGGTCTACTCAGAGCTGTTTTTCAGCCTCTGTGCAGACTCTCTTCGCCCGGATGGCGTTATCAGCTGTAATCTCTGGAGTGACGACAGGGCGCGCCTGCAGGAGATCAAAACATTTCTTGCCGAATATTTCACCAGCTGTCTCTATCTCCCTGTTCCCGATCGCGGCAATATCGTCGCCGTGGCCATGCCTTTTGCAACGCCCTGGTCACGCATCTGTCTGAAAAAAAAGGAGGTGGTCGCACTGACCAAAAAGTACGGCGTCAATTTTCGCCAGCTCATCGAAGGAGCACGACGCAACAACCTGAGCTTATCAGAACGGGTGGCCGCCTGGCTGCGATAAAGGGTTTAGAGCACATTCCCGCTCGGCATATGGCTTTCGGCAATTCTTGTCCGCTGATCGATAAGATCATCAATCTCCCTCCGCCAGTAATCCCGCGAGCCGAAACCGTCAATGGCCCGGGTGATGCCGTCGCCTTGTACCTGATGTGCACACCAGGCCATATAATGGATAAAGCGCATCGCCCGGAGCGGCTCGATCAGCCGCAAGGTTCTTCGGTCAAATCGCCGAAAGGTTTCATAGCCTTCAAGAAAGAGCTCCAGTTCGACAAACGATTCATCCACCTCCCCCGGCAGGAGCATCCAGACATCCTGCACCGGCGGGCCCATGGCCATATCATCAAAATCAATGAGATAAAATGACTCGCCCGGCCGGTGGATGATATTGGCAAAGTGGCAGTCGCCATGGATACGGATACTTTCTGTTTCGGTAAACAAGGGCTGGATGTCAGCGATGATGGCATTTGCCGCCTGCTCCAGCGGTGCCTTCATGTCCTCCGGCACGCAGGGTGATCTGAGCAGGTAGGCGAGCTGCTCACGGGTCGAGCGGTGCGGAGCCATGGTGATTCGATGTTTCGCCTTAACGGTCTCGCCTACCTTGTGCACTCTGCCGAGCAGACGGCCCAGCTGAAGCCACTGTTCGTCATTGAATTCGTCGACGCTTCGTCCGCCGCATTTAGGAAAAACACTGAACAGGACGTTATCGCTCTCGGCAAGGGTCGTGCCATTTTTAAAAAGAAGCGGAGCGACGACGGGTATTTCCTGCGCGGCCAGATCAAGCAGAAATCTGTGTTCGTCGAGGATGGCCTCTTTTGTCCAGCGGCCTGGCCGGTAAAACTTCACCACCATGCGGACCTTGTCGATTGTTTCAATCTCAAAGACCCTGTTGATATAACTGTTCAGTGTGCGAAACAGATTATTACATCGAATCCCGAGCTCCTTTTCGACAAGATTCAGGACCCGGTCCGGGCCCAATTGTTGAAAATCTTCACCCGTTTCTCCCAGCTGACTGGCCATTTTTCCGTTTCCTTTGTTTCTATGCTGCATTATGCGCTGCCCGGATATATACGGCAGTCCGAAGCATCAAGCGTTATGTTTTCAACATAATGTGAAAATTTCATCATCCGATGCATACAGTATGCACTGACCGGCAAAAGAACAGCCAAGCGACAAACGATTGTGATAGTAGCACGTTCAGGTCCTTTCAGGAAGCGACTGCTGCAAATGAGGGTCAACCCTTCCAAAGATTTTCAGGATTTTGAAAAAGGATTGGGCAGATCATTTTCAGCGGTGTATGGTCACATTCCGGCGCGTGGGTAATTTTTCACCCTCGATAACCACGTATCACTACGGGATTTCAGCTATCTTTGTATCTTTTTGCTGACAACAACCAAACAACACTATCGGCCCAGATGAACAATATCCACAAAACTGCCGTCGACGAGTCATCAAGTGTCACGACCGGTGGCTACTGCAGAAGATGCGGCAGGGAGCATCGCCTTGGTCCCGGCAATACTCGGCAGCACTGCCGGGAGCTTATGCGCCGATTCGATGACCTTCAGACAATTGATCTGACATTTGATCCTTCCGCACCCCAAGCGAAACCCCATACAACACTGGGGACCGCGCCGCTCTTCGGTCCAGCCCGGGGAAAGATGTTCGGGGTGCTGGAATGTCTGAGACCGAACGGCACAACCGTCATCCTGTATGCCTTCTCCGGACAATACCACGGCAGCTGGCTGGTTGAAGGGTGGGTACCGCCCCTGTTTGACACCCTCGATTTCCTGTCGCTGACCGTCGAAAAAGAACACCAGATCAAGGAGCTTGGCCGAAAAATCGAGCAGGGTGTAGCGCATTCCGGCGACTGGCTGGCCCAGAGGAAAAAGCGCCGCCTGCTCTCGCAAAACCTGATGCGCGAAATCCACAACCTGTACAGTTTACACAACTTTCGGGGAGAAACAGCCGGCCTGGCTGCAGCTTTTACCGGCAGCAGGGGTATCCCCACCGGTACCGGCGACTGCTGTGCACCAAAACTCCTCAATTTTGCGGCAAAAAACAACCTTCGTCCGCTGGGCATACATGAATTTTTCTGGGGAAGAGAAAACAGAGCAGGCGGACATCGGCATGGTGCCTTCACCTCCTCCTGCGCGGAGAAATGTCAGCCGATCCTCGGCTTTATGCTGTGCGGACTCGACGAATGGGCAGAGACTCCCAGGTGAGCAGCAAATGAACTGGCCGCCGGACATCAAAATTATCTACCACGACAGCGAAATCGTCGTCATCAATAAACCGGGGGGACTGCTCGCCGTGCCCGGACGAGGTGCGGAGAAACAGGACTGTGCCGCCGCCCGACTGCGCCGTCATTTCCCGGAAATGATCCAGCAGCCGGCAGTGCACCGACTGGACATGTACACCTCCGGCCTGATGGTTTTTGCCATGACCACCGCAGCCCATCGATTTCTCTCCGCCCAGTTTGAAAAACGTGCGGTCGACAAAAAATATATCGCTGTTGTTCTCGGGTGCATTGCAGAAACCGGCGGGGAAATTCACCTGCCCTTTCGTCTCGACCCGGACAACCGCCCGCGGCAGATATACGATCCTGTTCATGGCAAAATCGGCATCACCCGGTGGCAAAAACTGTCTGCCGACGAGACCACGACCCGCATACAATTTACCCCTTTGACCGGCCGCACCCACCAGCTCCGTGTCCACGCAGCCCATCCGCGGCCGCTGGGACTGGGCGCGCCGATCGTTGGCGACAGCCTCTATGGCAGCGGCAAGGACGGGGACCAGATGCTGCTCCATGCCTGCTTCCTGCAGTTTCTCCACCCCGTCAATGGGGAAACCGTCACCTTTCACTCCCCTCCATCTTTCTGACGGACCTCATTCCTTCCGGAGCTGGAACCCGTTTTTTCATTATTTTTCTGGGAGTTGGAGAAGCCACAGATCCCCTTTTACCCAGTTGCCCTTTTCTTTTCTCAACAACGTTTTCCGGTTGGCCGCGACCTGCCAGCCGGTCGCCTGGGACACTTCCTTTATATAGGCAGGCGTATGGGCAAATCTGCCGGTGTGCTGCAATTGATAGCCGCAGCCGTCAATGTTTTCCGTCGAAAAACAGCACAGAACGTCCCGACGGGCGCGTTGCCTGAGCAGCGATAAGGTCTCGGCAAGCTCGCCCACATAGGCAAAGACATCGGCGGCAAGATAGAAGTCGTAGCTTTCCCTGGTCGACTTGAGAAAGTTGACGATATTGCCGACATGCAAATTTCGGTAGAGGTCTTTGGCCGCGGCAAAGGCAATCATTTTCTCCGACAAATCTATGCCGTCGAGCACGGCAATGGTGTCCCTGAATGCCTGGCCGCCAAGACCGGTGCCGCAGCCAAGATCCAGTCCCTGGTCATAGGTTTTTTTCCAGGCAGAACCACTGTCCACCACGCCTCTGATCGTCGTCGGTACGCAATACTCCAGCTCGACGACCAGACTTTGTTCGTAGTGCGACGAATAATTATCAAAAACATTCTTGACATACGAATCCGGCGAGCTGGCCGTCCCCGAACCGGTCAGCGCCGCAAGCATATGTTGTGCCGCCTGATGATCCGGCTGGTACTGTAACACCCGTTGATAATAATAGACGGCGCGCTCAGTCTGCCCGGTACGGTGGTAGACATAGGCCAGATTGCTGTTCGCCGACGGATGATCCGGCACCAGCTGCAAGACCTTGAGATAGTTTTCTATGGCGTGGGCGGGTTGTCCACTGTCCTTGTAACAGCCGGCAAGATTGTAGAGCGTGTCAGTGCTCGCCGGCTCCATCTGCAATATCCGTTGATAGGAAAGAATCGCCCCGGCCAGGTCCCCGGTTTTTTTCTGAGTCAAGGCAAGATTAAACAGGATATCCATATCTTCCGGACTGAGAGCAGCGGCTCGGGCAAAAGCATCCCGGCCGTTTTCGTACTCCCCCTGCTCGAAGTGGACCAGGCCAAGATGAAAGTGCAGCAGCGGCGCCTCGGGAAAATAATGCAGCAGACGCTGATAAGCGGCTCCGGCTGAATCGAGCAATCCGTTCTGGTAATCCTCGTTTGCTCGAACAAAAAGCTGATTCATTTCTTCATTGGACGGCTGGTTGGGCATGTTCATGATACGGACATATTACGGGAAGAATGATGGGAATTTTCAGCTTGCCATAGGAGGTTGCCCGAGAATAGCAATTTTCTCTCAGATCGAGGCAAACTTGAAAAAATTAGCGCAGGCATATACTTAATATTCCGAGGATAATTTTTTCGAATTTAACGAAGATATGGGGGAAAAGGGCATTCTCGGACAGCCTCCCAGAAAGCAAACGTGGCTGTGAGGTCGTCCTCTATTCGACCGGATCAGCGAAAAATCTGCATTAAATTGGGCGACATTGTAGTGGATCTTATCTTTTCATACAATATTTTTTGGCTCCATTTTGTCAAGAGGTTTTAAAGCCTTCCAACGCAAACGGCAACGCCCCAATGGTCTCAGCCCTTCCTCTCCTCCGCCGCAGCCTGTCCTTTGCCGGGCAGCAAGAGACTAAGCCCCATCCCGGTCCCAGCCAGAACCGCCGCCAGCAAAAAGCTGGAGGAGAAGGTGCCGCTCTGCTCGGCAAGAAAACCGGCGCAGACCGGACCAATGATCTGGCCGATGCCAAAAAGAAAGGTGACAAACCCAAAGAGGGCGGCGGTCCGTTCAGGGCCGGCATGGTCGCCGACCAGCGCAGCCATGATGGGCGGGATACTCCAGGCAACGAGACCAAAACAGGCGAGAGAGATATAGACGGAAAACATCGGCAGCCGTGCGGCAGCGAGCAGGTAAGCGGTGGTCTGGATGAAAAAGACGGCCGCCAGGGTCGCCTTGCGTCCGTAGCGATCAGAAAGGGAACCAAACAGCGGCCCCGAGGCCAGGCTGAGCAGTCCGACCCAGGCCCAGAGGCTGCCGGCCGCCTGTTCGGTCAGACCGCGTTCCTGGACCAGGGCGGTAACGAAAAAGGTGACGTAAATGACATAGGTGCAGCCAAAGAGAAAATAGATCGCGCCGCAATGGTAAAATATATTTTTACCGGCGACCTGCTGCCCCGACCGGTTTTGGCCCTGCTTTTCAGCCGGGGCTGCCGTCCCTGTCACGGCAGGTGTCGTCGTGCTCTTCGTGCTCTCTCCCAGCTCCTCCGGTCTATTGCGAAACAGCACAAAACTCAGCAGGGCCATGCTTCCGGCAAGGCAGCCAAGAACAACCCAGCTTACCCGCCAGCCCCCCGCCATCTCGTTTAACACCGGAACCCCTTTGCCGGTGACTAATATCCCCAGCCCACTACCCATGACACATAATCCTGCCGCCCTGCCCCGACTCCTGCCGTCGAACCATACCGACATAAGCGCCATAATCGGCACATTGGACAGAGCGCTGCCGACCCCGGTCAAAAAATAGAGCGGAAGAATCAACAGAAAGTGACTGGAAAAACCGACAAGGACCATGGAAAGAGCAACCAGAGCCAGGGCGGCGGAAATAAGCAGACGGGCGCCGAACCGCGCCGTCAGGACCCCGCAGAGCAGGACCGCCAGCAGGTAGCCGCAAAAATTGATGGTGCTGATCAACCCCATCTGACTGTAGGAAAGCGCCAGCGCCTCGCCCATCGACGGCAGCATCATGCCAAGGGAAAACCGCCCCAGACCAAGACTGGCAAAAAGACCGGCAATCCCTGCCAGAACAATGATCCAGCGATAAGAAGCTGTCTTTATACCTGTCACCTTTCGTTCTCTATCCAGCAGGGGGGTTCAGCCAGCATTGGCCTTTGCGTCAAACCGTTCGACAAGGTGCTTGAATTGGTCATTGAACATGACATATATGGGTAAGTTTCCTTACCTGTCTCGCCAGGAGGCAACGAACACCGAACCAAATCCAAGGGCCAGCATCAGGTGAAAGACGAAAAAACTATATTCCTTAAAACGAAAACCCATCAACAATCCTGCACAAAAGAGCAGCGTCAGCAGTCCCTCGATGATCAGATTATTGGAGATTGGAATTTTCTGCCTCCCATCGGTCGTCAGCCGGGTGCGTCCGACGATATTGTATTTGGGCGTGCGGACAAAGGAAGATTTGATCCCCATATAGCCCTCAATCACTGCGATTGAATTATGAAAACTGAGTCCCATGGACATGACCAGCAGGATCGGGAAATAGCCGATAAGCGCCAGGACCTGCTGCAGAGACAAGGGACGGGGCAGGAGCTTGATGTTGGCGTAAAAAAATACCGCGGCTACCCCTGTCAACCCGAGGAGCGAGACACTGAGAATTCGAGTGTCGATCCTCGGGTTATCTAAAAAAGGCAGCAGAGCGATGCTGGTAAAGGCAAGCATCAGCACAGCCACAAAGATTGAGCTGTTGAACAGGTGTGCCAGGGCATGCAGCTTCGTGGTGAGATTGAGATCGCTCCTGAGGATAATCGGGGTCATGCGGCGGGCGTTTTCGGCACCGCCTTTCATCCACCTGAATTGCTGCGACCTTATCCCGTTCATCTCCACAGGCAACTCGGCTGGAGCTTCGACATCCTCCAGGTAGACAATTTGCCAATTTTTCAACTGCGCCCGATAGCTGAGGTCAAGGTCCTCGGTGAGAGTGTCCGCCTTCCAGCCACCGGCGTCGTCGATGGCCTGCTTTCGCCAGATACCGGCAGTACCGTTAAACTGGAGAAAATGTTGTGCAGATTTTCTGCCCATCTGCTCAATGGTGAAATGGACATTCAACTGCAGGGCCTGCAGCTTGGTGAACAAAGAATAGTTCTCGTTGAGGTGGGTCCAGCGTGTCTGCACCACACCGACTTGTTTATCCTGAAAATAAGGCACGGTATTTTGCAAGAATTTTTTATCAGGCAAGAAATCTGCATCAAAAATGGCAACGAATTCCCCTTTCGCCTGTACAAGTCCCTTAGACAGAGCTCCGGCCTTGTATCCTGATCGATCTGTTCGATGAAGAACGTGTATGTCGAATCCCTTTTTGCGGTACTGTTCTGCTTTTTTTTCGCAGAGACGGGTGGTTTCATCGGTGGAATCGTCGAGGATCTGCACCTCAAAACGGTCGCGGGGATATTCCATGGCAACGATGTTATCCACCAAACGTTCAGCGACATAGGGTTCGTTAAACAGGGGCAGCTGAATGGTGACGAACGGCAGGACGAGCTCATCGAGCGGGGGGGGACAGGCCGGTTTCTTTTTTCTGGTGTAATGAAACAGCAGGTTGAGCTGCAGAACATTATACATCAGAATGAAAGCAAGACAAAATATGTACAGTCCGAAAAGTAAATAGATCAAAGAGGATCCTCAAATTAAAAAATAAAACGCTTCCTGGACATCAAATGCGTGAGCAGAATCAAACCCATTTACAAACAGGCGGACTGCAAAAACCAAGAAAACAAAATGACGGCAGAAAAGAATTCTCGGCCGTCATTTCTCAAATCATAAATTTTGCAGGACCTTGTTTCGTACCTCAAGAGGTGGATGGTCTTTGAAAAGGCCTGCCATACCGCTCACTTTGGGTCCGATCGATTAGCCGCTCCATGGTCGGCAGCATACACCTTTTTTCTTAAAAACTACACCACGATAATTGAAGCATAATGTCCAAATGCTCTTTCGGCTAAGAGACAAAAGATTCTTTCACCGCCTCGATGTTCATGCCGTACCATGGCATAGTCTGTCCCCCGTTGTCAGGGAATTTTACCCCTCAAGGAACCTGCAGAAATCCATCAGGTACCAGACTTGTCGCCTGCATGACCATATTGATGGCCCGATGCTCCAACCAGGTATCCGCCTCTCGGTTGACTTTTTCGTCCCAGAATTGTTCGATGTGTTCGCCCACCGACTGGTAATGCATGAGCTTGTCGAGGCGAGTCAGGAGAGCAGCACTTTCTGTAAATGCGTCGGTCTCCTCCAGTATCAGCGCTTTTAGCCTGGCAATCGCATGCAAGCCGATAGACAGGCCGAATTCCCTGAAGGCCAGACGGTAGGATGCAGGCAGCCGCAGAGGGTTCATCTGCAGATAGGTTTCCAGTCCCAGATGGGCGGAGTCAAGCAGGGCCGGCAGCAGGTTGCTCTCGGCAAAGCTGCCTCTGACCATCATCTGCGCCACCTGGAGGGCATTGCATAGCAGGCCGCCGATGCCGAGCGGGTCTTCAGTCGCCCAGCTCAGCCCGCGACAGATGTCTGCCAATTCATTGATTTCCGTGGTGAAGTTCAGGCGAGACGCTTTTTCCGGGGCAGGGCTCCGGCCTGCCTGCAACTGACTGTAGATGATGAAGCCTTCAAGAGGGTCATGAAGCCCCATGGAGGGGACCAGGGGCCGAGTGAGGTCTATACTCATCTTCCAGTGGATATACTTCCGTCCGTTCATAGCCGAGGCAAAGACGAAACCGGCATGGATTTTTTTGGCAAGCTCCCCGGCCCAGCGGTAATACATCTCTGTTGAGGTGGCCTTACCGACGCATTGGAGGGCATGTATCCATTTGAGCAGATAGTGATAGTACTGGCCGTCGCGGTCCCATTCCATTTTCTCGTCATAGGGCTCGTCCAGGCCGCGCTCGTTCATCTTCTTGCCGATGCGCAGGCCGCCCGCCGTAGGATGCAGACGCCCCTGCTCTGCACTGAGACCGCTGATCCAGCCCCGTCTCGGGTCATTTACAGCATAACGGCCAAGGGTTGCATGGACCTGATCGACCAGGGAGAGGGCAAGGGATCTGTACTTGTCCTCACCGGTAAGGCGATACAGCTCGAGGAAGTTGCACACGGCAAAGGCATCGGTCCACAGGTAACGCTGCGGTTGCGTGGAGACTGGCGAAAGCCCGGTCTGCTCGGCAAACTCCGCCATAATTTGTTGTACAAGAGATAATGCCGCGTTCTTTTTCATCGTTTCCAGCTGAGGATGCGCCTAACATCAGTCCAGGAGGTCCTTGTTTATTTCATATCACCGTACCAGCGGCCTTGGCCTCTTCCCGTTTATTTTTGCTCTTTTGCATGTACAAGACCAGGGCGACAACCACCAGGCCGATACCATCGGTGAGAAAGGTCGGCCAGTAGAGCAGAAGGGTCGCCGGGGCCAGCAGCAGCCACTCGACCACGGAGGTGCGGCGAATCCAGAAACCCATCATCAGCGCCGAGAAGGCGATGGTGCCGAGAACTGCCGAGAAGAACGATGAGAAAATCCGGAAGGGTGTCGGGACGATTTCACTTCTGATCAGTGTACCCTCGGAGTTGATCATCGATCCGGGGGCGGCATATACCTGCACAACCTTGGCGTCCCTGCGGGCCTTGATCTCTTCAACCTTGTCACCGATGCGCACCAGGGCGACAACCTCGCCCGCACGATATTCCTGCTCTTCCTTGACGTTGATCTGCATGACGGTTGCGAAAGGCGCCTCTATCTCCGGCATCTTCACCTCAACTATCTTTCCCTGAAAGAGGATCGACGGGGTAAAAGCAAACAGCAGCGGCATGACATAGAGCATCTTGGCAAACTTGAAAGCGGTCCAGCCGGTTTTCCAGGGATCGGAACCGGCAATTGCCGCACCGGCATAGGCGGCAACGCAGACCGGCGGGGTGATGTTGGAATCCTGACTCAGCCAGTAGACGATCTGGTGGGCGACGACTGCGGCAACACCGAAGGCCCCGAGGGCAGGTACCGCCAGGACGGCCACGATAAGGTAGGAGGCAGTCACCGGCACGCCCATGCCGAGCACCAGGGAAGCCAGCGCAATGAGGATGATCGCCAGCAGCAGACTGTTGCCGGCCAGAGCGATGATCAGATCGGAGAACTTCAACCCCATGCCGGTGAGGGAGATAACCCCGACGATAACGCCGATGACCCCCACCGTCGCGCCGATAATCAGCGTGTTTCGCGCCCCGGTCTGGATCGCTTCCCAGATCTCTTTTGGCCCCATCCGGGTCTCTTTATTGACCCAACTGACGGCGACGCAGGAGATGGTCGCCCAGAAGGCGGCAAACCCTGGAGAACGGCCGATAAGCATGAGAACGGTGATGATAACCAGCGGCAGGGAAAAATACCAGCCTCGTCGCAATACCGTCTTCCAGTGCGGAAATTCGTCATCCTGTATACCGACTATTTTCAGCTTTTTTGCCTCGAAATGGATCATGCAGAAAACTGAAAAAAAATAGAGCAGGGCCGGCCCGACCGAGATGATCATGATGTAGGAATAGGGCAGCCCGGTGAGTTCGGCCATGAGAAAGCCGCCGGCACCCATGATCGGCGGCAGAAACATGCCGCCGATGGAGGCGGCCGGTTCGATGGCGCCGGCGACGTGGGGCCGGAACCCGGCCCGTTTCATCAGCGGGATGGTGAATGCCCCGGTGGAGACGGTATTGGCGATAGCACTCCCGGAGACCGAGCCGAACAGGGCCGAGGCGATGACAGCCACCTTGGCGGGGCCACCGGTGCTACGACCGGCGAGGGCCAGGGGTAAATCGATGAAAAAACGCCCGGCCCCTGATTTGTGCAGAAACGCCCCGAAAAAGATAAAGAGGATAACATAGGTGGCAAGAACCCCGGCCATGACGCCGAAAACGCCGTTGGTGGTCAAAAACAGGGCATTACAGATGCGCTCGAAGGAAAACCCCCGGTGAGCGAGCAACTCCGGCAGAAATGGGCCGTAGTAGGCAAAAGCCACCATCGAAGCGCCGATCAGGGTGAGCGACAGACCCAGCACTCGCCGGCACACCTCAAAGGAGACAAGAATACCCGTGATACTGATTAATGAGTCCAGTTCATTTTCCGCCCCGGCACGCCAGTTGAGCGCCTCGAATTGACTGAGCCAGTAATAGACCACTCCCCCCGCCACCATGGCAAAAAGGACGTCGGAGAGCGTCGGGTTGTGGCGCCAACGTTTCTCCAGGAATCCGTCCATAAAAAAAAGACCCGCGGCCATGGCACCGATGGCCAGAAAAAATGGCCAGATGGCTGCTGCCTTCGCTAGGGACTCAGCGAGCCTGTCCATCTTGAAACTGTCGGCCAAGGTCATGATCATCTGGTAGAAAACGACATGATCCCGATAAATAAAGAGAATGGCTATGACGCTTACCAATACGGTCGACAACAGCAGACTGAGAACCACGCGAACGGTTGGCGATCCGGCCGGGTAGAGGAGAAAAACGAGAACATAGGTGATAAACACATAGATACCGAGATGATACTGGGTACCTACTGAAGAAATGCCGGCGGCATAAAAATAAAACAATACCAGGCCGGCACCCAGGAGGGCAATGACCAGTTTCCAGAAGCCGGTTGGATTCCGGTGAGCCTTGGCATCCTTTTCGACCAACTCTTTCAGCTTGTTCTTTTCATCTTTGCTGAGATCGGCAAAATCATTATCAAGATCGGTCGACATAGGCTGCTCCGTTTGGGTGAACTGAGAGGGGGTGGCCCGGGCGGAACCACAGGGGTGTGAGCCCCTGTGGTTCTATGAAACGATAGACTACTTGAGCTGCTGGGCCTCACTCAGCGAGAGCCCTCGCCCGGTCCAGTACTTCTCGGCACCCTTATGAACCGGGGTGACGATACCGCGCAGACCATCGGCGACAGTCATTGACTTGGCGGTGGTGGTGACACTGACCATGAAAGCCAGCCCTTCATCGGAATAAATATCTTCCAGAGCCCTGAAGGCATGGTCTTCGCTGACATGTTTTCCGGCCACCCAGATGGCCGAATCCTGAATGGTGGCGACATCTTTGTCAACACCCTGATAGGTACCGGCGGGAATGGTCACCTCGGTATAATAGGGATTATCGGTGAAAAATCCGGATTCCTTCCCCGTTTCGACCAGGTCGAGGATCTTGATGCGGTTACTGGCTGCGGCCTGGATCACCGAAGAGTTCGGAAAACCGGCAAAGACCCACATGGCATCGATCAGGCGATCGCCCAGAGCCGAAGCGCCCTGGCTGTAACCGATGAATTCGGGGGTGAATTTATCCCAGAGACCGGTGGAGGTAAAATAGCGCTGCGCGGAGGCCGCTGCTCCAGAACCGGCCGGGCCGACGGCGACTCGCTTGCCGGCCAGATCCTTGACACTGTTGATACCGCTGTCTTCAAGAACCAGCAGGTGTGCCGGGGCACCGTAGAGATAAGAAAGTGAATATACATTCGGATACTGCTTGGTGTCGTTGGTCAACTTGCCATGCAGACCGAGAAACAGATCTCCTGCATAGACAATGCCGAAATCGGCCTCACCGGAGTTTACCCGGCGCAGGTTTTCGACTGAACCTGCCGATGCCATGTTGGAAACTTCCATGTCTGCCTGGGTACGGGAAAGACGTGAGGAAACGGCATTGGAAAAATACTGGAAAGTCCCGCCGTCGGGACCACCGGAAAAGGCCAGGCGCGCTTTAGCCGCCTCCGCTTGATGACTTGAAAAGACCAGGATGGTGAAAAACAGCGCCGCTGACAGGGTGGTGATGAGCTTTCTGGTGTGAAACATGAGATTCCCTCCTTGGGTTGTGATTCATGCGTTTAAACGCAAGTAGACAACTTTGTCATAGAGTATCAATATCATATATCTACATCATATACATTATTCATGCAATCTGTTTCCACACCATATGTAAGGTAGAAACATGTCTTAAATGTCGTGAGATACAACAAACATGACAAGGATCGAGACCGGTTTTGGCCTCGGATTAGGCATCAAGCCCACAATGACTGCGGTGTGGAATATGTGTGGCCTCAAGAATAGCAGTGGCTGGCTGTTTTCATCCCTAAAGTTGACTGATAAAATATTTAGCGTCCTGAAATACCGGACAGTCCAGTTAAGCAGGACAATAAAAATCATCTTTTTATTATGTTTTCCTCATAAACAGACCTTGAAAGAAATCGCCTAAATGATGGTATAAAAATTGCTTAAGAAAACAAAACATCCTTATACGAACAATAGATGCATGATTTACATCTCCATTTTTATGAGGAGGCATTATGAGCCACAAGGAAGACGAACAAGATATTGCCGGCTATAGCCGCCGGGGATTCATGCAGTTTATCGGGGTCGGCGCCGGAATTGTCACGACCTCCCTGTTTTCTCCCCCTCTGTTCAAACAGCTGCAGGCCGCCCCGGGACAGGAAACAGTGCCTCAGGCATCGCTACAGCAGATTGAGCTCACCATCAACGGCAACGTCTATAACCTCCTGGTCGAGCCACGTTTTTCTCTGCTCTATGTGCTGCGCGAGATTATCGGACTTGGTGGAACGAAAATGGGCTGCGACAGAGGCGAGTGCGGCTCCTGCACGGTGCTGATTGACAACGTGCCCAGGTATTCCTGCCTGACCCTTGCGGTTGAAGCTGAAAACACGGAGATCACCACCGTCGAGGGCCTGCTGGACGGCGAGGAACTTGGCCCGGTCCAGACCGCATTTGTCGAAGAGGATGCCTTTCAGTGCGGCTACTGCACATCTGGACAGATTATGGCGGTTGAGGGCTTGCTGCGTAAGGTTGACTCGCCTTCTCCCGAGGACATCAGACAGGGCTGTTCCGGAAATCTGTGCCGCTGCGGGGCCTATCAGAATATCTTCGCCGCTGCCGACAAGGCGGCCCGGCTAAAAAAAACGTAGGGAGAGGAACCCATGGCCGCCAATGATGATATTTATTACAGGGAAGGTATAGTCGTTCCTGAAACCCCGGAAGGAGACAGCACCCCCGCCTTCTGGGAAAAAACCGAGGTGGTCGGCAAGCCTCTGCCGCGGGTCGACGCCTATGAGCGGGTCAGTGGTACGGCCCAGTACCCTTCGGACATTCTGCTGCCGGGTATGCTTTACGCGGCAATCCTGCGCAGCCCCCATCCACATGCCACGGTAAAAAAGCTCGATGTATCCGAGGCGGAAAAGATGCCGGGTGTGCGGGCAGTCCTGACCGGAGAATCCAGGGAAGCGAAAGACATCAAATGGAAATACCAGGACCGCGTGGTACCTCTTTTCGATCACCACTGCCGTTTTGAAGGAGAGGTGGTTGCAGCCGTTGCCGCCGACACCTGGTATCAGGCGAGCGATGCGGTAAGAGCAATCCAGGTGGAGTATGAGGTCCTGCCCTTCGTCGTTGACCATGAAAAATCCCTCGATAACGGTACGGTCAAGGTCGATAGTGGCGGCAATCTGCTGAAAGAGAGTAGGTATTCCCGGGGCGATGTGGACAAGGGCTTCAGTGAGGCCGATATCGTCCTGGAAGAGAGCTATCGCACCTCCGCCGAGCTGCATACACCGCTGGAGCTGCACGGCTGTGTGGCCAACTGGGATCGTGATCGATTGACCATATGGGAGTCGAGCCAGGGCGTGTATGCCGTGCAATCACGCATCGCCGAGGCGCTTGGACTGCCGCTGTCTAAAATCCGGGTATCCAATCATTATATGGGTGGCGGGTTCGGCAGTAAACTCCAGCCGGGAAAATATACCGCCATCTGTGCCCTGCTTGCTAAAAAATGTGCCAGGCCGGTAAAAATGCTCCTGTCCAGAGAGGAAACCTTTCTCTGCGTCGGCAACAGGCCGCCAAATACCATGCAGCTGAAGGCAGGGGTTAAAAAAGACGGGACCATAACCGCCTTGGATTTTGCCTGCAGTGGACCGAGCGGGGCCTATCCGGCCGGCGGCGCCCAGCTGGTCGACTGGCTGATCCGCGATCTGTATCTCTGCGCCAATGTCCGCACCACCAGCAGGGATGTGCTGATCAATGCCGGCCCGGCCCGGCCGTTTCGCGCCCCGGGCCACCCACAAGGCTCCTGGGCTCTGGAGCAGATGATGGATGAGCTTGCCCACAGGATCGGCATGGATCCGGTCGAATTCCGGCTGGGCAATATTCCGCAGAACAGTCAGGCCAGAGAGGGTACGCCGCCGTATACCACCACTGGACTGCGCCAGTGTCTGGAGAAGGGCGCAGAGGCGTTCCGATGGCAGGATTCCCTGCAGCAGGCCAGAGAGCATAACCAGCGCAATGCCTACATCAAGCGGGGTGTCGGCGCCGGCGCCTGTCTCTGGATAGCCGGAGACGGCGGGCCGCCATCAACTGTGATTGTCAAACTGTTTAAAGATGGTTCCGTCAATCTCAATATGGGCGCCAGTGACATCGGCACCGGTACCAAGACGGTGATGGCCCAGGTGGCCGCCGAGGAGCTGGGAGTTCATCCTTCAATTATCCAGATTGAACATGCCGATACGGCGACCACCCAGTTCGCCACTCCCAGCGGAGGCAGCAAGACCGTGCCGACCGAAGCGCCGACGGTACGCAATGCCGCCATTGCCCTGAAACAGGAGTTGAAGCGCATGGCTGCTGAAGATCTTGGCGTCGAGGTGGAACAGCTGCGATATATCGGCGATAAAATCGTCGCAAGAGATGACAGTTCCAAAGAAGTGCAGATTACCGAGATACGCGGCCTGCAGAAACGCGGCGAGGTCATCGGCGTGGGGTATCGCGGTGCTAACCCGGCAAACAAGGTGATCAATCCTTTTGCCGCCCAGTTTTGCGAACTCGAAGTCAATATGCGTACCGGCGAGGTGATGCTGCTCCGCTTTCTCGGTGCCCATGACAGCGGGCGTGTTCTCAACAGAGCTACCTTCGACAATCAGGTCTACGGCGGTATTGTCATGGGAATAGGCTTCGCCCTCACCGAATTCCGCCAGCTCGATGAAAATCAGACCGGCAAACTGTGCAACAGGAACTGGCACGATTACAAGCTGCCGACCGCGCTTGATGTACCGCTGAAAACCGTCAGTGTGCCAATCGAAATCGACGACCCCGAGGCCAATAACACCGGGGCCAAGGGACTGGGCGAGCCGGTTACCATCCCCACCGCCGCAGTCATTGCCAATGCGCTGTATATGGCCACCGGTATTCGTTTTACCAAGGCACCGGTCCTGCCAATGGATATAATCCGTGAACTTTCCAAAAAGAGAATGGGGTAAGCCATGCTGCCGAAATTTGCCTACATACGTCCCCTCAAGCTCGATGAGGCCATCAGCCAGCTGCGCCATGAGGGAGCTGCCGTGCATGCCGGCGGCACCGATCTGCTCGGCTGTCTTCGCGAACGAATAATAGACTGCCGGACGGTGGTGAGCATCAGCGGTCTCAAGGAGCTGAAGGGGATAAGAAAAACGACCAACGGCGGCCTGCAGATAGGGGCGCTGACCACCATTACCGAAATCAGTGAGAACAGCCTGGTGAAAGAAAACTTCCCGGGTCTGTCTCAGGGAGCCGCCGAAGTTGCCAGTCCGCAGCTGCGCAATCAGGGAACAATAGGCGGCAATCTCTGTCAGAAACCACGTTGCTGGTACTATCGCGGTGAATTTCCCTGCCTGCGCAAGGGTGGTGAGAAATGTTTCGCCTTAGGCGGGGAGAACCAGTTCCATGCCATCTTCGGACATGAGTATATCTGCGCGATCACCCATCCCTCGGATACTGCGCCGGTGCTGGTCGCCTGTGATGGCGTGGCGCATGTTGCCGGACCGGACGGCGCAAGGAAGATAGCCATTGCCGACCTTCATGTTCTGCCGCAAGACGATGTCGAGAAGGAGACCGTGCTCAAACAGGGCGAGATCATCACCCACATCACCATTCCTGCTCCGGCTGCCGGTCAATATTCCTCCTACAGGAAGATTCGGGCGAGAAAAGCCTGGGATTTTGCTCTGGCCGGGGTCGCTCTGATGCTTACCGCCGAAGGCGGGCGGATAACCAAGGCTGCCGTGGTGCTCTCCGGCGCGGCACCGATACCGTGGCGCAGCAGAGCGGCGGAGGAAGAGCTTACAAACAAACCGCTCAATGCGAAAACTATCACCAGCGCCGCCGCTGCGGCAATTGCCGATGCCGTCCCCCTGAGCAAAAACAGCTATAAAACGGCCATGTTTCAAGGTCTGCTTGAAGAGGAACTTGCCAAAGCGGGAGAAAAGATCGCCTCATGAATAAACAATCGGTAGGAACGGAACGGGTTTTTGAGGAGCTGGTGAAAAAGCAGCAGCGCCAGGAACCTTGCGCCCTGGTGCTGCTCGTTGAGGTCAAGGGTTCAGTGCCTGCCGCGGCCGGTGCCAAGATGGTGGTTTTTGCCAATGGCGAAATTGTCGGCACGGTGGGCGGCGGAACCATGGAGCGAGAAGCCATTGATGCCGCCCTGCTTGCCATGGAGAGAGGTGAGACGGTTCTCCTTCATGTTGATTTGTCGGCAGCGCCGGCCTATGTCTGCGGCGGCAGGGCGACCCTCTATATTGAACCGGTATTGCCCGCCAGCCGGTTGATCATCGCCGGTGCCGGTCATGTGGGCCAGGCCCTCTGTAAGACCGCGGCCACGGCGGGGTTCTCCGTGATAATCGTCGACGATCGTCCCGAATTCGCCGACCCCAAGCTGCTGCCCGAAGCCGCCCAGGTGATGACCAATGATTTCGAGACGCTTTTCGATCGGGTAGCGGTAAGCTTTTCCACCTCTATCGTCTGTGCAACCCGCGGGCATGCCCACGACTATACGGTCATCCGCCAGGCTCTGGCTACTCCGGCTGCCTATATCGGCCTGGTGGGCAGCCGCAGCAAACGCTCCTCTTTATTCAAGCGGCTGCAACAGGAGGAAGGGATCGGTGAAGAAGCGTTGACCAGGCTCTATACGCCGGTCGGTCTCGATATCGGGGCCCGTTCTCCGGCCGAGATAGCGGTGAGCATTACCGCCCAACTTATTCAGAAAAGGAACAGTCATGCGCGGCAAGACGGCGTTCATATTACTCGCAGCTGGGGCATCACGTCGCATGGGACGGATAAAGCAGCTGCTGCCGCTGCAGAATGAGCCGGCCCTGCTTTTTTGTTTAAACCGCATCCGTATGGCTGGAATCGACGATATAATTGTCGTGCTGGGCCATAATCGACAAAGGATTATGCCGTTTCTTGCCGATATGCCTGTTGCGGTTGCCGTCAACGATGCCCCTCTGAGCCAGATGGCCGATTCGGTACAGGCCGGTCTGGCCATTTTACCCGGCGGGGTTAGCGGCATTATGATCGGGCTTGCCGACCACCCGCTGGTTCGACCTTCCAGCTACAGGCTCCTGCTCGAGCAGCATCAACACCATCCACATCAGATCCTCATGCCGACCCATGCCGGTCGCGGCGGTCATCCCACACTCTTTCCCGCAGCGATTTTTTCTCCTGGTACGCCGATAAAGCCGATGAATCAAATCATTGCCGAGCATCAGAACAATGTACTGCGCCTGCCTGTCGATGATCCTGGAGTCTGCCTGGACATGGATCATTTCAGCGATTATCAGCTTCTTGCTTCCCTGGCCGCACAACAGAATACCGATACCCGAAAGACAATCAGTTCATAGTCCACGCTACCCGGACAAATATCCCCTAAACGTCAGCTGCGTTATTGCCTGGCAAGATAGAGTTCATTCAGGTTTCTCTGCCCCTTGGCCATCTTCCTCCGGTTTTTTTTCGCCGGCAGTCGGCGACAACGGAGCGACGATAACGAACTCGCCGCCAGGACCGCTGAAGATGCCGCTTTCCGGGCCTTCTTCCCGATTATTTCGCAGCTTGCCGTCAGGGGTGATGCCGGAACAGCCACTGCCGAGCAGTACCACAACAAAGGCTGTGATACACAGCAGCTGACACCTGCGCTTTTGAGAGCGGCCCATCAGAATTTCACCCGCGCGCCAATGGTGCCGACGTTGATGTCCTCGACATCAGCGGAGGCGTCACGATCCAGGGAGTATTGCCGGAACTGAAAATACAGCTCGGTGCCATAGTCGGCAAAACTCTGCACCATTGCCAAACCGATCGAGTAGCCTTCGTCACCATCAGCCGGTAAATTTTCCGAGATACCATAATCAACGCCGAAAGATGTCTTGCCGACCGAGAAGAAGGTTGTCTGCCAGCCGAGCTTGCCCCACACATTGTACGGGTCATCGTTCATATCGCTGTCCTTGGTACCGGCAGAGAAGGTGAAGTTCAAGCCGGTATCTTCATGCAGCACGGACAGGGAACCGTCATATTGATAATCGGCATCGGCAGTATTGATATAGACCACGGCTGCTGCCGCACCGGCTTTGAAACCGTAGCCGGAACCGCTCCAGCGAAGAGCGGTATCCCATCGACTGTCAGTGATCACCGAACCGGCGAGGCCGAACCCGTAGAAGGTGGGCAGATCATAACGCAGCCGAGTTTTGCGGCTCAGGCCATCAAAGTCATTAAACGCATCGGACACGGTGATGCCTGTCAATGCATCATCAGCCGAATCCCGAAATTTCATCCCCCCGGCAATATCAGCGTAGCTGGCATACTGGACCACGTCGGTACCGGACAGGTCAACCTCGGCGGTACCGTCGGAGGCGGTACTGCCCTTGCCTAAATACAGTGCGCCGTAACGCTTGCTCAAAAGAAAGAGTTCAGCGACACGTTCATCAAAAAAGTCCCCGGACTCCTGGTCTTTCTGGCTGACATCACCGGAATAGTTCGGTGCAAAGGCGATTTCAAATTTTGACCCCAGCGTCAGATCATCGTCAACCAGTGCAGTACCGACAAAGCGGAGACGGCTATTGGAGTTGGCATTGTCGACGAAGTAGACATCCGTCTCGTCTCCGTCATCAACAACATTCACGGCCCTGTTGATCTGCCCCGATACAGCAAGTTTTACCCGCTCTTGTCCCGAGGAAACGATTGGACCTTTACCGACCGTTGTCTGCACCGTCGATTTCGCCTCTTCAGCAACCGTCTTCGCCTCCTCGGCCTGGGTCTGGGCGGCCGTGGCCGTCTGCTGAAATTCGTCCACCTGTTTCTGGAGCTTGTGCAATTGCTTCTGCTGATCGACAAGCATCTGCTGCAGTTGCTCCAGGACCTGAGCGTCGACCATCACCTGTTTGCCTTCCGCCAGGTCAACCTGACACACCTGTCCGGCTATCAAGGCGACAAAGCACATGAGCAAAGCTCGTTTTTTCATGATCATTCTTTTCTCCTGTTTTTTCTGCCTGTTAATGAAATACCGATTCCACGTCTTCACATGGGCAAGCAATACCCATTTCCCCTGCCGAGACCACCTACGCAAACAACACATCGATTTATAGAGCGTATCTTTCCAACATGTTACCTGATCAATACAGAACCCGGCGTCTGACTTTAATCTAATCGAGCAAGATAAACGAGAATATGCTTTTTGCATATTGAAATGATAGATGCCCTTATGGCCGGGCAAAATTATTTTTAAGCACCAATTGACCTCTATCCCGAAATGAGCATCATTTAACGTTGGAGTGCTCCTTCCGAATATGGATATAACCGGCTCTTCCAGGAGGATTATAAGATGCAGCAAAACCCTCGTTCTTCACCTTCAATATCAGAGCGCCTGACAAAATGGTACAGGGATCGCCAGACGGAAACTCAGCTTATTGAATACCTGGTTGAAACCGTGGAACCAAAAATTCGAACTGTAAGCGGGTATCGCCGACGATTGCGCATCCCGTTGCGGATCTGCCTGCAGCACTGCAAGGCCATGGTGGCGCAAATCCCCGGACCAATCCATCTTACACGCTCCAATTACTATAGTGACCCGCTCATCAAAGCGGCTTTTGTCGGCTCGACAAAGATAGAGGATCTTCTGGCAAGCCCTGAGGCGCAAATGGTGCAGCACAACCGATCAGATGCTCAACGGTTCGCCCTGCTCACCATGACCAGCACGGAAAAGACGATATTTGGCCCTAAAAAACAGGGTGAGATGATTGTCGGTGACGCAGCGATGCAAACAATCACTTTTACCGACCACAAGATTGTTGGGCTGGGCGCAACGCTGGAATCCTCCCGAGATGAATTGGAAAAATTGAGTCTCGAGGTTATAGCCGAGGCTACCGCAGGACAGCTTGCCGCACGGAAATCGCACCTTGCCGAAGTACGTCATCAGCACGAGAGCCTGCGTGCCATGTCACGAATGTTCGGCGGTGGAAGCCGGGCCAGAAGTGTTTTTGGCGTTTATAATCTGGAAGAGCAGGAAAAACTTAAAAAGATCGAGCATCTCCTGAAAGAAACCGAGCTGGAGCTGGCTGCTGTCAGCAAGGAAATTGAAGCGCCAAAAGACCGGCTTGCCATGCTGGAAAGCTCCCTGAGTACACCGGAAAAAATACTGGCCATGCGCCGTATCTCACTTCGCCTGGATTGGAAGAATGTTATAACCCCTGATGCCGAAGAAGAAGCCCAGGCTTTTACCCTGGCGCATTTTTCACTCACCGACAAGTTGCAGCGTGAGGGCGTGCTCATTGCTTACGAGCAGCGATAAAATCAGACCTAGGCCTCTTCTCCCGCAACCATCATTACCTCGTCCTTCCCTGACTATTTTATACAACTACGTTTACAACTTTCGGGTGATGGCATTGCTGACTTTTAGAAGCATATTGGAGTGTAAATAAGGTCCGCCCGGTAATGATGGCATTGCTCTGTGTATGTGTCTTGCCAGAACAACAAATCTTAACAATTCGCCGTTGCAAAACAAAATATTTCAAGCTAATCTTGGATGATTTTCCTTTAATAACGAGATGATATGACAAGACAGCAAAGGAAAAACGAAACCGAATTGTCCAGCATGGAATCCAGAGGGAATGTATCCTTTGAATCTGCCGGTATCTATCGCATCCGCGTGCGAGGCCACATTGACGAAAGCCTCGCTGATCAATTGGGCGGCATGGTTATCACCAGAGCATTCACCTCCGAAAAAGATCCAATGACGATCTTAATTGGTCATCTAAGAGACCAAGCCGCTCTGTCCGGTGTCCTGAATGAATTATATGAGCTGCATCTGCCTTTGCTGACCGTGGAGTTATTGCCATAGCTTGCCGGAGGAATCGATGATGCTGAAAAATTTCATTTTAACAAAAATACCTTGTACCAATTTGCAGGTCAGTAGAGGAAAATAAAAGCAAAATCATAAAAACAACAATGAGGAGAGGATAATGAAGAAAATGATCGTTTTTAGTATCGCTGTGTGTATGACCTTTTTATTGACGCTTTCCGCGCATGCTGAAGAGAGTCTGGTGGAATCCGTACTCAATGGATGCAAAACCGAACTGGAGACCTATTGCAAGGATGTCACACCTGGCGAAAGCCGTGTTCTCGCCTGTCTCTATTCCCGGAGCGACAAATTGTCCGGCAAATGCGAGTATGCCCTGTATGATGCGGCCGTTCAGTTGGAACGTGCCGTGGCCGCATTATCATATCTGGTCAATGAGTGTGCGGATGATTTGAATAAGTTTTGTCAGGATGTACCCGCTGGAGAAGGCCGGTTGTTAGACTGTCTCGAGAAAAACGCCGCAGATATTTCAACACGCTGCAAGGATGCAATAAAAGAAACCGTATCGAAGGAATAGGTTTTTCCGGTGGCCATGTTGTCGCCGGGAATCGCTGAGAGAAACGGGTTATTTGCGGCGCCACTTGGTTGACTCAGCGATTGTTTTGTAAATATCAGCTCTGCTAGCTTTGTCAAGAGGGAGGACAGAATGGATGGACGTGCTCTAGATTATGTAGCTTTGGGGATTTTAATTTTTGTCTGTATTACCTTGGTCTACGCGGTCATCGGAATTCATGATATTCCCTACGAAATGGCGAAAAAAAGAAATCATCCCCACCAGGATGCGATCCATACTGCCGGATGGGTCAGTCTGTTCCTGATGCATGCGCTCTGGCCGTTTCTCTGGATCTGGGCAACCCTGTACCGACCTGACCGGGGGTGGGGTTTAAACCAGACTGCAGCCACTACGGAAAGTGCCGGAACCAGTTCACCGACGACGACTGCAGAGGCATTGCAGGAACGAATAACCGGCCTCGAACACGAGCTGACCATGCAACAAAAGGAATCAACAGCGACAATGACCAAACTCACCGAGCGTATCATTCAGCTTGAAAGGCAAATTGGCATGGAGGCAGAGAAATAAAATGGAACTCCTGTTAATCCTCACCTATCTTTCTCTCTGTTATGGGATCTTTAAGCTCTTCAAAATCCCTGTGAACAAATGGTCGCTGACCACAGTGGTTCTTGGCGGAGTCATCATGCTCGGAACTCTGCTGGGCGGTATGGCCTACTTTCACCCGGCATCACATTCGGCGCGATCATACTTTTTCACGACCCCGATCGTCTCCAATGTGCGCGGCAAAATTATCGAGGTCAACGCGGTCCCAAACGTTCCCTTACAAAAAGGCGATGTTCTCTGCAAAATTGATCCGGTTCCCTATCAGGCCAAGGTAGACAACCTCAAGTCCCAATTAAACCTTTCCCGGAAAAGGCTGCAGCAGAACCGGGCCTTGGTTGAGGCAAAGGCCGGGAGCAAGTTCGAAGTTGAGCGCTACGAGGCGGAGGTTCTCAGTCTCGAGGCGCAATTGGTCGACGCCCAGTTCGATCTCGACAGCACGACAATCATGGCGCCAACGAACGGTTTCATCACTCATTTGCGGCTGCGCCCCGGCATGATGGCAGTGCCGTTGCCGCTTGCGCCGATTATGACCTTCGTGCACAGCGATGATAGTATGTTCATTGCCGGCTTCAGTCAGCAGCCGATGCAAAATATCAAAGTCGGCAATGAGGCGGAAATCCTCTTCCCCGGTATTCCCGGCCGGATTTTTCCCGGCCGGGTTGCCCAGATCATAGATGTTCTTGCAGAAGGGCAATTGGCTCCTTCCGCTTCGATGGTGAAGCTTTCATCAAATTACCCCGAAGGCACAATTATGGTGCGCATCGAATTTACCAAGGACATGTCCAGCTATTACCTGCCGGAAGGCAGTATCGGAACCGTCGCCGTCTACAGTAAGCGCTGGCACCACGTGACAATTCTCCGTAAAATCTTGCTGCGCATGGCCAGCTGGCAGAATTTCGCGAGATTCCACTAAGCGCACCGTTGTGAAAAAATAACATGGCCGGTGGAATGCCCGGAACACACTATTACCTAGGATCAGGATTACTTATGAACCAAAAATATATAATCGGACTTCTGTTTACCGGCTGCTGTCTGCTGTTGAGCGGTTGTGCCGGCAAGATAGCCAGTCATGAAGAAGCTGTTGAGGGGATCACCGCCGGAAAAAGCGACGCGAAGCTGGTCGCGCAACAGTGGTCGTCTGGTGAATCCACCGGCCTGGTCGACGACGGATGGCTGAAGAGCTTCCAGGATCCCCAGCTGTCTGCCCTGGTCGATGAGGCGGAAAAGAACAACTTCGGACTGAAAATCGCCGCTGCCCAGGTCGAACAGGCCAGTGCGCTTGCCGTCAAGGCGGGTGCCGCTCTAAAACCGACAGTTGGCCTTTCCGGCGGATATGCCGGTCGTGACACCGAGGCCCTGAGCGAACTCTACGGAGGGAGCCTGGCTGTCTCCTGGGAGGCCGACGTCTGGGGTCGAATACGCTCAGGTGTGGCGGGTGCGGAAGAGACTCTGGCGGCAACCCGTTCCGACTTTGAATTTGCCCGGCAATCCCTGGCGGCAACGACGGCCAACGCCTGGTTCTTTGCGATCAGCAGCAAACTGCTCGCCGACACTAGTAACGAGATAGTCGAATTACTGCAGGAAAGTGTGCGCATTGTCGAAAGCAAAGAGACCATTGGTCAAGGCACCATGACCGATGTGCACCTCGGCCGGGCAGAGCTGGCCACCGCCCAGGAAGCCGCTCGGCAGACCTTGTCCGCCGAAGAAAACGCCAAGCGCAGTCTGGAGTTACTGCTTGGTCGCTACCCTTCGGCACAGATCGAGACAACCAAGACGCTCGTCGCCGTGCCGCCACCGGTGAGCGCCGGTATCCCGTCGGAGTTACTTGAGCGGCGCCCTGATCTGATCGCCGCCGAACAGCAGGTAGCCGCCGCCTTCTACCGACAGAAAGAGGCGGAACTCCTTAAATTACCGAGATTCTCTTTCTCCATTGGGCTGAGCCTGAATAATCTGACAGATGCCGCCAGCAGCCTTGCCGCCGGCGTGTTCGCACCGCTCTACACCGGCGGTGCTCTCGAGGCGGATATTGCAAGAGCCACGGCAGAACAGAACGAGGCCATTGCCGCCTACGCCCAGACCGCTTTGCAGGCCTTCAAGGAAGTGGAAACAGCACTGGCCAACGAAGAGCATCTGATGAAACAAGAGGAGTATTTACAGACGGTGGTGTCGGAGAACTACCAGGCCTATGATTCGCTGAAAACGCAGTATGAAATAGGCGTGGCTGAATATCTCGATGTATTGACGGTGCAGAACAAATGGATCCAGGCCAGAATCGCCCTGATCAACACCTCGACGCAACGGTTGCTCAACCGAGTGCAGCTGCACCTGGCCCTTGGCGGAAGTTTTGAAGAGTCGGTGCAGAGTTAAGCCATTGTATACTATGGCCAACTGTACATTCGGTACGGCCCCTCGGCTGATCACCGGTACTGCAATAGGTCCTGTAAGAGGTCCTGAGGAGGATGACAATGGATCAGCCGACAAAGAAAAATAAGTTGTTCGCAGCAGCGTCCGGGACACTCCGTCTTGATACCTTTGCAGGACTTACCGCAGCGACTGTCGTACTGCCTAAGGCCATGGCCTACGCAACCGTCGCCGGGCTGCCGGTCGAAGTCGGCCTGTATACCGCCTTCCTGCCGATGGCCATTTATGCGCTCCTCGGCACATCACGGGTACTCAGCGTCAGTTCTACGACAACCCTGGCCATCCTGACTGGTACACAACTGGCATTAACCGTTCCGGATGGCGATCCGGTGCGGTTAATGACGGCGGCGGCAACACTGACCTTACTCGTTGGCGTTATACTTGTACTGGCATCTTTGTTGCGCCTCGGTTTCGTGGCAAACTTCATCTCAACCCCAGTCCTCACAGGGTTTAAGGCCGGAATTGGTCTCGTCATCGTCTTTGATCAAATCCCCAAACTGCTTGGTCTTCATATCGAAAAAGAAGGTTTTTTCCGTGATATAGTCTCCCTGCTCCAGCATCTGCCGGATACCTCAATGCTCACTCTTCTGATAGCAATAATCACCCTATCGGTTCTGATCGGCTTCGAGCGGTTTTTCAAGCACTCGCCCGCCCCATTGATTGCTATTGGCATCTGTCTGTTCTTATCCTGGATGTTTGATCTGCAGAACAGTGGTGTCTCGACAATAGGTAGAATACCGCAGGGGTTGCCGGCCCTGATTTTGCCGGATCTTATACTGATTGGACAACTTGCCCCAGGGGCGCTGGGCATCGCGCTGATGAGTTATACCGAAACGATTGCGGCAGGGAGGGCTTTTTGTCTGCAGAGTGATTCTCCCATTCGGCCCAACCGGGAACTCATTGCGACGGGAATGGCCAATATAGGCGGGGCTATTATGGGCGCAATGCCGGCCGGCGGCGGTACCTCGCAAACAGCGGTTGTCCGAGCCGTCGGAGGACGTTCACAAATTGCTTCCTTGGTAACAGCGGCAATCGCAGTGGCGACAATGCTGCTGTTTGCACCGCTCCTCGGTCTGTTGCCGCATGCGACACTTGCCGCGGTGGTGATCGTCTACTCGGTGGGTCTGATTCAACCCGGCGAGTTTGCTGCAATTCGCCGGGTTCGAACAATGGAGTTTCGCTGGGCTTTTTTAGCCTGTATCGGTGTCCTCATCTGGGGCACCCTGCAAGGCATCGTCGTGGCGATCATCGTCTCTCTCATCGGCCTTGCCGGCCAGACCACTCACCCCCGGGTATCGGTTATCGGCCGTAAGCGAGGCACCGATATCCTCCGACCGCTTACTCCTGCGCATACAGATGATGAGACATTTGACGAGCTTCTGATCCTGCGGCCGGAAGGCCGGATCTTCTTTATTAATGCCCAGAACACCGGCGAAAAAATGCGCCAATTGATCGCCGAATATAAGCCCCGTGTGGTGGTGCTGGATATGAGCCGGGTAATTGACATTGAATATTCCGCACTGCAGATGCTCATTGAAGGAGAAAAATCCACCATGAAAAATGGTTTCACCTTGTGGCTTGCCGGATTAAATCCTGATGTGCTCACGGTCGTCCGCCGGTCTGGTCTTGCCGATCAGCTCGGCGAAAATCGCCTTCTGGTCAATGCACGGGAGGCTATCAAACAATTTCAGGCTGGGCCGGACCTCTCTGCCGCCACATCACCAGGTACAAAGGAGCAATTATGACGAAGAAGAAAAAGAAAGGATCGGGTGTTGTTGCCAAGGAAAATAGTTCCCAAAAGCTCAGCAAAAAGACCTACGAAAAAAAGCTGCTGGAACTGCAGGGAGAACTCTGTGCTTTGCAGGAATGGGTGAAAGCCACTGGCCAGAGAGTGATAATTATTTTTGAAGGTCGAGATGCCGCCGGCAAAGGCGGCTGTATCAAGGCTATCACCCAGAGGGTCAGCCCGAGGGTGTTCCAGGTTGTCGCTTTACCCGCGCCGACGGAACGTGAAAAAACCCAGATGTTCATCCAACGCTACATCACCCACTTTCCTGCAGCCGGTGAGATAACCATCTTCGACCGCAGCTGGTATAACAGAGCCGGAGTGGAATACGTGATGGGCTTTTGCAGCAAGGAGGAACACAGCAATTTTCTCGAGTTGTGTCCTTTTGTCGAAAAGCAGATAGTTCGCACGGGAATCATCCTGCTCAAATACTGGCTTGAAGTCAGCGATGAAGAACAGGAACGGCGATTCAAAGCACGAATTAATGACCCGGTTCGTCAGTGGAAACTGTCGCCCATGGATCTGCCGTCCCGTGAACGCTGGTATGAGTACTCAAAAGCGCGGGATTTGATGTTGCAGGCGACGGATACTGATTTTGCACCGTGGCATATCGTTCGTTCAAATGACAAAAAGAGGGCACGCTTGAATTTAATAAGCCATCTGCTTGAACACATTCCGTATGAAACCATACCGGCAAAAAAAGTAAAGCTGCCCAAACGTTCTCAGAAAGAAGCGTATGATGACGAGGCAACCATGATGGAACGACATTGGATCGAAGAGAAATTCTGAGCCCTTGATCGATGCAGCGAATTTCTCTTCTCGCTGCATGCCGTAAGAGAACTTTAAGCGGCTGCGGTAGCAGCACCTTACGAAATATTTATGCAGTTTTGTCCACGTTGACCTGGGTGTGACTGACATTTTTCTTGAAGGAAAAATACTATGACCAGAAATATCGTTATCCTTGCTGCCTTTATTAGCGGATTATTGAGCGTCGCTGCTGCCGGCGCGGCAGAACCTCAATGGATGCAGACAAAATCCAGGGAGCTGGTTGACCGGGCACGGGCCGAAACAAAACACATCTCCATCCAGGAACTGAAACAGGCCATAGATGATGAGGCAGATGTGGTTATTCTGGATGTCCGCACTCCGAAAGAATATGAAGTCGCGCATATTCCTGAATCTATCAATGCCCCAAGAGGGCTGCTTGAATTCTCCATATGGTCTCTCGTTCCGGATCAGCAGGAGACGATATATGTCTATTGCAAGACGGGGGCGCGAGCGGCACTGGCGACGAAACTCCTCAACGACCTTGGGTATACGAAGGCCATTGCCGTGGACACCGGCGGTGCGGAATGGGTAAAAGCCGGCTACCCGGTGCAGACTTCCATTTCCGATGAGACCTTGATATTGCAGCCTGGCCCTCAATGACCATCGATAATACCGCTTGATATATGTTCCCATGGTGGTCACAGAATTGCTGATCATGATACTTTTGATTGTCATCCTAAGCTGGATTTTGATCTCTACTTAGAGAATGTACTACCCGTTATTGGTCTTGGCGCAGGAGTCTTGCTCAGTAGCATGAGCGAGGAAGAAATGCGTAAAACACGCTAAACGTTGAAGGAGATACGATGTTGAAACAATTCTATCTATTACTGAGTGCCTGTATCTGCCTGCTGCTGGGGTGCAGCATGGCGATTGCTTATGATTATCCATTAACCGACCGCTATGCCGCGACGGTAATTGGTACACCCGAGGAATTTGCCGCGGTTTTGCCAAAAGACATTCCCACTAAGGTCGACACAATCAAAATGTTTCCGGAGCGCACGGTTCCCGATGTGCTATGGAACATGGACGAGCTCTACTATTCCTACCAGCAGCAGGACGGCCCGGCACCTCTGATCTTCCTGGTAGCCGGAACAGGAGCCAGCTATAAAAGTGCAAAGATGCAGCAAATGCAGCAGGCCTTCTATCATGCGGGGTTTAACGTAGTCTCGCTGTCGTCACCGACCCACCCGAATTTTATTGTCTCGGCGTCCACCAGCGGCGTGCCGGGTCATCTGCAGGAAGACTCCGCCGACCTGTACAATGTCATGAAGGCGATCTGGCAGAAACTGCAGGGCAAGATGAACGTGACGGAATTTTATCTGACCGGCTACAGCCTCGGTGCTGCCCAGTCGGCCTTCATCTCCCAGATCGACGAGCATGAAAAGGCATTCAACTTTAAGAAAGTACTGATGATCAATCCGCCGGCCAGTCTCTACAATTCAGTGGTGATTTTTGATGAGATGCTGGAGAATAATATCCCCGGTGGTCTTGAGAACTTTAACGATTTCTATAAACGGGTGATAAAGGCGTTTAGCGAAACCTACAAACATGGTGACAAAATCGAGTTCAACGATCAATTCCTCTATGAAGTATACAAGTACAAAAAGCCGCAAAGTGACGACCCCCTAGAGGCACTGATTGGTTTAAGCTTCCGGATTTCTTCCGAAAACATGGTTTTTGCCAGCGATGTCATGACCAAGGCCGGCTACGTTGTTCCCAAGGGCCTTGAACTCAAACGGCATGATCATATTACCCCGTATTTAAAAGTACTCTCGAGGCTGACATTTATCGATTATTTCGAGGGTGTTTTCATGCCTCACTTCAAGGCTCTTGACCCGAGTGTTACCGAGTCGGATATGATCGGGCAGCTCAGTCTGCGTTCGATTGAGAATTACCTGCGCAGCTCATCAAAAATAGGAATGATTCATAATGCAGACGATATCATCATGCGCCCAGGAGAGATCGATTACCTGCGGGACGTTTTCGGCAGCCGTGCAACGATTTACCCACACGGCGGCCACTGCGGTAACATGGCTTACCCGGACAACGTTGAAGCCATGATCGGATTTTTCCAGACCACTCAACAGAATTAATGGAGGCGATGACCATGATGATATCGAACAACAGGACCATACGTATGGCCTTTTTCTCCTTGGCCCTGGCGGCAGTACTGTTTTCTGCAGGCTGTGCCACCCAGCAAACCATCAACCTTGAGCCGCCGCTGCACACACCTGAGAATACTCTCAAGGAGGATGTGGAGTACGCGGTGGACGTCTATGATCCGCTGGAAGGAATGAACAGGAGGATTTATACCTTCAACTATTATTTCGACAAATTTATCTACCTGCCGGTGGTAAATACCTACGCATTCATCACTCCGGACTATGTCGAGGACCGGGTGTCCAATTTTGTTGATAATATTTTCGAATTCAATAACTTCACCAATAATCTATTGCAGTTGAAGTTTGAGGCCACCGGGATCACACTGGGCCGTTTCCTGGTCAACACCACTATCGGTATCGCCGGTCTGTGGGATCCGGCTACCAGCATGGGTCTGACGCGTCAGCCTGAGGATTTTGGCCAGACACTTGGGCACTATGGAGTTGGTAATGGACCGTATATTGTACTGCCGATCTTCGGCCCTTCGAATCTTCGTGATACCACCGGCCTGATTACCGATACCGTGGCATTCAGCGTTGCTGGACCACCGGCATGGGTAGACGATGATGACACGACCCTGATCTTCAATGTTGTTACCGCAGTCGACACGCGGCATCGTCAGTCATTCCGATACTATAAGACCGGCTCGCCGTTTGAATATGAAATGATTCGTATGTTGTATGTTGCCAAGCGGGATATTGAGATCGACAAGTAGCAGCTCGTCAACAGACATCCCTATAAGGCTTTACAATCAATTTTCCTGAAGAGAAATAGATTTCTCTCGCATATGGACACATAACAACTAAAAAGAGGTGAAAAAATGAAAAAGCTATTTGTTTTGATAATGGGATTGTTGTTTCTTTCTTCCTGTGCCGGGAACACCCCAAAAGTGCAACAGGACTCGGTGTTTCTTGGGGAATACTACCAGAAATTACAACCCGGTACTGAAGAAACCGATCCTAAACTCATGTGGATGAAGCCGGGGGTTGACTACAAAATGTATGATAAGATTATGGTCGATTATGTGATTTTCGCCTTTGCCGAGGATTCCGAATACAAGGGAATCGATGCGAATGAGTTGAAAGAACTCGCAGATTCCGCTTCCGAGGTATTTGTCAAAACGATTGGGAAGGATTTTCCGGTAGTTTCCGAACCGGCACCGGATGTACTTCGCGTTCGTGTTGCCATAACCGACCTGAAGCAGAGCAGCCCGGGCCTGAGTGCCGTAACGACCATTGTCCCTGTTGGTCTGGCAGTCAGCCTCGTCAAAAAAGGATCAAGTGATTCCTGGACCGGTTCAGGAGCGACAACCGCGGAAATGCTGGTTCTCGACTCTATGTCCAACGAAGTTCTCGCTGCCGGACAAGACACCCTCCAGGCAGAGTTTGAGGACAGATTCTCCAAATGGGGATCTGCGGAAGAAGCCTTTACCTTCTGGGCCGAGAGATTTACCAAAAGACTCAATACGTTGTTGAACTAAGGGAACCGCTTCGGTCGGTGGCAAATTGGCACCGCCAACAAAAAACCGACCGAAGGAAAAAAGGCGTCAATATATGGAGACAACATGCCCAAAATGTCAGACAAAACATGGAAAAGGAGATTTCACATGGAGACACAAACCTTAGGATATATCATGAAAAGAGCAATTCAGATGCCAATCGTGTTGTTGCTGGCAGTCTTCGTTCTGACCTGTCCCCGGATGTCGCAGGCCGCGACTGCCGCAGAGATCAACCATGATGTGGACGGTGCCTTACAGTCTTTGTACCAAACCGCGCCAGCTGCCAAAGACTTGGCTGAGGTTGCCACAGGCATTTTAGTATTTCCCAATATAATCAAAGGTGGTTTGGGCATTGGTGGTCAATATGGCGAGGGTGCGTTGCGGGAAAACGGCAAAACCACCGGCTATTACAGAACCATGGCGGCATCATATGGTTTGCAGGCGGGAGTACAAACCTTCGGGTACGCACTTTTCTTCATCGGCGATGAAAGTTTGGCTTATCTCAAAAAGAGCAAAGGGTGGGAGCTTGGCGTTGGGCCCAGTTTAGTTGTTGTGGATAAAGGAACGGCGACCTCACTCACCACCAGCACCATCAAAGCAGGCATCTATGCTTTTATCTTCAAACAGAAGGGGTTGATGGCCGGTATCGGCATTCAGGGCAGCAAGATTACGCAGATAACACCAGATAACTAAGCTTTTAGACAAAAGATTCCGCCGAAAATGGCCTATCGGCCAGCGAACTGAAGGAACTGGCCGATGCCTTTCATATTAGTGCGATGAATGTATCGTCAGCGCCACAACAAATTACCCCATCGGGAGCGGGTGCCGCCATGAAATGGCAAGTCGTCAGCCGTTGTTTTGTTTTTTTCTTGCTTACCGCAGTTGTATCTCTTCTACCGCTGGCCTCTCAATCTGAAGAGGGACCACCGGCGCAGGCGGAAATGTCCCTTGAAAATGCAAGCCCGGAGGAAATTGCTTTCCATGTGGCAAAATTAAATGATGAGCAAGCTCGCAGTTTGCTCATCAGCGGCCTGCAAAAAGAGGCGAATATCGAGGTAACTGATCGCTCTGCCCAGACAGGACTCTTCTCCTTTGTTGTCAATTGGCTCCATCTTGTAGATATTCACAATGACAAAGATATGGCATCCAGACGCCAAAGCAACATTGGTGATTTTTCTCAAATACCCTCGGACCTGGCCAACACTATTCGCATATTCAGCGAACATGGCAGTGGCTTCTCCATTTGGGGGAATTTTACTCTTATACTTTTTGTCTTTCTTGTCGGTTTTGCTGCTGCAAGTGTCTACAAAGCTGCAACAATCACTTGGCACAGGCAACTGCGGGACCAGGCTGTACCGGAACTCGGAGGATGGTTGCGATTTTGGGCCGGTTTTTTGTATGTCTTGCCGTCACTGATAACCCTGATAATCTTTGGTGCTATTTCGCTTCTTACCTTTCTCTTGTCTCCTCTCAGCTCTTCGCCGCCATTCTGCCTGCTGTTTATGGCGATTCTCTTTGTAATTTCCTTTTGCCGTCTTGTCTCGATAGTCTCTAGCATTATCTGTGCGCCGCAACAGTCTTCCCTGCGATTGCTGAACATAGACGACACTGCTGCCCTGAAGCTCAAATGGATCATTCAAATACTATTTTCCTATGTGGGAATTGCATATTGCGTCCTCGCCCTACTTAAAGAATTGGGATTAGCTGAAAATTCCCTGGTTCTGTTGACCATTATTGTGGGTTCACTGTTTCTTCTATTGGTAGCATATTTTATTATGCACAATCGCTTTGTCGTCGCAAGTCACATGCTTTCCAGTCAAAGTTCTGACGGACAAAGAAACTGGTTGGCACGTCAATTAGCCCCAATCTGGTATATCCCGGCTTTGCTCTACCTTTTTGCAGTCTGGGTGAACTTTCTCTATCTTCAGATTTCCGGAACAGGACAAGAAAATAGTGCCTTATTGTTGAGCATGTTGGCAGTGCCTCTTTTCCTCGTGTTTGATCGTATCGGTCAATGGTTTGTCCGGACAATAGTCAGTGCGCTGCAAATACAGAATACCGACAAAAAAAATGAGGTGGAACCAGGTCAGCTGGATTCGATCTCTCTCAGCCACTCTAAAAAAGAGCAGCTATTGATATCCCGCCTCTCCGTGGTTGTCAGAAGTGCCATCTTTTCTGCCATTACGATCTGGGTCCTTACCCTTTGGAATTACAACCTTCCCTATGCCACCGCCATTACCCGGGCTGTCTTCGAGTCATTAGTTACCCTGGCACTCGCTTTGTTTTTCTGGCGTATCGCATCTGCATATATTGAAAGAAAAATCAAAGAGATGTCTCCCGAAGCATCGGAAACAAAAGACTCTGAAGAATGCGATTGGGGGGGCGGAGCCCAAAGGGGCCGCAGCTATACACTGCTCCCCATGGCGCGAAAATTTATAGGAACGGTTCTTGTCGTAATGGTCTCCATGATAATCCTCTCGGCAATCGGAGTGAATATTGGTCCTCTTCTCGCCGGTGCCGGGGTAGTCGGGCTTGCCGTAGGATTCGGCGCCCAGAAGCTTGTCAGCGATGTATTGTCGGGCTTCTTTTATCTTCTGGATGATGCTTTCCGGGTTGGTGAATATGTGGAGGCAGGTGGCTTATCCGGTGCAGTAGAAAAAATCACCCTGCGCAACGTCATGCTGCGCCACCACCGTGGTATGCTGCAGATTGTACCCTACAGCGATTTGGGTCCTATCACCAACTTCATGCGCGGCGGGCTTGTGGTTAAATTCAATCTAGAATTTCCCTATGACACGAATGTCGATCAAGTCAGGAAGGTAATCAAGAAAGTCGGGCAAGAGCTGTTGGAAGAGGAAGAGTATAAAAATGATTTCATCCACCCTATCAAGTCTCAGGGTGTTCGCGAAATTACCAATTCGGTCATGACTATTCGGGTGAAGTTTACAGCGAAACCCGGCGCCCATTTTCTCATTAGGCGTGAAGCATACAGAAGAATTACCGAAGCTCTGATGGCCAAAGGCATTCACTATGCCCACCGCAAAATCATAGTTGAGTTACCTCAAGACACCCAAATGTCGAAAGCAGACCAAAAGAAGTATGTCGAGGCCGGTGCGGCAGCCGGTTTAGCGGCTATGGATGAAGGTGAGAAAAATAAAGAGCCAAGAGGCAGCAATGAGCCATAAATTTGTATTGACATAACGGCCTTTTGTGAAAAATAATTTTGCGGCTATTTATCACCTTCCAGCATACGACCAACAGAGGTTAGTTAATTATGGATGTACCCGTGCTTACACTAGAAATGACAATCGTGTTCGCTATTCTCGGCATGGTCATTATTTTACTGGTGTTCGATCTGCTCCGAGTCGATGTTGTCGGGCTGCTGGTTATGGCCTCATTGCCGCTTACCGGGATTCTCAAGCCTGGCGAGGCCACAGCCGGATTAGGTTCAACGGCTGTTGTCGTTCTTATCTGTGTCATGGTGATCGGTGCATCCCTCAATAAAACAGGTATCATGAGCATTGTCGCCCAGAAGATCCTCAACCTGGCGGGTAACAGCCAGTCGAGAGTATTGAGTCTGGTGGCACTGGCGGCAGCATTGCCCTCCGCGATTATGTCGAATGTCGGCGCAGCGGCTCTGATGCTCCCAGCAACCTTACAGATCGCCAAAAAAATCAAAATATCCCCTTCGAAACTGGTCATGCCCATGGGTTTTTGTGCCAATATGGGGGGTAATTTAACGCTGATCGGTTCTACACCTTTTATTATCTTGAACGATGTAATGGGGCAGTGGTGGAAGATAAACCCCCGGGCAGGTGATGAGCCCTTTATTCCGCTTGGCCTGTTCGCCGTCACGCCGATAGGTATCGCACTGCTGGTCGGTACCTTGGCCTATTTCTTACTGATAGGCTGCAGACTTCTCCCTTCGCAGGAAGTTACTGATGACGGGCGCCTGGCCAGCAGTAAATTACGTTCACTATATGGTGGCGAAGTTGGCCAGGGAGTTGAGTTTGTTATCCAGCAGGACTTTCCCGGAAAAACCCTTGGTCAGCTTGATCTACGGGCAAAATTCAAGGCTTCATTGGTAGCTGTTGCCAAAGATGCTGGAAAGACAAAGATTCTCTCGCCGCTCAGTACCACTGTGATAGAGCCCGGTGATGTCGTTCTGGCAATTGGTAATGAGAAAAGTATTCAGAAAATCATTACCGAGCTTGGGTGGCAGCCGAAAGCCGAGGTGAAGACCTTCAGTGCTGAAACCTCTCGGGAAAAGTCAGGTGTGCTTGAAGGCATTGTAACTTCCCGTTCTGGCCTGAACGGTCATACCATGGGAGAACTGCAACTTAAACAGATGTTTACCATCAACCCTCTGGCGGTAATGCGGGGGGAAGAAATACACATCGAGAAACTTGACAGCATCGTTTTGAAGCCTGGCGATGCGGTTCTTTTAGCGGGAGGCTGGGAAAACCTGAGATATCTTCAGGAAAAAACAGAAATTGTTTATACGGAAAAGCTGGAAGGGGTGGTGGTGAAGGAAGAAAAAGCCTCGTTGGCCCTGGCGGCTTTAGCGGCTTTTCTCTTGCTTTCCATTTTTCTGAATGTCTCTCTGGCGATATCCGGGCTTGTGGCACTGCTGATCCTGGTTATTGGAAAAGTTCTGCACATTGACGAGGTCTACCGGGCAATTGAATGGAAAACAGTGTTTCTGGTGGCTGGACTTATTCCGCTTGGGGCAGCATTTGAGAAAACCGGTGCGGCAAATTTTCTGGCAATGTCCATTCTTCAACAGATAAGTGGGATAAGTCCCCTGCTTCTCTATCTGGTGCTTGCCCTGACCACTTCATTTTTCGCACTCTTTGTTTCCAATGTAGGTACCACCGTTTTACTTGTGCCCCTGGCAATGACTCTGTCCAGCCAGGTCGGAGCTGACCCCAAAATTGCCGGCCTGGTTGTGGCAATATCCTCAATCAACACCTTTATTCTGCCAACACATCAGGTCAATGCTCTGATCATGCAGCCCGGAGGCTATAAAACGAGCGACTACATGCGCGTCGGCAGCGGCATGATGGTGCTTTTCTTGGTTATCCTGATGGCAATGCTTGCCATTTTTTATTAGCGACGTGGGCATTTCTGCCTTCGTCCAGTATAAACGAACTGATTTCAGCTCTGACCGTCCAGCCGGTCTTTCGGTGGGCACCGTCTGTATGATTGATAATATTTTTATATAACAATACCTTATCATCTGCTTTCGGCGGCTATCCGAAATAATCGCACTATAAAAGAGAGGCATTGAAAAAAATACCTCTTTAAAACATTTGATGCCAATTTTTGCATTTCGCAATCTACTGCCAATATGAAGAAATCCTTGCTGCAATCCACGACAAAAAGGTCAAAAAGAAAAATTCTGGGCGTGGGTATCCTCGCTATGGTTCTGGGGCTGCTGACGCTGTGGGCTTTTCTTGCCCTCTATTTCACCTTGCCGATGAGTCCATGGCGGTTGCCGCTTGCGATCGCTTACGGCCTGTTCTCTTTGATGTTGCCGCTGGTCATTCGTCCTCACCGCTATGGCATCCTCGCATCCGCCGGCCTGTTTATTCTGGTCGTTGGCTGGTTTCTTTCGCTTCCTGCCTCCAACACCCGGAACTGGCAGGCAGATACAGTAAAACTGCCCTCGGCCGAGATCAAAGCCGACACGATAACCCTCCGCAATATCCGCTCCTGCGACTACCGAAGCGAAACTGATTTCACCTGCCGTTACTACGATAGAACCGTGTCTCTTCTCGATCTGCGGACAATTGATCTCTTCATGGTCTACTGGGGTTCACCCAATATCGCCCATACCATGATGAGCTTTGGCTTCAAGGACGGGGGCTATGTCTGTTTCTCCATCGAAACCCGCAAGGAAATAGGCGAAGAGTATTCGGCAATCAAAGGTTTTTTCCGGCAGTATGAACAAGCCTATGTTATGGCCGATGAGCGGGATGTCGTCCGCCTGCGGACAAATTATCGCAACGAAGATGTCTATCTCTACCCTCTCAAGGTTACGCCGGAGACAGCGAGAAAGGTCTTTCTCCATTATCTCGCCACAGTAAACAGTCTGTATCGGCAACCGGAGTGGTACAACGCTCTCACGGCCAACTGTACCACCAGTATACGTCAGCACACCTTACCCTATAACCCCGAGGGGAAGTTTGACTGGCGGATGATTGTCAACGGCTATCTTGACGAAATGATTTACCAGCGTGACGTGGTCGACACCAGCATGCCCTTTGCCGAATTCAAAAAGCAAAGCTTCATCAATCCCAAAGCCGTAGCGGTACCTGATGACCAGGATTTCTCACGGTATATTCGGCAAGGACTCCCAGGAAAAACCCTATGAAAAGTGGTAGCGCAGGTTATCCAGACAGGAAAAAAGCATATCGCGGCTACGGCGCACCAGGTCTTGCCTGCATCGGACTACTGCTCCTCGTGGTATTGTCAGGTTGTGCCAAACCGGTGGGCGTGCAGCGCATCTCTCCTCAAACATCCTATCAGCTGAACATCACCAACCCAATGGGCAGCGAAGAGCTGAGTAACGGGTGCAGGACCGTCCTGCATCGCTACAATCTTCAGGGAACCTCGGTCGCGGATTTACAGAAAAACATTGAATATCTCCGTGACCTGATCAGCAAAGATGATCGCCGAGATATTTTTTTCGCTCTTGCTGAATTGAGCTATCTGCAGGGCACGAAGCTGAGGAAAAGTGACGCCGAAGACCTGAGGTTACGTGCGCCGAATGTATTTTTGCAATCAGCGGTATACGCATATCTCTATCTCCTCGGTGACAACCCTGAACCCTTACCTTCCGCCTACGATATCCGCTTCAGACAGACCTGTGATCTGTATAATCGAGCCCTATGGCAGGCATTCCCGGAAAATCCCGATCATAGCCTGAATATCTCGGGTGGCTTGAGAACTCTTCCCGGCGGGGGTAGATTGCAATTGTCCTTGAAGATAAAAACCATGGGCTGGGATATAACGAATATTTCCGGTATCTTTCCCGCCGATGCCTACAAGATTCATGGCTTTGCCGTTCGCAACCGTACTCCGGGACTTGGCCTGCCACTTGTCGTCAGGACCAAAAAAACCAAGGAATCGCCCAATGGCGGAGCCTTGCCGATAACCGGATTCCTCCGCATTCCTGCCGGAATCGATGGAGTTTCGGCCGAAACTACCACCGCTGAATTAGAGCTCTATTCAGCCTTTGACACCACGGATGTCGAAGTGAATGGTCGGCAGGTTCCCCTGGAGACCGACACAACAACCCCGTTGGCCCATGCTCTTCATTATGCCGATGCATGGAACGTTGGGGTAAAGCGTTTTCTGAGCGGTGAGCAGGTGAGTAACAACATTCTTTTCATCCAGCCTTATAAACCTGGGCGAATCCCGGTTGTCTTTGTCCATGGCACCGCCAGCAGTCCGGTCTGGTGGGCGGAAATGTTCAATACCCTTCGTGCTGACCCGCACATCAACAAAAAATTTCAATTCTGGTTCTATCAATACAATACCAGCAATATGATGGCCTTTTCCGCCGCCCAGATGCGAGCAACTCTGATCGACAAAATTCACCAACTCGATCCCCAGCTGCAGGATCCAGCCTTGCAGGATATGGTTGTCATAGGTCACAGTCAGGGGAGAATACTGACCAAAATGAGTGCTGTGCATTCCGGAGATGTTCTGTGGAATGCAGTCAGCGATAAGAGTCTTGAACAGATGGATCTTGACCCGGAGGATGAAAACTCGATCAGGTCGATGCTTTTCTTCGAGCCGCTTCCTTTCGTCAAGCGGGTTGTCTTCATTTCCACGCCGCACCGGGGAAGCTATCTGACCAAGGCTTGGGTACGCGAATTGATCCGAAAAATCATAGATATTCCTGTCAGCATATTGACTGTTGATATGGACGAATTACAGAGAATTACCTCTCAGATGAAAGTTGCCGGCTTGTTACAGAACAAAATTCCTACCAGTATAGACGGCATGTCGTCGGACAACCCGTTGCTTGAGGCCCTGGCCGATTTACCCCTGGCACCGGGGGTAAAGGGACACTCAATTATCGCCGTGAAACCGGGAATGGACATCGAAAGCGGAAATGATGGGGTCGTTGAATATACCAGCGCTCATCTGCCGGGAATGGAATCTGAATTCATTGTCCGCGACGAGCATTCCTGCCAGGGGAATCCTTTTACCATAGAGGAAGTCCGTAGAATTCTGCTCAAGCACATTGGCTCGGATATCGATAAACCGTTGCCACTTGAAAAGCTGGCGCAATAGATTTTCTGTTTGATACAATGCGAAAGAAGTGTTTTTACGACGCCATCTCTTTTGAAGATAAAACCTTTTATAGGTTCCACCCATGCTGATGACAAGACAGGGATGTGTTGCTCTGGGGTTCCTCCTCGTTCTTCTCTTTGTTGCTCAAACGAAGGTCGGCGCCGAACCACAGGATCCGCCATCGTCGACGGCGACATCTCCTCCCGAGCAGACATCTGCGCCCATGGTTGGTCAACCCGATTCGCTGGTTATTCCGATGGCGGATATTTCAATGCAGGCTGCACAGGTCTCGGACCTTCTACGCACCTTTGAGGAATACCTGGCCCCCGGCGCCCAACTTGACGCAATAATCAATTCATTTTCCGAATCAACCGCACAGATCGAGAGTGATTTGAATAAATCAATGTCTGTCCTTGATGGTCAGCTGGTTTTGACAAAGCTTCAGGCCCAAGGGCAGCTGTGGCAGCAGTGGCAATCCAAATATACGGGATGGCTTAAAGTGTTCAGCAAGCGATCCACGCAACTACAGATGAAACTGACAGAGTTGGACGACCTGGACAAAGTATGGGCAGAAACTCTGGTAAGCGCCCAGAATTCCGAGGCTCCTGAACCAATTATTCAGCAGATAAGCGCCACGATCGATAGTATTCGTGGTCTGAGAACTTCCGTGAAAAATCAGCTTGACCTGGTGTTAGACCTGCAAAGCAGGGTCGGCGGTGAACTCGAGAAATTTACCCCGGTATTGGCAAAAATAGCCCGGATGCAGCAGTCCTCCGTGTCCAATATTCTGGTGCGGAACAGTTTGCCCGTCTGGAGTGTCGGATTCTGGGGGGATGCAAAGACGATTTTAGTCAGGCAGTTTCGTCATGCCGGGGGGGCTTACCTGGAGGATATCGGTAATTATTTTAAGGTATCTTTGGGGCACATGTCCTTCCATGCTACTCTCTTTGTTGTGAGCGCCTTCCTGTTTCTGCGGGCCCGTTGGCGAATCCGCAGGTGGACAACTGCTCATGAGGTGATCTCACCATTTGTCAAGGTCTTCGAGTATCCTCTCGCTGCAGCCCTCATTGTCGTTCTGCTTGTCGCCTCGGCGCCTTATCGCTCGCCGTTACCAGCGACCATGAGAGCGACAATTCAGGTTCTTGCTCTGCTTCCAACGATACTCCTGATCCGGCCATCGGCTCCAGGCAGGCTGGTGCCGGGACTGTATCTGCTTGTTTTGCTGTTTATGCTCGACACGTTTCGAGAAATATTTTTTCCTGAACAGCCGATTGGCCAGATTTTCCTCATGGTGGAATCCTTCATCGGCATGGCGGTAACGCTCTGGTTTCTTGGTAAATTTCGATCAGACCAAGTTGCTGATAGCAAATTATCCGGTTTTCCCCTGATCTGCCTGCGAAGTGTCCTTGTGCTCGTCCTTCTGCTCCTTGCCTCCGGCTTAGTCGCCGCCGTGACCGGACATATGCGTTTTGCCCGGGTAATCATTCCCGGCATTCTGGCTTTAGGAATGGTCGCAATCCTCATGTATGTTGCTTTGCAGGTTGTTATGGGTTTCATCGCTTTCTCTTTTCTCGTCTGGCCGCTCCGGTTGCTTCAGGTTATACAACAGCATCGAAAACCGGTCGAAAAATACTTTTATCGTCTTCTTTTCTGGCTTGCAATTTTCGGCATTATTGGTCGTTTTCTTAACTATATCGGCCTGCTGGAGCTGGTGCTGAATTTGGCAAGGACCGTTCTCAACACAAAACTAGAGCGCGGTGCTCTCAGTATCTCCATCGCTAATATTGGTGAATTTCTCCTCACAGTTTGGGTGACGTATTTTCTGTCAAGTCTGATCCGTTTTCTCCTCCGGGAGGATGTCTACCCGAGAATGCGCATTGCTGAAGGTAAATCCTACGCAATTTCCCGGCTGCTGCATTACCTGATTCTCGCCCTCGGTTTCACCGTTGCCATAGCCGCTTTAGGCGTCGACCTTACCAAGTTGACCGTACTCACCGGTGCTTTGGGTATCGGCATCGGCTTTGGGCTACAGGGGGTGGTGAATAATTTTGTCTCCGGCTTGATACTGTTGTTTGAGAGGCCGATCCAGGTAGGCGACACAGTGGCGGTGGGTGAGCTTGTCGGGCAGGTCAGTAAGATAGGAATACGGGCCAGTACGGTCCATACCAGGCAAGGTTCCGATATTATCGTTCCCAATGCCGAGCTCATCACCGAGAAGGTAACCAACTGGACGTTCAGTAATCAGCTGAGGCGCATTGATCTGCCCGTGGGGGTAAGTTACAGTTCCTCACCGGATTCGATGATAGCCTTGTTAGAGTCCGTTGCGCATGAACATCCGCATATTCTGCCTCATCCGAAACCTACCGGCTTGTTTGTTGGGTTCGGTGACAGCTCCCTCAACTTTGAGTTGAGGGCATGGACGGATCAGTTCGACGACTGGCCGATTGTTCGCAGTCAACTGGCGTCTGCCGTCTACGATGCGGTACATAAAGCTGGTATGAAATTCCCCTTTCCGCAGCGGGAGGTTCGCCTGCTGCATGATTTTCCAGGAGATGACCCGGCAATCTCCTGAAACCAGGCAGACAACCGTGTTCGGACAAGCTCTTAATACAGATGCAAAGTGTTGAAAAACATTCTCTATCGGCGTATATTAGCATACGCATTGACAATAATTTATTGTACCTAGAGGATGTATGCCGAGCGCAACAAGAGAAGAGTTTATTATTCGTACCAAACTGCACCGACCGATGGTTTCGAAGGATCATCTTCACCGTGACGATTTGCTGAAAAGATTTCGGAACCGGCATCGGCTCCTTACTCTGGTCTCCGCACCAGCCGGTTACGGTAAGAGTACCTTTGTCAGTTGTTGGCTCGATACCTGCAATACGCCCAGCACGTGGCTCTCCCTGGACGCAAACGATAACGATACCAGGCTTTTTCTTGCCTATTTCATTTCTGCAATCCAAAAGCTCTTCCCCCTTGCCTGTGGCGAAAGCCTCTCCATGCTCAAGGGCGCTCACATGCCTCCCCGTTCCCTCCTGGCCGGAAGTTTAATCAACGAAATAGAACAGATCCAAAAAGAATTTATTCTGGTCCTTGACGATTATCACCTGATCCGGAATAAAAACATCCACCAATTGGTCGCCGATCTCCTGTACCATCCCCCTGACGGCATGTACCTTGTCGTCATTGGCCGACGGGATCCACCGCTGCCGCTGACCACACTTCGGGCCAGAGGACAAATGGTCGAGATACGAACCAGGGATCTGCGCTTTTCTTTGAGTGAAACGAAAGATTTGTTAGAACGAATATCGGGGGTTCCAGTCGACGACGCCATCGCTGTCATTCTGGAGGATAAAACTGAAGGCTGGGTGACTGGTCTATGTCTGGCTGCCCTGTCATTACAACACAACAAGGAGTTGCTGTACAAGTTGACTGATCTGCCGGTGGAAAACCGCTATATAATGGATTATGTAATGGCCGAGATCCTTTCCCACCAGACGCCGGCCACGCAGGAATATCTATTGAAATGCTCGATTTTGAATCGCTTTTGTGCTTCCCTCTGCGAAGCGATATGCTGTCCGGATAAGGATCCAGCAGCGGGCGATCTAGACCAACATGGCAATGATTGTGCAGAGAGGATGAATGAAGAGACAATGTTCATCATTTCTTTAGACGATGAGGGGGTGTGGTTTCGTTATCACCACTTATTTCAAAATCTGTTAAAACGCCAGCTTAAAAAGCTGCACAACGCGGAAGAAATCGCCAAGCTGCATAAAATAGCAAGTGCGTGGTTCGCGAAAAATGATTTTGTCGACGAGGCAATCTTCCATGCACTTGAGAGCGAAGATAAAAAGGCTTCCGTTCGATTGATAAAGCAGCACAGACACGATATCATCAATCGGGAACAATGGTTCCATCTGAACCGCTGGTTACAGAAATTCCCGTTAAATTTCCTCCAATCAGACCCTGAACTGATGTTGGCAAAGGCCTGGCTGTATCAGCGACAGGCGCGTTATAGCAAGCTGTTCGAGATCTTGGACGAAATTGAACGTCTTCCCTCCTTACTTGACACAGCATCTGCCGATAGTCGTTTGGTTCGCGGGGAGATCCAGGCATTGAGAAGTTTTCAATATTTCTCGATCGGGCAGATGGGGTTAGCCGAGATTACTGGTCGGGCTGCCTTGGACTTTCTTCCTCCTCGGCAGAGCAGTATCCGGGGATTCAGTCTTATGGTCGTGGCGTTGGCGATGCAAATGCAAGGCAACCTCGGTCAAGCGTACCATGTGGTGCATGAAGCAATGCAAAAAGAAGAGGCGTCGGTTCCCGTGTATAAGAGCATGTTGCTGGCCGTCTTGTGCTTTATGAGTTGGATTTCCGCCGATTGTAAAAAACTAAAACTCGCGGCAGCCCAACTGTTAAAGCACGGACTGGAAAACAGCCTGCCGGAGACAGCTTTCATCAGCCGATTTTTCTCCGGAATCCTGTGTTATCAGCAAAATCATCTGGATTTGGCGGAGCGCTTCCTGTCACCGGCAGGCACTTTTCCGGTCATTGGCGAACTGGCCCTGCCGAGTATCGTCATATACTGCCAGGGGTCGTTTGCCCTGTCCTCGACGTATCTGGCAATGGGCCGGGTTGAGGAAGCCGACCAGATAATTGAGTCGGTCATCGGCTACATGCTGGAATCGGGCAACGCCGATCTCCTGGAGCTCTGTCAGGCATTTCAAGCCGACCTGGCCCTGCGCATGGGCAAAATCGCCGAGGCGGATTTATGGAGAAGAAATCACCCTCTGAAACCACTGACACCCGCGTACCGTTTTTATACCGCTGATCTGACCCTGCCCCGGATGCTTCTAGCAAAAAGAACGGCGAACAACCTGAACGAAGCAGAGAGAATTCTTTGCCAATTACACACTTATCATGCAGCAACCCACAATACCCGCATGGTGATAGAAATTCTCGTTATGCAGGCCCTGCTCCAGGCGTTGCGGGGAGAGCAGGTGAAAGCATTTGCTACCTTGTTGGAGGTCCTTGCCCTGGCTGAGCCCGGTCGCATCATCCGGCCATTTCTCGACATGGGATCGGAGATGGCGGACCTGCTGGGCTGCCTGTTAAAACACAATCCCACCTTGAACTTTGCCGGACAGATCTACGAGGCGTTCGGCAGCAAGAACAACACCATAGATATAAAGCAAGACGACGACGGCAGCACCTTGCGTCCATCTCCTTCCGCTGATTTCTATATCCCTCCCCTGACCAATCGTGAGATCGAGGTGCTAAAGATACTCGCCAGCGGTATGAGCAATACGGAAATTGGCGATGCACTGTACATCTCGCCCGAGACCGTCAAAAGACATCTGTCCACTATCTATCAGAAGTTAGAAGTAAAAAACCGACACCAGGCAGTCATGATCGGCAAATCCATGGGAATTCTGTAAAGATGCCTCCTTTTTTACAACTTTCGGGTGATGACAGGAACGAGTTTACAAGGCAGACTTGAAAGGTAAATTTGGCATAAAGCTGAACATTTATTCTTAACAACCTGTCTTAACAGTTCATGCTCATAAAAATCTTCTTCGCCTGGTGTCTCCTTGCGGCAACGGTGACCATTCATGCCGCGGGACTGACAATTATCCTCAGGCCATTTTTCGATGTAACATACGCGAACAACGGGTTTCCGAAGACCACCTGGCGGATAATTCGTGTTGCGTGGTGGATGCTCATCATTCACATGGTGGAGATAGCCATGTGGGGCCTGTTTTACTGGTGGCAAAAATGCATGCCGGACGCTGAAACGGCGTTTTATTTTGCCGGCGTGACCTATACGACAATTGGCTACGGCGATGTTGTATTGCCCGTGGAATGGCGGATTTTCGGGCCGATCGAGGGATTGACCGGTATTCTGATGTGCGGATTATCCACCGCCTCCTTCTTCGCGGTGGTGAGTCAGCTGTATCGAACAAAAATCGGAAAGGAGTAAGCAATGCCTAAAGACTTGTTGCCAGGAAAATACCAAAGAATATCGCGGCGAAAATTTATCGGACTAATGGGAGCGTATGGCATCACTGTTGCTTTTGCCTCCCTGGCCGGAAAGTATGCATCCGCGCAAGAGGTTATCAGCATCAAGGAGCTGCAACCAAGCGAGGATGTATTCGCCTATATCGACAGGGTGAAAGGGACTTTTGATCAGACATTTTTTCAACAGGTTATCGGCGCCTCGAATACGTTCAAGGAAGGGGATCAGACCATCGGGGTGGGCGCCAGGGACGAAGCCACCTGGAAGAATGCCCAGGCCCTTCTGGCCAACACCAGGATCAAGGATCTCTATGAACATCCTCTGTTTGTCGACGACCTGCAGCAGTTTATCTGGAATACCACCGACCTGGCCCAGTACGAAAAGGTCAAAGACTGGACCATGGGCGAGCTGAAGACTTTTCTTTTGACCAAGAGCGAAGATGAAATAAAGGGCATCATGTATGGACTGACCAGCGACACGATTGGATGCGTGCCTAAACTGATGACCAATGAAGAGTTGATCCTCCTCGGCCAGAAGATATTCGGCCTGGAACCATGCATCACTCCTACTCAGTTTACATAACTGTATTAAAAGGAAATTCGTGGAGCGAAAAGAAGGTCGATCACGATGTTACCAAGCTCGTGTGCAATATCGCCGACACGGCCCTGTCTCCCGCAGAGGCGGCCAGGGAAACCATCACCATCATAAGAGAATTAGTCGGCAAGAAAGTGAGCGGCAGCCGGCGTCTCAATAGAGTGTGAAAGGAGCGTGTCAAATAGCCGCTGCAGCATACCGCCGATAGAGGGTTTTGCGTTGAGAACCCTCTATCGGCAGCCATCTCCCGACAGCCATCCAGCATATAAGGCCCATCGAACTGAACGAACTCAACAGCAAGTGCTACTGGGAAAAATGGGATCGGGTGAACGAAACCGATCTGCACACGAATAACGGACAAGTGCGGACAAAAAAAATCCTCTCCGGCCAAGCCAAGGATCCCATTTGTTGTTGCTTAAGATGGTGCTGCCGCTGAGAGAGTTCAATATAAAAATGACCATTGAACTGATGGCGTGGATCCAGCGCCGAAATCACTGCTCCTAATTATTCAACTTTTTCCCATGTCGTATCAGGATCAAACAGTTTCATATCTTTGGCAATTTTCTCAGTATCCGTGCCCAGGTCCTGCTGATAGACCACCCCGTCATGGTTGACGATAAAGGTCATGATGCCGGTGTTGCTGTACTGCGCCGGATAAGCGACAACGGCAAAACCGCCAATCATGTTGCCCCTGATTACATAGCCGTAAGCACCTCCGGGTGCGTTGTTCCCTTGTTGCATCAGCATTCGAAAGTAATATCCATAATAAGGTTGAGGCGTATCATGGGAACCAAGCTTTTTATACCCTCCTGCCCAGGCCTTTGCCACAAATTCCCCAAGCGGGCTCGGCTCCTCACCTTCCACCGTCGGCCAGTAGAGACCATTGCGTTTACCGGGATCACTTATCAGCCTGTCTGCATACTCAAGAAGCCCATCGCCATCACTGTCCATCATCGCATATTCGCGTTGGGCGTCAACTATCGCCAGACAGGTTTGAATGATGAACAACTCATTTCTGCCAATCCTTCGGTTCAGGATCTCTTCTTTACCCTCGTTGGTATCAAAGTACCAACCTTTTCCTTCCTTGATAACAGGAATGGGAAAGGGCCAATGGCCTGTGCCAACCAAAAGAACTGCCTTGGTCGGCCCGTCTCCCTCTATCGCGTGCTCTTCACCAATCTTTCTCAAAAAATCATTCTTTCCCTGTGTATCTGCTACAGGATCTCCAGAACTCAGAAGTGACTCACCCTCAGGACCCAATATAGACAGGAGTTCCTTCTGATCATTTTTGGTAAGAGCATCGATGAATGACGAAACAGCTTCCTCCGGTGATGCAAATATTTTCTGAGCCACAACAGCCGGTACTTGCCCGGTCAGAAGTATCGAACACACCATAATCAGTACAACGAGTGGAATTCTCTTATTTCTTCTCTCTATAGGAAGCATTTTTCCTCCTGAGTTGTAATCATAACAGCACACCTTCAGCGAAGCACATTCACCAAAGCTACCTACGTCCGCCACCGCCGCCACCGCCTCCACGTCCACCACCGCCGCTGGAGCCACCATACTGCCTGCTTGAGCTGCCACGACTGCTATAATCCTTCGTTGCACGACTGCTGTCCATACCGGAATATGCACTGCTCCGCTGACCGGAAGAATCGCGAGTGCTCATATTCCTGGTGCCGGCATCACGACTGCTCACATTCCTGCTGCCGGTATCACGAGTGCTCACATTCCTGCTGCCGGCATCACGACTGCTCGCATTCCTGCTGCCGGCATCACGGGTGCTCACATCCCTGCCACTGGCATCGCGCTGTCCCTTATTCTGCCCTCGGTACTGGTCTGCGTCTCCATGTTTGAGGTCCTGCCTTCCTGCCTCCGCTTTACCACGGAAAGCTTCGCGTGACTTTGCAGCTTCACTTCCGGTCCCACGGTTATACTTCTGTGCAGTTCCCTGGTCCCGGTAGGAGACACCGCCACGATGGCTCGCGTCATGCTGCCAAGTGCCTTGGCCACCCTGCCCTTTGCCCTGATACTGGGCCTTGTATTTGTCTCTGTTGATATTGTTATTAATATTGGTATTCCGGTTTATGTCGATATCGACATCACCACCGTGCCAGTTTGCATGCCCCCACGCATAGCCCCAGGCAGCACCAATGGCAACCCCGGTCGCGAAAGCAAAGCCCGCTCCCGCCGCATACCCCGGTGGATAATAGTAATACGGAGGATAAGAGGGATACGCCCACGCTCCGTATACCACAGTCGGGTTATAGGTCGGAACATAGACGACCTGCGGGTTGGCAGGTTGGATGATGATCGTTTCTTTCTCCACGACGACCGTCTGTTCCTTGGTGGTCTTGAGATTGCCCTCTGCCTCGGCCTTTCTCCTGAGACTCTGCACTGTAGCCATGACATCCTTTTGCTGGGCAAGAAATGCATCACCAAGTTTTTGTGTCCAGTCGACCTTCTCATTCATCATGTCAAGAACCTGAGGAAAATTTATCAGCGACTTAACACTCGGGTCCCACGGCTGGGCTTCAAGGGCTTCTGCCAAGGTGTCACCAGTCAGATCCTTGTTCTCTTTTGCCCATCGATCAGCCTGGACGATCTCAAGCGGGTATGTGGAGGCCATCAGTATCTGGGTAAGCAGGGAGTCTGGGTAGAGTGCAATCGGCGCAAGGATCTGGTCGAGCTCTTCTTGTTTGAAAACATTTTGTTCCGCCTGCTGCCCAAACGCTCCCGGAGGAATTACCAGCATGATCATCAGGACAAAAACCAGGGCACTCGAGCATTTCTCTTGTATGCTTCTTTTTTTCATACTCTCTCCTTTCAGGTTCTTCTCAATCCTTTGCATGTCTGGCTGGATAGGGGTCATGGATTTTCTCCCGGATTATTTGACCACGTAGCCTTTACCCTCCAAGCAGGCGCCAAAGGCTTTATTGAATTGCTGCATTGCCCCTGATTTGGCATTCTGCGTCTGCTGAGACTGGGCCTGTTGGTTCTGTCGCGATTTGTGACCGCCGGCCATCGTACCGGCGACGGCGCCAATGCCGGCGCCCTTGCCGGTATCTCCGGCGATGGCACCTACGGCCGCTCCGCCAAGCGCACCTCTGGCTGCTCCTCGGAGGCGCTCACCGCCCCCGACAGCCGGACCTGACGGAGGTGGGGGCGTATTGGCAACAGCGACAGGGTCAATACCTGTCTGTTGTTTTGCCCACGTGTAACACTCCCCCTCATCCTGACTCTGCTGTGTTGCGGACTGACCATTGGCCGGATACGGAACAACGCCAAGAGAAGATGAAATGGATTGTTGGGCGAAGCCATTGCTGAAACCGATCATGATAATGGAGGTAGCCATTGCCGTCATGATCAACATCTTACTTATTTTTTGTTTCATCTTAACTCTCCTTAGTTCAGTTCCATGTCATTGAAAATATAGGTGATGGTTGTTTATTTACTTTTTGGTGGCTGGCTAAATCATTTTAGCCAATGATATTCACAAAAAGTGACTAATTCATCACCCGAAAGTTGTAAAATATCGTAACACGTCAGACGGCGGAACAGGCGAATAATCATTGGTCAGGCTCCTGGGAGCTTGTCCGAGAGGAAGAACTCAGGTGTGTTGCCGGGCGTTCAACCGATCGACGAACTCGCGGAGAATGATCCGGTACAGCTCGTTACCGAGAATTTTGTCCTCGACGCCGTGTTCAAGGGAAGGGTTGTCGTTTATCTCGATGATAATCGGTTGGTCGTTGACCACTTTGATATCGACGCCGTACAACCCTTTACCCACCAGAGAGGCGGCCTTCAAGGCCAGTTTTCTTACCCGGGAAGGCACGCTGTTAATCGGCACCGTTTCAAAACCACCGGCGCGGACACCTCCGGTCATTCTGTGCTGAATGATCTGCCAATGGCCCCGGGCCATGAAATATTTACAGCCATAAATAAGCTCACCGCCGATTATGCCGATCCGCCAGTCAAACTCGGTCGGCACATATTCCTGGACAAGCAGGACCGAAGAACGTTGAAACAGTTCGTTAATGGCCTGTTCGTACTGCTGCGGGGAACTCACCTTGGAGATGCCGACGGAGAAGGAACCGTCAGGTATCTTGACGACCATGGTGGCACCGAGGCTTTCGCTCAGTTCGACAAAGCTTGTCGGCTTCGTCCTGAAGATCAGGTGTGACCGGGGACAGGGTATCTGCTCCCGGTCGAGAAGTTCTTTCAGGTAGACTTTATTGGTGCAGCGGATAATGGAGGCAGGATCATCGATCACCACCATGTCGGCCAGGTGGGCCTTTTGCGCCAGCTGGTAGGTGATGTGATTGACCGCGGTGGTCTGCCGGATAAACAGTGCATCGAACTCCATCAGCCGAGCGGAATCATCGGCGGTGATCAGCTCGGCGTTGATATGCATCTTTTTCGCTTCGGAGAGAAAAAGATGCAAGGCGGAATTGTTGCTTGGCGGCAACTTATCCGTGGGATCGTGGAGAATGGCCAGGTCATAGCGGCTTGGTTTTTTATTACGCGGATTCCGCCAGATTTTTTTACTGAACCGGTCGATGGCGTCGGCAAAAAGAGTCTGCTGCGCTTCATTGAGTTCGCCGAGACTCATGGTCCTGAAGTGATCGATCCGGCTGAAATCGGCATCGCTGAAGGTCACCTGCAACATCGGAAAAGGAAACTGATCGAAGATGAATTTGGCCAGTCGTTTCAGAGACGGATCTTCGCAATCGCCAAAGTAAATTTCCAGACTGCGCGGATTGCCGCTTTCGACCGGATTACTGCAATGCCAGGACTGACAGGTCTTCTTGACCAGTCCCTGCAGCTTGAGCGTTTTATTGCAATCCAGCCCATTGATGGCGTCGACGTACGGAATCACCTTGTGTTTTCTTGCCTGAGCCAGCAGCGAACAGTAATATCCCTCTGAGTTGTAACTGAGATCACTGCACAGGTTAATGACCAGGAGATTCTCCCGGCTCAACTTTTCGTTGTGCAGATAGTCACTGGCGGTGATGATACTGTCCGTTTCATAGTATGGTTTCCAATCGGAAAGGCTATCGAGAATTATCAGTGTTGTGTTCACCTGGACCTCATTTCGACCTATAATGGCCACCCGGACATCGGGTTATAATTGTCTGCGCCTCTCCTTTTAATAACGTGCCTAAAGGCCAGGAGACTCAGACAAATATTCGACTGTAACGCAATGACATAAAAGGAAATATATAATATGTCATGCAGAAAAAAATGCACTATTTTCTTTATGGGAATAATTATTGATCGGCAAGGAATTGTTTCAATGCAGTTTGCCATCCTGTAAAGAAAACCCGAACAGCATAATTTACACACTTAAGAAGTGCACCCTCCGGCATAATGCGCTCTTGCAGCATTTTATTTTCTTGAGTTTAGCGGATAAATAAGTATTCTCTCATTGCAACCAATGCACCTCATTTAATGAACCTCATTTCGTAAATGGTACCCCTTAAAGGCGGTATCGTAAAGAGTATCCTCTTTCCTGGAAGAGACAACTACTACTTCTGCCATTTTTATGCACCAACCTTCAAACAAAGATGACAGTTTTGTCAAAGGAGACGCTCTCAGCCATCAGCCCATCCTGCATCTTTCCGAGCAGCTGATCATCAATAGAGGCCGGGAGCGGGTGTGCTATCTACATCCGCAAAACAATCAACTGGTGATAAAGGTCCCCCGCAACACCCGAGGCAGGAATGCTGGGGCGAACCAGGATGAATTGCAGGGCTATCTGATATTACGCGAAGAAGGCAAGGATTTGTCATTTGTCAGCCACTGTCATGGTTTTGTAGATACCGATCGCGGCCAGGGACTGGTGTGCGATTGTATTCGTGATGATGATGGCGCGATAGCCAAGACCATCTGGGATATTGTCGTTTTTCAGGACAAATGTGATGTTGACTATATCATCAAGGTGGCAGAAAAGCTGTGTCACTTTTTGATGTCCAATCAAATATGGCTGTTTGATCTCAACCTCAAGAATATCGCTCTCAAACAGCTGGCTGACGGCACATACGAGCCGTACATTATCGACCTGAAAGGAAGATACGCCAATCGTGAATTCATTCCGCTGTCCAGGTATATCAGCTATTTCGCTGCGAAAAAGATGCAGCGGAGAAGCACACAGTTGCTGCGGAGGATTGCCGAATATCGTCTAAAGAGAAAAGAGCTGCAAAAACTGACCGTTTAAAAACTTTTTCTGGACCGGCAATGGCGCAGGTCCTGCCGGGCAAGAAAAAGTATTTTAAACCTTTGGCCCGGAGGCAAAGAGCTGCAGAAACTTTTTCGGGATCTCCGTCTCAAAACGGCACGGCTTGCCGGTTTTCGGATGGGTGAAGGCCAGCACCTGGGCGTGCAGGCCCATGCGGCGAATAGGGCTCTGGGTCGATCCGTATTTACTGTCGCCGATGATCGGGTGTTTAATATCCTGCATATGCACCCGGATCTGATGTTTCCGCCCCGTTTCCAGATTGATCTGCAGGAGGGAAAAGGTCTTGTTTGCTTTGATCTTCTTATAATGCGTCACGGCCTTCTGACCGTGCTCGGGGTTTTGCGACGAGTAGACAATAAAGGCCTTGCTCTCATGCAGCCAGGAGACGATCGTCCCCTCGTCCTGCTGCACCTCACCTTCAACAACCCCGACATAGGTTCGCTGGTCGATGGTTGTTGTCCAGGTCTCCTGGATCTGTTTTTTGATTGTTTCGTTTCTGGCAAACATCAGCAGCCCCGAAGTCTCCCGGTCAAGCCGATGAATGATGAAAATTTTATTGTCTGGATTCTCCGCCTTGACGTAATTGCTCAGCATGGCGTAGGCGGTCTTACGTTTTTCCTTGTCGGTGGCAATGGTCAGCAGGCCGGAGGGTTTGTTGATGATAATCAGTTCCGGATCCTCGTAGACGATATTCAGTTCCTTGGGTTTCTGCCGCGGAGGTGTTCGATCCCAGCGGACTTCCACACGCTGCCCCGGGCGCAGGGCATAATCAAACTGGCTGACGGGAGTGCCGTCGACAAAAACCTGCCCATCTCGCAAAACAACCTTCAGGACATTCCGGTTTTTTTGCGGTAGAAAAGCCAGAAGGCCGGCGAGAAGGGTGTCTTCCCTTTCGACTGTAAAGATGTCGGTTTTTAATTTTTTCTTATTCAGACTGCCGTGTCGGCGAGTGTTCTTCATCTCTGTCACTTTATAAATAATTGTTCCAAACAATGGTCCTCTCGCAGGAAAACTGCTCTTTCGTTGCTCTATCGGCAACCTACCTTTTTTCACGGCTGAAGTCGCTAATATTCGATTTTTTGCTGATAACCTTTTCTGGGTATGCGGCGCATCCGTCTACAGTTGCCTTCCCATGCGGCACGCAGGAACCAGGGGGAAAAATCTCCTTGCATCGCCCGTGCGTCTCATGGTAATTTCCAACTTTTTTCTTTCCCGGCGATTATGATACATTTAACGAATATCCATATGCAGCACGGCAGGCAGGTTCTCTTGCAGAACGCCAGCCTGCAGATCCTCCCTGGTAGCAAAACAGGCCTGGTCGGGCCGAATGGTACCGGCAAAACTACCATCTTTCGGCTGATTACCGGCGAGGAAGAAGCCGATAAAGGCGATATTTCCTGCTCGAAAAAAACCGTTATCGGCTATTTTTCCCAGGATGTCGGCGAAATGGCCGGACGTTCGGTCATCACCGAGGTAATGTCCGCGGCCGGAGACATAGTCGAGCTCGGCAAGAAAATATCGGCCATGGAAGCGGAAATGGGCGAGCCGATGGCCGCTGAGGCCATGGCCAGTCTCCTCGAACGCTACGGCGAGTGCGTGGAAATCTTCGAACAGCGCGGCGGCTACGACCTTGAACCTCGGGCCCAGGCCATTCTCACCGGCCTCGGTATTTCACCGCATGACTTCAACAGCCCCGTGGAAATTTTCAGCGGCGGCTGGAAGATGCGCATTGCCCTGGCGAAAATTCTTACTATCAACCCGGATGTCCTGCTGCTCGACGAACCGACCAACCATCTGGACATCGAATCGATTCTCTGGCTGGAGGAATGGCTGCGCAATGAGTTCAAGGGCGCCCTGCTCATGACCTGCCACGACCGGGAATTCATGAACAAAATCGTCTCGCGGATAATCGAGGTAGCCAACGGCTGTACGACAACCTACAGCGGCAATTTTGATTTCTACCTGCAGGAGCGAGAAGTGCGAAGGCAGCAGCTCGAAGCCAGTTATCGCCGCCAGCAGGAGATGCTCGCCAAAGAAGAGGAGTTCATCGCCCGTTTTGCCGCCCGCGCCTCCCATGCCTCCCAGGTTCAGTCCCGTATCAAAAAGATTGAAAAAATTGACCGCATTGTCCTGCCGGCCGAACAGAGAACCATCAAGTTTGACTTTCCTACGCCGCCGCGCAGTGGTGACGATGTCCTGCATCTCGATAATCTCGGCAAAACCTGGGCAGGCCATGACGGCCGTGAGATTCCCGTATTCAGCGGACTTACCGGTACCATCCGGCGGCTGGAAAAAATCGCTGTGGTCGGAGTGAACGGCGCCGGCAAATCGACCCTTCTCAAAAGCATCACCGGCCACACCGAACCAACCGAGGGCCAAGTACTCCTTGGCGTCGGTGTCAGCACCGGCTACTTCAGTCAGCATGCCATGGATCTTCTCAAGCCGGAGCAGACCGTCTTTGAAGCGGTGCAGGAAGTCCTGCCGCTGGAAAATATCGGCACGATCCGTAATCTCTGTGCCGCTTTTCTCTTCCAGGGGGATGATGTGGAGAAACGCATCGTCAATCTCTCCGGCGGCGAAAAAAGCCGGGTCATCCTTGCCACCCTGCTTGGTCAACCCCTGAACTTTCTCGTCCTCGACGAGCCAACCAACCACCTCGACATCCAGTCCCGGGACGTACTGCTCGCTGCCCTGCAAAAATTTGCCGGAACCGTCATCCTGGTCAGCCATGACCGCCATTTCCTGCGCTCTCTGGTGAACCGGGTCTTTGAGATCGACCATGGCGCCATGCACGCCTACGAAGGCGACTATGACTATTATCTTCGTGAAACGGCAAGAAGACGGATGGAAACCCTCAGCTAAGAAACGCTTTACCAGGGACGCGGTTGCGCGGCAAGGCGGGCGCAGAGCCGTTTTCGGTTGTTATGCAAAACCCCATTTTCCACAAGAGGTTCCTGCCGCGGCGGATACTGCCATAGATGTTATTTTCTTGTATTCGTGTAACATCTATTGTATAGCATGATTCCAAGTCCTCATGTAAATCCGATCACGCATAGTGTTTCTCGTCAGTCGTTGTGCAGTTTGCCTGCATTGTAGTTGCCGATAAAGATTCTTGCCGATCATAGTCCCCAGGGAGCAGCAGCTTGAAACTCTTTATAGGCAATTTGCCTTATGACGTAACCGAACCCGAAGTTCTCCAGCTTTTCAGCGATTTTGGCGAAGTTGTCAATACCAACCTTGTCATAGATCATTTTTCCGGCCGTCCAAAGGGTTTTGCCTTTGTTGAGATGGCGACGAGGTCGGAAGGACATCGGGCGATGGAAACGCTGAATAAACAAGACTACAAAAATCGTGCACTGGTCTGTAACGAGGCGCAACCGCCGAAGAAAGGGAAAAAGCGTAGATGAAGATCGGCGTCCTCTCTTGTACAGAACCCAATCGTCAAAAAATAAATTAGTACGTTGATAAGAGATATACACGCTGCGTGTTTTGGCAGAGCTGGATATGGTCATCCCGCAGCCAAAAAATTTCGCCTGTAGGGGAAGACCATACAGGCAATAAATTCAGCCTGCAGTAAGGCTGATGCCTGATTCAGCAGACAGCAATCAGGCAATCGAAAAAAGGGGCCATAATGGACCCCATTACACAGGAGTAGTAGCAATGGCAGAAGGAACAGTAAAGTGGTTTAATGATGCAAAAGGCTTTGGCTTTATCGAACAAGATGGAGGCCAGGATGTATTTGTCCATCATTCCGCTATTAAGGCAGACGGATTCAAATCACTCTCCGAAGGCGAGCGCGTCAGCTTTGAAGTTGTAGACGGTCAGAAAGGTCCAGCTGCACAAAATGTAGTGAAGATCTGAAAATAAAAGGATCAGCCGCAACAGTATATTGTTGCGGCTGATTTTGTCTCTTCTCCGCCGTCCTCCTCAGTACCTGACCCGCGATCTTCTTGTTTTTTTGCAAGAAAACAATCTGTCCCAAGACATTTATGCCTGCAAAGCACAGGGACTGAACTGAGTCCCAGTTTTTTCCCCGTTTACCGGGTCAGTTCCAGATAACCTGGTTGTCGAGGTAGTCCTGCCATTCTTTCTCACTCAGTCGACCAAGTTCTTCTTTTGGTCCTTTTGGTCGATTTAAGGCACAGACATACTTCTTCCCATCTTTTACTTTCACCAGTATATACGCTTCGTATGTGCCTCTCATAATCTACTCCTTTACGTTGTCTAAAATTCTTGTTTACCATTCGGGTCTCTCCTTAAAGCTAGAAAATACCCAAAAGGTAAAACCGTCATTCGGCACCAAAGATTCTGCTGACACGGGAATAATATTCCCCCTTTCCCAGGCACCTGCTTCGGCTTTCGCTCCATCCGATTAGACATCTACACATACCCCTCTGGCCAAAGTACTTCTCTCCGATGTTCATGTTTTACTATATGTCACTCTGCGGCGAAGAACCAGTTTTAAGAATTTTATTGAACAGATTTTTCCGACGACCCGTCCATCCGGAAAAGTGGAAAAAGATGAAGAGTTTTTACGACGACATCAAAGAAGAAGAATAAAAGACAGAGAAAAAAAAGAAAGCAAGGTGGAGAGAACAATAGCCGATGAAGCAAGCTGCGTGTCGCTGTTCATCTGCGAGGAAAGGACATAAATTGCCGTCGATGCCGGCAAGGCAAAGAAGATCAGGCCCACCTTGAAAGGAATGCCGCTCACATTAAAGATGTAAAAAAAGAACCAGCCGATGCCCGGCAGTACCAGAAGTTTCAAAGCTGCCGCGAAAAAGGACAGCCCCAGATTGCCCCTGACCCCGGCAAAGGTCAGGCTGCCGCCGATGGAAATAAGCGCCAGGGGCAGCGCGACCATGGAAATCAGGCTCAGGGAATTATTGACAAAAACCGGAAACCGGCCTATCAGGCCGGAATAGGCCAGCCCGGCCAGGCAGCCGAGTATCAGCGGATTGGCGACAAGAGCTCTGCCGGCTATCGAGCAACGCTTGGCGAAATCCATTTCCCGCCCGGAAAACCAGATCAACGTCGTGACGGCAAAGACATTAATAAGAGGAATCGCAAAACCGATGAGGATGCCGAAATATTTCATCCCCTCGGTGCCCAGGCTATTAAGGATGACCGCCACCCCTATATAGGTATTAAAGCGATAACAACTCTGGGAAAATGACCCGGCCTGATAGGCGGTTATGCGAAACAGTTTAATAACCAGGGTACTGAGAACAAACATGGCCAGCAGGGCGAACAGGGCGGCGAAACAGAAATTCCAGTCGATACCATCGTCAAAAGAGGCGCTGCCGATTTTCCAGAACAGCATGACCGGAAAAAAGAAATAGTAGATCAGCCGATCGGCGGTGCGTAAAAAATCTGCATCGGTGAGACCCTGCCGTTTCAGGGCCCAGCCCAGGAGCAGCAGCACAAAGATGGGAAATAATGAGTTGAGGACAATCACACCAGGCTCCAGATAGAGACATAAAATTCAACCATCATAACCCCTTACCTCTTTTGCAGTAAATTGACAACGGCTTGTTGCAAGCAAGGATACCTTCCAGGAGCAGATAAAAAATCTTGCGTTTTTTATCGACCACTTTACTATGGCAGACTATGAGTGAAAAAGAATTGCAATACGACATGACCGTTCCAGACACTTTTGCAGAGCGGCTGCAAATCCTTGAGGAAAATTTTCTCTACCAGGAGAAGATGATCGATGCCTTAAATGAGGTGATAATTGAGCAGCAGACCCAGCTCAACGTCCTTCACGACCAGATCAACCGGCTCCAGGCGATGCTGAGCACCATGCAGGACCATCCAGACAATGGGGAAGATCCGCCACCTCCCCACTACTAAAATAAGAAGGAACAGACAGTTGGCACAAAGAACCTTAGAATATAAAGGATATCACGGCTCAATCAAGGTGAACACCAAAGACTATTCCCTCTTTGGCACAATTCTGTTCATCGATGAAGAAATCTCCTATAGCGGCCAGAGCTTTGCCGAACTGGAAGAAAATTTCCATCAAGCAGTTGACGGGCACCGACAGCTCTGCCGGGATAAAGGCGAGGAACCGCCTTTTTCTTAAATAACCGCCTACACTCCAGGGAGCCGGAATGGACATCTATTATGTAAATGGTGCATTTGTCGAGGAAGATCAAGCGACTATATCCGTTAACGACCTATCGGTAATACGCGGTTTTGGCGTCTTTGATTTTTTGCGGACCTACAATGGCATCCCTTTCCATCTTGATGACCACCTGCAGCGCCTTGAACGGTCAGCGCGCCTCGTCGGCCTGCAACTACCGCATCCCACGGCAGAAATCCGTGAAATTACTCTGGAGACACTAGGGCGCAACAGCCACCCGGAGAGCAATATCCGCCTGGTTGTCACCGGCGGGTTAAGCAGTGACGGCATCACCCCGGGCGACTCGCCTCAGCTTTTGATCATGGTCACCCCGGTAAAAGAGATGCCGCCGCAGTGGTACACGGAGGGGGCAAAAATCATCACCTGCCATGTCGAACGTTTTATGCCCGGGGCAAAAAGTATCAACTATATCCCGGCCATCCTCTGCCAAAGAGAAGCCCGGCAGCAACAGGCTATTGAGGCGGTATATGTCGACAGAAACGGCTACATGCTCGAAGGCACGACGTCAAATCTTTTTGCCTTTATCGGCGATACCCTGGTGACACCGCCATGCAACCGGGTGCTGCCCGGCATCACCCGCCAGGTGGTTATCAGGCTTGCGGAAAAAGAATTTACCGTAGTTGAACGTGACCTGCACAAGGATGAAGTCCGGCTGATCGACGAGGCTTTTCTGGCCTCAACGGTGCGGGAAGTTGCCCCCATCACGGCTATTGATGCCGTCAAGATCGGCGACGGCAGGCCTGGCGGCCGGAGCCGGAAAATAGTCGAACTTTTCAGGGAGTATAGCCGCTCTTATCGAGGCTGATCCCGACGCGCAGCAAATCAGGGTTGTTTTTCATCGGCAAGACTGCAGTCTCGCATAGGCGGCCAGAAGGATCATTGCGCCGTGCCCCTCGAAGAAGACCGTGAGGCGCCCCTGCTTCCTGTCCTTTACCTCGACTACCGTGCCCACGCCAAAAGTTGGGTGGCAGACCCGCAAGCCCTCGGCAATCTCGTGGATTTCCAGAATTTTTCTGACAGGTTCCGCCTGCTGTTTTTGCCCCCTGTCATTTTCCACCAGCTTCACTTCTGCGCCAACGGCCTTGAGATACCGCCTGGCGATGGTTGTATCGTCGGCGGTAATGGTTCGATCCGCATCTCCGGTCGCCAGTATCTCCCCGAGACACACCGACAGGCCCGGGTTGGCCTCGTAGAGAAAGCGACTGGCCCGCACCATTTCCCGGGGTATTTTACCGCAGCATTTTACCATGCAGCGTTTGAATTCTGCATCGACCGGATGAATACAGACGACCTGTTCGATGGCTCTGGTCATCGCCACATAAAAGAGCCGACGCTCATCTTCCAGGTCATCCGCGCCACTCTCCCGTTCCCGGTAAAAGGGAAAGGCCCCTTCCTCCAGACCCGGTAGAATAACCAGCGGCCACTCCAGTCCCTTGGCTCGGTGGACGGAGGTCAGCAGCAAGGTTTCCGCCGCCGGGGCGTCCCCGGCACTCTGAAATTCGCTGATCTTAGCGAGCAATTGCCGGACAGACAACTTTTGCGCGGCGGCAAAATCGATAAAGGCCTGGCAGGTCTTCACCCGGTTTTCGGCGGTAGCCGATCTTGCCGAGAAATTATGATAAAAATCATAGAGTTTGAGCTTTTCAACGATTTGTTTCAGCAGGACATCGGCGCGTCCGGAAGACGAACAGCCGGCAAGCCAGCGCCAGTTAGCCGCCGTTTCTTCAACTCTCTTGCGAATAAAAGGCGGCAGATCCGAGCCGTTCCAGTTGCGCAGCACCGTGACCGCCGCATCGGGATTTTCGGCAACACGCCGCACCAGCAGGAGCATATCTTCGCGTTTTATACCCAGATGCGGCTGGGAGAGCATCGCCGTGAATATCTTTTCCCGGCTTTCCTGCCCCTCTTCAGCCATGCTGCCGACAACCAGTTGTAAATAGCCGGTCAGGGCCAGGACCTCGGTGCAATCAAATACCTGGGCATTGCCCTCGAGGCGGTAGGGAATCCCCGCCTCAAGCAGCGCCAGTTCCACCGGCACACTCTGGGCAAAGAGTCTGACCAGCACCACCGCCTCTTGCAGCGAACGGCCCTGCTCGCGCCAGGCCGAGAGAACGGCGAGGACTGGATGTTTTTTCTGCTCTTCCAGGCAGGTGATGACGGTTTTTTCCGTTGTCTGGTGAGAGATACACAGCTTCTGGTCCCGCTTTCTATTGCCCGAAATAAGATGATTGGCGGCAAGGGACAGCTGGTGGCCGTAGCGAAAGGTAAAAGACAGCTGATAATTGTCGGGCTGGGGGAAATCAATCTGGAATCTGGTGGTGATATATTCCGGTTTCGCCCCACGCCACTCATAGATACACTGATCGACATCGCCGACAACCATCACTTTGGCCCTGCTGCCGGCGAGGATCTTCAGCAGCTGCTGCTGGGCCTCGTTGATGTCCTGATATTCATCGACGATAATATGCTCGACACGGTCCGTCACCCAGGCGGCCAGCTCATCGTCAGCCAGCATGGCCATGAGTGGTTCATGAATGAGATCGGCGTAGAAGCGGATCTTTCGTTCTCGCCTGACCATTTCAAAAAGTTCGTAGGCCTTGACGAAATAGCTGTAGCGGCTCGAAAGATCAAGCTTTTTAAACACCTCGGCCGCTCCGGTAACCGTCGATTTTACCCGGTCGATAAAGGTAAGAAATTCCTCGATGGCATCTCCGGCCAGCCAGCCGTCATTGGCCTGCTCCTGGCGATACACCTCATTGGCCACCTGCCGGGCCAGTTTCTCCTGGACAAATTCCTCGGTAACAAGCGTATAGCCAGGCAGTGCGCCACGCCTGGTGAAGCTGTTGACCAGACGCATGCCGAGAGAATGGAAGGTCCGCACCTCGGGCAGCTGGCCAGCGGCAGAGGCCAGCCGCTGCCGCATGGTGTCGGCAAAGGAGTCCCTTGCCGATTTATTGAACATCAGCACCATGATCTGGCTGGCACTCACGCCCTGCTGCAGCAGCTGTCCGACCCTGGCGACCATGGTCGTCGTCTTGCCGGAACCGGCCACCGCGCTGACCCGGGCATGCCCTCCGGCGTGGTTGATAATACGCAGCTGTTCGTCGGTCAGATTCATGTCTCAAGGAGGAGGAAAGAGGGCCGCCCCTAGTGAGCGGCCCGTTTCAGGAAATATTTTTCGGGATCTTACAGGTTATTTTTTCTTCAGCGGCAGAACATCGGTGATGGAGCCGTCGACAATCTCCGCGGCAAAGGCAAAGGTTTCCGCCAGGGTCGGATGGGCATGGACCGTCAGGCTGATATCCTGGGCAGTCGCTCCCATCTCGAGCGCCAGCACCGCTTCATGAATCAGCTCTCCGGCATTGACGCCGCAGATCCCCGCGCCGATTATCCGCCCAGTTTTGGTATCAAAAAGCACCTTGCTCACCCCAGAAGTCGCCCCGGCGCTGAGTGCCCGACCGCTGGCTCCCCAGGGGAACTTCCCTTTGGCAAAATCAATATTCTGCGCCTTAGCCTCTTTTTCGGTAAGCCCCATCCAGGCAACCTCCGGGTTGGTATAGGCCACCGAAGGAATAGTCATCGGCGTAAAGGCCGCTTTGTGACCGGCAATGACCTCGGCGGCCACTTTTCCTTCATGGCTTGCCTTGTGGGCGAGCATCGGCTCGCCGACCACATCACCTATGGCGTAAATATGCTCCACATTGGTCTCCTGCCGCTCGTTGACCTGGACAAAACCGCGCGTATCGATCTCGCCGCCCAGTGTATCGAAGCCCAGGCCGGCGCTGTTCGGTCTGCGGCCCACCGCCACCAGGACCGCGTCAAATTCTCCATTTTCCGGAGCATTTTTTCCTTCCAGGCTGACCTGGATCCCGGTCTCGGCGGCGGTCATCGCCGTCACCTTGGTGCTCGTCAGAATGGTATACTTCTTTTTCAACTTTAAAAAAAGCGGCTGCACGAGGTCCTTGTCGGCCGGCGGAATAATCTGTTCGAGCATCTCGACGATGGTGATCTCCGAACCAAGGGCGCTATAGATCTGGGCCATTTCCAGGCCGATAATGCCGCCGCCGATAATCAGAAACCGCTTCGGCACCGCCGGCAGGGTCAGGGCGGCGGTGGAATCCCAGATGCGCGGGTCGTCAGGGATGTTCGGCAGGACGAAGGGATGGGAACCGGTGGCGATGATCGCATTGCGGCAGTGCACCTCCTGCTCGCCGTCCGGGCCGGTAACGGTCAGGGTGGTCGCGTCCTTGAACACTCCCTTGCCGGTCAGCCGGGTTATTTTCCGGGCCTTGCACAGACCGTCGAGGCCTCCCGTCAGCTGGTCAATCACCGCATCTTTTTTCGCCAGCAAGCGGGCGACATCAATCTGCGGCGGGGCAAAATCCACCCCAAACTCGGCTATTTCCACCGCCTCTTCAATGACCGTCGCCGCATGCAGCAAGGTCTTTGACGGAATGCAGCCCACATTGAGACAGACGCCGCCGAGACGCGCCTGCTTGTCGACCAGGCAGACAGAAAGACCGAGGTCGGCTGCGCGAAAGGCAGCTGTATATCCACCGGGACCACCACCGAGAACCACCACATCAAATGTCTTCTCTTCGCTCATTGTCAACTCTCCTTAGTACCTTGCCGGGTCTGTTAAACCAGGGTCCGTTTCAAATCCTCAATATTCATGCGCAGCACCCTACAAAATCTGGCCGCCTCCGCTCCGTCGATAATCCGGTGATCATAGGAGACGGAAAAGGGCAGGATTAAGCGCGGCACAAAATTCCCGCTCTGCTCGTCCCAGACCGGTTTCATGGTGCTGCGGGACAGACCGAGAATCGCCGCCTGGGGACTGCTGATAATGGGGGTAAAGCCGGTACCGCCGATACCGCCAAGGCTCGAGATGGTGAAGGTAGCACCCTGAATATCGGGGATGGCCAGCTTGCCCGCCCGGGCACTGCTGCTCAGCCGCTGCAGCTCGACGGCAAGATCCTGCAAGCCTCGCCGATCGACATTTTTTATCACCGGAACCATCAGCCCTTTCGGCGTATCGACGGCGATACCGAGATGGTAATATTTTTTCAGGATCACTTTTTCGCCCCCCGGCAGCAGAGAGCAGTTAAAAAGCGGGAATTGCCGCAGCGTAGCACCAACCGCCCTGATCATAAAGATGAGCGGGCTATAGGTGGGTTCGCCCTCCGGCAAGGCGTGGTTCAACTCCTTTCTAAATCGCTCCAGTTCGGTGATGTCCGCCTCCTCAAAATGGGTGACATGGGGAATGGTCACCCAGCTTCTGTGCAGATGCGGCCCGGATATCTTCTGAATGCGCCCCAGGGCCACTTCCTCAATCTCGCCGTACTTGCTGAAATCTTCCAGGGGAGCTGGTTCCTGCCCGGGCAGAGCGGCTGCCGGCTGTTGCCGCATGGCCAGGACGTCTTCTTTTACGATACGTCCTTTGGGTCCGGTACCGGTCACCTTGGCCAGGTCGACCTGCTGCTGCCTGGCAAAAGCCCGAACGGACGGCGTCGCATGGAAAATTTGCTCCGCCGGCCGGTCTTTGGCCGGTTCATGTTCTTCTTCTTTCTCAGGTTGCTTTTCGTCGTCCTCGTCGGCTCCGGCCGGTTCACGCTCAGCTGCCTTGTCATTTGTCGATTTCCGATCATCCTCTGCCTTGGCGACGTCCTCTTCTTTTACTGTTTTTTCCTCCCCGGCTTCTTGTTGTGCGGACTCCTCCCCGCCCTTCTCAAGCTCGGCTTTTTCCTTCTCGCCGTCCGGTTTGTCCGAGCCATCTTCCGCGGTCTCCTCCGTTTCAATCAGCGCGATGACATCGCCACCGGCAACCTTATCTTCTTCCTTGACCGATACCTCTTTAATAACCCCCGAATAAGGAGAAGGAAGGTCCATGACCGCCTTTTCACTTTCCAAGGTGAGCAGCGAGTCCTCTTCTGTTATCTTGTCACCGGGTTTGATAAACACTTCAACGACCGTTATCTCCTGCACGTCACCGAAATCGGGAATTCTTATTTTCTCGACTGCCATCTGCGTCTCTCCTTTTGGACTGATCCACGGTGTCATCTAGTAAGGGCGTGTGGTTCTTCCGGGTTGATCTGATATTTTCGCAAGGCATCAGTCACCGTGGTCATCGGCAGTTCGCCGGCATCGGCTAAACTCTTCAAAGCTGTAACGACCACGTGATATCGGTCCACCTGAAAAAAGCGGCGCAACACCTCGCGGGAATCGGATCTGCCGTAGCCGTCGGTACCGAGCACGGTGAGCGGTCTGGGAATGAAACGTCGCAGCTGTTCGCCGTAGGCCTGGACATAATCGGTGCTGATGACGACCGGCCCCTCGTGTCCTTCCAGCTGCTCCTCGACATAGGTTTTTTTCCTGGCCTCTTGCGGATGAAGACGGTTCCAGTTTTCCATAAGTACCCCTTCGCGGTGCAGCTGGTTGACCCCGAGAATCGACCAGACATCCGCGGACACGCCGAAATCCGCTTCAAGCAGCTCGGCGGCGGCGATGACCTCCCGGAAAATAGCGCCGGAACCCATCAACTGCACTCTGACCCCTTTCGCTGTGCTATCCCGGAAAAGGTACATGCCGCGGTTAATCCCTTCTTCAACGCCTGCGGGCATCTCCGGGTGCGGATAGTTTTCGTTTTGCAGGGTAATATAATAAAAAACATCTTCGTTATCGGCAAACATCCGCTCGATACCCCTTTGGATAAGGACCGCCACCTCGTAACTAAAGGTCGGATCATAGGCGAGACACGACGGATAGACCGAAGCAAAAAGGAGCCCCTGGCCGTCCTGATGCTGCAACCCTTCGCCATTCAAGGTCGTCCGCCCGGCTGTCGCCCCCATGATAAAACCTCTGGCCCGGCTGTCTCCGGCACCCCAGAGCTGGTCGCCGATCCGCTGAAAGCCAAACATGGAATAGAAGGTATAAAAGGGGATCATCGGTACGCCATAGTTGGCATGGGCGGTGGCCGCCGCCAGCCAGGAAGAGATGGCCCCGGCTTCGGTAATTCCTTCTTCGAGGATCTGCCCCTGCGGATCCTCCTTATACCAGGATACCGTCTCGGAGTCCTGCGGTTCATAGAGCTGTCCAGTAGGCGCGTAGATGCCCAGCTGCCGAAACAAGCCCTCCATGCCGAAGGTCCGCGCCTCATCGGGAATGATCGGCACGACATGTTTACCGATATGTTTGTCTTTTATCAGCGTGCCCAGCAGTCGGACAAAGGCCATAGTCGTCGACAGCTCCCGTTCTTTGGAAGATTTCAACAGGGCCTGGAAAACACTGAGGGGCGGGGCCTGCAGCGCATCATCGACAGCCTGCCGATACGGCACCGGACCGCCCAGCGCCTGCCTCCGTTCCTTGATAAATACTGCTTCCGGGCTGCCCTCCGGCGGTCGGATAAAGGGCAGGTCGGCAAGCTGGTCATCTTCGAGCGGCACATGAAATCTGTCGCGAAATGCCTTCAGGGAGTCAACATTCATTTTCTTGACATTATGGGCGACCATGACTGACTCACCGACCTGACCCATGCCGAATCCCTTGATGGTCTTGACCAGGAGAACGGTGGGTTTGCCTTTATACTGCATCGCCGCGGCATAGGCGGCATACACCTTGCGCGGGTCATGGCCGCCGCGGCTCATCTGCCAGAGTTCGCCATCGCTGATGTCCTCGACCAGGGCCAGCAGCCGGGGGTCGTCACCGAACACCTTTTCCCGCAGATATTTCGGCCCACGGGCTCGAATGGTCTGGAAATCGCCATCGACCATCGCACCGAATTTTTTGATGAGCAGACCTTCCGTATCCCGTTGCAGAATAACATCCCACTCGCTGCCCCAGATCAATTTGATGACATGCCAGCCGGCACCCCGAAAGCGTCCCTCCAGTTCCTGGATAATCTTACCGTTGCCGCGCACCGGCCCGTCGAGCCGCTGCAGATTGCAGTTGACGACAAAGATGAGGTTATCAAGGTTTTCCCGGGCGGCAAGCGACAGGGCGCCGAGGGATTCCGGCTCGTCGGATTCTCCATCACCCATGAATACCCAGACCTTTCTGTCGCCGGCCGCCTTCAGGCCGCGGCTGTCCATATACCTCATGAAGCGGGCCTGGTAAATTGCCGCCATCGGTCCAAGCCCCATGGAGACGGTGGGGAACTGCCAGAAATCGGGCATCAGCCAGGGATGCGGGTAGGAGGACAGACCATGGCCGCCGACCTCCTGACGGAAATTTTTCAGCTGCTCTTCATTGAACCTGCCTTCGACAAAGGCCCGGGCGTAGATCCCCGGCGAGCTGTGCCCCTGAAAATAGATCATGTCGGCGCCATCGGCTGCGTCCGGCCCCCGGAAGAACCAGTTGAAGCCGACCTCATACATAGCCGAAACCGAGGTGTAGGTGGCGATATGCCCGCCCAGTCCCTTGCCGTCCTTATTGGCTCTGGCCACCATGGCCATGGCGTTCCAGCGCACATAGGCGGCAACGTTTCTGGCCACCAGCGATTCGCCGGGAATCGACTCTTCATTTTCCGGCAGGATGGTATTGCAATAGGGCGTGAGCAGTCCCGGCGAGGTGGACACGCCAAGGGTCCGGGCAAGGTCGGTCAGGCGGCAGAGGAGATAATCGGCTTTTTCACCACCTTCCTGTTGGATCACCCCTTTCAGGGAGTCGATCCAGTCCTGGGTTTCCTCTCTATCCGGGTCTTTATAGTAGGAGTTCATGGAGTGCCTCTCGATTTTTTTCCAGCACAATTCTCTGCTTTTTTCTCTCTGGCCGAAATCTCACCGCTTACCCTTTCTGACCATAGCGGTTGTAGTTCACTTTGTCATAGGACAGGGAAGAAAGAGAGTGCCCGGGTTTGTCCTCCCTGGCGTAACCAATGGCGATAACCGACTCAACCACCATGTTGTCGCTAAGGCCGAGAAGCTTCTTCACATACTCTTCCGAGGTCGTTTGGGCATCATACTCACGCAGGCGGAGCTGCACCCAGCAGCTTCCCAAGCCCAGATCAGTCGCCGCCAGGTGGACAATAAGTGCGGCAATGGAACAGTCCTCGACCCAGACATCGCATTTGGCCGGATCAGCGCAGACGACAACAGCCAGCGGCGCATTTTTAATAAACGAGGCGCCGTGCGGTTTGGCCTTGGCCAGGCCCCCGAGAATCCCGGGATCGGTGACTACGACAAATTCCCAGGGATTAAGGCCCCGCGAGGAGGGGGAACGTAGCATGGACTCGACGAGAAGATCAATTTTTTCTTTTTCTACCGGCTTGTCCTGGAATTTTCTGACACTTCTTCTGGTGCGCAAAAGATCAATAAACATGACTGCTCCTTTTCAATTTGTGAATGATAACCTAAGAGTATAGACATGACCCTCTCCCCTGTGAAGGAGGAGGTACCGCGCCTGCTCGAAAAAGAGACTGACTGCTCTTACAAATAACCTTATTTAGTAAAGAAAAAACTGTATAATACCGTGAATAGAAAATCTATCAATGAACAATCGGAGCATGCATGGATACCCAGACTTTTATCACCTGCCTCATCGCAGTTACCCTCCTCACCCTTACCCCGGGGGTGGACACGCTGCTGATCATCCGCAACAGCGCCCGCGGCGGCTGGCTGGACGGCGCGGTCAGTTCCCTGGGTATCTGCAGCGGTCTTTTTGTCCATGCCACGGTTTCAGCGCTCGGCATCTCGATCCTCTTATTGCATACCGCCTGGGCCTTCAATGCCCTTAAATTTGCCGGTGCCGGTTATTTAATCTGGCTGGGGCTATGCAGCTGGAAACGGGCGATCGGCAGACGTCAAAACCTCTTTGCCGGCAATGTCGCGGCGAAACAGGACATCTTTCGATTTTCCAGATCGCTGCGAGAAGGTTTCCTGTCCAATGTCCTCAATCCGAAAACGGTGATTTTCTACATGGCCTTCCTCCCCCAGTTCATTAACCCGGCCGAGCCCGCTCTCTTCCAATCCCTGGTGGTGGCCGGCATCCATTTTGCCGTGGCCATGCTCTATCAATGTGTCCTTGCCGCCATGGTGGACAGGGCCGGCAAATGGCTGAAACGTCCCATGGTCAACCGGGTCTTTGATAGCTGTACCGGGTCAATTTTACTGTTCATCGGTCTGAAACTGGCCACCGACAAATAGACAAAGTTACATATTTCCCGCAGAATCTACAGTGAAGGAGAATCTTGAAAAAAGAGCACACATCAGCAGAGAACAAAGAAGGTATAATTATTGCACATTACGGCGTTGCTGTCGACGTCTTGTTTGCCGCGGACAATACCAGCCGGATGATCCGGGTTAAACGGAATTCAGGCCATGTTGTCGGCGACAAGGTTATCATACAGGACGATATACTGACCAGACTCGAAAGAAGTTCCGAGCTGTCCCGTATGGATGCCCGGGGCGGCATTCACATCGTCGGGGCCAACCTCGATGTACTGTGCATCGTCGTGTCCTGCGAACCACTTCCACCCCCAGGATTTATCGACCGGGCGATAGTCTCCGCCCGAGCGAGCGACCTTCGCCCGGTGCTGGTGCTCAATAAATCGGACCTCGCCTGCTTTGCCGAATATGAGGCGGCAACCCGCAAGGTTTACCGCGAATCTGTGGAGATTTTCACCATGAGTGCCGAGAAAGGCACTGGACTTGACACGCTGAACACCTTTTTCAGCGAGGGACACCGCGGCGTCTTCGTCGGCCCGACCGGTGTCGGCAAGAGCTCCATCCTCAACGGTCTCCTGCCGGAAATTAACCTGACCACCGGCGAGATAAGCGAAACGAAAAAACGCGGTCGAAACACCACAACCGTTTCCACCCTGCACCTCCTCAGCGATGGCGGCGAACTCATTGATTCTCCAGGTTTCAATGACTTCGGCCTGGTTGACATCTCGGCCCATCAACTGTCAACGTATTTCCCCGGCTTTGAAAAAGCGGCCATGGACGCCTGCCGATTCAGGGATTGCAAGCACCGCGAAGAACCGGCCTGCAAGGTTATAAAGCTTGTCGAAGACAGGCAAATCGACAGGGAACGCTACACCATCTACCTGCAGATGCTGGCCGAGGTGGAAGCCATGGAAACCGAACCGAAGTACCGGGATCGAAGACATCGGCGCAAGAAAAATTAGTCTCTTCTTGACAACAACATAAAGAAATCGGCGCCGGCCGCAGTCCTCTTTTGACAAGAATGGTCGGTAGAACCTATTAAGGCGCAAGCCTCTTGCCTTTGAGATGCTCAATACCCTGGACCCGCTCCTTGAGATTGGCAAAGGTTTTTGTGTCTATCATCAGTTTCGCCGTGAAATCCTTGAGGCATTCTTCACACATGCCGATCACGTCCTGCTCCGTGAGATTCTTAAAATTTCGGGCACATTCGAAGCAGAGGGCATCCTGCCCCTCACTGAATATGATCGTATCGGCATTGCCATTGCCGACATGCCGGCAGACAAGCCAGACAGAAACTTCGCCGTGTTTTTTGCACTGTACTTTTTCAGTCATGATGCTCCTTACAATTTCTTGCCTCAGTCAGTTTTTTTCTCCCGCTGCGCAGCGAGAACGCGAAATCAAACGATAGATTACCTGCCTGCAGTTCAACGGTGCTGAAGAGTTTTCCCCGGTGATGATAAAAGATATCCTTATCTGCGCCAAGGACAAAGCGGTCAAACGGCTGCCTGACCAACTTGTCCAAGCCTCTATTACCCAAGAGATGGGTGATGGTGCGATTGACGTCCCCACCAGTGGAGAAAGAGATCCCTGATGCGAGTATTGATTTCCTGACCAGCATACATATTCTTGTAAACACTACTGGAGCAGCAGGTCCATGGCTGACCACAGGTGTCTCACTGACAGCCATTCATTTACTATAAGACGACAAAGGGAGGTTCTTCCATGCGTTATTTATTCTCACTGCTTCTTGTGACGCTTTTTGCTGCCGGCAGCTTCGCCGGGGAAAAGATCACCTATTCGATCGACGGTCAGCAATACGAGGGATATTTCATCAACACCAGACCAGGCGCACCGCTGATTGTTATCATCCATGACTGGGACGGCCTGACCGACTATGAAGTCAAACGGGCGGAGATGCTCGCCGGGCTGGGTTACAGCGTTTTTGCCGCCGACCTCTTCGGCGCCGGGGTTCGGCCAACCGAGACAGAAGACAAAAAACAACTTACCGGTGGCCTTTATAAAGACCGAGAGAAAATGCGCAAGCTGCTTTACGGCGCGCTGGATACGGCAAAAGCCCAGGGGCTCGATACCGGCAATGCCGTCGTCGCCGGCTACTGTTTTGGCGGGGCCGCGGTTCTGGAATTCGCCCGGTCAGGTGCGGATCTCAAAGGTTTTGTCACCTTCCATGGCGGTCTGGTGACGCCGGAGGGACAGGATTACGCCACGGCCAAAGGCACGTTGCTCGTTCTGCACGGGACTGCCGATGCTTCGGTTACCATGGACCATTTTGCCGATCTGGCCAAGGAACTTGAAGCAAAGAATGTGGCGCATGAAATGATCACCTACAGTGGCGCGCCGCACGCCTTTACCGTTTTCGGCTCCAAAGCCTACCACGAAGATGCCGATAAAAAGTCGTGGAAACGCTTTACCGAATATCTCGGCGAGACCTTATAAAAGTATAATACTACCGTGCATCCCTGCGGGGGTGCCGAACCAAAATACCACCGGCACCCCGCAGGAAATTTACAAAGAAAACCAAGAGGTAACATCGTGAATAGTGTAATTATTCCCTGCTCGTCATGCGGCAAAAAAAATAGAATTCCGGCGGACAAACAACACCTGCATCCCCACTGCGGTCATTGCAAGGCCCCACTCAAGATGACCAATCAGGCAGTGCCGGTCGAACTTGGCGACCACGACTTCCACGATTTCGTCAAACAGGCACCCTTGCCGGTTATGGTTGATTTTTTCTCTCCGACCTGCGGTCCCTGCCAGACGATGTCGCCTCTTGTCGATGCCATGGCCCGCGAATATGTCAACAAGTTCATCATCGCCAAGGTCGACACCAGTAAAAATCAACAGATAGCCATGTTTTTCGCCATTCGCGGGGTGCCGACCTTCATGTTTTTCAAGAACGGCAGCCTGATCGATCAAATCTCCGGGGCGGTCGGCAGAAATGTCCTGGAGCAGAAACTTGGTAGTTTATAAGTTAACGTTCTTTCCTGCCTCACCTGGGAGCTTGGCCGGCTTCTCACCCTCCTTTTCGTTCCAGCATAAACACGTCCGTCGTTTTTTTGATCAACCAGCCAAGGCAGACAAGTCCGGCCACCAGGGTGACAAAGAAAAAAATCATCGGCGAATATTGCGGTACTACCTGAAGCTGCTCGACGGTAAAGACATCCTTGAGATAACCGCTACGCAGCCAGCTCCGCATGAAGGTCATGACCACGACAAGGGCAATCGCATGGTAAAACGTCAACCAGAATCTTTTTTTATAGGCAGCGAAAAGTGCTCCTGTCGCCAGTAGAAGAGCTCCACCAAAGGCAATGGTTGCACCGCCATTGCCGCCCATAAAAAGCAGCATCAGCTCGTTCGGCAAAGAGAGCAGATACCAGAAACCGATCAGAACATTGACAAAGGTCAAGACCAGAAAACTGCCCAGCCCCACCGCTTCGGCATGGCTTGCCAGATCGGGATTGAGGTCTTTCCTGAAGCGTCCGAGCAGGGCGACAAACAATCCGCCCATAGCCAGGGCGCCGAGCAGCATATGCAGAAAACGCGGCCAGAACTGCGGCTGGTTAAAAGATAACAGGGTACCGTTTTTATGGGAAAAATATGCAGTAAATTGTTCCGGCAGAACCATCAGCTGCATGTTGTTGGAGAAGAAAAAACCGATCATGACCAGGAGAAAAAACGCCGGTACCGCAATCCATGGACCAGCCGAACCGAGCTGGGTAAAACGAAAATCATAGAGGTAGGCACCGTAATAGGCAATGATCAGCATCGGCACAATGAGGATCCAGAAAGTCCCCATCAGCACCGAACTGCTATAGAGAAACTGACCGTAGAGTACCTGGACAAACAGCAACGGGGCCACGCCGAAATTGACGACAAAGGCAATAACCAGCGGCAGCGCGATGGCGATGCGGTGGGCAAGCTGTTTTTGTACGGTTCCACCGCGCATGTGCTGGACAATAGCTATGGCCAGGCCGCCCAGCATGGCGTTCATGGCCAGCATGTGCAGGGGAAAGGTCAAAAGGAGCAGAAACTGGAACCAGCCCCAACTGACCGGTATGGTGTCCGGTTGCGGAATAATGAACGGATTCATCACTTTCCTCCCTGGTTGATGTCTGCAAGAAAATCAGCGAGTGTCTCTTGTTCCGCTACTGTCCCGCCAAACGGCGGCATGGAACTTTCCAGCTCATCAAGTCGACCGAGCAGGGTGAAGATTTCCTGCCGGTCGATGTTGCCGATCATCGGCGCCATCTCCTCGATACCATGGCACATGCTGCAATGGCTTTCGAAAACAGCTTCACCGTCAATGGCCGTCTCCTGTTGCGCCGTATCGGTGTGCCCCCCGAGGAAGGCAGCCAGCTGTTCGTGCTCTTCGGCACTGCCGCCAAACGGCTGCATTTCTTCGGATATTTCGTTTAAAGTGCGCAGTATCGCGACAATTTCCTCCTGGGCGACGCCCTGAAGAGAAGACAAGTCCTCCACCGCATGGCAGGATGCGCAATTTTCCTCAAACAGCGCCGGGCCCTTTGCCACGAGCCCTGCATCCTGTTGCGGTTCCTGCACATCTTTGCCGTGCAGACCACCGGCGATATAGGCGGCCAGAGCCCGGCCTTCCTGTTCCGTGCCGACAAAAGGTGGCATAAAATAGCGTACTTCGTGGATCTTTTTGATATAACTCACCAGGGCAGGATAACTCATCGTACTCGTGGCCGCGATGATATCATTGTTTTTGCCGCCGACGGTGTGACAGGCATAGCACTGAGTAATGAAAATTTCCTCCCCGGCAAGAGCGGGGTTATCCTCGGATACTTCCTTGTTTTCCACCCAGAGAGCCGACCGGAGAAAGCCATCCTCATTCAAGGCGGTCACATCCTTTTTCAGGATGCTGTTGGAATACATCACCTCATTGATCACATAGGGACGGCGGGCCGCCTCCCTGGTCCATTCAAAACCGCCCATAACCACTAAAGCACTGACCATCGCCAGGCCGGCGACCGGTTTCAGATTCAGATTCGGGCGAACTATCCCGGCGACCAGCATAAGCAGCAGAAAAGACACGACACCGGCCGCGGTCCAGGGTTGCAGAGCGGCAATGGTCGGCGATTTACCCATCACCAGCCCCTGCGACTGGTCGGGCAGCACCGACAGATACCAGAGACCGGAAATCATGGTGAGAACCAGTGTTACCAGCGCCCATTTGGCCGAAAACCGGGTCATGGAAATGCGCGTGTCCTCATCGGTGGTAAACGATGCGGACAGAAAACCGTAACAGGCGGCAATCATCAGGGCGATAAAGGTTCGGAAGACCAGGGAAGGAAAGAAACTCGGGTTGAAAAAACCCGCCCAGAAATCCATGTCCTGGGCCCAGCGGCCAGGTGTCAACATGACGCCGATAATGCCGTTAATGACCAGCAGCGACATCCAGGCGGCTATAAAATAGAGCCAGCCGACCTGCAGATGGGTGCGGGAATCCATCCGGCCGAACATATAGTAATAGACAAAGGCGGCGCCGATCTCAACGGTGAAAAATACCCATTCGATCGCCCAGCCGAAGACAAAATTATGGATCAGCAGAGACGTTGCCGCGGGATTGACCAGGGCGATAATAAACCAGATGCCGACGCCGGATATCGACCCGAAGACCATGGTCACGAGAAGAAAAAAGCGGGCATGCTTTTTGGTGAAGTCAAGAATCGGCTGACTTTTTTCCCGCAGCCCTTTTTTTTCGGCATAGATCAGATACAGGCCGCCGCCGACAGCAAAATGGGAAACAAAGACGTGCAGGATTGAAATCAATGCAATGAGAGAGCCCCCACCTGTCTCCGGCAGAAACCAAACCGGGTAATTCATATCCCCTCCTCTTTATGGTAAAATATCTGGTCATTCTCAGTAACCGAAAAGGCAGAATACCGTACTTGAGAATGATTTTCAATTACGACTTTGTGCCATGCCCCCCAGGCATCTGTTGCCGGGCGAGATAGTTTTCGACACTGCGCTGCAGGGTAATTTCCGCTAACTGGGCGCAATGCAGATGCGTCTCCGGGAGTTGCCCCACCTCGTCCATAATGGTCACCATATTTATGGTTTTTAACTCTTCAATAGTTTTCGCCCGGGCAAGGGTGGCTGCCGTTGCGATACAGTTTTTACTGAACGAACAGCCGTTGGTCCAATGATGGGTGTCCAGCACCTTCCCGTCTCGTATCCTCAGGCCGATCTCCATGGTATCGCCGCAGTTGCCGACCACCTTGGCGATGCCGTCCGGATTTTCAAGAACCGGATTGTTGAAATAATAGATAAAAAACCAGGTCAAGCCGACGACAAGCAGAACAAGAAAAGCCATGAACATGGTAAAAATTGACATGCAGATGTCCCTTTATTGTGTAAGTTGGTGTATTGTGTTGCCCTGCAGCCAAGGCCGCAGCAACCTCTGCAGCATCGATACCGTCATTGTACATAACCTAATATCCAATGAGCACAAGAAAAATAAGAAAATAATGCACGCGCCCACCGTCACAACAAAACTGGTCGTACTCCTCGGAAACCCGCTGGGACATTCCGTTTCTCCGCCAATGCATAATCGGGTTTTCGAGGTACTCGGGATGGACTATTGTTATTTGCCGGTCGAAGTCAATGAAGATAATCTTGACAAGGTGTTCGCCGGCCTGGTCAGGATGAACGTCGCCGGTTTCAACGTCACCATTCCCCATAAGATCCGGATCATGAAATATCTCGATGAACTCGATCCCCTCGCCACGACAATCGGGGCGGTGAATACCATCTGCATCAAGGACGGCAAGACCACGGGCTACAATACCGACGGCCTGGGGTTTAGCCGATCCCTGGCGGAAGAAACGCGGATATCGGCACAAGGAAAACGCTTTTTTCTCCTTGGCTGCGGCGGTGCCGTACGCGCCATAGCCATGACCCTGGCCTTTCAAGGAGCCGATAAAATAATCATCTGCAATCGTACTGCGGCAAAAGCACAGGCCCTGGTCACCGAGATCAACACGAAAATCCGTAACTGCGCCGAGGTTGTCGAGCAGAGAATAGACAGGCAGGCAACAGCCTTACAGAATTGTGATGTGCTTATTAACGGCACCAGTGTCGGTATGCACCCAAAGGACGATGCCCTGCCGATTGATACATCACTGCTGCTGCCGCATCTGACAGTCGCGGATATCGTCTATAACCCGCTTAAAACCAGACTGCTCAAAGCCGCCGAAGAACAGGGCTGCCGCGCCATCCTCCCCGGCCTGGGCATGTTGATCTACCAAGGCGCCGCAGCCTTCAAACTGTGGACAGGTGTCGAGCCGGTCATTGCCGAGATGACCGAGGTGGCCTACTCCCTGATGGCAAAGAAACAGGGGAAATAACCTATCAGACAGGACCGCCGGCAGCAGCATCCAGCCCGCCGTCCGGCTGCACAACGTTCAAGCCGTATTTGCGAATTTTCCCACGGAACTGGTCATACGTCAGGCCGAGACGGGCCGCGGCCTTTCTCTGGTTATACCGGCTGGCGGCCAACGCCTGACCAATCATTGTTCTTTCCAGCTCCTCCACCGCCCGTTTCATCGAGACGGTCTCCTTTCCCTCGGTGAGAAAAAGCGCGGCCCTTTCTGCGCCTCTCTGTTCATCAACCGTGGGATAAAGGGGTTCATAGGGGGAGACAAAGGGATCAAAGACAATTGTATCTATCACCCCGGTATCCGAGCGATGGACCGCCCGTTCCACAACGTTTTTCAGCTCGCGGATGTTGCCTTTCCAGCTGTTTTGTTCAAGCTGCCGCACCACCGCTTCCGAGAAGGTGGGGATGTCGTTTCTGCCCAGCTCAAAGGACATCCGCGTGGCAAAATGGTTGGCCAGGAGCAGAATATCTTCCTCCCTGCAGCGAAGTGGCGGCAGAAACAGGACCTCAAAGGAGAGACGGTCAAGGAGATCCCGTTTAAAATCTTTACTCTCGGCCATGGCCGGCAGATCGACATTGGTCGCCCCGACGATGCGTACGTCGACTTCGATGGGTTGCCAACTGCCGACCCGTTCAAAGGAATTGTATTCCACCACCCGGAGGATTTTCTCCTGGGCCTCGAAAGGAATAGAGCCGATTTCATCGAGAAAAAGAGTCCCGCCGTCCGCCGCTTCAAACCGTCCGGTTCGGCGGCTGTCAGCGCCGGTGAAGGCGCCTTTCTCAAATCCGAACAGCTCCGCCTCGATGAGCGACGGAGAAAGGGTCGCACAGTTCAGGGTGACAAAAGGCCCCTGCCATCTCCTGGACAAAAAATGCAGGCGGCTGGCGGCCAGTTCTTTCCCGGTTCCCCGCTCGCCTATCAGCAGCACCGGCCTGTCGACCGGCGCGACGCGGGAAAGACGCTCCTGAAAATCAAGAAACGTTTCCGACTGCCCGAGGGCCTCGCCCCGTGGCAAGAAAGTACCTGCTTCTTTTTTAAGAGCCATGACTTCTTCGGTTAATTTCACCTTTATTTAGTTTTTTAGACCATATATTGGTTAATATATACCAAGGAACACACCAACACGCAAGTCCCAACAGCTCGGTTTTCGGTACTTTTCACTATTTTCGTCGACAGGCACACATCCTGCTAAATACAAAACAAACCACAACCCTAATTCTGGAGGAAAGACATGGGCATTTTCACACGATTCAGCGACATCATCAGTTCTAATATCAATTCCATGCTCGATAAGGCAGAGAATCCTGAAAAGATGATTAAACTGATGATTCACGAAATGGAAGACACCCTCATCGAGTTAAAATCATCCTGTGCCGGCGTCATCGCCGGCCGGAAAAAAGTCGAGAGGAAGCTCGAAGAAATTCGCGGCAGAAGAGATCTATGGGCCGACCGTGCCACCATGGCCGTGGCCAAGGGCCGGGATAATCTGGCCAGAGAAGCACTCATCGAAAAACGGCGCTTTACCGTAATTGCCGAAGCCCTTGAGGGTGAACTGGGGGAATACGCTGGACTCATCGCACAATACCAGGAGGATATAACCGAACTGGAGAGTAAACTGAACAACGCCAAGGAAAAAAAGAGAGTCCTCGTTGAACGTCACAAGCGGGCCACCGGAAAAAAGCGCGCCCAGGAGGATATCAGGCGCAGCAACAGCAGCGACACCATGGCCCGTTTCGATAAACTGGAAAGCAGAATCGAACAGATGGAGGCGGAGGCCGAACTGGTCAACATGGCCGACAAGCCTCCTGTCGAGGAAGAATTTGACAACCTCGCCGCCGATGACGAGATTGAGAACGAACTTGCCAGGATCAAAGCTGCGCAATACAGTAAGCAAGGCGAAACCCTATAAGTTTTTCACACCCTGGAGGACAAAATGTGTTCGTCGCCGCGGCACAGGACCACCAGACAAAAACGGACCACTGACCGGAGTTGAACACCATGCTCAATATCATTATCGTTGCCATTGTTTTCGGCTCAATTGTCGCCTTGGCAATGCTTATCTGCGGGACCATCTTGATAATTGTCAAAACCCGCACCAACAGGTGTTCCAGTGGGCCGGCGGAGAGTGAAGAGGCGAGGGTCATCCAGGAAATCTATCAGGGACTGGAAAAGCTGGAAGAACGGATCGACGCGCTGGAAACGATCCTGACGGAAAATCAGCAAAAGGATAGGTACAAAAAATGACAAGATATCATGAAAAACAAGGCGGCATCTATCGGTCGCGCAACGGCGTTTTCCTGGGCGTATGCAGTGGAATTGCGGAATACTTTGATTTCTCCGTCTTCTGGATCCGCATAGCACTGGTTATTCTATTTATTTTCAGTGGCTTCTGGCCGGTTATCGGTGTCTACCTGGTAGCCGCCTTCTTTATGAAGCCCAAACCGATAAAACCGCTGGAGAGTGAGGAGGAGCAGGAATTTTATGATAGTTACGTGCATTCTCCAAAAACCGCCGCCCAGCGCCTGAAGAAAAAATTTGACGAGCTGGAGAGACGCATCCGGAGCATGGAGGACAAGGTGACCGGTCGGGAATATGATTGGGAGCGACGCTTTCGTTCATAAGCCACACTGGATATTCACATAAGCATGCCTTATATTAAAACCGAGATGGTTTTTGGCCGCTCATGTCTTATCAATTTGCATGAGAAGAACGATCTCCTCGAAAAAGATGGAAAGGAAGTGCGCCCGAATTCTTCAACGTTGAAGGGAGAAGGTCATGGCACAAATCATTCACTGCTGCATGCTGCTCTTCATTGTCTTTGTCGTAGCCGAAATCAGAAATGTCCTGCTACACAGCGATCCCCGACAGGCAGAACCGATAACCATCTGGGATGAGATGCCGCAGCCGGTGGATACCGGCGGCATTAAAATAACCTACAGGCAATAGACAGTAACGGCCATCCACCATTAACGGAAATGCTCCCAGCTGCACAGTATGCTGAGAGCCGCAAGCTTGGTTCGCGACGGGAGGGTATTTCTAATCATATACTCCCGGTCGCAATGGTCACAATCCCCAACAGGGCCCATGCCATCAACGACAGGAATGCCTGCCTCGGCGATGGTATTCATATCCGAGACTCCGCTGCGCAGTTCCTCCCGGCACGGCAGTCCGAGCATCTCCGCCTGTCGTGAGATTATTCGAAATAATTGCCGGTTAGCTGCCGACTGCACCATCGGCTGCCTGGAAGGCGTCTGGTGCAGTTCCGCCCGGGTCCCCGGCACCAAACAGTCCGCGGCTATCCGGGCAATCTTCGCCGCGGTATCCGCACAGTCCGCCGCTGTCAAAAACCGCGTATCGATCTCCGCCACCGCCGCGTCGGCAACAGTATTCGGGCCGATCCCGCCTTTGATGACCCCGACATTGACCACTATCTTCCGCCGAGCGTCATTGAGCTGTTCCAGAGCAATAATCTTATGGGCCAGCTCGAGAATGGCACTGGCCTTGTCCGCACCGGCAAATGCCGCATGACCGGCCCGACCCTTGACAGAGAGGAGATACCCGGCCTTGCCTTTACGTCCGGTGACAATCTCACCCTGAAGACCGCCGCACTCAAAACCAAGGCCGAGAAGACTTCGTGCCGCCTCTGTCTCTATGAGGGGCGTCGATGCCGGGGAGCCAATTTCCTCATCGGAATTACAGATAAAGGTGAGTGGGACTTTTTCAAGCAGCCGGCAGCCAGCCAGGGCCTTGAGCGCAAAAATGGCGGTGACCAGCCCGCCTTTCATGTCAATCACCCCTGGGCCAAAAACCTTTTGTCCATCATCTTTAAACCAGGTGAAGGGGCTGTCGACAGGATAGACGGTATCCATATGACCGATCAGCAAAAGTGCCGGCACTCCGGTCCGGTAGGCGGGAGAACGAAAAACCAGCTGGTCACCGAGCTCGGATTCCCGTACCACGTCGAGCACCATCCCGGTCCCCCGCAGACTGTTAGCGATCGACTTGCCGACCGCATCGACGCCGGCCTTGAAACGGGAAAAACTCTGCTGCTCGACCAACTGCCGCAACAACCGGAACTGATCTTTTTCGCTCTCTTGAACGAAGTTGACAAGTGACTCGTATGACTCATGCATCATTTATGACAATAAACCTTTCTTCGCCTGTGCCTGAATTGCGGTAATTGCCACGGTATTGACGATATCCGTTACATTACAGCCGCGACTGAGGTCGTTTACCGGTTTATTCAGTCCCTGCATAATTGGGCCGATAGCCACCGCCCCCGCAGATCGCTGCACCGCCTTGTAGGTATTGTTGCCGGTATTGAGATCTGGAAATATAAAAACCGTTGCCTTGCCGGCCACCTTGCTGTGCGGCATTTTCTTGGCAGCAACTATTGGATCCACCGCCGCATCATACTGGATTGGCCCTTCCAGGAGAAGATCGGGGGCCAGCCGGTGGGCAATCTCTGTCGCCTTTTTCACCTTTTCGACCTCCTCGCCTATGCCGGAGGTGCCGGAAGAATACGAGAGCATGGCTACATAGGGTTTTATGCCGAACAGCTCTGCTGTCCTTGAGGATTCAATGGCTATTTCGGCAAGCTGCTCCGCGGTAGGTCGGGGATTAACGGCACAGTCGCCATAGGCCAGCACTCTGTCTTCAAGACACATAAAAAACACCGAAGACATGATGGTACTGCCGGGCTTGGTTTTGACGAATTCAAGAGAAGGCCGCACCGTGTTCAGCGTGGAATGGGCCGCTCCTGACACCATGCCGTCCGCATGGCCTTTGTAGACCATCATCGTGCCAAAATAATTAACGGCGGACATGACGTCCCGGGCATTGTCCGGCGTGATGCCCTTGTGCTTTCTCAGGGCAAAATAGGTGGCCGCATAGTCATCGAGGAGCTCCGACTTTACCGGATCAATAATTCTAACCCCGGCAAGAGACAGCCCGAGAGTCAGGATCTTACTCTGAATAGCCTGAACTTTACCAAGCAGCACGATCTGCACGACATCCCGGTGAATGAGTATTTCGGCGGCCCGCAGGATCCGCTCATCATCTCCTTCGGGCAGAACAATGGTCTGTTTATAGGCCCGAGCCCGTTTCACCAGACCAAATTCGAACATTTTCGGGGACATAAACAGCATGCTGTAGCCGACAATCTTTCTTCGTAACGCCGAGGTATCGACATGGGACTCGAACAATCCCAGGCCGGAGGCGATCTTCAGTACCGAATCCGGCGTGATACTGTTGTGTATAGCCTTTATTTTCATTGCCGCAGTAAAGGTATCCTCCTGCACCTTGACGATAGGCACGAGATCCTCCATGCCCTGGAGAAGGTTGCCGAGGATCTCGTCGGGCTCCAGATAACCGGTAAGGACGATGCCGCCTATATTCGGCATGTTCGATGACCGGTAAGCGGCGAGCATGCCGAGAATAATGTCAATCCTGTCAATCGGCGTAATGATGAGATTGTCATTTTCCAGTCTTGGCAATAAATTTCTCAAATTCATCGCGGCAACGACAAAACGGGACACCGGTCGGTTGAGCTGTTCTTTACCAAAGATAACCTTGGCGTCGAGGGCCTTGGCTATCTCTGCCATAGTCGGTCGATCAAGGGTTGTCTCAAATGGGATTGAGTAAATAAGCTCTATCTTCTGCGTCAGCCTTTCCCTCAGCGCCCGGAGCATTTCCTCCTGCAGGCTCACCGGGGTCCTGTTGACGATGATCGAGAGAATTTTCGAGCCCTTTTCCTCAAAAGACTCAATGGCGAACTGACACGACCTGACCACCCCTTCGATTGCACCCTCGTGGGCATTGGCGATCATCAGTACCGGACAGCCGAGATTGTTGGCAATTTCCACATTGAGCTCAAATTCAAACGCCGCCGAATCGCTCTGATAATCCGTGCCCAGACAGAGAACGAAATCATAGTCGTTTTCCAGATTTTTATAGCGCTCGAGGATACCTTCAAGCATTTTGTCATACTGTTTATCCGCGACCAGTGTCCTCGCTTCTTCAAAGGTGTAGGCATACATGCTGCGGTACGGGATATCAAGATTGTAATGCTTGGCTATCAAATGGATGATTTCGTCCTTCCCCTCCGTATCGTTTTTCGTGTTGACGATGGGACGAAAGACGGCAACCCGCACCAAATTTCGGACAAGAAATTCCATGACGCCTAAAGCAACCAGAGAGGTGCCGCTTTTCGGTTCCACCGCGGTGATATAGAGATTTTTCGACATTGTGTTGGTCCTTTCCCACGGTTACCCTCAGGGCTGTTTGTCCAGGGCAAGAGCCTGCCTGAAGGCTTCCGCCATATCCGGTAGATGAGTCACTTCCGGGACAACCTGGATATACTGCACAACACCCTGTTTGTCGACGAGGACAACGGCGCGGGCGAGCAGCTGCGACCCATCCATCAGCAGACCAATCGAGCGGCCGAAATCCCCTTGTTTATAGTCGGAGAGATACCAGATATCTTCCAGTTTCGCTTCCTCAGCAAAACGAACCTGGGCAAAGGGCGTGTCACGGCTTACGGTGATCCGCTTGATTGATGCGGGCAAGGTATCGCCCTCCTCTCCGAGATAATGCGTCTGTTCCTCACACACTCTGGTGTCGATGGATGGCACGATGCTGAGAAAAAGAACGCTGCCGCGGTAATCACCCAGATTGACCGCCTGCATTGTCGCAGCATCGACAAGATGCGTGTCCGGCAATTTTTGCCCAATCTCGATGCCGGTGCCGGTAAGAGCTATGACGTCGCCTTTCCTGGCGACCTGGGTTCCGGGGGCGACGCTGGTGGAATCTATAACCAGCGGCGCCTGTTTTGTTGTGCAGCTGCCGAGTAAAACTGTCAGCGCCAGTCCTGCGGCAAAAAAGAACATATGTTTGCGCATGATCTACCTCCAATATATCTAAAGTGTCTATCTACAGTGTATTTTCTGTCTTCGATTGTCTACAGTGACGAGTGAAGTCGATATTTTTCCAGAAATCACTCACCATTGAAAGAGAAATAAGGCTGAATTGCCTCCGGTCAACGACCGGAGTCGGAAAATAGCCCTTCTCCAACCGAAAATCACTTGCCGGCAGACACTCTTTGACGCCAGGAATGAGTCAGCTCTGTACAGATAATCTTCTGAAGATTTTTTTCTGCCGCGTCAGCGAATAAACCCTGAACGCAGCATCTGCATCAGGCCATCGAGAATAGCAGGAATTTCTTGCTGGACATCTAGAATATCCGGAAACATAATCCAGTTGGCGACCAATCCATCGATAAAGGCAATGGTGGCGATGCTGCCCATGCGCACATCAAGGTTCTCCGGCAGCTGCCCCTGGGTGATGGCGTTACGGAGAATCTGTTCAATCTGGCGCTGTCCATCAATGTGACAATTAACCCGGTGCAGATGCAGCGTACCGGTGTCCTCCACCGCCTCACATTTGTTAATGAGAATCCGGCACAGCTTCAGGAGTCGTGGATCCTCTTTCAGGTTTTTAAAGAAGTCGACACAGGTTTGTTTCAATTTACCTAAGGGATCGGGCTCGTCCGGATCTTCACTTGCACGGACAACAGGCTGAAAAGGCAGGAGAAGCTGCTCCCACAGGGCGCTGAGCAGATCCTCTTTATTAGTGAAATGCCAGTAAATGGCGCCCCTGGTCACCCCGGCCGCCTTGGCTATGTTCGCCAGCGTGGTGGCGGAAACGCCGCGGATGGAAAAGACCTGCACCGCGGCATCCAATATCGCTTCCCGCGTTTTCAAGGCGTCTTCTTTTGTTTTTCGTGCCATACAGCTTCCTTAGCGACTGTCCTTAAACGACATAATCGCTGAATTTTGACAACATCAGTACTCCTGAACCGCTGCGGCAGCAGTGTCCTTGACCTGACGTTTCTTAAACACCCGCAAAACCACGACAAAAAAGAGCGGGATAAAAAAGATCGCCAGAACTGTTGCCGTCAACATACCGCCGAATACCCCCGTCCCGATGGCATGCCTGCTGTTGGCGCCCGCACCGGTACTGATCACCAGGGGGAAAACGCCAAGCATAAAGGCCAGGGATGTCATGAGAATCGGACGGAGTCGCATCCGGCAGGCCTCGACGGTTGCCGCGATGAGATCCATACCCTGGTCATGAAGCGATTTGGCGAACTCGACTATCAGGATAGCATTTTTTGCCGACAGACCGATGGTGGTCAGCAGCCCCACCTGGAAATAGACATCATTTTCCATGCCTCGCAGATAGGCCGCCGCCAGGGCGCCAAGGACGCCGAGCGGCACGGCCAGCATCACCGAAAACGGCACGGACCAGCTTTCATACAAGGCGGCAAGGCAGAGAAAGACCACCAGAATGGAGATGGCGTAGAGCGCCGGGGCCTGGGAGCCGGACTGCTGTTCCTGGTAGGATGTACCAGTCCATTCGTAGCCGATACCGCTGGGCAGCTGCGCCACCAGCTTAGCTATCGTCGCCATCGCATCACCACTGGACTTGCCGGGTGCGGCTTCACCCATAATCTCAACTGCCGGGTTGCCGTTAAACCGTTCCAGCCGGGGAGAACCAAAGCTCCAGTGCCCGCTGGCAAAGGTGGAAAACGGCACCATCTGATCCCCGCCGTTACGCACATACCACAGCTTGATGTCTTCCGGCTCCATGCGGTACGGCGCATCGGCCTGGAGATACACTTTTTTTATCCGGCCATTATGCACGAAGTCATTGACATAATTTGATCCCCAGGCGGTGGACAGGGTGCTATTGATACTATCGACAGTAATACCAAGGGCCATAGCCTTCTCATAGTCGATATCGACATTGTACTCCGGCGTATCTTCCATGCCGTTGGGCCGGACACGGGTGAGATCGGGGTGCTGGGCCGCCAGGCCAAGGAGCTGATTTCTCGCCTCGATCAGTTTTTCATGACCCAGGCCGGCACGATCCTGCAGGTAAAAATCAAAGCCGGTCGAGGTGCCGAGGGCCGGGATGGAGGGCAGGTTGAAGGCATAGATCTGCGCCTCCTTTATCTTTGGTAAGTAGCCCATCGCCCTGCCGAGGATGGCGTCGACCGATTGGTCCTTGCCCTTACGTTCACTCCAATCTTTCAGCTGGGCAAATATCAGCCCCATGTTCTGTCCGGTACCGGCGAAGCTGAAGCCGGCTACGGTGAAGGCTGAGGCAATTTTGTCACTTTCTTCCGTCAGATAGTAATTACGGACCTTGTCAAGCACATCCTGCGTCCGCTGCTGTGTGGCGCCGGTGGGGAGCTGCACCATGGTCAGAAATACCCCCTGATCCTCATTGGGCAGAAACGACGTCGGCAGCCTGGTGAAGAGAAAAACCATCCCGCCGATGAGCAGGAGATAGATCAAGCCGAACCTGCCGGCGCGCTGCAGGATATAGGCGACGCTGTTGCCGTAGCGCTCGGTATTTCGCGTGAACATGCGGTTAAACCAGCCGAAGAAGCCGCGTTTTTCTGCATGGGTTCCGGGTGTGACCGGTTTCAACATGGTCGCGCAGAGGGCCGGAGTGAGAATCAAGGCCACGAAAACCGAAAGGGTCATGGCTGAAACAATAGTCAACGAAAACTGACGATAGATGGCCCCGGTGGATCCACCAAAAAAGGCCATGGGCACAAAGACGGCAGAGAGAACCAGAGCGATACCAATAAGAGCGCTGGTGATCTGATCCATCGACTTCCTGGTTGCCTCGAGAGGCGACAGCCCTTCCGTCGCCATGATCCTCTCGACGTTTTCAACGACAACTATGGCATCGTCGACGAGCAGACCGATGGCCAGCACCAGTCCAAACATGGTCAGGGTATTGATCGAAAAGCCGAAAGCAGCCATCACGCCAAAGGTACCGAGCAGGACAACCGGCACGGCAATGGTCGGAATAAGTGTTGCCCGAAAATTCTGCAGAAAGAGAAACATCACCAGAAAGACCAGGAGAATGGCCTCAACCAGGGTTTTCGCCACCTCGGCAATCGATATTTTGATAAAGGTTGTCGTATCGTAAGGGTACACAACTTCGATTCCGGTTGGAAAGTACGGCTGCAGCTCGGTCAGCTTAGCCCGTACCGCCTCGGCGGTATCCAGAGCATTGGCGCCGGTGGCGAGCATTATGGCCATACCGCCCGCCGGTTGTCCATTGAAGGTCGTTATCGCATCGTAACTTTCCCCGCCGATTTCCACCCGAGCCACATCCTTTAAACGGATCTGCGAACCGTCGGCGTTTACCTTGAGCAGAATTTCGGCAAATTGCTCGGGAGAACTCATCTTGGTCTGCGCTATCATGCCGGCACTTACCTGCTGGCCGGCAACAGAAGGTGTGCCGCCAAGATCGCCGACAGCCACCTGATTATTCTGGGTTTCGATGGCCGCACTGACATCGCCGGGAGTCAGCTGGTAGCTGTTCAGTCGGTGGGGATCGAGCCAGATGCGCATGGCATACTGGCCACCGAAGATCTGGATACTGCCGACTCCGGCCGTGCGGCTCAAGGGATCTTTCAGGGTAGAAACCATGAAATCGGCAAGATCATTTTTATCCATACTGCCGTCGGCCGAGATAAGGCCAACCACCATCAAGAAGGTCGAATTGGATTTGGCAACCTGTAATCCCTGCTGCTGCACTTGCTGCGGCAGCTGACTTGTCGCCTGCTGCAGTTTGTTCTGCACCTGTACCTGAGCGATATCCGGGTCGGTACCCGCCTGAAAGGTCAGGGTAACCGTCACCGTTCCCGCGGATGAGCTCTGAGAACTCATATAGAGCAGGTTGTCGAGACCGTTCATGCTCTGCTCGATGATCTGCGTAACGCTGTCTTCAATGGTCTTCGCTGAAGCACCTGGATATCTTGCCGTAATAGTCACTGCCGGCGGTGCTATTTCAGGATACTGCGAGATTGGCAGGCGAATGATGGACAAGGCCCCGGCGAGCATGATAACCAGCGCAATAACCCAGGCAAAAATGGGACGATCTATAAAAAACCTGGCCATGATTTACTCCGCCTCGAGTACAGAAGTTAAAGGTTTTGCCTGCAAGGCAAGTTGTCCCGGCAGCACGCCCTGCGGCTGCACGCCCTTCACTACGGCTCCGGGTTTAATTTTTTGAAAACCGGCGGTAATAAGTTGCTCACCGGCCACCAGACCTTTATCGACCAGAACCTTATTACCGATATTTCGTCCGCTCGAAATGATGCGGCTTTCAACGGTCGACTGGTCATTCACCAGCATGACAACCGCCTCTCCCTTGCTGTTTCGGCTGATACTTTCGGCGGGAACAAGAATCGCATCCTGCCGCACCCCGGCGGTGACTCGAGCCCGGACAAACATTCCCGGCAACAGCTCCTCGTCGGGGTTATCAATGAGGGCACGCAGGGTCACCGTTCCGGTCGATTGCTCTACTGTCACATCAGAAAATTTCAGGGAGCCGACCTGCTCATATGCCGAGCCATCCTCGAGAAGAATGGTCACCTCGGAGTTGTTTTTTGCACCGCCTTGAGTCAAACCGGCGGAGACATTCTTTTTCAGTCTGAGCAATTCGCTGCTCGACTGCGTAACATCAACATACAGTGGATCAAGCTGCTGAATAACAGCCAGAGGGGTGCCCTGCTGCGCGGTAACCAGGGCCCCTTCGGTGATCATCGATTTGCCGATTCGGCCGCTGATAGGCGCCGTCACCCGTGTGTATGCAAGATCAATACGGGCACTGTCCAGTGCCGCTTCGGCCAAAGCCACATCGGCCACGGCCTGCTGCCACGTCGCCTCAATCTCGAGCTGATCCAGCTCACTTACCGCATTCGTCCGGGCAAGTTTGCGGTATCTTTGCGCCTTTAATTTCGCCAGATGTTCGGCGGCTTTAGCCTTGACCAGCGTTGCCCTGGCACTGTCCAGCCTCGCCTGATAGGAGGCAGAATCTATCTGATAAAGAATTTCTCCGGCCTTGACCTCACTGCCTTCGGTAAAAAGCCGCTTTGTGACAATGCCGTTGACCTGTGGACGAACCTCCGCCACCCGGTAGGCGACCGTTCGACCGGGTAATTCGACCTCGACAGGAACCGGCTCCGCCTTGAGGATGATAATGTCAACCTCAACCGGAACTTTTGTCGTTGTGGTTTCCGGCGCCTGTTCCGTACAACCGGGCAGCAGGGATCCTGCCAACAGGGCAGTCAGAAAAATGCATGTTCTAAATTTTAGTTTCAACATACTGATACCATTGATAGTTTAAATAATGTGCTGCATTGAGGAAGGTGTGATCTCTCGCCGAGAGACCATGCAATATTCCCCGCCGGCTCTCTTGCCACAAACCGCTCAGTATATATACATACACGCATGTATGCAAGTTTTTAATATGGATAAGAACTGCTTTTTATCTCCAAACATGATAGAAAAAGAGAACCATAGACGATATGGCCCGAACCAGACAACGCATGAAGCAGAGCAAAAATCTACCGAAACGGAGGTGTCTTATAATGTTTGCAACAGTTCTCGTTGAAGTTACCGCAAAACATGTCGGGATCATTACCCTGAATCGCCCGGAGCAGTTGAACACTTTTACCAGTCAGATGGCTGGGGAACTCCATGACGCACTGCTGGCTATGGAGGCAGACGACAAGGTTCGCGTTATCCTGCTGAAAAGCTCCGGGCGGGCATTCTGCGCCGGAATCGATGTCAACGAACTTACCGGTAAATCGGCAATCCAGTACCGGCAATGGATCGAGTGGATGGAAAATCCTCTGGTGACCATTTCCACCATGAAAAAACCGGTCATCGCCCAGCTGCAGGGTGTGGCCACGGCAAACGGCATGGGACTGGCAGCGGCGGCTGATCTGGTCATTGCCTCGGAGCGGGTAAAAATGGGTCTTACGGCCATCAATGTCGGTCTCAACTGTGTCGGACCGATCCTGCCGGTTGCCCGCTGTGTCGGACGGAAGAAAGCCCTGGAGCTCCTGCTCTACGGCAACCTGCTCAAGGCGGAGGAAGCCCTGGAACTCGGCCTTATCAATAGAGTCGTCGCCCATGAAGAACTTGACGAAGCAGCCCTGAGCTGGGCGGAAGACCTGGCCAAGAGAAGCCCTCTTGCCGTGCAGATCGCCAAAAGCGCCTTCTATCAATCCGAGGACATGGATTATCAGAAACAGTTCCAGTTCATGAACGAGGCCTTTGCCAGGCTGTGTACCACCGATGATGCAAAAGAAGGGGTTGCCGCCTTTTTGGGCAAAAGAAACCCCCAATGGAAACTGCAATAAGCAGGTTTGTCGCTCCCCCACGTCGCATGGCAAGCAGCAGACACTGGGGGGAGCGCATTTCCCGTTATTGCCAGAAAGCTGAAGTCAGATACCCGGTATAGCCGATGTAACAGCACAACAGGACAGCGCCCTCGAAGCGGTTGATACGACCTCCCCCTCCCCGGAAACCATAGCCGATAATAAACAGGGAAAGGGTCAACACCGCTATCACCAGCATATCCCGGAAGAAGACTTCAGGCCCCACCGACATCGGATGAATGACGCCGGCGAGGCCGACAACGGCCAGGGTGTTGAACAGGTTGGAACCAAGAATGTTGCCGAGCGCCAGATCGTGCTCCCCTTTTCGGGTGGCAACAATTGCCGATGCCAGTTCCGGCAGCGAGGTTCCAATCGCGACAATAGTCAGGCCGATAATCAGATCACTGACACCAAAACCGCGGGCTAATTCCACCGCACCCCAGACCAGCATTCGGGAACTGACAATGAGCAGGACCAGGCCGATGATAAGCCGGAAGATCGATCGGCGGATCGGCATGGGGTGGATTTGCAGCTCCAGCACCACCTCCCCGCCGAGGATATCACCCTTTGCCACCAAGCCTTGCCGGATCGTCCAGACCATCAGCCCGGTAAAAACTCCCAACAATATCAAGGCATCGGCGCGGCTAATCTGCCCGTCCCAGATTTGCCAGGCGGCGAGAATGGTCACGGCGGAGAGAATCGGCAGTTCCTTGCGCAGCACCTGCGAATGCACGGCAATCGGGCTTATAAGTGCCGTCAGCCCGAGGATCAGGGCAATGTTGGTAATATTTGAGCCATAGGCATTACCAAGAGCAAGCCCGGGGTTCCCCTGGGAGGCCGCTATGACGGAAACCACCATTTCCGGGGCGGATGTGCCGAAACCGATAACAACCATACCAATCAATAGAGGCGGCATGCCGAAATGGCGGGCGGTGGAGGCCGAACCTTCTACAAAAAGATCGGCGCTCCATACCAGGAGGGCCAACCCAACAACAAGCGCTGCAAGTGAAAAAAACATATGATGTATTTATTCCAATGACTAATTTTAAATAATATAATTTACTTAACAAGCGTGACATCAGGATTGTCCAACCCCTCTCAGACTCTCGCATCCGGCATTACTGGACATCGATCAGATGAACCTGCTTTTCAAACCCGCTGGTCATCAAAACCTTGCCGTCCTGATCGACAATAATGCCGTCCACGCCCAGCCTTTCCAGGAGGGCCAGGCCCTTTTTCGGCCCCATGATAAAGATTCCCGTGGCAAAAGGGTCGGTCAGGGTCGCAGTGGGGGCAACAACCGTGACACTTTGGCAGAGGCTCTCCGGAAAGCCCGTTTTCGGGTTGAACAGATGATGGTAACGTACGCCGTCCCGGATAAAGTAGCGCTGATAATCCCCCGAGGTCGAGATACCCTGGTCCTCGAGCTCCAGGGTCGCGAGCAGGACATCGTTATCCCCTTTTTGCCTGGGGTTCTGCACCCCTAAATGCCACGGCCTGCCGTCGGGTTGTCGGCCAAACACCCTGATGTCTCCGGCCACCGCAACAATGCCGCCGTCAATGCCGTTCTTCTGTAATACGGCAACTGCCTTATCGGCGGCAAATCCCTTGATAATCCCGCCTAAGTCCATCTGTACCCCGGCTTTTTTAAGAAATACAGTGGAAGCGGCGGCATCGATGACGATGTTCTGATAGCCGACAAAGGGTAAACGCTCGACGACACTGGCCGCATCCGGCAGGATTTTCTCATTGAAATCCCACAGCTTGACGATCGGCCCAACCGTCACGTCAAAGCCCCCCTCCGTCTGCTCACCGGCATAGACGGCTGCCTGAACGATCTCCAGGGTATCGGCCGACACCCGCACCGGCTGAATGCCGGCATTGCGGTTGATGGCGCTCAGCTCACTGTCTTCGGCATAAAAATTGAGGAGTCGGCCGAGACGGTCGAGCTCACCGTAGGCCTGACGCATCGCTTTTCTCCCCCGGTCCTCCGAGGAAGTGACCACGGTCATGGCAACCAGGGTATACAGCGAGGTACGGGTTTCCTTAAAAAGGTGTTTCTCCCGGCTTTGCTGCAGCCGAAAAAAGAACACGACAAGAATAAGACACAGAGCAAAAATAACAAGACGGCGTGTTTGGGTGTTCATTGAAAGAGTACAGGAGGTTAATAAGAGAGCTGACTGATTGTTTTACCGTTTTCTGCTCGCAGTTAAAGGTAAAATTGCCGCATGGACACCCGGAGAACGAGCGATTCCTGCATGCTGTGACCTTTTCTCATGCCCATAATCGCCAAAGGATGGCCTGGCCCTGCTTTTCTGCTCTGACTTTTTCCATATGGCGCAGGATGGAGAAGTCACGCTGCAGGTCGGTGAGCTGCAAGTCGCCACCAAGCTTTGCCAAAAGCGTCACCGGTTCCATCGCTCCATGTTCTTTCAGCTTTTCCAGTATTTCGGCCTGCATCGGGGTGAGCTGTTTTTTGTCACCGGCGAACTTTTCAAAATTTTTGGCACTATGCACCGCCCATGGATCGCAGGTCTTTACCGGTGACAGGGCGACCATATAGCAGTCCTCGCAAAAGGTCTGGTTCTGATGGCTTCTTTCATCTCCAGCGATAATCGTTGCATCGCATTTATCACAGTTCATCGGTTCCCCCTTTATTTTTTCATTTTTGACATACATTCAACCGGAGCTGCAGACATCTCCTGTCCCCCGGTAAAATCTCTGCTACATTATACGAAATTCAAACGTCCGGCAACCCACCCGGGCAAAGAGGATGTGATGCACTCCCCCACATGACCATGAGTACCTGCACCCTGATGAAAAAATGAGCGCTGTTTTATTCGTCGGTTACGATGGCGGCACAAACTGACCATGCGGCCAGGATGGGGTCGCAATAGCTGTTCCCAGGTTATATCGTATTAATCGAGTTCTCAATTCAAGGAGTTTTTCGACCAGCGGACCCTCCTCTTTGGCGTAGGCTTGCTCGTCGGCCACTCTCTTGACGACAATGCCCAGCAGTTCGGTGATGGCATTGCCGACGGAATTCTGACTGATGGTGACAATCAGCCGTCCCTCATCATCGCGGTACAGAAGTTGTTTATAGGCGGGTTTCCAGCGAATCTGATTGGCAAAAAGCGGATCCTCAAGCACCTGGAGGCGCAGCATGCGGGCAGCTTGATGAAACTGGTCACTGAAGAGAAGAATATCCGCAATTCGATCGGGAAAGGCCGCATTGGCGGGAATCCGGTTATCCTCGGAGGCCACCAGGGCAAACAGTGCGCTGTAAAAATCAAGAAATCCTTTGAGTACCATATCGTACTCTTTCCAGAACTGTCCTCGGTTCAACGATGCCGCACCACCGACAATCTCCCAGCTTGGCAGGCCCTGGGGATAGCCGGTGATGGCCAGTTTACACTTGTCCGGCGATATCGGACGCAGTACTTCAAGGTCCAGCACATCGAGAAACTGCAAATAGACATCGCTGAGATAATCTAAAAAGAGACCATTGTGTCCTCCGTCGGTCAAATTTGGGTTATCGGCGGCGGCATGAGGGGACGCGGCTAACTGTGCTTTGTCAAAGACCATAAAATGATTATGTATCATGCGGATGCTCGGCACTCCGGATTTGTTCAGGGGCCAGGTGGCATCCAGGCTGGCTTCCCCGCAGAAAACCAGATGCCGTTCCGGGTCGGGATATTTCTCCAGCATAAAATCAAAAACCACTTTGGTCATGCGGCTGAAAACTAAATTTTCTGCTCTTGAGAGTTGATCGCGACGGACCGGCCGGCCCATAGGATCAAGGACTTTTTCTGAAGTATCGAAAATAATCGAGGTATCAAAGATATTTGAATGACCGATGGCCTTGCGATAGAGGAGGAATCCTTCCCGGGTACGCAACAATCCGTTTGCTCGCGCCAGGTGTCGCAGGTTGCAGGGACTGTTAAAAAATTCGGTCGGGGCAATTCCCGGCGGAATCTCCAATGGGATTTGCCGGTGCGGGACGGTTATTTCTCTCGGTGCGCCTTTTCTCATAGTGCCCTTCGCCTCCTGGTAAGGTAACAGAATGACCTGCATTGCGATAGTCAGATTGGACGTTTTAACGACCTGGAAGCAGTGCTCAAAACGCAGATAAACCGCCGCCGTCTGAAAAAATCCGATAACCAATCAATAAGAAACAATATTTTTTAGTCAACAGTCAGACACCAATTTCACCAGGGAATGTTCAAGAAAAAAAGCACCCCTCGCGATGCAAGCAGATTGAGATATTTTTTTTCTCATCTGCAAAAATCGACCTGACGATGGGGCGTCAGGAATACCATGCTGAAGAAGTATCTTGTACTCTGACGCGTTCATGTTACCCTAAAGGATACGGCGAATAGAAACCCGGAGAATATTTCATCCGAATCCTGAACAACATAATGCAGCAAAAAGCAGTATAATCAATTACTCTGATCGCTGTATGGATTTTGCTCAAGGTACATCACTCTTATCCATCAAGGAATGACAATATGGCTACAAGACAGCCCACTCTTTTCTCTTACATTGTGACCGAAGATAATGGATTTGCCCCGAATCCTTTTGGCGGAATCTGCACACTTGCCTGCGGCAGACCGCACATCCGCAGAAATGCCAATGTGGGGGACTGGATTATCGGCACGACCCCCGCTCCAGATAAAGGAAAACTAGTTTTTGCCATGCGCGTTGACAGAGGTTTACCTTTTGAAATGTATTGGGATTTTCCTGAATATGCGTGCAAGAAGCCGAGCAAAAACAATGGCTGTGGCGACAATATTTATAAAAAGGACAAGGCCGGCCAGCTGGTGCAGGTAAAAAATCTTTTCCACGGCAAGGAAAACTTTAAATCCGACACCAGTATAAACAGGGTTCTCATTTCCAAGACCTTTTATTATTTCGGCAAGGAAGCAGTTGCCATACCGACAAAATTAAACGCCGTCATCCAAACAACCCAGGGAGACAAAACAATTAAGCCCAATCCGCCGAATTCCAATAAACGTGATATCGTTCCACTTTTTCTGGACTGGCTGGAAAAAAATTTCCAGCCGGGGGTGCATGGGCAGCCTGCACAGATAAAAGCAAAATGCAAACTTCCTGTACCGGAAAGTGATCCGGCTGAAACCCCGGAGTCTGCGACTTGAATACATTGGCAAAAAGACGTATGGTGCGATACCGCATGATAAGCGACATCTATCGAGAAACAAATGGGCTGTCGGAGAATGTGTATGCAGAGGCATGACGGCCAGGAAATAATCGATGCACTGGTAAAATTTGCCGTGCATGCCGGTGCCACCAAAGCCCGCCGCCTGCCGCCTGAAAGCGTGCAGGTTGAGGACAGATTGGCCGATTTGTGTGGCGAGCCGAAATGTCCCTATTATGGTCAATCAATGAGTTGTCCACCACATGTTTCCGGTCCGGCCGGCATAAGAAAACTGCTGCAATCATGCAGACATGCCCTGGTTATCCGCATCGAAATCGAATCGGCCTCGTTGCACGGCGCAGATCGACCTGCCGTCATGCGGCTGCTGCATGAGATTACCGCTGAAGTTGAGCTAGAAGCCAAGCGCCTCGGCTTTCCGGATTCGATCGGCTTTGCCGGTGGTTCCTGTAAAGAAAGCTTTTGTCCCGAGCACCCGAATTGCCGGGTGCTTAGCGGGCAAGGAGAATGTCGGCATCCGCACCATGCCCGGACATCAATGTCCGGCTATGGGGTGAATGTCGGTGAGCTGATGAAATCGGCCGGCTGGTCAAACAGGCTTTTCACACCTGACGATGCCGGGGAACAGCTCGCCTGGGTGGCAGGTCTGATTCTATTGTGCTGACGATCATTTATCGTCAAGCCAACGCAGCTCATACAGATCGGTGCGTCGGTTCTCGGCATTTCGCACACTGCCCAGCGCTCGTATTTCTTTAATTAAATCAAGATCCAGATTGGCAATGAGCGTTGTTTCTATACCCGGTGTCGCTTCCGCGGCTATCGCATCGTGGGGACACGAAAAATCCGAGGGTGTAAAAATCGCCGACTGCGAATACTGGATGCCCATGGTTTCAACCTTAGGGATATTGCCCACGCTGCCGGAAATGGCCACATAACACTCATTTTCAATCGCCCTGGCCTGCGCACAGCGCCGAACCCGCAAATAACCGGTCTTGGTGTCGGTCCAAAAAGGGACCAGCAACAGTTTTACGCCTTTCAGGGCCTGCAATCTGGCCAGCTCGGGGAACTCGACATCATAACAGATGAGGATGCCGATCTTGCCCACATCAGTATCAAAGACTTTCAGCTCATGACCACCGGAAAACCCCCAGACACTGGCCTCTTCCGGGGTAATATGCAACTTTTCCTGACTGTCCCAGGTGCCGTCCCGCCGGCACAGATAACTTATGTTGTACAGTTTGCCATCATCCTTTATCTGCGGCACACTGCCGGCAACAATGTTGATGTTGTAGCTGAGGGCCATTTCCGTCATGGCCTGGCGCATATCTTCAGTATAACCGGCCAGCATACGCATGGCTTCAGTCGGGTTGTTGCCTTCATAGGTGTGAATGAGTGGCGCATTGAGCAGTTCAGGAAACAGGATGATGTCAGCTTTATAATCGCTCACCGTATCGACAAAAAATTCAACCTGCTGCATAAAATCATCAAAGGACTCGAAGCGCCGCATCTTCCACTGGACGACACCAAGGCGGGCAATGGATTTGGTCTTACCGATCAGTTTGGTTTTTTTCTGGTAATAGATGTTGATCCATTCCAGAAGTACGGCATTGCCGCGGGATTGATGATCTCCCGGCCAGTAGTCATCAAGCAGGTTACGCACATGGAAGTCGTTGGACAGCTGGAAGGTGAGCACCGGATCATATAATTCACGGCTTTTTACTTTTTTAATGTATTCCTGAGCCTGCATCTTTTTGGAATGTTTGTGATACCCCGGTATACGTCCACCAAGCAAGATACCTTTGAGATTGAGATTTTCCGCCAGTTCCTTGCGAAGGTCATAGAGGCGGCGACCAAGACGCATCCCCTGGTATTCCGGATCGACAGAAACGTCAATACCGTAGAGATAATCGCCATCGGGGTCATGCGATTTGAAGGTTCCACCCCGAACAATCTGGTCATAAGAATGTTGATCTCCAAACAGGCTGAAGTCGATAATCAGGGACAGAGCGACAGCCACGGGTTTGCCCTTATCCTCAATACATATCTGGCCTTCCGGGAATAATTTTATTAATTGACTTACTTGCTCCTTGGTCCAGGGAGCGGCAACGCCTTTATAGGCCTTTGCAGAGAGATCATACAATACCTGGTAGTCATCTAATCGAAGATGTCTTGTTTTGAGTTTATGCTCGATTTCATCAATCATTTTCCACACGTCCTTTTGAGCTTTCGAGATTATTTTTATATTTATTACAATGATATAGTCTATCTTTAGACACTAACTTTCCCCAAGGGGATACGACAAGAACTCCCGGCTTCCTTTCCGTTGGTCGGGGTTGGATATAAAATTCGACAGATAAGAAAAATTGCCCTGCCGACCATGCAAGCGTAGGCTGGGTAGAAAACAACACCTCAGAACCAAAATCGAGGAAGCAGGTCACGAAAGACAATAAAGAGTCTCGGGTTGGATGTCCACAAAAACCCAAAAAACTGGAATCGATGAATTCTTGATTTGCCGGTCGACAGTGCCTACAGTTGACCTGAGAAACCTGCCACACCAGATGGACAGGAAGTGGTTACTTTCGCTGGCTGCTCTAGGTCTGCCGGTGATTTCCCTCCGGTTCGCAAACCCCACACAAGGAGAAAAGCCATGACATATGACGAAATCAAATCCGCTGTACTTAATCTCGAACAGAGTGAACAAAAACGCCTGATTATGGAAGTGCTGACGGAAATGCTGCCGAGAGTCTGTACCGATGAAGAATGCCTCAGCAAAATCAGGAACTTTGTCGATGAGGAAACGATCAGGACCTATCGAGAACAGCATATGGGTGGGATATAAAGGAGCCGTAAGCAGCAACAGGGGGAGGTAAAAGGAGCCGGTCTCAGATTGGCCACGGGATACATAATTTCATGAACTGATAAAAATATCCTCAACGGCTGGAGTTTGATTGGCCAAACATGTCCGGAAAGAGATTCGATAAGATGAAATATGCCCCGATAATAATAACAAAAACACCTGTAAAAGTATCCGCCCCCCGATAGAGAAAGGCCCCGCTGCCTCTGGCAAGGTCAAAGCCTGTTTTCATGACCAGTAAGCCTATGGCGATTCTACACAGTTTTATGGTCCATACAAATATGTGTTTAAATATCGGTCTGATAACGTCACCAATCAGCTTGGTTACTGTCTTATGACTCGATTGTTACATCAAAATCGCCGAAATCTCCATGACGTCGTTCACACGGCTATCTGCAGCAAATCAAATACCACCTTGGCAAATCCCGCTGCCTTTTTCTCATCACTCAATAAATGCATCATCTAGTTGTGATAAACCTCATGGCTGCCCATCACCGCATCATCAAATAGCTCTGGGAAAATCACCGAGCATGGCCTTCTCCGACGAATTGCAGGCTATCTGTATGATCCACCAGAGCGTTATCCGGAACCTTGTATCTGCATGAAAATTTAATGACGCCAGCCATGGTCGATCCTGCAAACCATCCACCACATCGTATTGTCTGAAATTTAAAAAAAAGAAGAGTGATACTGCACCTTATCAGGATGTGGCGGGAAATTCAAACCGAGAGTCAATACCTGCCTAAAGATTAATGAATTTTCTTAAAGTGAGGCGTGGTATTGACATTTTGCCCATAGCCGATAATTTGCAATATAACGAAATTATATCTGCATAAAGTTTAACGGGAGCGCTGTTTATGACGACCTATAAAATCCATCCCATTGTTCTCGGCACAAAGATATTTGATAAAGGCATGATGACCTACCAACATGACTACGGCACGCCATATACCATCCCGATCTACACCTGGTATCTCGAAGGAGGAGACAAGAATATTTTAATTGATACCGGTGAGATGCATCCAGTGCAGTCGGCGGACAGAGAGGCGGCAATCGGAGGAAAGATCTACACCATCGAAGAAGGGTTGGCCCGATTCGGCCTGACCCCGGCAGATATCGACATAGTCATCCACACCCATCTCCATACCGATCACTGCGAAAACGACTACAAGTGCGTCAAGGCCTGGTTTTTCATCCACAAGCAGGAACTCGTCTGCATCAAGAACCCGCACCCCCTCGATTTTCGTTATGTGGAGGATTTCATCATGGAGATAGAGGAGAACAATCAGATAGAGATCGTCACGGAAGACCGCGAGATCCTCCCCGGAATACGCGTCATGCACACCCCTATCCACTCTCCCGGTGGGATGACGGTATTTGTCGATACCACCAAGGGAACGGCCGCTATCACCGGTTTCTGCGTAATCATGGAAAACTTTGCACCGCCGGCAAAGATCCGGGCCATGGAAATGGAAGTCATTCCGCCAGGGACCCATATCAACACCTATGAAGCTTACGATATGATGATCAAAGTAAGGGATATGGCCGACATCATCCTCCCACTGCATGAACCCATATTTGCAGGTATAGGGGGGCAGATGAACGTAGACAATTGAAATAGATGAATTTGGCGAAACTTTTATGAAACTTTTGTGGGACTTTTATAGAGCTGGTGGGGTTTTGCTGAATTTGGGTTTGGAAAAAAGATGTCAAAAAAGGTGATTTTTTTAATAATAGAAAATTGCGCAATTCGGCTGTGGATTCGACGTAGTTTTGCAGGTGAACGTAGAATAATTTGTATGAAATTTTTGGAGCATTTGCCGCAATGGCTATGCTTGTTTTTTTCTTTTTGCTCTGTAAATTTTTCCTATAATAATTGGTTACCATGAAGGGGTGAACAACCTTATCGTTGTGGCTGGTTCTCCGCTTTGGTTTGGCCAGCTGTATAATTAATTTCCTTCCTGTTTATCCCACCCCTATCCCTTAGCCCGAAGCCAGTTGGTAGTCCTCACCAGGTGGGTCTTTCTTCAACTCTTCGTTTTCAGCTTTCAGTTTAGCCAGTTCTTTTTCCATGGCCGCCATTCTTTTGTTCATTTCATCCATCATATCCATGGCCCTTTGAGCCAGCACATTATTGTCGACAGCTTTGCTGGAGGCGTAGAGGCAGGCGGCAACCGCCTCGATCTGCGCCGGGTTGTCTGAATTGTAAATTTTAGAGATCAGCTCGACGCTTTCGCCCAGGCCCAGGTTGTCGTTGGACCTGGGCCTGGGATTGGTTTTTTCCGCAGGGTGGGGAGTGGCCGTTTCCTTTTGCGTGTCGGCCAGGAGCATTGGTACGTCATCGGAGAAAAACCAGGTTGCGTTGAAACCTAGTTTGGTTAATTCACTAAAAACATTTCCACCAGGCACACTCGTGTCTTGCTCGTAACCTTGCCATGAGCGGTAACCGCTTCCGACTAAAGAGGCCATTTCTTTCTGGCTCTTTCCTAGATATTCGCGCGCCTTTTTTAGCTTATCGCTGAGTTTCATATAAACCTTATTTTGCGTCCATCTTTGAATAATGAAAGTCAGACAGAAAGCTGGACATTTTTACATTTAAATAAGCTTTAAATATATAAAACAAAAACGGCATGTTACGATAATAATCCAAAATATGCGTCTCAAATAAAGCTAGACGCCATTTTTTGCTTTACAGAGTCCATATCATGCGTTTATAGTGGATGAACCGGCAAACAACAGTGCGCCTCTACAAGCAATATACCCAAACGGATGCAAATCATCAATGTCCGAAGCTCAAAAATATTCGGACAGAAATCTTTATGACTACGGACAGGCAAGCGTGACACCAAGACAACTCGACCTTTTTAATCAAACGAATCTCGCGACGGTGATGCGGGATGTGAAGACGTCAATGAATCAGTGCATAAAGGATTCGGGAAAGTCACGCGAGCAGGTGCTGGATATGATGAACGCCCTGGCGGCCAGATATGGGCAGCGAATGAGCGGCCGCGGCGGGCTGAGCAAGGACACCTTCGAGAAATGGCTGAACTGTGAAGAGGACAGCCATATGCCGACGGTGTTCGGGCTGAATATTTTCTGCGCCGCTCTACAGACGCTCGAGCCGATGGCGGCAATGGTGCGGCTGCAGGGCGGCGCGGTCATCGAAGGGCAGGATATCATTCTGCTGAAGCTGGCCAAGAAAGAGCAGCAGATCAATGACCTGCGCAAGCAGATGAAACAACTCAAGGACAAGTTATGAGAAACAGGATCGAAATAGAGGTGTGGATGAAGCGGAACAATCTCAGCGTCGGCAAGATACAGAAGATGCTCGGATACAAGAGCCATGCCTGTGTCGCCAATACCATTGCCGGGCGGGAGAATTTGACCCGGGTACTGGATCTATTGGCTGAGAAAGGATGTCCGGTGAAGTATCTGGATCTCCCTAAAAAAATAAAAGGATAAGGCGAAATGACATCATCACGGACAAATGACAGGATAGGTACGGCCCTGGCCAAGCAGGTGGAGCCATGGAAAGAGCTGTCGGTACAGGAAGAAAAACGGCTGGAGCAACTGGAAAATCTGGTCGTGGAAAATTTCAAGACCTTTGTCCAGGTTGGTCAGGCCCTGGCGGAGATAAAAGAACGCAAGCTGTACCGCATGAAGGCGCTGACCTTCGAGAAGTACTGTAAAGAGCTGTTTGATATAGCAAAAAGCCGGGTCCGTGAACTTATCAACGCTACCGACGTCATTGAAAACCTCCGCCATGGCGGAGGTTTTGGAGATGACCAACTGCTTTTACCGCTCAATGAACGACAGGTCAGGCCGCTGATAAAACTCAGACCTGAGCAACAGCTTGCCGTATGGAAAGCGGCTGTAGAGTCCGCGCCACGTGGCAAGGTAACATCGAGCCACGTCGCCAATGTCGTGAAAAGTTACCTCGGCGAAAAGATAAAAAAGACCGTACACCAGGCGCAAAAAGAAGTTTCCGTAAGCTGCAGCGCCGAGTTCTCCGAGGCATTCGAGGCGTTTTCGAAACAGGTGCTCAAGGAGCGGGATGCCAATTATAAGCATACGGCCAGGGGATTTATCATCAAGGCGCTGGACCAGCTGCGCGCCGATCTGGCCGACGACGGGGACTTTATCGATGAACCGGCTTTTCGCGGCAGCTCAAGCGATGCCAACAAACTCGAACGTGCCGGCTATTCGCTGTTTCGCATGGACCGCAGCAACATGACCATCAAGCGGCGCGACACAGAAACCGGCGGATGGGTGAAGCACAGCGGCGACTATGCGACGTTCAAGGCCATGGAGGCGGCGTTTAAAGAGATCCTCCTTGACGATATGCACCTGGTGGGTTGACCATGAACGCCGCCTATTCAGCAAAAGATCTGTTGGACATGAACCTGCCGGTGCTGCCAAAAACCGAGCGCAACATTGCCCGCAAGGCCGACCGCGACAGATGGTCCTTTTACTGGGAGACAGTACGCGGCGGACAGCGCAAGATGTACCGGGCCTATATGCTGCCGGACAGTATCCGCAACGCCATCCTGGAGCAGGAAGAGATTAACGCCCTGGTGCCGGTAAACAACGCGGCCAACCTGCCCGCCACCATGGCCACTAGCGGCAACGGGACCATCGGCACGGCCCAGGAAGGCAAGGCAAACCTGAAGGCCTCGCTGGTGAAGCTGTATATGCAGGCGCTGGCGGCGGCCGAGTGGGGCCATAAGAACCAGGCGCGGGATAATTTCATGTCCGCCTATAACAGCGGCGCATCCTATCCGGAGCTGTATAAAACGCTGGGCGAGCTGAGCTGGAAGACCGTCGAGAGCTGGAAGAACAAGCTGAAAAAGAGCTGCGGCAACAGCCTGCAGCTCGCTGATCGGCGCGGCAAGGCGAAGGGGTCCCGGTCTATTACGCCGCTGCAGGCAAAGATCATCCTGGCCTTTGTCCGGCAGCCAAAGGGCAAGAGCCTGCCAAAGAGCGAGATCCTCCGGTTATCCCGCACCATCATGCAGAGCAAAGGGGTTGATACCCTGTCCGACGCCACTTACCGGCGTTTCCTGGACGACTGGGTGGCGGTCAACTACGACGAGTGGATCTGGTGGAGGGAAGGCGACAAGGGGTTGAATGACAAGGTACTGTTCTGGACCGAGCGCGACTATGAGACGATCCAGGTCGGCGACATCCTGGTGGCCGATGGTCACGTGCTGAACTTCCTGGTACTCAACCCGTGGACCGGAAAGGCGCAGCGGATGATGCTGGTGCTGTTCTTCGATATGAAATCGTCGATGCCGTGCGGCTGGGAGATCATGCCGACGGAGAGCACCGCCTCGATCTCGGCAGCCCTGCGCCGGTCGATCCTCCGCCTGGGCATGGTGCCGAAAATCGTTTATCTCGATAACGGCCGGGCCTTCAAAGGCCATTATTTCACCGGTACCGACTTCGAGCAGACCGAGCTGCCCGGCCTGTATGAACGGCTCGGTATTCAATTGATCGTCGCCAAGCCGTACCATGGCCAGTCGAAGACCATCGAGCGGTTTTTCAAGACCTTCGGCGAGCTGGAGCGGATGTCACCTTCTTATATAGGTACATCGATCGACGCCAAGCCGGCGCATATGAACCGGGGCGAGACGCTGCACCGGAAGATCAACGACAAGATCACCGGCGGCGAGGTGCCGAGCCTAATCGACACCCACCGGGCTATTGCCGCCTGGTTCGACCATTACGCCGCCCGTCCCCAGGGACCAAGCAGCCACCTGGCCGGGCAGTGTCCGCAGAAGCTGTTCGATGCCGGACGCGGCCCAGGGGTTGACCCTCTCGCCCTGCGCATCCTGATGATGAAAAAGGAAGAGCGGAAGATCTACGGCCGGGGCGTCAAGGTCTACGACAAGGGTGAATGGTACTATCACCCTGCCCTGTACGGCCGCAATCACAAGGTCAACGTCCGCTATGACATGCAGGAGCGGGACACTGTGCTCATTTACGACCAACGCACCGACGAGTTTCTTTGTGAGGCGGGCCGGGTGGACAAGGTGCATCCGGCGGCGCGGATCCTCGGCAGCGAGACGGATATCAAGCTGCTGGAAAACCAGCTGGAGATGATCGGCAGCCTGCGCAAGCAGACGGTTTCCCATGCCAGGGCGATGGCCGACGAGGTGGTTATCCCCGAGGCGCAGCGGCTGATCGAGGACTCCGGGTTTATGGCTTCGGGCTCCCAGGCGGCTGGGTGTCCCCAGGTGGCCGGCAACAAGGTGCGGCGGCTGCCGGCTCCCCAGGCGGCGGCTAACCGCAAGCCGGTGGTGATGAGTGCCGAGGAAAAAGCCGAGATCATGAGGGAGGCGGAAGCCTCACAGCGGCATCAGCGGCAGATGGAAGCGGCCCAACTGGCCGCCAATCTGGAAGAGATGAGCGAGGCGGATCGTTACGGGAAGCTGCTGGAGATGGAGATGTCCGGTGATGCGCTGAGTGTCGAGTGGCGGCGGTTCATGCGGGTGTATGAGCAGCTGCCTGAGTTTGCGCGGGATAAGGAGTACTGGGACGGGCAGAGGGCGGCTTTGGCTGTGCTTAATCGAAATAAGAAACCGGCCACCGTTGTCGCGATGGCCGGATAAACACTGTTCCCAGGTGGCACCTGGGAACAAGAAAAAACAGGCGACCGCACGAACGGTCGCCTTCTCCATAAACAATCAATAGAGGACTTTGAAAAAGTAATGCCAGAAATACGATTTTTACCAAAATTTGTCAATGTCAAAAATGTCCGCAACTTTCAGGCGATGATCGACGCCCTGATGCTGTCGGCGGGCGAAGGGCGCCTGGCGGCGGTGATCGGCCAGGCCGGGCGGGGCAAGACCCGGACGGCGCAATGGTACGCGGCGAACAACGGCTGCGCCTTCGTCCGCTGCCTGTCCATCTGGCGGCAATCGGAGCTTGGTTTCCTGCAGGCGCTGGGCCGCGAGCTCGGAGTGAAGAAGGTTGCCCACCGCAAGGACCCGGCCTTTCTGGCGGTCATGGACGCACTGAACCTGCAGGGTGGACGCCCTGTCTTTATCGAGGAAATAGAAAAACTGCCCAAGCTGCATCTGGAGCTGGTCCGCGATCTGTCCGATCTGTCGGCGGCGCCCTTCGTTCTCATCGGCGAGGACGAGCTGCAGAGCCATATGCAGCAGGTAACCAGGATCTGGAACCGGACCTTTCAGCTGCTGGAGTTCGAGACGCTGGGTATCGGCGATGTGGTGATGTTCGCCAGGGAAGCGGCCGGGCTGGAGCTGCAGACCGATGTGGCGGAAACCCTGCACCATAACGCGAGCGGGTGTTTCCGGGTGATCAAGCGGGATATCATTTCGCTGGTCAATATCATGAATGCCAGGGGCAAGAGCGAACCGGACATGGCCATGGCCAAGGTGGCTATCAAACAAAGTCTGAGAGGATAACAGGATGGCAAACGAATCATTTACAAAGAAGGTGCTGGACGCGACATTGGCGGCCGCCTCGGTGAACGGCGGCCGGGCTTATGCCGTGGATGTCTCGAAGCTGCTGTTTATCCAGACCCGGCGCGAGCATAAGCGGGTACTGAACAGCCTGTCCGAGCTGTCACGGTCCGGGCGCCTGGGCCGGATCAGTCAGGGGATTTACGGACCGCCGCCGCCGACCGGTACCGCCCGGCAGGTGGACAAACGCGAGGTGATGTGGCGGCTGCTCCGGATGCGCAAGCGGGTCACCGTCGAGGACCTGATGGAGCTGGCCGGGGTGAGTAAGCATTACGCCAAGGAATGGCTGCTGATGCTGGTCAATCGCCGGGTGGTCAGCAAGGTTCAACAGCCGGGCCAGAAAGGGGTATGGCTGCTGCTGGCCGACCAGGTGGAGATGCCGGTGGACGTTGAAAAGGCTGACCGGCTGCGCAAGATCCGTGTGGAGAAAAAAAAGGAGATCGCCGCCCGGCTCGATACCATCGGCGAGGCCCTGGACGATGTCAGAGAACTACTACAAACCATGGAGGATTTACAATGAACGACAGAACGGCACAGATAATCGCCAGTCAACGGCGGGACGCGGACGCTAAAATCGAACTGGTCAGGGATATGCTGCGCACCTTCGATGCGACGGATGCGTCCGGCCTGGCCCAGATGGCCCTGGCGGCGGAAAACGCCGCCGTGGCGGTGCGCAAGCTGTATCAAATCAATCTGGACGGGGTTGAACATGGACTGGCGTGAGCTGCTGCGCAAGGCGGTCATCGTGTCCGGCAGTCAAGCGGAGGTGTGCCGGCAGCTTGGCTACAGCCCGGCGACGATCAGCATGGTGCTGTCCGGTTCGTATACCGGCAACGCCGAGGCAATCGGTAAAAAAGTATTGGAAATTTACGGAGGCAAACTCATGCAGGACACAGTACCCCAAGGATATATGATGAACGGCATCGGCCACCTGGTGCCGATCGAGAGCATCAAAGAGATCGACCTGGAGCGGGATAAATTCGTCAAGGAGGTAGTCGGCAAGGCCGGAGAGGTCAGCGCCATGCTCGATACCTTCAAACAGCAGCTGGCCGGCGACATGCAGGCCTTTCTCGAGCTGTCCGCCGAAAAGTACGGCGCGGACCTGGGCGGGGCGCGGGGTAATCTGTCGCTGACATCCTATGATGGCCGGTTCAAGATCCTCCGGGCGGTCAGTGAGCGGCTGGATTTCGACGAGCGGCTGCAGGCGGCCAAGGAGCTGGTCGATGACTGTCTGCGCGAGTGGAGCAAGGACGCCGGGCCGGAACTGCGTACCCTGGTGGAGAGCGCCTTTCAGGTGGACAAGAAGGGGCGGATCAACGCCAAGCGCATTCTTTCCCTGCGCACGCTGAAGATCGATCATCCAATCTGGAAGAAGGCCATGGAGGCCATCGGTGACGCGGTGACGGTGGTCGGCTCGTGCACCTATTACCGGGTGTATGTGCGGGATGAGGACGGCAATTATAATCAGATTTCTTTGGATTTTTCGGGGGTGTGATGGACAGAGGACAGATGACAGATGACAGAGGACAGAAGACGGCGATGGACATGGTCCGGCGGACGGCGATTATTCTTTCCACCTGCACCGTTGCCGACTGCCCGCTTGCCGCGACCTGTATCAGCGTGGAATCGGAGACAAAACGCAAGGTGGTCTGCGGGCATTATAACGGTTCGATAACCAATTGTGACGGCTCGCAGGTTGTCTGCGGCTATCAAGGTAACTAAGGGAGAGTTCGATATGGGAAAAGTAAATTTTGTCAAAGAGTTCGTGGAAAAGAACTATGAGCTGTTCCAACAGTTTTTGGAAGACACGTATGAGATTGAAGGGACGGAGGCGGAGGGCATTCTCGACGAATTGGAGATGGTATACGATGGCGTTGCGGCACTGACAGCCGGCAGAAAGGGCCAAGCCATCGACCGCAAGTTCAACTTCCTTGCTGTCAACAGCACTAACGGCAAGATGTTTACCGAGAATGAAGGCGTGGTCCTGCTGGCAAAGGATGACCTGGTACCGGAGACCCTGGCCTTTTATTTATCACAGGTCCGGCTGTTTGTTGGCGAGACGAGCGTTGAGGCGAAAGGGGTCCGGTTGTTGATCGACCGTGTTAATGCCTGGCGTGATGCCAATGTGAGCAAGTGCAAGCTGCCGGATATAACCGGGGAGAAAGAAATCAGGGCTGCACTGGGTGAGGCGGCGGAGGTTATGTACCATCCTGTTTGATGCGAAACCCCGGCATGCCGGGGTAATCGGCGGGTTGTGCCGCCGGTCTGATGAGCAGCTGAAACAACAACCATGGAGGAAAATATGAGCGATATGAAACCGACGTTGATACTGGTTGAACCGGAGGGGGCAGGCGAGCGTTGGAAACCGATTGTCTGTGATACCGGGACCTATAATATTCGCGACCTGGCTGAGATGATCGGCCTGTCTTTGTCGGGTCTGAGAAAACGGTTGCGCTTTGTCGGCTGGGATCATCAGGAGATACTGGCCGGATATCGCCATCGCTTCAGCGGGCCAAAACGGAGTGACTGGAATACCAAGCGGCGGTATGTGGGCCGAGGACCCAGTGCAAGCGATGAGTTCCAGCCGGAAATAGTAGCCGGCGAGTTCGCCCACCTCGGCCATCGGCCACGCAATGCACGGCTGGCGACTATCCCCAGGCCAACCGCCTGGGATCTGTCCCTGGGGGCGCAATGAGTCAACCGCCCGCCGGTGCCTTCGATATCAGCTGCAAGGCCCAGATGAACAGCAAGGTGTCGCCTGCCTGGTGCGAGCTGGCCCGGTATCAGCAGCTGTGCGGCGGCTGCATCCATAACGACGGCAGGAAGCGCAGTAAATACCAGATAAAAAAGGACCGTAACAAATGAAACTGATCTGCCCCGCCTGCGGAGCCATAGCCAGCGCCGAGAGCTGGATGAACGACGCCCATTGCCGCGAGACACTGCTGGTGATCAGCAGGCTGCCGGCACCGCTGCCGAAGTCGACACTCGGCTATCTCAGCCTGTTTAGACCGGGCAAGCAGGCGCTCAGCTGGAAGAAGGTGCTGCGCCTGGTCGGCGAGATCGAGACCTTGACAGCAAAGAGCTATGTCCATGTCGCGGGCCGGGTCGACCGCAACTGCCCGGCGCGGATCTGGGCCCAGGCCATGGAGCAGATGGTCGAGCGGCGCACCGGGCTGACTCTGCCGATGCCGAATCATAACTATCTGACGAAAATCGCTTACGACATGGCCGATCAGGCGGATTACCAGGGCGAGAAAAAGCAGAACATGGCGGCACGGCAGCACGTCGCTCCGGTACCGGACAGGTCCGAGGCGGATCCTTTACTTGATCCCATGGAAAAAGCCCGGCGCGAATGGGACGAAAGGCATGGTGCGCCATCTGCTGCACCTGATTTTAACAGCCTGAAAAACCTTATTAAGGGGATGGATTGACATGGCACCGACTAAAGCCCAGCTGGCCAAGATCCATATCGCCAAGAAGGAACTCGATATCTCCGACGAAATTTACCGGGATATCCTCCATGTCAATTTTGCGGTGGAATCTTCATCCAAGTTAAATGAAACCCAGGCGGCAAAGCTGCTGGATATCTTTGCCGGCAAGGGCTGGAAGTCGAAAAGCAAAAGCCCGGCCACCGGCAGGAAGCAACGCAGCTCTACCTATATCGCCATCAAGCCCGGGCCGACCGCCGCCCAGCAGCGCAAGGTACTGGCCATGTGGAACCAGTTGGGCTACGCCATGGACACGCTGCATACCAGGTGTCAGCGACAGTTCAAGGTTGATCGGTTCGAATGGCTGACCGATCGGGAGGCCCTGCATGTGCTGATCACCGATCTTGATCAGCGGATCAAATTAATGAAGGGGGAAAAATGAACATCTTCACCATCGACAGAATGCCGGACGATGTCCTGCCGACCATCGATGAGTTGTCCGGGGATATGCGCATTGTCGCCGAGCTGGTCGGGGTGCGTATGGCGCTGACCATCGCCGAACGGTTCGGCGGTACGCCGGTGATGCTCTACGGCCACAAGAAATGGCTGATCCGCTGGCGTGACCAGGAGATCCGGGCCGAGTACGACCGGGGCGATATATCCGGCGTTGCCCTGGCCCGCAAGCACGGGCTCTGTGATCGGCAGGTGTGGAACATCCTCGGCAGGGAGCCGGGTGAGGATCGACAGCTGAAATTATTTTAGAAAATTGGAGACATCATGGCTATCTGGATACCCGAACCGCTGTACCGCATTTTGCCGCTGCTCTGCCTGGCGGCGGGTTTTGTTTTCACCTTCACCATCTCCGGCCCGGTCAGCCTGACGCTCAATGTCCTGCTGGTCGGCTACGGCGTAAGCGTCATGGCCATGCGGGCAGGATATCGGACACATGCCTGAAAAGATCTGCACGAACAGCCGGGACCGTAATGGCCGGACCATCTGGACCGGTGACACGGTCATCAACGAAGACGGCTTTAGCGGTCCGGTGGTTTTCAGCAACTGCGCCTTCCGGGTGGATGTCAGCGACGATCAAAACGGCTGTTATCTGCGTTACAACTCGTCGCTGCTGTTTCGGGAGGGCGTTGGTACCGGCGGCTGGGAAGTGATTTAACAACTGAACCGGTTCCCCTTCTTTTTACCGAAAAAAGGACTATCTCCAGGACTATCTCCACAAGCTGGAGATGGTCCTTTTTTTATTGAGAAACACCCCGCACAACCAGTGCTGAAACGACTCCGTCTGTTTCCCCTCGCCGCAATCCACTATAACAAAGACTCAAGAAGCACAAACACCCCGAGGAAGCTGGGGAAGGAGAGGGTCTGCCATCCCTCGATTCTCCTTCCCCGGCGCATTCGGGTTTGAGCACTCACCAGTCAATCTACCAGGGCCGACAATGAGCGAGCTGCAGAAAATGCTGATCAGACACGAGGGACTCCGGCTGCAACCGTACCGCTGTCCGGCGGGCAAGTTGACCATCGGCGTCGGGCATAACCTCGATGACAACGGCATCTCGAAGGAGATCGCCATGGTCATTCTGCAGCACGATATCGCCGAGCATATGGCCGAACTGAACGCCGCCTTTCCCTGGATACGCAGCCTCAACTATGCCCGGCAGGACGCCATGGTCGATATGGCCTTCAACCTCGGCCTGCCCCGCTTTGCCAAGTTCAAGAAGATGCTGGCGGCAATGGAGGCTGGAGACTATGCCACCGCCCACGATGAAATGCTTGACAGCAAGTGGGCGCGCCAGGTGGGCGGCAGAGCTCAGGAGCTGGCGCGGATGACATTAACCGGAGCATATGCACAAGGAGCATGAAATGATAAAGAGAAAATTAGTTGTAACGGCCCTGATCACGGTAGCTCTAACTCTCATGCTGGGCTCGTCTTTTGCCCATGCTGAGGATCTCAAGTTCGGCTGGGACTATCCCCCTGAAGAAGTGGAGAACATCGACGGGTTCAGATTGTACAGGGATGGCAATATCATCGATACCGATGCTATTCCAAAAACCGCATTGACCATCACTGTCCCACGGCAGACGGATAAGCAGGACCATACCTATCACCTGGTGGCCTATGTCGGCACCATGGAGAGCGGACCGTCCCAGGCGACGATCGACAGCTACAACTACACCATCAATGCCGTTGGTTCGCTGACCATCGAGGTCATCAAATAGGGGCACGACAGGCAATGAATCATAACCAACAAGGAGGAGATCAATGACAGGTTGGAAAACATGGCTGGCGGCGGCCTGCATGGCAGGCTTAGGGGTGGTCAGCATTACCCAGGGTGATGTTGCCGGCGGCATTCAGCAGGTTGTTGCGGCACTGGCACTGGTCGGCGTCGGCCACAAGATCGAAAAGTTAACGGGTAAATAATGGCCGATCAGTTCGACCGGGCCCAGGAGTTGGACGCCAGGTATCGACAGCAGGCGTTAGCCGACCAGGCGCGCAGGTCGGCGCGAAGCGAGGTAACCAGAACACACTGTCTGGACTGCGGGGACGCCATCCCCGAGGCCAGGCGCAAGGCGAGGCCGGGCTGCATCAGGTGTATTACCTGTGCGGAAATGTTTGAAGCGGATAACAGGAGGGGCTAGTGGAGACAGGCAACATCTGGGCCGGAATGGCCATGGTTATTAAGTCAATGGACGGCTCGGAGTTCGGTTATCTGCTTGTTGCCCTGATGATGCCGCCGATACTGATTTTTGTTGCGCTGTTTTTGCTGCGCGAGGAGATCCGCCGGCGGGAGGCCGCCGACCGGGAGCGCTTCGAGGCCATGGCCCAGATGTACAAAAACAACGTGGTGGTCGCCGAGCAGTCGCAGAAGACGGCAGACGGCCTGCAGACGGTGATCCATCTGTCGACATCGACGCTGACCAGGCTGGTGGAAAAAATCAATAACAATCATTTTTGCCCGATCGTAAGGGAAAGGAGCAACTCCGATGGCTCTGGGATTTGATACCGAAAGGTTGACCATACGCGGCCGCCTGGCCGTGAAGGAAGCCGACTGCCGCAACCTGGAGCTGTCTATCCAGGGCGATGTCGCTTCGGTGCGCATGCTGCTGCCGCCCTTTGTCGAGGTGGCCGATCTGCAGGCGCAGCAGGCAGCGGTGCAGGCGGTTGAACTGGCCGCCAAACATGCCGAGTATCTTGGCCTTCGGGCGGATATCGAGGCAATGAAGAAGGCCCTTGCCTGATGAGTCCCGAGGCGTATAGCTGGGAGGTCCGCGAGTCGGCCGAGGAGCTCTATATAATAGACGGCCGCACCTACGAGCAGGTGGCTGAAACCTCCGGCGTCTCCATCTCCCAGTTGAAACGCTGGGGTTTGGACAGCGTCCCCACCTGGTCGGAACGCCGGCGCGAATACCGTCAGGCGCAGACCTCGGTACGGCGCGGGGTGATGCTGGCCAAGGCCAAGTTGATTGAATCGGTGATCAACACCGAGGACGCCCAGAAGGCCTATGCCTTTTCTGCCCTGGTCAGTTCGAGCAAGGCTATCGATGAGGAGGCCCGAGAGCGCAACCAGCAGGCGACGGTAAAAACGGATCCGGTCCATGGCGAGGTCGTTACCGATCTGCCGGCCGCCCTGTCCGAGGCGATACAGCGCAAGATCGGTCTGATGCTCAGCGCCCCCGGAGGGGTCACGGTCAACAGTATCAAGGATGTGCAGTCATCGCTGGCCTTGCTGGAAAAACTCCAAGCCAAAGCGGGCGAAGGTGAAGACAAGGATAACCGGCAGCTGGATAGCGCCACAATCAAAGCACTGCGGGAGCAGTTCGGTCTCTGATGGGTAACGCGAAAATCATACCGCAGGATGCACACAAGATTTTCATGCCCTACCAACAGGCATGGGTCGACGATCGCAGCCGCCTGAAGCTGATGGAGAAAGGCCGGCAGATCGGTTTGTCCTGGTCGACCGCCTTTGGTTGTGTCGAACGGACCGCCCCGAAAGAAGCGAAGAACGATCAATGGGTCTCGTCACGGGATGAGATCCAGGCCCGCTTGTTCCTGGAAGACTGTAAACGTTTTGCCGGACTGCTCGATGCGGCGGCCAAGGATCTCGGCATGGTGGTCATCGATCAGGAAAGAAAACTCTCCGCCCTGGTCCTGCATTTCGACAACGGCAAGCGGATCCACTCGATGAGCAGCAACCCGGATGCCCAGGCCGGTAAGCGCGGCGGGCGGGTGCTTGATGAGTTCGCCCTGCATCCGGATCCGCGCAAACTCTATTCCATTGCCTATCCCGGTATCACCTGGGGCGGGCAGCTGGAGATCGTCTCCACCCATCGTGGCAGCGACAACTATTTCAACGAGCTGGTCGAGGACATCAAACACCGGGGCAACCCGAAAGGCTTCTCGCTGCATACGGTCACCCTGCAGAACGCACTGGAGCAGGGCTTTTTGTACAAGCTGCAGCAGGCCCTGCCGAAAGACGACGAACGGCAGGTGATGGACGAGGCGGAATATTTTGATTTCATCCGTGCGGGTTGCGCCTCCGAGGAACAGTTCCTCCAGGAGTTTTGCTGCATCCCGGCCGATGATACCGGGGCTTTTTTGTCCTATGACCTGATTGGCGGGTGTGAATACCGGGCAACGGAGGCCTGGGAGCTGGACGGGTCGACCCAGGGCAAGGAACTGTATCTTGGCATGGATGTCGGCCGGGTCAACGATCTGACGGTCTTCTGGCTGCTGGAACGGGTGTCGGGCATGATGTTCACCAGAAAAATCACCACGCTGCAGAACAAAAAATTCAGCGAACAGGAAGCGGTGCTTTATGCCTTATTACAACTGCCGGGATTACGTCGGGCCTGCCTGGATGCTACGGGGTTGGGCATGCAGCTGGCCGAACGGGCACAGGAAAAATTCGGCAGCTATCTCGTCGAGGCGGTCACCTTCACCGGTCCGGTCAAGGAGGCGATGGCATTTCCACTGCGCGCAGCGTTTGAAGATAAGTCGATCCGGATCCCGAAAGATGACGAGGTCCGGGCGGATCTGAGGGCAATCAAGAAAACCGTCACCGCCGCCGGCAACATTCGCTTTGCCGCGGATCGTGGCCCTGGTGGTCATGCCGACAGGTTCTGGGCGGTGGCGCTGGCGCTGCATGCTGCCTCTTCGCCGGGGGTCGAATACGGTTATCAGTCAGTGACCAAACGCGAGGCAAAAGACGATGACGACAGCAGGCAGATCAAAATAACCGCCGGATTCGGGGCGATCAGAGGGGCGATGTAATGGTGACTCTTTACGATTATCGGGGCAACCCAGTGCAAAGCAAGCAGCTGGATAAAGAGCTGGCCGCCCCTACCCTGTCCGGTATCCGGACGGTCTGGGACAATGCGGTGACCGGCGGGCTGACCCCGTACCGGCTGGCCGCCCTGCTCCAGGGCGCGGCGCAAGGCGACGCGGGCGATTACCTGACCCTGGCCGAGGAGATGGAAGAGCGCGACCTGCATTATCGCTGTGAGATCGGCAAGCGGAGGCTGGCGGTGGCCTCGTTGCCGGTGGTGGTCGAAGCGGCCACCGATGAGGATCATGATGTGCAGCTGGCCGATGAGGTTCGATCACTGGTCAGACGGCCGGGCTTTCGCGGACTGCTCAAGGATCTGCTCGATGCACTCGGTAAAGGGTATTCGGTCTCCGAGATCATCTGGCAGCGTGGCGCCAAGTGGCAGCCGGTCGCCTATCAGTGGCGAGATCCCCGTTTCTTTGTCTTTGACCGGGAGTCGCGGCGCAAGATCCGCCTGCTCGATGAGCAGAATATGGCTGAAGGTATCGAGCTGAAACCGTACAAGTTTATCGTCCATCTGCCGCACCTGAAGACCGGCCTGCCGATCCGTGGCGGTATCGCCAGGGTGGCCGCCTGGTCGTACCTGTGCAAGAACTACATGATCAAAGACTGGCTGGCCTTCGCCGAGGTGTTCGGCATGCCGCTGCGCCTTGGTAGATATCCCTCCGGGGCGCAGCAGGAAGATATCAAGATCTTGAAGATGGCGGTGGCCAACCTCGGGTCGGACGCGGCGGCGGTGATCCCCGAGTCGATGATGATCGAATTCGTCGAGGGCGGCAAATCGACCGGCGGCGATACCCTGTTCATGCGCCTAGCCGACTGGCTGGACGCGCAGATCAGCAGGGGCATCCTCGGTCAGACCGCGACCACCCAGGGCACGCCGGGCAAGCTCGGCGGCGATGAGGCGCAGTCGCAGGTCAGGGACGATATCCGCGACGACGACGCGGTACAGCTGGCCGAGACGATCAACCGTGATCTGATTATACCGTTTATCGATCTCAATTTCGGACCGCAGGAGAACTATCCGCAGCTGCTCCTGCGGGCGATCGAGAATGACGATCTGACGCTGCTCACCACCGCCCTGGAGAAACTGGTGCCGCTCGGCCTGAAGGTTGAGCAGTCGGTGGTCCGCGATAAGCTGGGCTTGCCGGATCCGGACCTGCAGGCGAAGACCGAGGATCTGCTGCAGCCGCCAAATCAAATGACCGGGGCTATGCCACCTGCCCCATCACCACAACGGGCGTTGAACGCGACACGAACCGAGCTGGATGAACAGCTGGCAATCGATGGTCTGGGCAATTCGATCACCGACGAGAAACTGCAGACCACGCTTGACGGCCTGCTGGCTCCGCTGCTGCAGCAGGTGCTTGACGGCTCCGGCTATCAAGAGTTGCAGGCCTGGCTGGCACAAGAGGAACCGGCAATGGACAGCCGGACCATGGAAGAAACCCTGGCCAGGGTGCTGTTTCTGGCCGAGACCTGGGGACGGATCAATGGAACCGATTGACCTGGTCTTTGCCTTCGGCCTGCCGCCGGAGAAGGCTATTGCCTATTTCCGGGCCAAGGGCTACGCCATCGGTTGGGACTGGCAGGACGTCTGGGAACGGGCGCATGCCAGGGCCTTTACCGTCGCCAAGGTGATGCGGCAGGATATTTTAGAGGATATCCGCACCGCCGTCGATACGGCCCTGGCCGACGGCACGACCTACCAGCAGTTTGCCCGAGAACTTATCCCGCTGTTAAAAAGTAAAGGCTGGTGGGGACTGATGGAGGTCGAGGACGGCAAGACCGTGCAGCTGGGCAGCCCGTGGCGGCTGCGGACCATCTACGAGGTGAACATGCAGACCGCTTATATGGCCGGTAGGTATCAAGAGCAGATGGAACTGGCCGAGGAGCGGCCCTACTGGATGTATGTGGCGGTGATGGACAGCCGCACCAGACCGGACCATGCCCGGCTGAACGGGGCTGTGTTTCGCTCCGACGATCCCTTCTGGCAATCGCACTATCCGCCGAACGGCTGGCGCTGCCGCTGCCGGGTGCGGACCCTGTCACAGGTCAAGCTCGACAAGATGGGTGCTACAGTCTCAACCAGTGAGGGCAAGATCTTCACCGAGGACCGGCTGGTCAGTAAGAAGACCGGAGAGATGAAGCCGGTGTCGGTGTTCAGCGGCTCGATCGGCGGCCAGGTGGTGACCATGGCGCCGGATGTCGGCTGGAGTTACAACCCTGGCCGGGCATATGTCGAGGGGACCATGCCATGATCAGCGTGCTCATTGACGACGATCAGGTGTACGGCGCGCTGGATCAGATGGCTGCGCTGCTCGACAAGCCAAGGGCGGTCATGCGGGAGATTACCGGCGTGCTGGCCGATGCTGCCGAGGATCAGTTCGCCGCCGAAGGCAAGCCGCAATGGCAGGCGCTGGCCCCGGCGACCATCGCCCGGCGCACGCGCCAAAAGACCTGGCCGGGACGAATACTGCAGGTGTCGGGTGGACTGGCCGCCAGTATAACCACCCAGGCCACCGACAGCAGCGCGGCAATCGGCAGCAATAAAGTGTACGCAGCCATCCAGCAGCTGGGCGGCAAGGCGGGACGCGGAAAGAAGGTGACGATCCCGGCCAGGCCGTATCTGGTATTTGGTTCGGGGGAGGCGGAAGAGACACTGGACATCTTGCGGCAGCATATTCGCCATGCACTCAGGTAAACGCTCTAAAATGGCCTGTAACGACATTTCAGAGAAAAAGGCGACTCAACGGACGCACGACAGGGTGCGCAATCGATATAGAAGAAATTAAACGGGTTTTGAAGATGGTTTCGAGTTACGCGAGGGGGGAGAAAACGGCATGAATAAAAAATACCGCACATCGACCGCGATCAACAGCACGGAAATTTCCCCCGAGGGAAGCGGTGCTCCGGAGTGGATCCAGCTCATACCGGCCGGGCCGGTCTCGGGTCGGGACGGCCGGGCGTGGAACAACAGTCGGCCGGATATGGTGCTGCAGACCTTTGTCGATCGGGCCATGGATCTGCCTATCGACATCGAGCACTCGACAGAGCACAAGGGACCGAAAGGCGAACCCGCCCCGGCGATCGGCTGGGTGAAAGAACTGCAGAACCGCAACGGCGAGATATGGGGCCGGGCGGAGTGGACTGCCGCAGGCAGGCAGATGGTGGATGAGCGGGCCTATCGATATACCAGCCCGGTTATCCTCTACCAACAGGACAGCGGCATTATTGTCGGCATAACTTCGGTCGCGGTGACCAACCAGCCGAATTTCAAGTTGTCGGCACTCAATCAACAACAGGGGGGCGGACCGCCCACCAAGGAGGACAGTATGTTAAAAGCACTGCTGGCAGCATTGGCGCTATCGGAAGACGCCACCGAGGCCGAGGCGCTGGCCAAGATCCAGGAGCTGAAGACCAACCTGGAGACCGCAGCCAACCGGGCGAACAATCCCAGCCTGGAAAAATTCGTCCCTCGGGCCGACTACGAAGCAGCGGTCGGTAAGGCGAGCAACGCCGAGCAGCAGCTGGCCGAGTTGAAGAAGACCGAACTGGAGAAATCGGTCAACAGTGCCATCGATCAGGCGCTGAAAGACGGCAAGATCACCCCGGCCACGAAAGAGTATCACCAGGCCCAGTGTCGGCAGGAAGGCGGACTGGAACGGTTCACTGCCTATTGTGCGGCCGCGCCGGTGATCGGTGATGCGTCCGGGCTGGACAAGAAGGAACCAGGCGACAAGTCCAAGGCGCTGAACGCCCAGGAAAAAGAGGTCTGTGACAATCTGGGGATTACCGAAGAAGAGTATTTGAAGGCCAAATAGAAGAGTATCTCAAGGCCGGAGAGGCGATTTCAACCACCAAGACAACACAAGGAGAGTAAGACATGGCCGCATTAGCAGCAGAACGTAACACGAAAGCCCGGTCCGGCGATACCATCGTCCTGGCCATGGCCGCGGCGGTACTGGTATATGCCGGGTCTCTGGTCGCCAGAGACGCCCTGGGCAACGCCACTCCCGGCGCTACCGCCGTCGGCCTGGTCGGGCTCGGCAGGGCCAGGGAAACCGTTGACAACTCCCTCGGCCTCGCCGGGGATCAGGCTGCGGATATCGAAAAGGGGGTCTTTCTTTTCGACAATGACCCGCTTGACGCCGTCACCGTGGCGAGCATCGGCGCCAACTGTTTCATTACCGATGACCAGACCGTGGCGGCAACGGACGGCGGCGCGACGAAATCGGTTGCCGGCGTGGTCTTTGATGTCGATGCCGGCGGGGTCTGGGTCGACTTCCGCTAAACAGTATCGTCGGCCACGGTAGCCGATCCACCCAGGAAGGGGCGAGTCTTGGACCCGCCCGTTCAATCACTTATTAACGAGGAGTAACAAAATGAAAATCAGATCCACTATAGCAGTATGGCTGGGGATGTTTGTTTTTTCCATCTTGGCCATACCACTGCTCGGCCTTGAGGCTGGAGCACAAGAGTTTGACCCTGCCGCCCTGGCGTTGGTCGGTGTCGGGGGCATGATCATCAACAGCAGCAATCTGGCCATTTTGTTCCGCGCCTTCAACTCTGCATTTCAGCGGGGGTTTGATGGAGTCAAGCCGATGTGGGACAAGGTGGCCACCATGGTGCCGTCGACCACCGGGACCGAGGATTACGGCTGGCTGGGCGCTATCCCCGGCATGCGCGAATGGCTCGGCGATCGGCATATCAACAACCTGGCCATGTCGAATTACAGCATCCGCAACCGCAAGTTCGAGTTGACCGTCGGTGTCCCCAGGGACAAGGTAGAAGACGATCAATACGGCGTCTTTGCCCCGATGATGGAAATGCTCGGCCAGTCGGCAAACGAGCATCCGGACGAGCTGGTCTTTTCCCTGCTGGCGTCCGGCTTTACCACGCCATGCTTTGACGGCCAGTTCTTCTTTGATATCGATCATCCGGTGATCGATGCCGCCGGGGTTACCCAGTCGGTGGTCAATGTGCAGGCCGGGGCCCTGGCGCCGTGGTTCCTGCTCGACACCAGGCGGGCGCTCAAACCGCTTATCCTGCAGATGCGCAAGCGTCCGCAGTTCGTCAAGAAGGACCGTCCGGAAGACGACAACGTCTTCACCAAGGACGAGCTGGTCTATGGCGTCGATGACCGGAAAAACGCCGGTTTCGGCTTCTGGCAGATGGCCTTCGGTTCGCAGCTCGCCTTGACCGACGTCAACTTCGAGCTGGCTTATGACGCCATGAGCGCCTTTACCAAGAACGGCGGCGCGCCCCTCGGTATCAAGCCCAACCTGCTGGTGGTCGGTTCGTCCAATGCCAGCGCGGCGAGAAAAATCGTCCAGGCGCAGCTGATCAACGGCGGTGAGTCGAACATCAACTTCAACCGGGTCGAGTTGCTTGAGGTGCCCTGGTTGGCGTAAGGGATAAACCGTAGACCGTGACCCAAGGGGGACAAGATCAGCTTTGATTTTGTCCCCCTGTAAAGGACCATTAACGAGGTATTAAATGATAGTTATAACCAGCAAAAAAGACGGCTTCCGGCGCTGCGGCATTGCCCATGCGGCAAAGGCAACGTCGTACCCAAACCGCCGGTTCAGTAAAGAGCAGCTGGCCATCCTGCAGGCGGAGACCATGCTCACCGTGGTGGTTACCGAAGAGACCGGCAAGGGCAAAACTCAACCAAAGGCTTAACCGATGTACAGCGACCTCACAGCCTTAAAAGACCGCCTGCCGGAACAGACCGTCATCGATCTGACCGACGATGGCGGGCTCGGCGTGGTGGATGCCGGGGTGGTCGATCGGGCCATTACCGATGCCGACACCGAGATTGACAGCAAGATCGGCGGGCGCTATCCGGTACCGGTCGCTCCGGTCCCGGCCCTGCTGCAGCGGCTGTCCCTTGATCTGGCCATTGAAATACTTTATGCCAGGCGGCCCGACCTGGACACTCCGGAGGCGGTTATCCGCGCGGCGAAAAACGCCCGGCTGCTGCTCTCGGAAATAGCCGCCAATAAGGCCAGTCTGCCCGGCGTGGCCGAAGCGACCACGGCAACCGCCACTGGAGGCGGGGCAAGCTTCACCGCCAACGAGCGGCTGTTTACCCGTAGCCGGATGGGTGGTTTATGAGCCTGCTCGATACGCAAGATGCAATTCTTACCCAGCTGCAGACGCTGTCCGGCCCGCGCACGGTGGAAGCCTTCGCTGGGGATCTCGACGCGCTGCTGCGCGATACCTCGCCCCGCCCGGCCCTGCATCTGCTCTATGCCGGTGCGGCCTTTGGCGAGCAGGAAACCCTGGGCGGTCCGGTGCAGCCTATCCCGGCCCGGCGGATCTGGACGGTGCTGATTGCCGTCTCCGGGCGGCGCAGTGCGGCCGATACCAACGAGGACGCCATGGTGCTCATTGATGCGGTCCGGTCCTGTCTGGCCGGGTTTGTCGTGGATGACGGCCATCTCTGGCCCCTGGCCGATGAGTTTTTAAAAAGTAAAAACGGCGTGCTCGTTTACGGCGTCGATTTCGTCATTGATACGGAGGAGTAAACAAGATGGCACAGGCTAAAGGCTCTCGCAGCCAGGTAACAATTCAAAAAGAGGCAACGTTCGGCGTCGATCCGGTAGCCCCGTCAACGCAGCTGCTCTATTATTCGAGCTGTTCGCTGGCCTTAAAACGCGGCCAGGAGCAGGATGACACCTTGCGCGGCAACCGCAACCCGACCAAGGCGGCCCGTGGGCAGGATGATATCAGCGGCGACCTGGTCGCCAACATGCAGGCCTATAACGGGCTGCTGCTACTTGGTCTGCTCGGTTCGGTGACCACCACCGGCGCAGAGGCCCCATACACCCATGTGTTCAAGGTCGGCGATAGTCTGCCATCGTTTATGGTCGAAAAGGGCTTTACCGATATCAGCCAGTATTTTAAGTATCGCGGCGTCAAGGTCGGCGGCTGCTCGGTGAGTTTTTCCCCGTCCGGTTTTCAGAAGATGACCTTTTCCCTGATGGGTGCGGAAGAGGTGGTCGGTGCGGCATCCTTTGACGTCACCCCGACCGATCTGACCTATGCCCCCTTTGATGGCTTCGCCATCGGCACCATCGAAGAAGGCGGCGCGCCCATTGCTAATCTCACCGGGGTTGACATTTCTTTTGCCAATGATCTGGACGGCGATCAGTACCTGCTCGCCGGCGCCGGCAAGCGGGCGGACATCCCCGAGGGCACCGTGGCGGTGACCGGCACGGTCAAGGCCCGTTTTACCGACCTGGCCCTCTACAACAAGGCGATCGGCAACACGGAATCGAGCCTGAAGATAAAATTCAACCTCGGTACCGGCCTCGGCACGGCCGGCAATGAGTCGCTGGAATTCTTTATCCCGGAATTGACCTTTACCCCGCAGGCCCCGCCGATCAGCGGTCCGAAAGGCATCGTCGCCGAGCTGCCCTTTGTCGGCTACTACGGCAACAGCGCCCAGGCATCCGCCCTGCAGATCACCCTGCTCAATACCACGGCAGTCATAGGATGAGCGAGCTGATGACTATCAAAAAATACACTATTGGTGGCAAGGTATACACGCAGCGCATCATGGTTCTCGGCCAGATCCGCCAGTTGACTGAGGCGATCGGCGGGGTGGAGATTCCTGCCGGGGCGAGGCTTGGCAACATTGCCGGGATCCTCGGCGATCGTCTGCCGCACTGCGCGGCGGCGGTGCTGCAGCCGGAAGGGGTTGAGCACCAGGACAAGGATGTCGCGGCCATGGCCAAGGAGTTTACCGAGCATCTGGACATCGCGACCGCCGGGAGGGTGATCGATGATTTTTTCGTCTTAACCCCGGCCACCACTTTGGCCGAGATGATCGGCCGGCTGGGCGGGGTGTTACGCATGATAGCCGCCGGGACGAAAGCGACGGCGACTGGATCGAACAGCTCGTCATCGTCCTCGCCGGTGGAGACATCACCAAGCGGGCCGACATCCTCTGGGGCTACGGATTAAACGATGTCCAGCCCTGGCTTAAATACAAGTACCGCGACCAGCTCTACCGGGAAGCGGTGCTGGCCTTTCTCGGCTACGGCGTCAAAGAGACCCCGGAAAACCGCTATTGCCAAACCTGCCGCGAGCTGGGTGAAGATGACTGCGCCAACTGCGACCCGAGCACCATTGAGGAACTGACCGATGGCCGATAAGGATATGAAGCTGCGCCTGCTGATTGAGGCGAAGAACCAGGCCGACGCCGAGCTGAAGAAGCTGGAGAAAGAAATAGGCCAGGTTTCGTCCGAGACCGATGCGCTGGGGAAAAAAGGCAAGACCAGCGGGGATATGCTCAGTGGCGGATTTTCCACTGCTGCCGCCGGTGTCGGGGTATTTGCTGCCGTGGTGACCGCTGCCGCTACCGGGGTGTCGGCGCTGGTGGTGTCCTCGGCCAATGAGCAGCGCGAGCTGGAAAACCTCTCCAGGCTGGCGAAGATGGGCAGTCAGGACTTTGCCGCCTATGCCTTCGCCACAGAGAAAGTCGGCATCAATGCCGAGCAGCTGGCGGATATCTCCAAGGATGTGCAGGATAAGCTCGGTGATTTTGTCGCCACCGGCGGCGGTGAGTTTGCCGATTTCTTTGAAAATGTTGCCCCGAAAGTCGGCCTGACCGCCGAGGCCCTGCAGCAACTCAGCGGCCCTGAGGTACTGGTGGCCGTCAAGAAGGCCATGGATGACGCCAATATCTCGGCGGCCGAACAGGTCTTTTACCTGGAGGCAATCGGCAACGATGCCTCGAAGCTGATTCCGATCCTGGCCAATAACGGCAAGGAACTGAAAAAGAACGCCGATCGGGCCAGGGAGTTTGGGGTGTCGCTCAGCGAAATCGATGAGCAGAAACTGCTCGATGCAAAGGACGCCACCGATGACACGACGGCAGCCTTCGGCGGACTAAAAAAGAAGGTGGCGGCTGAGTTTGCCCCGGCATTCACGGCGGTAATGGAACAGGCCGCCAGGCTGCTGGTCGAGGTACGCGGCGAGGCGGAGGCACTGGCCGCACCCTTTGCCAACATCGTCCAGTCGTTGTCCGGCTGGGCCGCTGTCGGTTCCGGGCGCATGACCCTGCTGCAGTTCGCCGCCATGGATGCCAAAGAACTGTCCGCCTGGCTGGGTGATGACCGCAAGGGGCTGCATGATATCGGCGTTGAGATCCTGCAATTGCAGGAAGAACAGAAAAAGATTGCCTCCTCGTCGCATGGCAACCTCGATTTATCTACTGAGCAGAAGCAAAGGCTGAAGGAAATCACCGAGGAGATAGCTTTACTGCGGCAGCAGGAGCAGGAATTCAAGCAGGTGACTGCGGCAAAAAGTGAGCTGGCGCGAGCGGCGGGCGGTACCGGGACAGCTGCGGGCGAGTCTGCTGCGGTGACCACCACCAACGCCGAGACCGTAGCCTACAACAAGGGCCGCATAGCCCTGCAGAAATATATCGAGACCCAGAAGCAGCGGATACAAAAAGAGTACGACTCGGTTATTTCCTTTGCCAAAACTGATGAAGAACGGGCGGCGGCCTTGGCGCAGTATAATGCGCAGATGGCAGCCATCTCCGGCAACGAGAAATCACGCACCCAGGAGCTGGGCAAACAGAAAAAACTTGTTGAAGAAATCGCCAAAAAGGAAGCCGAACGGGCCGAGGCCCTGCGCCAATCGATGCAGGCGACCAACCTGCATATCCAGGCCCTCAACGGCATCCAGAACGCCAAGAGCGTGCCGGTCGATCCGTGGATGAAGCTGATTGATCTCGGCAAGGAGTATGATGAGACGATCGTCGGTATTGATAAGGAGCTGGCCGATTTCTTCGACGGCGTCCCGGAGCAGGCGGAACGCGGCAGGAGCGATATGGAGATTGCCGTCACCGGCTGGGCCTCGTCCTTTTCCGGCACGCTGACCGATATGCTCACCGGTGCGGATACCAATTTTAAAGCCATCGCCAATTCCTTTGCCAATATGATCCTGCAGATGATCATTCAGAAAAAACTGATTGAACCGATGCTGGAGGGTTTATTTGGTGGGACATCCGGAGCTGCTGGAGGATCTACCGGATCATGGATAACCTCCGCTTTTGGTGCGGTTGCGTCGGCTTTTGCCGCTGCCCAGGGCGGCGTGCCGTCAGGCACAGGGATATCCGCACTGAGTAACCAGGTTGTCTCGAGGCCAACATATTTCGCTTTTGCGGCCGGCGGCGTGCCAAGTCTTGGCGTGGCGGGAGAGGTGCCGGGAAAATCGGAAGGAATTTTTCCCTTGACCAGGACGAGCACCGGAAACCTCGGCGTTGAGGCGGTGATGCAGTCTACAGAAAGAGCCCCCGACAACAAGACCCAGGAACTGCTGCGCGAGCTGATCGGCGCGGTCCAGGGCCAGGGCAATGTCCGGATCGTCAATACCATCGACAACGGATCGATCGTCAACGCCATGTCCAGCGCGGCCGGTGAGCGGATGATTTTGAATACCATCACCCGCAATCCTTCTCTTGTCAGACGCGCTGTGGGGGGCTGATCATGGCCGATACCTATCTGATTTGGCCCTGGAGGCCGCAACAGAAAATAATTGAATCGCTAGAATGGCTGACCGATATTATCGAGGCGCATGATGGTGATGAGCAGCGGATCCGGCTTCGGTCGGCTCCGCGCCAGTCGTTTGCCGCCGAGATCCAGACCGAGGACCCGGCCGTGCTGGCCGCCATCAACCTGGCGCTGACCGGCTGGCAGGACCAGCTGTGGGGCTGGCCGTGCTGGTCGGAACAGCAGCCGCTGCAGGTCACCCTTGCCGCCGGTGCCTCGGTCATTGAAATTGATACCCGCTACGGCGATTTTCGGGCGGATGCGCCGGTGCTGCTCTGGGCGTCATCCGACAGCTACGAGGCGGTGGATATCCAGGCGGTCACCGACAACAGCCTGACCCTGGCCGCCGGCACCACTACTACCCAAGAATATGCCCCCGGCAGCCTGGTCACGCCCTTACGCCTGGCCCGGATGGACGCCACTGCCGCCAGGACCGACCACGCCACCGACCTGACCCGCATATCGCTGACCCTGACCAGTATCGACAATGTCGACCTGATCGGGGAACCCTCGGCCATGCAGTATCTCGGCCACGACGTGCTGACCGATCCCCTGCGGCTGCCCGGCAGGACCATGGACCGGTCCATCGACAGGGCTTTCGAGATCCTCGATCCAGGCCCAGGCGACTGGATAGCCAGCGCCAGGACCGACTACCCGCTTATCACCACAGACCATCGCTTCCGGGCGGCGTCATACGCCCAGGCATGGGCCTTGCGCCGGTGGCTGCATCGCCGGGCCGGTCGGCTGGTGCCGGTGTGGGTGCCGTCATGGCGCGCGGATCTGATCCCCTCGCCCTCGATCATCAGCGCCGTTGATCCGGTGATCACCGTCCAGGACGCGGGATATAGATTTTTTGGAATGAACCAGCCGACCAAGCAGCATGTGGCCATCATGGCCGCCGATAACAGCATGGTCTGCCGCGAGATCATCGCCGCCGAAGCAGGTCCGGTCGGCCAGGAGATCATCACCCTTGATGCGGCCATCGGCTTTACCGAGGTGGCGCGGATCTCCTTTCTCAGCCTGCACCGGTTTGCCGCCGATCGGATAGAACTTGCCTGGCAGCGGCCGGGCATCTGTGAAGTACAAGCAAAAATGGTGGGGGTGGCGCAATGAGCCTGTACAGCGAACTGGAACTGTCGATTTTTGGTGGCCGGCCGATTGAGTTGTATAAATTTGTCCACGGTGGCGACACCTGGGCTTACTCGTCGGTATCGAAAAATGTTGTTTATGGCGCCGACACCTACACCCGGTTGCCGATCGGCCGCACGAACATCAGCCAGACCGGCGAGATTGCCAAGGCGGACGTTACCGTCTCCTGCCCGACTAACTGCGGGATCTCGCAATTGTTTCTCACCGGATCGCCGGAGAACATCGTCACCCTGACCATCTTCCGCCAGCATGACGGGGCGGAGGGAACGGTGGTGCTGTGGAAGGGCCGCGTTCTGGCCGCCAAGTGGAACGGCGGCACCTGCGAGCTGACCTGTGAATCCATTTATTCCATGCTCAAGCGCAACGGGTTGCGGGGTAGATATACCCGGCAATGTCGCCATGTGCTTTACGGCCAGGGCTGCAAGCTCGATAAATCCGCTTTTGCTATCCCGGCCGAGGTCGCGGCTATCAACGGGTCACTGACCGTGCTCACCGTCCCCGATGCCGCCGGATATGCAGCAGGATATTTTATCGCCGGGATGATTGGCACCCTCGGAGGGGCATACCGATGTATCGTCAATCACTCCGGGGCAACACTCACCCTGGCTACTCCAACGAAGTTAATCGCTGCACTGGATACCATCAACCTCTATCCCGGTTGTGACCATAGCCTGACTACCTGCCGAGATAAATTCAACAACCAGGCAAACAACGGCTCGTTTGCCTGGATACCCACAGATAACCCATTTACCGGGAGTATCGTCTAATGTTTCTCGGTTTAGCTTATAGCACCTGGGTAACCATCGGCCTGTTTGTCGCGTCCCTAGCTATTTCGTGTCTCACCCGGCCAAAACCGGAAAACAGCAATCCATCAGCCGGAGAGATAGAGGTGCCGACCGCTGAGGAAGGCAGCGTTATCCCGGTACTGTTCGGCACGCGCAATCTGGAGGGTATGAATGTCGTCTGGTACGGAGATGTCCGGGTGGTCCCCATTAAAAAATCTGGCGGGAAGAAATAATGAGTGAAGTCATTGTCACATTAAAAGACATCCGCAGTCTGAAATACTGCTCCAAGGGCGCACGGGCCTTTTTTGCTCGCCATGATCTACTCTGGTCAGACTTTCTCGATAACGGAATCCCGGCAGAAGCTCTGCTTAAAACAGGTGATGCTATGGCTCAAAAAGCAGTGGAGGTAGCGCGTGGGCGGATCAAGTAAAAAACAAACTGTCGGTTATCGTTACTATGTCGGGATGCATATTGGTCTTTGTCATGGTCCCGTTGATAAACTCATTCGTATCGACGTTGACGATAAAGAAGCATGGGCGGGTGTGCCCATCACTGATGGACCGTTAACTATTGCCAAACCCGATATGTTCGGTGGCGATTCTCGTGAAGGAGGAATCTCTGGTACAATTGACTGGTGCCCAGGAGGACCCTCACAAGGGCAGAATGACTACCTTTCCGGGATTTTAGGCGCGGATCTGTTACCCTCATTTCGTGGTGTCTGCTGTGCTGTTTTGCGTCAAATGTACATGGGGCTGAACCCCTACCTCAAGAAGTGGATGTTCCGGGCACAACGTATCCATACAGCTCAGGACGGTGCAGCGCAGTGGTATGACGAGAAGTCAGCAATACTGACTGGTTACCCGAGTGGAGGAGAGCCTTACATAGTGACAGCGGATTCCGCTCTCGATGTAACAAACCCAAATAATGGGCTGATCTTATCGGGCTTAAAGCCATCCGATGTTGTAGTAATCAGTAAACCGATTGGGTTGAGGTATCAGGCATGGACACACCAGTATACCAACCAGTGGTGGAACGCTGTCACAATAAACAAAGGTGAAGTAGACCCAAGTGTCGTAGTATATTTTAGTGGAATTTACAGTACTGCGGCGGCATCAGAAGCAGCCGCCTCCGCTGAAGGGGAAAAACTCCTAACTGGATTTTCCTATTATAAAATGTATGCGAGCGACAATATTGCACAATATTTTGACAACACGGGAGGGCTGTCTGTAAAGGTCGAGGTTCAACCCGGAGCTACAGGGATTTACGACATGAACCCGGCGCACATCATTCGCGAGTGCCAGACAAATAGTGACTGGGGTATGGGGATAAGCTCCCTTGAGGTAGACGAAACTGCCTACGTATATGCTGCTGATAAACTGTATGCCGAGAACATGGGCATTTCGATACTCTGGAACCAGCAGACCTCCATTGATGCTTTTGTCTCGGAGATCCTCAGGCATATCGATGCAGACATTGCCGTTGATAACACCACAGGTAAATTCAAACTGAAGTTAATCCGTGACGATTACGATGAATCAACCCTACTTGAATTAAACCCGTCTAATGTACCACAGATTACTGATTTTCACAAAATGACCGTGGCCGAGCTGATCAACGAGGTTACTGTCAGCTATTGGGACACCATCACCGGCACGGATAAAACCGTCACCGTGCAGGATTTGGCTATGGTCCAGGTGCAGGGTGGTGTTGTTGCAACCAAGATTGACTATCCCGGATTCACCAACGCCTCGATTGCCACAAGGGTTGCCGCACGTGACCTGCGGACCCTGTCTTATCCACGAACATCCTGCACCCTTTACGCCAATAGGGTTGCAGCCTCCCTCAACAAGGGGGATGTGTTCAAACTATCCTGGCCGGATTATGGTGTCGCCTCCATGATCATGCGCATCACTGGCATTGATCTGGGTGATGGACTGGATAATAAAATCAAAATAGAATGTACTCAAGATACTTTTAGTTTACCAGAGGTTGCTTTTGTTGTTACTCCTGAAATACTCTGGGAGAGCAGTAAGGAAGCACCAGCAGCAGCAGAAAATCGACTGGCATTCGAGATGCCCTATTTTGAACTGGTCCAGCGTTCCGGACAGGATGTGGTTGATGCTCAGTTAGCCAGTTACCCAGATGCCGGATATGTTGGCATTGCTGCTGTCCGCCCTTCCTCATCGACAATTAACTCACGGCTATATACCGACAGCGGGGCTGGGTACCTGGAATATGGAGCGGTCGATTTTTGTCCTTCTGCTGTGCTCTCCGCCAACATCGGCCATATGGACTCGGTTATTGCAATATCTAGTGCAGTTGATATTGATCTTGTCAATGTCGGCACCTGGGCACAGATCGACGATGAACTGGTCGCAATTGATGCAGTGTCAGCAACATCGATTACAGTTAAGCGTGGGATGCTCGATACTGTGCCAGCGACTCATTTGTTAGGTGCTCGGATATATTTTTGGGATGAGTTTTCCGGCAGTGACGAACAACAGTATGTTGATACTGACACCATAGACATCAAACTCCAAACGATATCGTCAACGGGAGTGTTGCCGCTCGATAACGCTCTCGTTGATACTGTGACCATGGATACAAGAGCGATACGTCCGTATCCTCCAGGTAATTTTCAAGTAGATAATGTGTATTTTCCAGAAACAACTGGGTTTCTTCCAGGTTTACTGTTGGAATGGTCACATCGTGATAGGCTCCAACAGACAGCGGGTCTAATAAACTTCACCGATGGGAACATAGGCCCGGAAGCAGGCACAGAGTATCTTGTAAACCTTTATGATGAAACTGGCGACTTGAAAAGGACAGTGACCACAGCGGAAGCTTCCTACCAATGGGACACAGAGGCCGATGACTGTCTATTACCAGGAGCCGGTTCTCAGTCATGGACACCCGCGTTAATACCTTCTTCTTTGCTATCGTGGCTTGATGCGAAAGATGCGAATCAATTCGACGACAATGCTGCAATAGGTACATGGTATGACAAATCGGGAAATGACCGTCATTTTTTACAATCGACTGCCAGCTTAAAACCGTATGTAACCACGGACGTTAACTTAGGCGGTCAAAACGTTGTAAAATTTGCAAGCGATTATTTAATGTGCTTAACATTTCCTGCAACGACTCAGTGCTCGGTTTTTGTGCTGTGGAGTAAACCAGTAAGCGGTGGTATATCTAATCAGCGAATATACTCTTCAGGCCAAGCAAACTCCACTGCTGACTATGTAAACAACGGAGTTTATCTTGTCTGCCCAACAGCAAGTAGCGGAATCGGAGCAGGTGGTCCTTTAATCAATTCAAACATTTTTGCTGATGCTGTTAAGAACACTACAAGGGTAGTTCTAGGGACAAATAAAATATTAAATACAGAATATTATCAAGGAAACATTGCTGAAATAATATTCACCACTGCTTTATCAGTAGACGATTTCAAAAGAGTGGAAGGCTATCTTGCATGGCGTTGGGGGATTCAAAGCACCCTAGCTGTTGACCATCCCTACAAAACAGCCCCACCTGTTGTTGGGGCAGGCGACTATAGAAAATCTAGCAAAGTTAGAATAGAGCTAGAGTCAACTAGAGGTGGTCTGTCCTCTTTTCAATCTTACGACCATACTGTGTATCGTCCGGGCTACGGACTGAATTACGGAAAATTTTACGGGGGAATCGCATAATGGCTGGAACAACTGAACCACGAAATAGTATTGTAGGCTCATGGGGCTATCTGGAAGAGTACAAAATCGACATGGACGCAAACCTGAAACGTATAGACAATTTCGGTATGCACCTGTCGGTAAAAGATCGCAATCTGGCCACTCCTCCGGCGATTCCGGCAAATGGCGATACCTATATCATTGCTGCGGCACCAACCGGAGATTGGTCAGCCAGGGCTGCGGGTGACGTGGCGATGTACTCCACCGTCGATGTCGCTTGGCGCTTTGCTACGCCTCGGTTGGGGTGGATTTGCTATGTCGAAGATGAGGAAAAAATGAGCGTGTTTAAGGCGGGCGGCTGGTCGGCTGGGGTGGCTATTTAATGATGGGGCGGGGATGGTGAAATATCCCCAAATCGTGTAGTGTTGGACGGATACTTATAGAGTATGATAATCAACACACTTAATCTTATTGAAATGATGTATAAAAACAAATCAATTTCTTTTGAACGTATATCGGCCAGGAGGCTTCAAGCATGAGTGGCACATTGAGGATGAAGCGGTATTATCACAGTCTAATGAGAAAGGCAGGACTGATATTAAACAAGTACCCCTTCCGCATCCAATGCAATGTCTGCGGCTGGAAGGGACGTATTTTCTCCAGTGATAATTGGCATCCTTATACTATCTGTCCAAAATGCCTTTCACAAGTCCGCCATCGTTTACTAATCGCAGCGATTTCTACCGTGCCAAATATCGGAATCAGCACCCTTATAGAAGGGAAACGAGTTCTGCATTTCGCACCAGAAAAACGCCTTTCCAAGTTTTTTAAAGATGGCGCGAAACATTATGTTACTGCCGATTTACATAGATCAGACGTGGATTTAACTCTAGACATGTGTAATATGGGTGATGTTTCAGACCGCTCATTTGATCTCATTGTCGCTTGCGACGTACTAGAACATGTACCTGATGACTCTGCCGCTCTAAAACAAATATGGCGAGTGCTGTCAGATAAGGGCTGGGCGATACTGACTGTTCCTCAAAAGGACAATTTGTCTCAAAAATTCGAAGACCACAGTATAATGACGCCCGAGGGACGAAAAAAAGCGTTTGGCCAAGAGGATCATCTCCGTATCTACGGGGATGATTTTAGCCATTTTCTGGAAAATCACGGTTTCACCGTCACGATCATTGACGAGAGTTCATTCAATTCTAACATGGTCAAACAGCATGTTTTGTTTCCACCCATTCTCTCCAATCATCCTTTGGCAACAAATTATCGAAAAGTTTATTTTGCCCATAAGGTTGCTGATTAACAGAACAACGTCGATGAGGCTGTGATTTTAGAAGAGGGATGGCAGTAACAATTACCTATTTATCCGGGATGAGGACGCTGAAACATTTAATATCTGCAAAATAATCTCGATGTGATTGTGGCCTTCCCCCTCGATTATCCCCTCCCCTGAACACCTGCTGAATATTTCTGCGTTTACTTGCAAAATATTCTACGTTTACGTGCAAGCTTACAGCAGGGCTTGACACTATCGGCTGATGGACCTCGAAAAAGCAAGGCCAGAGACAAAACAAGGACTTATGGCAAAATTGCCACAAGTCCTTGTTTGTATTGGTACGCCAGGCAGGATTCGAACCTGCGACCTACGGATTAGAAGTCCGTTGCTCTATCCAGCTGAGCTACTGGCGCTTTTTTGATGTTTTAAGGTACAAGCATAGCACAATCAGCGACGACATAATACTCAAAGTTTATCAAAAAGCAACTTCATTCTTGTCCTCACTCCAGATCTCGGGCGCTTTTCCAGACAGGACCATCGGCCGTATAAAAGTTTTTGTCCCGGCTGTAAAACTTCACCGCATACGACCCTGTGCTACTTTCCAATCCCTATAGTTGAGAAAGCAAGAGCATATCAAGGCGATCAAGAGAGCGGCAACGGTGACTACCTGGGTAAGCTCGGATGGGGGATGCAACCCGGTGAGACGTTCGACGGCGTATTGGATATAGGAATAAGGCAAGCGGTCATGTCCAAGTTTGTCCAGAATGCGATAATGCCAGTCAGTGAACGGACAGTAGCCTATGCCATAAAAAACACCTAAACCTAACCAGGACGCTGCGGTCAGCAATAATGTGACGAGGTTCAGCTTGCGCGTTTTTTTCCAGATCCACCCCAGATCATTGAACAGGGTAAAGACGGCGTGGAACACTAGAAAAAAAAGATCACCAAACTGGAGGAGGAAAGTCATACCTGTTTTCGGCAGAGATGACTGCTCCGCCTCTTCGGAAGAAGAAACGGAGCAGCTGATTCGGTTTGCACCTTTAAATAAGCTGTTTTTACTGGTACGCCAGGCAGGATTCGAACCTGTGACCCATGGATTAGAAGTCCGTAGCTCTATCCAGCTCTGCTACTGGCGCTTTTTGATAGTCTTGTCCTTACTCCACATCTCTCCCCCTTTTCCAGACGGGACCGTTCTCCGTATCGAGAGGGTTTCTCTTTCACCAAACGACCGGAGTAAGACCAGAGAATATTTCCCAAGGCGTTTTCTAGAATAACACCAAAGCAACCGTGGTTGTATTTTCAAAAAGTCACTATCACAGCAAGCGTACCTACATAATTTACGCTTCATCCTGAAGAACCAGTTTTTCGACATATCTGCCTCCATTTTTTTGATGGTATGGAGGTAGTATAACAGGGTAGGGTACTCATATAGTGATACCCCCCTAAAAAAAGTAGCTGAGCTTTATACGTAATCAGAATCCCTTTTATGGATAAATTGTTTGGTTAGTAATTTTCTAAAGTCCACTCCAAAGGGAGTATTTTACATGGAAATGGCATTTTCCCAGGTGTTCCCGTCATGATGGACTAATTGGCCAAGAGCCAAAAATAACGGCCTCCCTCCGGTACCGTTATCGGAAAAAATACCCTTTAGAACCTGTCCCCAGTGCCACGGCCATGATAATGTGAGCGCTACCGGCCAAAAAATCTAACATATAATGATAGTCGATGTTTGACTTGTTTGTCGAGCACTCATTTTTTAAGCCGCTTTTCCGCTCACCTTTGGACGAACAAGTAAACATCAACTTTTTTTGGACAAAAGAGTCGATTCGCCCTGTCTATACAGCTTTTTCAGGGTACGATCTTTGACAATATTGCACAGCGGTCGTCCGTTACGTTTGGCAGACCTCCTTCAGTTCCCGACGATCAAAGCCGTGGGCTATTGCGCGTAAAATGGTTTCGTGTCATATCGTCGTTTTTATCGTTTGGCCGGGCTGGCTTTTATCCCCAGCGCCGAATATATTTCCTGCTCTTTCCGCTAGGGTCGCGTGCTCTTTCTCAGATGAACGGTGCTGCCGTTTTTGCACAACATCGAGACGGTCACGCGACACAGATTCGACAAGATTTTGCGGATACTTGACCAACGGTTGTGGATTTTTTTTCCTGCTTCAATTTGAACCGTATGGTATGCAGCAGATGGTAGGCCAGCACGGTAATAAACAGATATCCGGCAACCCGGTCGGTTGTTTGGTGATGAATCGGACGCAAACCAAGTTCCGGTTTCAGTGCCCGGAATACCGCTTTAAGATCCGTCAACATGGTATAGGTGTTCCACAGAAACGATTCATCCCAGTCCGCCTGGCTGGTCCGCTGGCAATACACGCCCGGATAGCTGTCGGTGGTGTTTTACATCGCCTTCTGTTGCCAGGTGATTTTCGTCGCATTGCCGGTGGTCTCATCTTTCTCGACGGAGATGGTATACTGCTTCGACGCCCTGGAATATTTTTTTCTCAGGCGGCCGATTCTCACCATGACCTTGTTGTATTTTTTGACAACCACTGAGGATTCTTCATCAAATTCACGGTGCTTCTTCCTGGTCACGACGAGATAAGGATACTGCTGCTGGCGCAGCCAGGCGACATTGTCCTCGGTGGCGATAGCGGCATCGATGACCACCGTCGGTTTCTGAGCGAGAAAAGCGTGCCCTCCTGCCAGGTCTCGAAGCATCTCCGCCAAGGTTACCGGTTCAGAGATATTGCCCTAGTAGACATGACTCCGCCTGGGAAAACCACTGGAATCAAGGACCAGGGCCAGGGTAACCAGGGGGCAATCGGTCCGTTTTTCCTTGGAGTGCCCACGGGCTGCAAGACCATTGGCGTTGCTCTGTCCCTCAAAATAGGTATTGGTCAGGTCGTACAGGGTGATGGTCTCTTGCAGGTCAAAAAGACTTCGCTGCCTCTCGTAAAGATGCTCTTCAATGGCACCTTTCTTTTTCAACAGCTGATCGGAAACCTGGTACAGCCCATATAGACTGAGAGTGTTGAAATCGTAATCAATCTGCTCGCCGAGGCCTGATCGTTCCTGAAGCCAGGTGTGGGTCGCCAGTTCACTACCGGGCATACAGCAACGACCGATAATCGTCCCGACGGCTGCAGCGGTCTGCGGTCCATTGAATCCGAGATCACCCTTCCTGCTTTTGATAGATGTTCTTCGAATATACATGGCCAGAATTTTGGCATAAAATTCGCCCCTCTTTAACAGCAAAATGTGTTTTATGGCACTACGCAGCCCAGGAAAAAGTTATCTCACTAACAATGGGATGTTTTGCATTTTTCGAAATTGAAAAATGCACGTTACAAAGGAGTTTGGTAGCGATTCGCAAAAAGATGGGCTAAAGCCCGATTATTACGAGCTCATCAAATTAATGCCTTCTTGGTTCAATTATTAAATATTCGTTTGACTTGAACTCAACACAAAAGCATGAATGTTTAAATAACAACAAACATATATAAACTTCATCGGAAAAGATGACTCATACTAGCCGCTACTTTTGCCAAGAAAAAAATGCTAGTGTCGCAAACTATTTACAAGAAAAAGAGGTCAGACACCGCATTTCTAAATTGTAGATCAACAGATGAAAATGTCCACCGGCACCTCGCTGAGAAGCACGGCCCCGGTTTCGGTTACGACAAACATGCTCTCGATGCCGGCTGAAAATTGGTTTTCAAACACCATTTTGGGCTCAAGTGCGATGGTCATACCCGGCGTCAAGCGGTCTTTTCTGCCTTTTGCGATGTAGGGTGGTTCGACCAGTTCGACCCCGACACCGTGACCGATGAACGTCACCTTGTAGCCGGGTGGACCGAGATACTGATCGGCATATCCCAGCTGATGGGCTCTGCCTATCGAAATCTCGTAGAGCTCATCGACAGTCACACCTGGTTTTGCCGCCTCAAGAACCAAATTGTGAATGTCGATGGATGCGCGGCAGGCATCCTCGGCGGCTTTGGGCATGCTGCCGATGGCGAACATCCGGGTTTCGTCTACGTGGTAGCCGTTGACCACTGTCGACATGTCGATCATGATCGGTTCGTCGGATGCCAGCAGTTTGCCGGATGCACCGCATGGAAAGGCCGGAGACGTGCCCAGGCCGCTTGCCGGAGCGTCCAGCAGTCCGGCCATGCCGCCGTTGACGCCCGATAAGATATGCCAGTTGTAGATTTCGCTCCGGTAGTCCCTAACCCGAATACCGGCACCGTGACCGAGTTTTCTGGCAAAAGTCTCGTAAATTCCCGAAAACTCGATTTCCGAAATCCCTGGCCGAATGGCCGTTTTGATATAATTAAAGACGGCGGCGGATATCCGTGCGGTCTTTTTCATCTGGGCTATTTCCCATTGGGACTTGAGCATGCGCAGGTTCAGGATCATGGAGGAAGCGTCCGTGCATTTTTTGGGACCGAGAACTTGGCGGTAAAACCGAAATTCCTTCACCGGCATGACATCAAGTTCGAATCCGATTACTTGCGCTATGCTGCCGTAGATATCGGTGATCAGGCCCGGCAGTTCCTTGACAGAGCTGATTTCGATCTTGCGCGCTATGGCCGTTTCCATTTCCGCCCTGGGCATATATTTTCTTACGAACAGGGTCGGCGTCTGTTCCGCAGGAACATAAAGAAAGGCGTTTTGGGCGGTTCCTGAAAAATAGTACAGATCCTGACGCTGAACGATGAACACAGCGTTTATGTCGTTTTCCTGCATGGCCTTTTGCAGATTGGATATCCGCTGAATTATTTCGGTCTTGGGAACCTTGAAATTATTGGCAGATTCAATGGGGTGCATCTTGTTGCTCCTTTCGGTTGAAACTCTCTTTTTATATCATATTGTTTTTGTGTGGATTATCCAACATTGGATAATCCATCCCATAAAAAAGGAGTTAATCAGCTGATTATGCAGAGTAACCCTTTGTAATTACTGTACGCCAGGCAGGATTCGAACCTGTGACCCACGGATTAGGAGTCCGTAGCTCTATCCAGCTGAGCTACTGGCGATTTTTGATAATCTTGTCCTTACTCCACATCTCTCCCCCTTTTCCAGACGGGGCCGTTCTCCGTATCGATGATGACAATGCCCTTTCTGGCCAGTTCTTCCCTGGCCTCGTCGGCCGCCTTCCAGTCTTTCAGCAGCCTGGCCTGTTCTCGGCGCTGGATGAGGGCGTTGACATCGGGGGCCAGGGGACAGCCCTGCAGGCGAAACACATCAAGTACCTGGTTTAACCGGCCAAGGGTTTCGAGGATGTAGTTCTTCTGGTCCCTGTCGAGATGGTTGACCTGGAGAATCGGGTATACCTTTTTGATGAACTGATAAATTGCCCCCATGCCGTTGGATACATTCAGGTCATCGTCCATTGCCTCGATAAACTGTTTTTCCATGGCCGAAACAAAGGCGGTGATCTCGGGATGGGGTTTACCGGAGGGCAGGCAATTCAGCTTGCAGGTAAATTCATCAAGCCTTCTGAGAGCGGTACGGACATTATCCATTCGCTTAAAAGAAAAATTCACTGGTTTGCGGTAGTGCACCGAAAGCAGCATGAAGCGTACCTCGCGTCCCGTATACCCACGCCGGAGCAGCTCGCGGAGGGTGACGTTATTGCCGGCATCAACCGACATATTTTTGCCGTCGACGAGCACCAGCTCGGAGTGCAGCCAGTAGTTGGCCAGCGGCTTGCCGGTGAGGGATTCGGCAATGGCAATCTCATTTTCATGGTGCGGAAAGATCAGGTTCCTGCTTGAGGTATGGATATCCATGGTGGCGCCGAGGTTCCTGGTGGCCATCGCCGAACATTCCACATGCCAGCTGGGGCGGACGTTACCCCAGTCCGTCTCAAAAAAAATACCCTTCTTCAGTTCGCCGAGGGTGGATCTTTTCAGCAGGGTAAAGTCCCGGGGATTATCCTTTTCATAGTTGTCAAGATCGACCGTTTTGCCCAGCTGGATCTTGCTCAGATCAATACCGGAGAGTCGGCCGTATTTTTTAAACTTTGAAATATCAAAGTAAATGGAGCCGTGTTTTTCATAGGCATAGCCTTTATGAATGAGTTCATGGGCGATCTCGATCATGTCGGCGACATGCTCGGAAGCCATCGGATAGCCCTTGGCCCGTTTTACGGCGAGGGTGTCCATATCTTCCATAAAACCGGCAATATACTCCTGGGTATACTCCTTTAACGGTTTGCCCGCTTTTTCCGCACCGGCGATCGTGTTATCGTCGATATCGGTAAAGTTCATATAGGCATCGACCTGCAGCCCTTTGGATTCGAGGGTCCGGGTGATGAGGTCCGAGACGATGAATCTGCGGCAGAGATTAAGATTGGCCATTTCATAAGCGGTCGGTCCACAGGAATAAAAGGTGACGTGTCCCTCTTTTTGCGGGACAAAGTCCTCCTTTCTCTTCGACATGGTGTTGAAAAAACGCAGCTTCTTCTTGCCGTCCGGTTTTTTAGGCGGCGTAAAAAGCGGTGTACTGAGATAGCGCTCCCCGCCGTCCGGCAGGATGACGACCACCAGGCCGCTGTCCAGTGTTTCTGCATATTTGATGGCCGCGGCCATGGCGCCGCCGCTGCTCATACCGACAAGCATCCCTTCGTTACTGGCAAGTTTTCTGGCCATGCTGAAGGCGTCCTCATCGTCGACCAGGACGATCTCATCCGGAACGGATTTATCGAAGATACCCGGCTTGTAGGACTCCTTCATGTTTTTCAGTCCCTGGATTTTGTGGCCCAGGTGCGGTTCAACGGCAATCACCTTGACGTGGGGGTGAAATTCATGGAACCAGGCGCATAGTCCCATGATGGTGCCGGAGGTGCCCAGCGTCGCCACCAGATGCGTGACCCGGCCGTCCGTCTGCTGCCAGATCTCCGGGGCGGTATGATCGTAATGCGCCCGCCAGTTCGCCGCATTATTGTACTGGTCGGTGAGAAAATAGCGGTCCGGAAATTCCCGCACCATGGCGTAGGACTTTTCTATGGCCCCGTCCGTTGCCCTGTTGGCAGGAGTAAGGAGGATCTCGGCGCCATAGGCCTGCATGATTTTTCGCCGCTCGATACTGGCCGATTCCGGCATCACCAGCACACAACGATAGCCCTTGGCGGCACAGACCATGGCCAGGCCGATACCGGTATTGCCGCTGGTTGCCTCAAGAACGATTTTATCCGGAGTCAGCGCCCCGCTCGCTTCGCCCGCAAGGATCATGGAGAGGGCGATACGCTCCTTCACCGAGCCGCCTGGATTGGTCGATTCCAGTTTGCCGTAGATCGAAACCGATGCGCTCTGGAACAGTCGATTAATTCTGATGAGCGGGGTGTTGCCGATTGCACTTAGTATATTTTCATGTAACATTTTTCATTGCCCGTAATAACATTGGGATAACAACTTGAGAACAAAGACCGACTTCTGGAGCGGCTTATTCCATCTTTCTCTGACATGCCTCGGAAAGATACCACAACTGCATAAGCGCCTCCCGACACTGTTCATCGGCGATACATGCAACCTGCCGCTGGAAGGCTGCAATTTTCTCCTCACTCGGCTTGACAAACTTTACCGCGGGAAAAGGTGGCGGCCCGGCCTTGCCGGTCTTGGCTGTCTTGCCTTTCGGCAGGACCATCTTAATATCATGGAGTCTCGACAGCCGGAAAAAACGGTTCAAGGTATCCAGCAGTTCGACCTTTTCATACTGTAACTGCTGCAGCCAGGACGAATTGGTCACCTCCAGCCAGAGCACCCCGCGTTCGATCTTCAATGGCTGGGCGTACTCATCCATCTCTTCCCCGACGATCTCCTTCCATCTGGGGAAAATTGAATGCAGGTCAAGTTGTTTCTCCCACCCTTGCGCATGGAGTAGCTCGGGAAGTAACCGAGAAATGCTGTTTTGATTGGATTTTATCCTTCCGGCCATCGTTGCTTCCGTCCTTGTACCACAATAATCATCTCCACTCTTTACCTAGAAAAAGCGCAATCTGCAAGCCCTGCCCACCCTAAACGATGGATCAAAAACGAAAAAGCCCGCACTCCTTATCGAGGAGTGCGGGCCAAAGACTATCGTTTATAGAGAAAATCGATTAATAAACGGTCAGATATTCGTCGAGTTCCCAATCGGTTACCGCGGTTCTGAAGCGATCCCACTCTTTATCTTTTGCCTCGACATATTTTTCAAAAATATGCGCACCGAGAGTTTCTTTGCTCAGGGGGTTGGCCTTGAACTCATTAATGGCTTCCTTGAGGTTGGCCGGCAAGGTGGCAATGCCGCACTCTGTCATTTCCGCAGCGGTCATTTTGAAAATGTCACGCCTCACCTCGGCTGGTGGTGTCAAATTGTTCTTTACCCCGTCAAGGCCCGAGTTCAACATCATGGCGAAAGCCAGGTAGGGATTACAGGTTGGATCCGGGCAGCGAATTTCCGTCCTGGTCGACAGGCCGCGGGCGGCCGGAATACGAATAAGCGCCGAGCGGTTCGATGCGGACCAGGCACAATACACAGGAGCCTCATAGCCGGGAACCAGCCGTTTATAGGAGTTGACCAGCGGATTGGTTACCGCGGCAAAGGTACGGGCATTTTTCAGTGCGCCGGCAATATAGGCGTAGGCGACCTTGGAAAGCTTCAGCGGGTCGGATTCATCAAAAAATGCGTTGGTGCCGTCCAGGTTGAACAGGGACTGGTTGGTGTGCATTCCCGAACCGTTGATACCGAAAATAGGCTTCGGCATAAAGGTCGCGTGCAAGCCATATTTTGCGGCGATGGACTTGACAACCCACTTGAAGGTAACCGTGTTATCGGCGGCGGCCAGGGCGTCGGCATATTTGAAGTTAATCTCATGCTGTCCCTCGGCCACTTCGTGGTGGGAGGCCTCGATCTCAAAACCCATTTTCTCGAGGGTTTCAATGATTTCACGGCGACAGTTGTTGCCGGTATCCTCAGGGTCGAGAGAGAAATATCCGGCGACATCATTGGTGATGGTAGTGGCCAGACCGTCCTGATCTTTTTCAAAGAGGAAAAACTCCGCCTCCGTGCCGACATTCATGGTATAGCCAAGGGCCTTCGCTTCGGCCAGAACACGCTTGAGGTTAACACGCGGGCAGCCGGAGAACGGCGTTCCATCCGATTTATAGACATCGCAGATAATTCGGGCAGCAGCGACGCCATCTTTGTTTCTCCAGGGGAGAACGGTAAAGGTGTCGTAGTCGGGCTTGAGATACATATCCGATTCGTCGATGCGCACAAAACCATCGATGGAAGACCCATCAAACATCATGTCACCGTCCAAGGCTTTTTCGATCTGGCTCTTGGGAATGGCCACGTTTTTCATAAAACCAAAGATATCGACAAACTGGAGGCGAAAGAATTGAATATTTTCATCCTCAATGATTTGCATTATTTCTTCTCTTGTCATTTCAACAATCTCCTTTCTATTCAATAGTATTTTTTTCCATTGCCAGCGTTGTGTGATCCGGAATAAATCAATTCCTCATTAACATTTCTGACAATATTTGCAACAAACAAATGAAATTTCATTACATGTTTGTCATTTTTTACAACGGAACACCCCCTCCCCAGCCGCAAAGAAAAATCGGCCGGCTTATTTCGCCGAATGGCTTGTGAAATGCAGGATGCCCTCTGTAACCTCTTTAACGAACGCCTCGTCAACCAATTTCTGTCCCGTTGAATCGAGCACATAAAATACATCGATCAACTGCTCTACCTCTGTTGCGATATAGGCCTTGTGGATATTCAAACCAAAATCCGCCATGGCCTGGGTGATATGGTAGAGCTGGCCGGGCAGATCCGCCGCGTAGACCTCAATAACCGTATACTTCTCCGAACTTGCATTATCGAAGATAATTTTCGAGGCAACATCCCCGACCATCTGCGTCCGGCGACCATAGGTCGAGGACAGCTTGCTGTACAGGCGGTGGCTCAAACCCATCCGATGTTCTATGGCCAGATCAAGCTGGTCGTTCAGTGCCTTCCAATCTTTTTCTGCAAAACTCAGGCCATTTGTCGAACGAACATCGATCACATCAACGACGGTGCCGTCCTTCCAGGTGAAAATCTGCGCCTTGACGACAGAAAGGTTGTTGAGTGCCATCACGCCACAAATTTTCGCCAGCAATCCTGGTCGGTCTTTGGTCATGATCAACAGCGACCAGCTCTCGTCAATCTTCTCAGCGACAATCAGCGACTTCTGGCGAATACGCTGAAAATTTTCACTGAGTGTCCGCACATGTCCGGCAATCACCTGCGGAGAAAAGGAGAGGATATAATCGGTGCTCAGGGTCTCCGGATCTATCTTCAGCTCCCCGGCGCCTTTCAACTGCAGACGAATCTGCTCCCGCAACCACTCCACTCCCTGCTCTTCATGGGCGGTCGCATCATCGATTTCATGGCGACCATACTCCAGATAGGGACAGATCTTCAGATACAGCTCCTCCATCAGCGAGGCTTTCCAGTCGCTCCAGGCCGACGGCCCGGTCGCTTTTGAATCAGCGACCGAGAGCAGATAGAGCATGGCAAGGCGGCTCAGATCACCGATGGTCTCGGCACATCGTTTAATAAAAATAGCATCGTTCAAATCACGCCGCAGGGCATTCTCCGGAATAAAAAGATGGTACCTGATGAGAAACGTGAGCGTGTCGCACTCTTCCCTGGTCAAACAAAACCGCTGGCCTATTTCCCCGGCCAGCGCCGCTCCCTCGAGAGAGTGATCCCGGCCTGAACCCTTGCCGATATCGTGCAGCAGGGCGGCAAGATACAACACCTTCATATCCTTAACCTTCTGCGCCGCTCCGGTGCCGGAGGCAACCAGGCCATGCAGCTCCGTCACCGCCTGCAGAGAATGCCGATCGACGGTATAGATATGATAGAGATCATGTTGAGCCAAAGTGGTGATCTTGGCAAATTCCGGAATACAGGCGGTCAGCACGCCGGTTTCCAGCATCGTTGCCAGCACCAGGGCAATATCCTTTGCCTCAAGGAGCAGGGTGAAAAAAGTTTTGGCAAATCTCGGCGAGGATCGCTCTTTATCGGTGATCAGGCCGACAAGTTCCGAGAGCACCTTGCGGCTCCTGTGGTGCATCGGCAGTCCGGTACGGGACATGGCCAGAAACATCCGCAGGAGCGTCTGCGGCCTGGCAACGAGCTGCGACCGGCTTGCGGTAAGGTGCACCCTGCCGGTCCTGATTTCTATACCGCTCTCGACGACCTTATCAGCCACCATCCTGTTCCTGCCGGCCAGTCCAAGCACCTCGTCGACATGATCGAAAAACAGATCGGTAACGACACTTATGGTCTGCAGCGCGCTATAGGTATCGCGCATAAACAGCTCTACCCCGCGCACCCCGCTGCCCGTACGGTAGTTGAACAACCCGGCCATATCTTCCTGCTGCTCGAAATAGAGCTGATCATTCTTACGCTTACTCATGAAATGCAAATGACAGCGCAACCGAACGAGGGTTTCCCTGGCCTCGACAAATTCCTTTTTTTCTTCATCCAGCAAAAGGCCCGCTCCCTGGATATCGTCCAGGCTGTTCAGGCCGAAAACCACACGGGCCGTCCACATCATCGCCTGGATATCCCGCATGCCGCCCCGTCCCTCCTTGATATGCGGTTCGAGAAGATAGCTGTGGCTGCCAAAACGCTCGCGACGACTCTGGCGATGGGCCTTCATTTTCTCGACGAACTTTTCCCGATGTCCATCGACATAGCGCTTACGATAGGCCTGCAGCAGCTCCTCGAACAAAGGCTGTGAACCGCAGATCAGCCGGGCATCAAGGAGAGCAACGAGAAAAAAATAGTCTTCCCGGGCATGGCTGATCGACTCGGCAACGGTACGGACCCCATGCCCGACCTCCATGCCGGTATCCCAGAGCGGATACAGCACCGCATCGGTGACCGCGGCTATCTGCTTCTTCAGCTTGGGGTGATAAAGAATCATCAGATCGATATCGGAAAAGGGAAACAACTCCCTGCGGCCATACCCGCCGAGGGCCACGAGGGCTATTCTTTCGTCACCTCCCTGCACCGCTGTCTGCTTATAGCTGTCGACAATGTATTCATCAACCGCCCGGCTCAGGCCCAGCAGAAAATCATTGCCGGTGCCGCCTTGCGCCCACCAACTCTCCTCCAAGACTTTTCGCCTGGCCCGGAATGCAGAAATCATCTCTCACACCGCGTCACGATCTTCTTCCCCAGTCCGCACCCGCACAACACGCTCGACAGGCAAGACAAAAATCTTCCCATCGCCAATCTTGCCGGTGTTGGCGGCGATCCTGATCGTATCGACCACCTGCCCGACCAGATCAGCGGGAACGACAATCTCAATTTTTATCTTGGGAATAAAATCAACAATATACTCCGCGCCACGATAGATCTCGGTATGTCCCTTCTGCCGGCCATACCCTTTTACCTCAGAGATGGTCATCCCGGTAATGCCAATGCCGTTCAGGGCATCTTTCACATCATCCAGCTTAAATGGTTTGACGATTGCTTCTATCTTTTTCATAACCTTTTCCTTGTTAAAGACCCCTGCGTACTGCAATATTCAGAGGCCTCGTGTTGACAAAATCAACCAGGTAAATCGACTACATCGACGTCTTTTTTATCGTGCGACGACCCCCGCCCATTCATCCGGCTGCCTGCTCAATGCCTGGTAAAGGTAACATATTATATACTGAACTGTACACGGACAAGTTCGGCTTAGGTATTATATGCCGTTTCGGAATGCTCAGTAGAATCCATTCCTTGAACCTCGGCATCTTCGGCAAGGCGCATGCCCAGGGTGCCGTGGATAACCTTGAAAAGAATCCAGCTGATAACAAAGGCATAGCCGGCAACAACGACAACTCCTAACAGCTGTTTGCCCACCTGCGAGGGATTACCGAAAAAAAAGCCGTCAACACCCCCGGGGTTGACCGTGGTTGAGGCAAAAAACCCGAGACAGATGGTCCCGGCAATGCCGCCCACACCGTGGATGCCGACAACGTCAAGCGAGTCATCCAGCCCAAGTCTGGTCTTGGAGTTCACCGCCAGATAACAGACCACCCCGGCAATACACCCAATGATGATAGCCGAATTAGGTCCGACAAAACCGGCAGTGGGGGTGATGGTGGCCAGGCCGGCAATGGCGCCCGAGGCGGCGCCCAGGGTCGTTGCTCTTTTCTGAAAAAGCCATTCCATGACTACCCACAGCAGCATCCCGGCCATTCCGCCCAGATGCGTGGCGACAAAGGCGGTTGCCGCGATGTCATTGACGGCAAGTGCTGATCCGCCGTTAAAACCAAACCAACCAAACCAGAGGATGCCGGTGCCCATCATGGTCATGGGCAGATTATGGGGCATAAAACTGGCCTTGCCATATCCTTTCCGGGAACCGAGCACCAGAACTCCGGCCAGCGCAGCCGCTCCGCAGGTTGCATGGACGACAAGTCCTCCGGCAAAATCAAGCACACCAAGACTCGCCAGCCAGCCCCCCTTGCCCCAGATCCAGTGACACACAGGATTATAGACCAGGATAGCCCAGAGCAGGGAGAAGACCAGAAACGGCACAAATCGCACCCGCTCGGCAAACGCACCGGTAATCAGGGCGGGGGTAATAATGGCAAACATACACTGGTAGATCATGAACACAGTCTGAGGAATAGTCGTGGCATAATCAGGGCTTGGCGCATTGGTCACCCCGTGTAAGGCAAACCAGGACAGATCGCCGATAAAGCCGCCGACATCAGGTCCAAAAGACATGGAATAGCCCAGATACACCCATTCAATCGATATCACCGCAATCAGGATGAGACTCTGCATTATAGTGCCAAGGACATTTTTTCTTCGCACCATGCCACCATAAAACAAGGCCAACCCCGGGGTCATCAGTAACACCAGCCCCGCAGCCGCCAGGATAAATGCGGTATCCGCCTTGTCCATCTTCTCCCTCCCGATGAGATGCTGCTTGCACCCGACAGCGTGAGCAGCGCTCACCCCCCCGGTACAGTATTTTAAAAACTGCCAACCTTGATAACAATGCACAGGTCGACACCCCTGGATCTTCTGCTCCCATGGCAAAGCAATGTTTATGCCAGACTTTGCCAATTCACCTATAAAATAGTTTTCAGGAGATTTTTTGGCCAAAACAAACAATCGATAAAAGGGATTTTCATTACATTTATGTTATTTATTTGATCTTTTATTACATTAATGTCGGGTAAATTCTTTTTTAAACAACAATGGCGAAAATGACGGTGCAGTTACCAGGACGACAAGCCATGGGCATCAATCAGACGATACCTGTCAAGACGGCTGTGTTGGATAGATTTACATTTTCTCTTGCCACAAATATGGTGTATACTTTCAGGATAAATCGATATTTCAACCGATAACCCTGCCTGCCGACCAGCCTTTCCAACCATGAGAGTGAACAACAGACATTACCGGACAATTTGGCCGGATCCTCACAACCACCGGCACATCTGCATTATCGACCAGAGACAGCTGCCCCACAAGTTTGTCATCGAAACGCTTACCACCGGGGAGCAGGCAATCAGCGCTATTCGGGATATGCATGTCCGCGGAGCCGGGCTCATCGGCGCTACCGCCGGTTTTGCGATGTTTCTCGCATCTATGGAAGCCCCGGAACTGGATTTCACCGCATATCTTGCACACTTTGCCGAAAGGCTCGGCAACAGCAGGCCGACCGCACGCAACCTGATTTGGGCCATCGACCGCGTCCTTGCAGCAATTGAGCACACTCCGGATATTGCTGAGAAACGTGACAGAGCCTTTACCACCGCATGCGCCATTGCCGATGAAGACGCCCTGTTCTGCAAACAGATAGGCGAACATGGTCTTGACATCATCAAGGAAATCAGCAGGAAAAAGCGGGGTGCACCACTAAACATTCTCACCCATTGCAATGCAGGCTGGCTGGCTTTTGTTGATCACGGCAGTGCCACGGCACCGATTTATGCGGCGCGGGATGCCGGTATCCCGGTGCATGTCTGGGTGGATGAAACCCGGCCCTGGAATCAGGGGGCACGACTCACCGCCTGGGAGTTGCAGCAGGAAAAGATTGCCAACACCCTTATTTGCGACAACTGCGGCGGCCACCTCATGCAGCACGGCATGGTCGATCTGGTCATCGTCGGCACTGATCGAACAACGCACACCGGCGATGTTGCCAATAAAATCGGTACCTACCTGAAAGCCCTGGCGGCGCATGACAACAACATCCCCTTTTATGTCGCCCTGCCTTCATCAACTTTCGACTGGAAACTTGACAACGGTATGGAAATTCCGATAGAACAAAGATCGGAGGAGGAAATTACCACCATCTCAGGAAAGGATAAAGACGGTGAAATTTCAACGGTTACCTTAACGGCAAACGGAACGAAAGCGGCAAACTATGCTTTTGACGTGACCCCCGCCAGACTGGTAACCGGACTTATAACCGAACGTGGCGTGGTAAAAGCCGAAAAAAAAGCAATCCACCGGCTCTTTCCAGAGTATGATGCCAAGAGAGATACGTCTTCAGGAAGGACTATGAAAAAACGAGAGCAGAGAAAATTCATCCGATACGATTCCCTCCATCTCCTCGACTATATCGTCCTGGATGAAGAAGGCAAGCCCGGCATCTACTCAATGGGACGAACCATTGATGTCAGTGTCGACGGCATCAAACTGGAAACGACGATTCCGCTGGCAACCGACACGCGCCTGCTCATTACCCTCGGCATTGAGGACGACCTGGTGGACCTGGAGGGACGAACGACCCACGCCCATCCCCAGGACGGTCGCTATATTTCCGGTGTTACATTTCTCAAAATCAATAAAAACGGCAGGCGGGTGTTGACTAAATACGTCGAAGCTTTTCAGCAGCGAAAGCGCGAACTGCTGGAAAAACAGGACGGGGCCGCACAATAGTGGCCCCGTTGGCATTACTCGTTAATTCTGCTCCAGTCGACCATAGACATCATCAAATCGAACGATGTCGTCTTCTCCCAGATAGCTGCCGTTCTGCACCTCAATAAGTTCCAGGGCGATAACTCCCGGATTCTCAAGTCGATGTATGGTGCCGGCCGGGATATAGGTCGACTGGTTCTCATGGAGCAGGATCTCGTCTTCACCATTGACGATCCGCGCCGTTCCGGAAACCACCACCCAGTGCTCGTGGCGATGGTGGTGCATCTGCAGGGAGAGTTTTGCTCCCGGCGTGACGGTTATTCGCTTAATCTGAAAACGCGGCTGTTCTTCCAGCACCGTATAGCTGCCCCAGGGGCGATACACGGTCGTATGCAGGCTGAACTCTTTTCTCCGCTCTTTTTTCAAGCGGGTTACCACCTTTTTCACATCCTGTGATCTCGACAGCGGGGCAACGAGGATGGCATCGGCCGTTTCAACCACCAGGGTATCCTCCATTCCAACAGCGGCGACAAGCATATTCTCTGAAGAAACCAGACAATTGCGGGTATCTTCCAGCAGGACATCTCCCCTGGTGACATTGCCTTTTTCGTCTTTATCCAGAACATCCCACAGGGCCTTCCACGAACCGATATCACTCCAGCCCAGATCGGCGGCCACCATCGCGACAACAGCGGTCTTTTCCATCAGGGTGTAGTCGATTGAGCCGCTGGGACATTTGCTCATTTCGTACCTGTCAAAGCGGAAAAAGCGGCCGTCCGTGGTCCCTTTTTCAACCGAGGCAGTCATACAGGCGCGCATCTCAGGGGCGAATTTTTCCATTTCCTGCATGAACGTTGCGGCAGTAAAGGCAAACATACCGCTGTTCCAAAAATAATTTCCCCTGGCAAGATACTCTTCGGCAACGGCAAGATCGGGTTTTTCCTTGAAAGAGGTGACACTATTGCCCTCGCCCTGTTCAATATAGCCGTAACCGGTCTCCGGTCCGGTCGGCTGAATACCAAAGGTAACGATTGATCCTTCGGCAGCGAGTGCAGCCGCCTGCAGGACAGCTTCGACAAATTTATCTGTGTGCAAAACCACATGGTCCGCGGGCAGTATCAGCAGGACAGGGTCCCCTTCCTGCTGCCGGCAAAACTCCGTTGCGCCGCAGATGGCCGGAGCAGTGTCTCTTCTCAGCGGTTCGAGCAGAATGGCATAATTATCAAAACACTGCAGTTCCTTGACCTGCGTCTGGGTGATAAAACGATGCTCCTCGCCGACGACGATAACCGGGGGCAACACCCCCGGCAGGTTATTGACGCGCAGCAGGGTCGTCTGCAGCAAGGAATTATCGTTGGTCAGCCGCAGCAGCTGTTTGGGATACAATTCTCTGGATAAGGGCCAAAGTCTCGATCCTGTACCTCCTGCCAAAATAACCGGTTGTATCTTGCGCATGTTTTCCTTTTTTTATATTCAGATTAAAAAGTGAGTGCCTGTAGAGACATGGGTTAACGAATAAGGTGCAAAAGTTCCTGTGTTTTTTCCTGTAAAAGCGCTGCATCCCCACGACTTTCGACATTCAGCCGAAGCAGCGGCTCAGTGTTTGACTTGCGGATATTAAAACGATAGTCGGCAAAGGCGAGAGAGAGGCCGTCGGTGTCATCCTTTATGCCATTGCCATATTGCTCTTCTATCCTGGCGATAATCGCCTCCGGGTCATCGACCCGATTGTTGATTTCGCCGGATACCGGAAATGCAGCCATTCGATCGGCCACCAGCTCGGAGAGATTTTTCCCTTCCGCCGAGAGCAGGGCAGCAACGAGAAGCCAGGGGATCATCCCCGAGTCACAATAACCAAAATCCCGGAAGTAATGGTGCGCGGACATTTCGCCGCCATAAATGGCATTTTCCCGGCGCATGCGCTCCTTGATAAAGGCGTGACCGGTTCTGGTCATCACCGCAAGCCCGCCCGCCTGCTGCACGATCTCCTCGGTATTCCAGGTCAGACGCGGATCGTAGAGGATTTTTCCTCCAGGTTCCCTTTTCAGCATTTCTTGAGCCAGCAGACCAACGAGGTAATATCCTTCAATGAAATTCCCCTTTTCGTCCCAGAAAAAACAGCGGTCAAAATCGCCGTCCCAGGCAATACCGAGATCGGCCCGGTGTTGCCGGACCATCCGGGTTGTTTCCGCTCTGTTTTCCGGAAGCAGAGGATTGGGCACGCCATGGGGAAAACTACCGTCCGGTTCATGGTATACCCGAACAAACTGAAACGGCAGATGCGCCTCGAGCAGATCGATGATCGGCCCGGCACAGCCGTTGCCGCTGTTGACGACAATCCTTAACGGTTGCAGTTTCTTCGTATCGACATAGCCGAGCAGGTGTTGGATATAGTTGGCCTTGTTGTCGACACACTGCAGCCTGCCGGGCATTGCTGCCGGTTCCGGGAGGCTGTCCGTGACAATCAACCGTGCCATCTCCTTCAGGCCCGATTCCCCGGTGACTGGTCGGGCCCCCTTCACGACAAATTTCATGCCGTTATAATCGGCGGGATTATGGCTTGCAGTGACAATGACGCCGCCATCCACCCCCGCCGCTTCCATGCTGAATGTTGCGTGATAGATTTCTTCCGTGCCGCAGAGTCCAAGATCGAGGACATCTGCGCCCATGTCCCGCAGCCCGGAAATCAGCGCCTGGACAAGCTCTTCACTGGAGAGCCGGATATCGCGCCCGACAACGACCTTCTTCAGCTTATACACCGCGGCGAAACTTCGTCCAATCCTTACGGCCAGCGCCGCGTTCAGTTCATCCGGCACTTTTCCCCGGATATCGTAGGCCTTGAAACAAGGGAGCGAGATCGTGTTCAATTTATGATTTCCTTTTCAGTAAAGACAACAGGTAACAACGATTATATCACTTTTTATCACCATAGCGGAACTCCCGGATCAGGCTGACAATGATTTCCCGGATCTTCGGCGCAAGGTCATGCATCTGAAAGCCAACCAGGTAAAAGTCGGGGTTGGCATCTTTCTGACACCATCTGCAGGTTACCGAGAAAATTATTTCATCGTGGTCTTTCATCTGATTGGGCAGGCGCAGGCGCAGCCTATAGTCGCCATTGACCTCCAGCGGATTTTCACAGATAAGCATAAGACCTTTTTCCGAGATATCGACCAGGTAACCGAGAACATTGCGGTCCCTTCCATCAAACACGCGCAGGTAATAAACGAGATACCAGCGGTCCGCCTGTCGCAGTTTCTTCCTCGCAGTGTTCGCTTCGCTGTCGGTCATTGTTTACCTCTCAGTGTATACTGACCAATTCAACATCTCCCACAGCCCCGATCTTTTCCCGGCAAATAACCACAACCCCGAGAACGCCATCGATGTCCCGGCTTTTTTCCAGCGCCCTTTTCATGCCATACCCGCCGGGGCTTCGACCGACCTCATTGCCGAGACGGGTCGCCGCGGCATCGGCCAGAGCGGCTGACCTGGCAAGAACGGTGACCGAATCGGCCAGACCAAGGCTTAAAGAATGGCCCACCGTGCCGGAAGAGGTGCACACAGCCATCGGCAATGCACGCCTTGACAGTTTCACGCCCACCCGGAGGCTGAGAGGCGACTCCCCGGCAAAAATGGCCACGGCACAGTCGCGGTTCCGGTGGATATAGATATCGCCACCGTTTTCCACCATTACTTCCAGGCAGCCGCTGTGCACAAGCCCCCGGCCGACATATTCGGCAATCACCCCGGCCACGGCGGCCATCGGTCCAACCCCGGCAGCGCTGCCGGCCGCCAGCATCTCTCGGACAATCGGCGGCGCCAGGGCGTCAGGAGGAAACGGCGCCAGCGCACGGGCAAATTCGGGGAATCTTTCTATGTATTTTTCAATCTGCAGTCGATACCGCAGGGCCAGTTCCTGGGCCAAAGACGACACCTCCCGGTCGGCCAGAATATGCAGATCGGTATCTTTTATTGTCGCATAGGAAGAGATCAGATCACCTCGATCCGGCACTGCTCGATAGTCGCGCTCGATATACGACGCAGGTTTTCTTGTTTTGGCACGCTTCACAGGCAGCTGTCCGAGGCTGGTATTTTTCTTGAAGAGTTTTTTTCGACGCCATCATTCTTTATCTTTGGGTTGTGCACTCTCCTGGGCAGCATTTTTTTCACTCGGCGCAAGGTACTCCTTCACGGCATCGATGGATATTGCCGGTTGCTGCTGGAGAAAAGATTTACGCACCTCTTCGTTACTGATAAATTCCCGGGTAAATCCCGCGGCATTATTCAGGGCGTCACAGGTCGCACAGTTGCGCAGCAGCTGATTTTCCGGGGCGAGAATCGTGCCGAGAATCATATGCAGCAGAACGGCAAGAATACCCGCCTTGGCAAAACCGATTACCGCGCCCAGCAATCGATCAAACCAGGAGGTAATGGTCAACTGCAGGACATAGCCCAGCGCCTTGCCCAACAGCATCACCACCACATAGGTGGCGAGAAAAAGCAGTACATAACTGGTAAGAAAGATTACCTTGGGGTTGTCGGATATGTCTCGCAAAATGGGCAAGATTCTGTCATGATATCGGCCTGCGGCCAAGTAGCCGACATAGAGAGCGACAAACCCTGTTACCTGTTTGAGCAGCCCCAGCCACATGCCTCGTACGATGAGAAGAACGAACAGGCCGATAATGACCAGATCATACGCTGTCATACCGGTAGGAATTTCCATAGTATACCTCTAGTCGATTTGGATTACTCTCTGTTCTGTCCAACCAGACCCTTACGGGCAAAAATTAGCAGGAACTGTTCAAACTGCAAGCTTTTTCTCATGAACCTCACAATTCACGCCATCGACAAGCAGCTGAACAATCTTTTCCCCGCGACGATCACCCAGGGGGCAATCGACATATTTGGCAACCAGGCAATGCAGCCTGTTCTCCTTCGGCTGTTAGCCGCTCCTGCCCCGGCCGCCGGCTCGCCGCAGGTAGATGCCGATGTTCCCTTCCGCCACCTGCTCCACCCAAAGGAGGCCGCTCTTCTCAGCGGTTACCGCTTTACCAAAAGACGGTCGGAATATCTCACCGGCAGAATCTGTGCGAAAATGGCCATTCAGAGTTTTTTACAGCAGAGCACAACACCAGCATTGGTACTGAAATCCGGTGACATTGAGATCGCCAGCACGGTAAGCGGTCGACCGGACGTTCGTGTCCATGCAGCACATGCCGAACCACTGAAAATGGATATTTCGATTTCCCACAGTGGGGATTATGGAGTTGCCCTGGTCACGGGGTCCACGTGCGGCATTGATCTGCAGCTGCGGCAGGCAGGCCTTGTGCGCGTGCAGGAAAAATATTGCGCTGTCGACGAACACAAGGTACTTGCAGCATTCTTGCCGAACCATGAACCACTGACCAGACTCGCCCTTCTCTGGACCGCCAAGGAGGCTGCCAAAAAAGCGTTGAGTTACTGGCAGATGGTCGGATTTCTCGACTTGCAGGTGACAGAACTGAAAAATTTGCGGGACGCTGTCGTTTTTTGTTTGCGTATCAGGCCTGAGGGAAACCGGCACATGCCCGAGGAAGTATGCGTTGTGGCCGGCCTATTCGGCGATTACGCCCTGGCCATTTGTCTTGTCAACGAGGATCGGAACCATGCCGGAACTGCCCGAAGTTGAAGTTATCTGCCGCGGTCTTCGCGCCTTCCTGCTTGGTCGCATGGTTACCGCCGTGCACTGCAGCGGTAAAAGACTGCGTCATCCCGTGCCGATGCAAGCCATGCAGCGGGAAATGGTCAACCAGACCATCACCGCGGTTGAACGTCGAGCGAAATTCCTGCAGATAAGCCTGGCAGGAGGTGAAATGCTCATCATCCATCTGGGAATGACCGGCAACCTGGGCCTATTTCCCCCCTCGGCGACGCAGGCGAAACACGACCATGTTTCCTGGTCCCTTGATGACGGCACCGAACTTCGTTATAACGACAGCCGCCGATTTGGCTCCATCCGCTTCCTCTCGGCCGAGGAAGTTTCCGGCCGAGAGGAGACAATCTTCAAGACAACCGGTCCCGAGCCCTTCAGTAATACATTTTCGGCCGAATATCTGGAGAAACTGGCCAAAGGAAAAAGTCTCGCGGTAAAGCTGTTTATCATGACCAACCAGACTGTGGCAGGCATAGGAAATATTTACGCCAACGAGAGTCTTTTTGCCGCGGGAATACGGCCAGGAAGAAAAATACAGACGCTCACCCGCAAGGAATGGGTCCGCCTGGTGAGCGAAATTCGAAATATTCTCCGCCAGGCGATTGAATGCGGCGGATCAACCATCAGTGACTTTCTCAATGCCAGCCGGGAACGGGGCTATTTCCAGATGAATTTCAAGGTCTACGACAGGGAGGGAAAAGCGTGCCACCTCTGTGCAGCGAAAATTGAGAAACAAAAGCTTGGCGGCAGATCGAGCTATTTCTGTCCGCATTGCCAGAAGTAAGCGTAAGACAGTTCATGCGGTAGATGTACTGGAACCAGTTCACCTTCGCTATAAGCTGACCTTCCCGGCTCGAGCAGGATAAGGCAATTCGGCACTTCAAAACGGTCGGCAAACCGCACAGAGCATCGCCCGTCCTGCAATACCAGCACAGCGTCTTTCAGGCGGAGAATCGTCTGCGGTTTTATTTTGATCCGGTGCAGCACGTGCGCCGCGATCTTTTTCGGCCATGGGGCTCTTTTCCCCTGCATGGCCAGAAGGGCCGGACCGACCAACTCATGCAACAGAGTACGAACGGCATGGGGAGGACCGGGAAGACCAAACAGCAGCGTTCGGCCAAGGAGGCCAAAAAGAACCGACTGACCGGGTCGCATCGCAAGGGCATTGAAAAGTACCCGTCCGCCGGCTGCCGCAAAGGTCTTTTCCACCAGATCATATTTACCGGGACCCATCCCTCCGGTGGTGATCAATTCATCGGGTTGATCCGTACGCACTCTGGTAAAAAGCTCAAGAAGTTCCTGCTCGCTATCTTGTATCAGGCCCATATTTACCGGACGAGCACCAACTGAGGCAAGCAGTCCATCCAAGAGAAAGGAATTCGATGACACTTTCTGACCAATTTCGGGTTCTTCCGCCGCAGCCGTCAGCTCACTGCCGGTACACACATAGAAGACGATTGGCCGTGCGGCAACCTCCACGGAATGCATGCCGCAGGAAGCGAGCAGTGCCAGATGGTCGGCCTGCAAAACTTCTCCTGCCGGCACGAGCAATTCGCCCTGGGCAATCTCACTGCCTGTTTTTTTAATAAATGTTTCTGCCGCCTGCAGTGCATGGTCGGCAATAACGACACTGCCATTCTGTTCGATGCACTCTTCAAAAGGCACGACACGCGCCGCCGCTTTCGGCACACATCCCCCGGTCATAATTCTGCAGGCGGTGCCGGATGCCAAGGTCTTCAGAGACGGTTTGCCCGCGGGGATTTCATCAACAATTGTATATCGGTGTATCGGCGTATCGGAGCCGACAACAGCAGGGTGCGGTATGACATAGCCGTCACGCGTTGACTCATCAAAGGCCGGCCGAGGTGTAACGGCGGAAACACCGCAGACAACAATCCTCTGCCGTGCCTCATGCAAAACAACGACCTCCCCCGGCAACTGTTTGAGAGTATGAAATATTATTTGCTGCGCCTGCTCCAGACTGCACCTGTTGTTATCGTTGTTTTGCATGATGCTGTCCTGCCTGCCGCTGCGGCTGAGGTTTCCCTTTATTTTCACCTTTCTGGTTCGAATGCTGTTTTACCTGTGCCTTTGGCTGAAACGGCGGTTGAGATCTGTTCCGCTGCTCCAGATGCTGCCGTTCCCGCTGATTTGTTCGAGATCGATCGACCGCTTCCTTCGACGATCTGACGCGCTGATTCCCCTGATACTTTCCCTGCGGTTTGGCCGCAAAAGGTGGCTTTGCCGAGTTGACATTGATTGGCGGGGGAGACATTTTTCTCTTTTCAGGCCTTCCACTATCAGCCGGTTTCCAGGACCTCCCTTTTTCTGTCGGCCGTGTCTCGAGCGTCCTGCGTTCTGCCTGATACTTATTCCGGGTTCTGCCCTGCGTCGAAAATACCCTTCTATGATCCGGCGGCAGACGTGTGAATTTTATCGGCTGATCCCTTTTTACCACAACATCATCAAGACGTCTGCCAATGATATTGTCTGCCGGTCTCCGGGACTTCTCAAAATTCTGGTTCATCTGCGGCCGATATATGCGTGGGGGCCGTGCGTCTTTATGGTCACGGCGATACTGAAATTGCCGCTGGTAGTTGTTTTCCCACACTTTGTCTTTATCCAGTCGGTGCTGGCGGTAGCTCCTGTAATAGGGATCGTAGCCGTACCTGGTGGCGTGCTTCGAATACCAGGGGCGAAAGCCGCGCCTTTCGTAGCGGGCACCATAGTAATCGCCGAAATAATAGTGATGGGAATCCCAGCGTATGAATAATGACAAAAAAACAGCGTCGATATCCAGAACAATTCTCGGGGTGTAGAAATAGCCGTAGTTTCGATAGATCGGCCTCGAGTAATAGCGTGGCGCGAACAGCACTCCCCGTCGTTCAAAGTGATAATCCCAGTAGCCCCTCACAAAAACATACCCTCGTGGAGTCCATATATAGTGCGCCGGGATCCAGATCATATTCGGCCTCGGGTCGAGCCAATAGCCGCCTTGCCAGGCATAACCGTTTTGATACCAGACCCAACTGCCATTTATCCACACATGCGAAGGGCTCAGCGCCGGTGAACTCGGACTCGATGCCAGTGGCTGCGGTGGAGGCGGGAGATACACCGTTTCCGCCTGCTCGGTACTCCTCCAGAACCCGGGGACATATTGATTGCCGCCTGCCACCTGCATCCAGTAACCGGAAACCCATTGACGGCCAGGGGGTATATCCCGCCAGATTCCGCTGACCCAGATATAATCATTCTGCTCTTCATCCCAACTCCAGTACCCGGAAATCCACGTAACATTAGCCCCTTCAGGGCGAAATTCCGGAGGAATTTCATTTATCGGCTCAGGCACGGGGCGAGAGACGACGACACCTGGCTGCCTCTGGTCGACACTGACCTCGGCAAAAGCCTCGTGGATCGGACCGCGCGTCAATACTTCCATCCCGTCATCGCTTCCATTTGGCCCGTTAGCAGCTGGAATGCTGGCGGCTTGGAACAATATGGCACATCCAATCCATAAAGAAATAATCCAAACCCTCTTTAAAAGAAAATTGTTGCGCATAAAACCCCCTTGAGCTGATCTCCCGGCATCGCCGTTCTTCAATAACATGGCACTTGAACTCTCTGGGTCACGGGGTACGGAAACGACACCCAGACTTGACGACCGTCATATCTACTCACTTGCCACTCGCCGCCGACGACTCGATCTTCAACACAGATCCTCGGTGGCGGGGCAACGACTACCGGCTGATACGGCTGATATGTTGTATGTGGCACTCCATAGACAACCGGACCTGGCGGAGGTGTCGCGGCAGACACCAGGGCCGATCCAAGCAGAAGACCTCCGACTAGACCAAACGCCAGCCCCAGCCCATTGTTACGATGGCCACCACCCCCCCGGTGCTGGTAATAGTCTGATCTATAGTGATGCCCGCCATGGTTTACGTTGTTATATCCCCGGGCAAATGCGCTGGAGGTAGAAACCACACACAGTATAATGGCAAAAATAGTAATTTTCTTTTTCATGGTTACTACTCCTTTACTCAATGTTTGTCAGGTGCTAAAGATCCTCTTCTGCCCCTTCGTTTTGCAAAGATTTTTTTTCTTTCTCCCCTGCTTTTTCTCTTAATAATCGGCAATGCGCAGAAAGAGTAGAAGACATCTGGAGAAATAGGGTCCCGGATAGCCGCATGTCGTAGCCATGTCGGGTCGATGTCGAGCTTATCCGGGACAAAAAAGATCCTCCTTGACAAAGTGGCCGGGATTTTTTTTAACGATCTGCCAATCCTTGCCAACTCATGATTTTTCCAATATCATTAAGGTAATGACACGTTTCAAAAAAGCCTATGTATTCTGGGGGAAAAATAAAAATATGGCAAACCATTTCCATCAAAGGTGTCCTGAGATGATGGCACTTTTGCGATATTCAGCAGACTCTATATTTTTCAAGGATATGGATGGCAGGTTTACCCTGGTGAGTGAAGCCAAGGCGAGAAAATCATGTACCCGATGGGAAGATATGATCGGTAAAACCGATTTTGATTTCCTGCCCGTGGAAGAAGCTCAACGATGCCGAGATGATGAAATTTTCATCATGGAAACAGGTGAGTCGATCGTTGACAAGGAGGAAGAGCTGACCCGGTCGGACGGCAGTAAATCCTGGCTCTCGGTTTCCAAATTTCCCTGGAAGGATATTGACGGAGAAACGATCGGCGTCATCGGTATTTCCCGTGATATTACCCGGCGCAAAAAACTGGAGAAACATATTTTACGCATGCTCTCCATAGCCACACACGACATGCGCTCTCCGGTTGTCTCCATCGGCTCAACCATCAAATTATTGGCCCGGGGAAGATATGGTGAGGTCAGCGAAAGCGTCAAACAGACGCTGAACGAGGTCTTTAATCGTCTGCTGAACCTCGAAAAAATTATTGGCGACTATCTGACCAAATCAAGCGTGATGAATTCCATTGACGGGAAGGTGCACATCGGCCGGAAAGAAACACTTGACCTCCGGCTGGATATCATTGATCCCATCCTGGCGGAATTTTCCCAGGAGATCGAAAAAAAAGAAATCTTTATCGACAATCGTCTCGGCGGCATACCTGGTAATAAAATTCTCGTTTCGGCCAATAAAAACTGGCTGGGCATCGTGTATCGCAATCTCCTGGCCAACGCTATTCGGCACACGCCCAAAGGAGGGACAATCGCCTATGGCTTTGAAGACAAAGGCAAGATGTATCATCTGAACGTTTTCAATAACGGCCAGTCAATTCCCGAGCACAGGAGAAGCGCAATATTTGAGATGTTTGAGAGCGAGACGAGTTCAGGAATCGGCCTGCCTGTTATTCGTGAACTTGTCCGACGGCACGGCGGCGACTTATGGTGCGAAGAATCCTCCTCGGGTCACCCCAATTTTGTCTTCACTCTGCCCAAAGAGGACACAGCGGCGCCTTCGGCACTTTAATACAGACAGCGATGGAGGGAGATTGTTTATTGTATGAACATGGTTATTACATCATGAACATGGAGGTAAAGCCTGTCTGGTGTATATTCATCAGGTAAACAAAGCGCAGGAGCGAATAAACTGATACACTGATCGGAGTCGTTAATGAAACCTCTGGTTACCATTTTTGGTGCCGCTTTTTTTTTCTCACTCGTTCTTTCTTCGCCACAGCTTTTTTCTGCAGATAAAAATCAGCCGCAGGAAGTTACTGCCATCGCCCTGCGCAACTGGCCACCGCAATTTCTTACCGATGAAAAAACCGGCAAACCTTCCGGTTTTGCTATTGATATAATGAACAGGGTCGCCGCCTTGAGTGACCTTAAAATTCGTTATGCAATGGTCAACGACTGGCCGGAGGCAATTGCAGCGCTAGACACCGGACAGGCGCTGCTCACCCCCAATATGGGCATAACCGCCGAGCGGTTGGCTCTCTATGATTTCACCGCCCCCTATGAAACCTTCAGAATCAGTCTCTTTGTGCACAGCGATGCATCGTCCATTACTGCGACAAGTGACCTTGGCGGCAAAAAAGTTGGTGTTGTGACCAACAACCAAGGTCTGGTTCTCATGCGGCAGCAAGGCGGATCAGAGCTGCAGGTATATGATTCCGTGGAAAAATGTTTCTTGGCCTTATTATCGGGGGATATTGACGCCCTGGTCTATTCTGAACAGTTAATTAAGAAACTGGCCCTGCGCTCGGGTCTTGAGAAAAAAATTAAAACTGTCGGCAAGCCACTGCAGGAAGTGAAACACGGCATCGCCATCAGAAAGGGGAACCCGGAATTATTCAACAAACTTGACGCCGCCATGCGGCACTTGCTGACCACGACGGAATATCAAGACATTTACGAGAAATGGTACGGCAGACCACAACCTTTCTGGAACGTCAATCGCGTTATTCTCGCGACGAGTATCCTTTTTAGCGTTACGATGATTGGCCTGCTGACCTGGCGACACATGTCAATTGTCAGGCTAAACCGAACCTTGTCAGAGGCAAGGGACCGTTTTCGGACAATTATAGAAAATACCGACACCGGCTATTTTCGTTTAGATCGCGATGGCATCTATCAACAGGTGAATACTGCCTGGCTAAAAATGCACGGATATGCTTCCCCAGCTGAGGTTATCGGTCGCCATTTCACCCTCACCCAGGTGGACGTCGATCTTAAAACGGCCCAGCAAAACGTGACAAAACTGCTCAGCGGAGCGCGCATCCCGTCCGGCGAGCTTGCCCGCCGTTGTCAGGACGGCTCCATCGGCTACCATACTTTTTCAGCTCATCCGGTCATGCACAAAGGGCAGTTGGTCGGCGTCGAAGGGTTTATCATCGACAGGACCGACCTTAAAGAGGCGGAACAGGCCCTGCGAAAAAGTGAAGAAAAACATCGACTCCTGTTTGAGTATGCCGGCGACGCCATCCTCATTTACAATTCCCAGTCCCATCTGCTGGCCATCAATCCGATGGCCTGTGAACTGCTCGGCTACACCCACGCAGAGTTGATGGCCATGACCATCGATCGAATACGGACAGAGAAAGAATCTCTGTACAGCCTCGACCAGGTAGCACGGGTGATGGCGGAGGGAAACATGACCTTTGAAACCGTGTATCAGCGTAAAGATGGTTCGACTGTGCCGATTGAAGTCAACGCCCGAAGGATAACCTGGGAAGACCAACCGGCGATCATGAGCATCTGTCGTGACATCACCGAGCGAAAAAGAGGTGAAGAACAGGTCATTCGCTTGCAGAAAGCGGAAAGCCTCAAACGGATGGCCGGGGCCATTGCCCATCATTTCAACAATCAACTTACCGTGGTGCTGGGCAACCTGGAGCTTACCCTGGATGACCTGCCAGCTGATGCCAAAAATCGCCAGAACCTGGTTGCAGCAATGCAGGCCGCAACCAGGGCCGCAGAGGTAAGCGGCCTGATGCTAACCTATCTCGGCCAGGGCATCGACAGAAGTCAGAAGATAGATCTCTCCGAGGCATGTCGCCAGAATCTCCCGATTCTTGAAGCCACCCTGCCCCAGGGTATTACTTTGCAGACAGATCTTCTCAATCCAGGACCGGTCGTTCTAGCCAATCCCAGCCAGCTGCAGACACTTTTACTTCATCTGCTCACCAACGGCACGGAAGCTCTTGCTGAACAGGAAGGCAGGGTGCGGCTTGCAACAGGAACAGTGCAGGCGAACATTCTCCCGCAAGGCTTTACCATGCCCGGCGAGTGGCAGCCGAGAGCCGACAGCTATGCCTTTCTGGAAGTGACGGATAGCGGATGCGGCATGAGTACCGAGGAGATGGAAAACCTCTTCGACCCCTTTTATACCACTAAATTTACCGGAAGAGGGCTCGGCTTATCCGTGGTGCTGGGCCTGGTCAAGGCCTGGGACGGGGCGATAAGTGTCCTCAGCCGAGAGGATCACGGCAGCACCTTCCGCGTCCTCCTGCCGCTCTGCAAGGAAGAAATCCCCGTGCAGGCTCTTACCATGGACAGGGCCCCTGATCTGGAGCACAACGGTTTTGTTTTGCTGGTCGATGATCAACCCGATGTCCGGGAAATGGGCAAAGCCATGCTCAAACGCCTCGGTTATGCAAGCCTGTCGGCTGCAGACGGGACCGAAGCCCTGGCACTGCTTCGGCAACATAGGGGCATGGTCCGTTGCGTGATCACCGATCTTTCCATGCCGGGCATGGATGGCTGGGAGACCATTGCCGCTCTACGAAAGATTGAACCTGACCTTCCGGTCATTCTTTCCAGCGGCTTTGAGGGACCGGAAGTGATGGGCCAGGACAACAAAGAGTACCCTGTCATTTTTTTACACAAACCGTACACAATGATTGATTTGCACAACGCGCTCAGTCGATCAATACAAGATACCAGGCCCGGAAACTGCTGAGCGGTTCAGGAAAATTTTGTTTTGTCAATTCCGGGTAGTTATGTCCCCTGGCAGCAAACTACGCGAGAGTGAAACACAAAAAGTGACTCCCTTAGGTTTGGCCGGCTCCTGCCACACTGCACCACCGAGCGTGGCGGCGATCTCCCTGACAATGGCCAGACTTATTCCCGCACCGCCGCTTTCTGGTGTCGAAGTGTGTTTTTTACGCTTGAACCAATTGAAAATATCTCGGGAAACCTCTTCTGTTACACCCTGGCCATCATCCGCTACAGTAAAGATATGCAGCTCATCGGTGAACCGATAGCCTATTTCAATCTTGCCTAATCCGTCGCCGCCGTATTTCAAAGCATTTTCAATAATATTCCTGTAGATGCGCGTCACGGCCAATCGATCAGCAATGATACTGTCAGGCATGTTATCCGGAATAGACCATCGAACGGATCGAAGAAGAAGCTGGCTGGAAAATTCTTCATAAAGTGTGAGCAAAATATTTTTGAGAGAAATATTTTCAATGTGCAGGGGAGTTTTCTTTGGTCGCGATAAATATATTGATTTTCTCCACAAGAGCAGCGATATCCTCCGACGACCGCTGGATCTGCTCACATATAATTTTTCCTCTCTCGGAGAGGGCATCGCTGAATTTTTTGTTGAGAATTCTTGCCAGACCATAGGTGGCAATGGCTGGATTCTTCAGATCTTGGGCAACTGAGTAGGCAAAATGTTTTATTTTCTCAGCACTTTCCTGAAGATCCGCTTCTGCCTTTTTCCGTTCCCTGATCTCGTTCAAGAGATGCCGGTTTTCCGCGGCAAGTTCCTTTGTTCGTTCGGCTACCCGCACCTGCAGTTCATCGTGGGCTTTCTGCAGTTCGTCATTGGCCAGTTTACGTTCAATGATGCGACCGAGTCTTTCGGCGACAGCATTGAGCAGATGACGTTCTTCAATTAAAAATGGCCCTTCATCTTTTGCCGGTTTAGCCTCAAGGAGAAAAACTTCTAAAACGCCAAAATGTTTTATATTCACCCTGATTTCCCAGGATTGCACCCAGTCGGTTTTTATAAATTGTTTGCTCGTATAGGATCGGTTCTTCAGCAATATCCGGGCACAGGTACTCTCCGGATATTGCCGGGAAGGGGGAACAAGGTCGACTGTTCTCTGCAATATTTCAGA
>NZ_BAAHYZ010000004.1:0-273289 GCF_054657295.1 Desulfocastanea catecholica
CTACTTTCGTATCAACCATCGGAACAAAGCGATAATCTACCTTATATGGTCTGAAGATAATTTCAGAATCTCTTCGATAAAGGTATAGAATCATTTGACCCGGAAGATTCTGTCGACTGAGATTTCGAAGTCAACATAGCTATATTCGACCTTGACAGCGGATCGAAGTCCATATCGCTCCTGATCTAGAAATACTGATTGTAAATCTATTGAGTGAATTCAATATATATGTCCCGTTTTTAAACAGAGACTCAGCACAGGTGGAGATGCCGAGTGCCAACGTTCTATTGAAATGCGATATGGCTGGTGACGATACGAGGTTGATCCAGGGAAAGGACCTCGGGTTCGATCCGCTGCAGCTCCTCGATATTCCAGTTGCCATTGCGCTCGAGCAGCACCAGGGCCTCGGCCTTGGATGGTGCCAGCACCGTTACATCAGCCTGTAGATAATTTTCCTTGTGGATATGCGGCTCATCCAGCATGGACCAGCTGGAAAAGCGTTTGCTGTGACGCCAGACAAAAAGCAACATCTTTTTCCTCCATAAAATGGATAATGTATAAAACGGGGACAGTCCTACTGTGAAGTTCTTGTTCTTACGAGGCCGAATGCCTATCACATTTTCACTAGCCTCCCTTCCCAAATGTTTCCAGATTGTTTTTGCTGATCACTTTGGAAGGTGTGTCAGGCAGCTTGCAAGAAACTAACTGAGGGTTAACCGAAACCTTAGTTAATTGTCAAAAACGAAAATATAATCATTTACAGTTTATGGTGGCAGGTGGAGTGGTTTTCCTATATGGTCGGCCTGAAAATGAACCGTTTGTATACACATAACAATCTTGGCCTTTGAGGAAACCTGATACTCATGCTTGCGATCATCACCAATTGTTGGGCACTATTCTGCGGAATGGGCCTTATCATGCTCGGCAACGGTCTGCAGGGCACCCTGCTGGGCGTGCGTGCTTCCTTGGAAGGATTCAGTACGACCATCACCGGGTTGGTCATGTCCGGCTATTTCATGGGGCTGATCCTCGGGTGCAATATAGTACCTAAGATGGTGAGAAGGGTGGGACATATCCGCACCTTCGGCGCTCTTGCCTCACTTGCCTCGACGGCCATACTTGTCCAGGCGGTTTTCGTCGATCCGTTCACATGGTGTGCCATGCGGATTGTTACCGGTTTTTCGTACTCTGGGCTCTTCATCGTTGCCGAGAGCTGGCTAAACGAGGCTTCGGACAACGGCTCCCGTGGTAAGTTGCTTTCGGTCTATATGCTGGTCTCTTTAGGCGGCATGGCAGGCGGACAGATGCTGCTGAACCTCTGGCACCCCTCAAGTTACGAGCTGTTCGTTCTTGCTTCGCTGTTGATCAGTATCGCCTTGATACCCATTTTGCTTTCTGTTGCACCTACCCCCCAGTTCGAAGTGATGGAAAACATCTCCATTCTGAAGCTTTATCGGGTATCTCCTCTTGGTGTATTCGGAATGTTGATCAACGGTATGTGCTACGGGGCAATATTTGGTATGGGAGCGGTATACGGTGCAGAGATGGGGATGTCCACCCACCAGGTTTCCATTTTTATGGGGGCCTTGATTGTGGGAGGATTTGTCTTCCAGTACCCTCTCGGTTGGCTTTCTGACACAGTCGGCCGTTCGCTGGTAATTATCATCTCGGCTTTGGTCGGAGCCTGTACTGCAATTTTTGCTATATATTATACGGATACAGGATTGATTCATTATGCTCTGATTGCTTGTGTCGGAGGCTTGACCATGCCTTTATATTCGCTGTGCGGTGTGCATACCAACGACTATCTTACGCCAACGCAGATGGTTGCAGCCAGTGGTACACTCGTGCTGATAAGCGCCACCGGTGCGACTATTGGCACGCCAGTAACTGCACTCGCCATGGAGTACCTAGGCCCAGCAGGTTTTTTTGGAAGTCTAGCCACTATGCTTTTAGTAATCTGCCTGTTTGCCATCAGCAGATCGATGGATCGGGGCCATGCCAAGAATGAGCGTGGAAAATTCGTGGTAATGGCCAGTACACCGCTTGCAGCATCACTCAACCCAGAGGTGGAACTCGACGAACTTGAGGCCGCCGTAGCCGAAAATGCCGAGCAAGTCAAAGAGAGCTTTGATGAGCTTATTGAAGAGACAAGTTAAAGTTGTTCTTTTTATTGGAAAAGGGAAGATCTCTAAAAAGTGATTTAATCGTCACGGCCATCGTGAGAAATTGGCCATAGGCGATTCGACAAATTACTGAGGCAGGCCTTTAAGATGATATTGCAATGGGCAAGGAGGTTGTTGATGAACATGCTGCTGATTGTTCTTTTTGTCGTTTTGATTGCGCTGGTTCAACCAAACTGTGCCGCCAACGCTGATTGCTGCACGCGGCGATGAAACTTCCTTTATGATCCTGCAGCCCAGCGGGAGCGGAACCAGGTACCAGGGCCGTAATGAAACCTTCTGGGAACATCAGGGGGCCGCGACAATCACCTGGGGCTATGGGCAACCGGAGATGCACTGCAAGAAAGCGCCATGAGCTAGAGCCCTTATCTCCGGCAATGGTCTCCGTTCACTATACTGGTAAACTTGCGAATGGCAGCATCTTTGATTCATCAGTCGGAAAAGTACCTCTGGTCTTCACAATAGGCGAGGGCGAAATTATCGATGGCTTCGAGGAGGGCGTTTTGAGTAAACAGCCTTTATTGTAGAAATACATACTCAACTGTAAGGCTTCAGCTGGAAGGTGCCGCCGACAAGATTTCAAAAGTCCAGATAGCTATATTCGATCTCAACTGGATCGAAAATTACCGAAAGGGAGGGATATCTGGTGGAAAAGTGAAAACATCTCAGGAGAGGTGATTGGCGTATTTGACAGATTCGAGGTAACTTTCTCGTAATTGATCGTCTGTGAGCAACAGGTCGTACTGGAGTTTCTTGCACTCAGTTTTCCGATTTCTTTCAAAAGCCTCGGACAGGCGAAGAAAACCAGTATAGGTATTTACTTTTCCCAACAGGGTATCCTTAACAACTGCATTGATAGGTAGTTTCTCCAAAATCCCCGACATTGGCATGTCCAACATTGCATCGAGTAAGGAGAAGAGTCCAATAATGAAGAGATCGCTACATTCACTTCCTGAAAGGGACACTGAATTCCCCAGCAGCTCACAAAATTTGGCACGCACCAGGACCATCCGCACCAGTTCTTCCGGTTTTTCGGAAGCCAGCTCCGAGATGACAATCAGCATGACAAACCGCCTCAGCTCCTTCTCGCCAAGAAAGGCCACAGCATGCGTCACCGACTTGATCTCCTGAAGACGATAGAAATAGGCAGAATTCAAAAATCGCAGCAATTTGTAGGTAATCGCCACATCCGTCGAAATTATATCACGCAATCGATCGATATCGCATTCTTTTCTTGCCATCTCCGCCAGGAGCCTAAGCAGATTTGCCTTAATTGATGATATTTCCCTGATCCTGATCTTTTCAGGTCTACAGAAAAAATAACCCTGAAAATAAGAAAACCCCATACGATTAGCGAGCACAAATTCATTTTCCGTTTCAACCTTTTCAGCCAACAGCTTGACCTGATGGTACTTGAGATGGTTAAGGGTTCGGACCAAGGTGTTGAGGGGAGTAAGACGGACATCAATCTTAACAATGGTTACGAGCTCGAGTAGGGGTTCAAATTTTCTGTCATAAACAAAATCATCGAGAGCGAGGGTATAGCCGTTTTCCTTCAGGTTTCGGCACATAGAGATTATCTCGGCGGTCGGTTCGATATCTTCGAGGATTTCTACCACTATCTTCGTTTTGGGAAAGTTGAGAGGAAGGTTGTTTTCCAGCAGATCCTTGGTGAAGTTGATAAAACAAAGTCGATTATTTGAGATAATTTCTATATCGCCGGTGAGAAAAGCGCTGGAAAGAAGACTCGCGGTCGCCTGTTCACCACTCACCTGGCCCAGCATATTACCGGATGCCCCGCGGTAGAGCAACTCATAGCCATAGAGTCTTTTATTGATATCCAGTATCGGCTGTCGGGCAATAACCTGTTCCATGCTCTGGCCTGTGACCTTACCTCCCTATATCCTCTATAATAACAGTAATAGCTGGACTGCAGATGAAGCATGAGACCGCTTCGCTGTCATTTTTTACGCATTTTTTTTGCAAAATATTTTATCAACTGCTCCTGATCCTCGGTCTCCAAAAGAGTAAAGCAGATGGCCGTAAACCCATTCTCGACCCTCACAACCACTCCCTGTGCCTGGATAACGGAATCCTCGCCAAGCAACGCAATGGAGACGAGGACCTTTTCCTGCATCGACAGTGGCAGACTCGGTTGTTCAAATGCACAGCCTACAGTAGAGACATTAAGCAGCACCGCTTCACCAGCATCATAGGCGGTCTTGTAGCTCACCTGGTGATGGCCGCAGGAGAATCTCAAAGCACGCCGTTTTGATTTCATTTTTGATTCCAGAGAGCTTTATCTTCCAAAAATTTAACTGCACCGTGCCACGGGAGCTTACTACAAAGTGAGATAAACCGGATATTCCAGAGCAATGTCCCTTCCTGTGTCTTTCTATCCCCCCAATGAAAACGTACTCATAATCCTGCTTCAAGCGAAAATACCTTTTTGGGTGACAGTCAAAAAAACAAAACACACCCGGTAGCAGCAGGTATTAATGCGTACGTTGATTAGCGTATCATACAAAATAGTGGCGGGTCAAATTTAGTACATCAAAATGCAAAAAGCCGAAAGGCAGCTACTGGAATCAACATTTTTGGGACAACGGAAAACTGATAAGAATTTGGGATGGGGGGGAACGTTGGTTGTATAGCAGAAAGAGCATAACAATAAGTACATCAAATTATTGGCATAGCTCTATAAATGGCGGAGGAGCAGGGATTCGAACCCTGGGTGGAGTCTCCCCCACAACGGTTTTCGAGACCGTCCCGTTCGGCCGCTCCGGCACTCCTCCGTCCGACGACATTGATACCAATATTTTTTTAGTTCTTCAAGAAGATTAAATGTCTCCGTGAGTATATGGTGTGAAGAAATAGTTTGACGATTCAATCGGCGGGTTACTATATTCTGCCGGACAGAGGAATCACACCGATCAAACGTGCACGAACCAACACCCAAAAAAGCCGGTCATTTGGTCGAACAGCCGACGAAACCCCAGGGACAATCCATGAAAGCATACCTGACCTTATTTTTATTTGTTTTTTTCGTCCCTGCATCCTTTGCCGGCTCCCTGCCGGATGTGCCGCATATCGTCGTTACCGGAGAAGCTGAGCTGCGTACCACGCCGGATATTCTTACCCTTTCCCTGAGCATCACAGAAACCGGCCTTGAAGTGGCTGCGGCCAGAAACAGTATCGAAGCGCGATCGATACAATTGATTAATGCCCTTGCAGCGCTGGACATAGCCAAAGAGGATATCAGTTCGGCCCAGTTACAGATCACACCGCATTACAACTGGAACAACCAGGCGCAGATCTATGTCGGCACCGAGGTGTCGAGAACCGTCGACGTGACGCTCAGGGACCTGAGCCGCTATGATGACCTTATCCGATCAATTATCGATGCCGGAGTGGCACAGATACATTCCACCCGCCTCAGCTCCTCGAAGGAAAAAGAATTGCGCCAGGAGGCACTGGCTGCGGCAATCGCCGACGGCATGAACAAGGCCCGGATCATGGTGGCCCATCTGCCGGAACAAATCGGCGCTGTCTATTCGATGGCACCATCGGTTTCCAGCGCCCCTTTTATGGAGGCCAGGTATAAGATGGCCGCGACGGACAGCCAGAGTGCTTTCGAACCGGGAACCATACTTTTCAGGGAATCGCTGCAGATAGTTTTCTACCTGGTGCTGGGAAAATAAACCGCCGTTCGGTTCACACCCTCACCGTCCTTGCCTGCCTGCCAGAAAGGTGCGGACCACCTGCTCCACCGCATGGCTCAGCAGGTTAAAACCATCCTGCATTGCCGACTCGAGCGTTTGCGGTCCGGTGCAGATGGAAAAGACGGCATCGATTCCAACATCATACAATTCATCAATTCTTTCGCCCACACCGCCGCAAACCGCGATGCACGGTACGCCGGCCTCCTGGGCGGCGCGGGCGACACCGGCCGGGGCTTTATCGTATTTCGTCTGGAAATCAATCCGCCCCTCAGCGGTCAATACCAGATCGGCACCACGGATCTTTTCTTTCAGCTTGACGATATCGATGACCAGGTCAATTCCCTTGCGCAGCTCCGCCCCCAGAAAAGCATGTAATCCTCCGCCAAGCCCTCCTGCCGCCCCGGCTCCAGCCATATGACGGATGTCGATACCCATATCCCGGTCAATGACCCGGGCTAAATTTTCCAACCCGGCATCAAGCTCGATAATCTGCTCAGGAGATGCTCCCTTCTGCGAGGAATAAACGTGCGATGCGCCATTTGGCCCGATCAGTGGATTGGTTACGTCACAAACCCCTTCAACCACCACCGTTTTTAACCGCTTGTCCACCTTACCTCCGTCAATGGTATGAATCAGCCGCAGTGAGCTGCCGATCGGCACAAGCGCTGTACCCTTGTTGTCCAGAAATATATAGCCTAAAGCCGAGGCCATGCCGATACCACCATCGCAGGTGGCGCTGCCGCCAAGGCCGACGATAATTCGCCGCGCACCTTTATCCAGAGCCGCCCGAATCAATTGTCCGGTGCCATAGGTGGAGGTTTTTGTTGGATCCTGCTCATTTTTCGGCAGAAGAGCAAGGCCGCTGGCCTTGGCCATTTCTATGACCGCAACCCCTTTCGCCTCGGCCAGACAAAAGAGGGAAGAGAGCGGTTCCAGCCTCGGCCCCAGCACCGTCGTCTCAATGAGTGTCCCTGCAAGAGCCTCTACCAAGACCTCGGTCAGTCCATCCCCGCCATCGGCAACCGGAACACAGACCACGTGACAATCGGGCATTGCCGCCAGGATACCCTTTTTCATGGCCATGGCTGCATCCATGGCCCTCAAACTTCCCTTGAAGGCGTTCGGTGCGGCAATAATTCGCATGCTCACTCCTCATTCAATTATTTTTTGCTACACTGAAATTATTTGCATATTTCGTCAACAGAGATATTATTAATTATTCTCATTTTGATCTACAACAGGACAAAAAAATGGCGACAGACATTGTAAATAATACGCTTCAGCGGCTGATCGGCGAGCAGATCAATCTTCCTTCGCCGCCGACGATCGCCGCACAGATCCTAAAAACCATCCAAAACGAGGAGAGTTCCCACAACGATCTGGAAAAAATAATTTCGATGGATCCGGCACTTACCTGCAAACTGCTGCGTATTGCCAATTCAGCATTTTATGCACTGCCCTACAAAGTATCCAATGTCAACAGGGCGGTGTCCATCCTCGGCACCAACGTCATTAAAAACATCGCCCTCTCCTTTGTCATCGCCGGTAGTCTACGCGGGGAAACGGACTCCTCCTTTGATTTTGAATATTTCTGGCGTCGTTCGGTAACATCGGCGGTGGCGGCGGAACTGGTTACCGGATTGCTGCAGGAAAAAAATGAGGATATTTTCGTTACCGCCCTTCTTCAGGATATCGGAGTGCTGATCATGTTCCTGAATAAAGACCGGGAATATGTTGCCACCCTGGAGCAATGCAGCATGGACCGGGCAACAGACCAGATCGGTGCAGAACGAAAGATGTATCAGTTTGATCACCAGCAGCTCGGCTGCACGCTCCTGGAAAACTGGGGTATCCCGCAGTCCATTGTCCGGCCGATACGCTACCATCACCAGCCGCAACTCGCCCCCGAAGAAGATCGCAGGACATCTTCCATCCTCTATGTGGCAAATCTGCTGTCTATAATTTACAGCAATACGGAAACTGCCGAAACCGTCCGGGAGCTGCAGACAAAGATGGCCGATTTTTTCAATATCACCGCCGACCAAACGAGAACGCTTCTGGACAACGTTGCCGAGAAGAGTCTTGACATCCTGAAGATATTTGAAATCGATTCAGGCCAACTGAAGCCCTATTCACAGATGCTGCAGGAAGCCAATGACGAACTGGGCAAATTAAACCTCTCCTATGAACATCTGGTGCTGGAACTCAAGGAATCGAAAGAGAAATCGGAAAGATTTGCCAATGAACTGCGCAAAGCCAATATCCGCCTGGAGGAACTCGCTTATCGCGATGGTTTAACCGGTCTGTATAATCATCGATATTTCCAGGAAGCGCTCAGCAAGGAAATGATCCGTACCAAACGCTATAAGCACTCGCTGAGCCTGATCATGTTTGATATCGATTTTTTCAAGGAAGTAAATGATACCCACGGCCATCCTGCGGGCGATCAGGTCCTGATCAATCTGGCCCAAGCCATCAGCGCTGCTGTCCGACCCAGTGACATACTCACCAGATACGGCGGCGAAGAGTTTGCCGTGGTACTCCCGGAAACAACCCAGACGGGGCTGAAAGTTTTCGCCGAACGTCTGCGGCGCTGTGCCGAGGCCGTAACAACGATACATAAGCAAGCGGCGATTAAAATCACCATCAGTTGCGGCGGTGTCCACTTATCGCCACATAACCACGTGATGCAGCAGGAACTGATACATATCGCTGATCGAGGACTCTTTCTGTCAAAAAAAAATGGTCGCAACAGGGTGACCATCCTGCCCATAGAATCAATCGCCAATTAAAGAAAGTAGTGGAAAAGGGGAAACGCGTTTTCCACCCCTGACTTTGTCGATAATAACCTTAAAAAGAGCCCAAAACCTATGAAAAACACATGCCGTTTTTTTCCCCTCTACGTAATTGTGTTTTTGACCTTTCTCGCCCTCCCGGCCTTCTGCCCGGCAGAAGCACAAACCAGGGTCCTCTCCTGGGAGGAAGCGGTAAAAGCGGCCCGAGGTCAGACTGTCGACTGGTACATGTGGGGCGGTTTCCCGGCCGTCAATCAGTACGTCAACGGCTATCTGGCTACTGAACTGAAAAAAGAATACGACATAACCCTGCGCCAGGTCCCGGTAAAAGATATTGCCGAGGTGGTCGGCAAACTGGTCGTGGAAAAACAGGCGGGCAAGGATAGTGACGGCAGCGTCGATCTCATGTGGATCAACGGTGAAAATTTCCGCACCTGTAAGCAGCAGAAGCTGCTCTACGGCCCTTTTACTGACAACCTGCCGAATCAGTACCTGGTCGACTGGTCAAATCCGACGGTACAAAACGACTTCGGCACACCAGTCGACGGCCTGGAATCGCCCTGGGGCAGTGCCCAGATGGTCATGATCCACGATTCGGCAAGAACCCCCGAGCCTCCCCGGTCGATCGAGGCTCTGCTGGCATGGATCAAGGCCCATCCCGGGCGATTCACCTACCCGGCTCCGCCGGATTTCACCGGTTCGGCCTTTGTCCGGCATATTTTTTATCACGTAGCCGGAAGTGTCGATACCTGGCAGGGCGAGTATTCCCAGGCTGCATTCACCAAGGCGGCCGAGGCCACCTACACCATCCTGCGTGAGCTGAAAAAATCTTTATGGCGACAGGGCGATACCTATCCGGAATCGCCGGTGAGGATGAATACCCTTTTTGCCGACGGGGAAATTGATTTTTCCTTTTCCTATCACCAGGGCGAGGCGTCACGGAACATTCTCGACGGCCTCTTCCCGCCGACGGTGCGCACCTTCATTTTCGACGAAGGCACTATCGGCAATACCCATTTTGTTGCCATTCCCTACAACGCAAAAGATACTGCGGCAGCGATGGTCGTGGCCAACTTTCTCCTCTCACCGGCCGCCCAGCTGCACAAGGCAATCCCGCAGGTCTGGGGGGATTTCCCGGCGATCACACCATCCAGGCTGCCATTGCCGTGGCAGGAAAAATTTGCTGCCCTGCCTCGCGGACCGGCTACACTTGGCGATGCGGAACTCCAGTCCCATCAATTGCCGGAACCGCCAAGCAAAATTCTTGTTGAGCTGGAAAAAGGGTGGATAGAACACGTGCTGAAAAACAGATAATGGTGCGTTTGCCCTCCTCCGCCGCACCTCCTGCGCATACAAGGCGCAGGACCTCGGCCCGGCGGCTGTTCGCCCTGCTCGCTCCGGCCTTATGCATTATCCTCCTGCTATTCGGCGGAGGTCTGCTGCTCGGCCTGCTGCAGGCCCTCGGTCATGTGCCGTCGCAGGCTTTGTCGACCATCAGCGGCCAACACTTTCTCCATGTTCTGCAAGATGCCGATTTTGCTAAAAGCCTGACGCTCACCCTGTATATTGCCACAACCTCGACCGTGATCGCCGCCTGCATCAGTGTCGTGCTCGCCCTTGCCCTCACGCGCTGGGCGGCGGACAGCCGGGCCATCAATTTCCTCCTGCAGATTCCCCTCACCGTTCCCCATCTGGTGATTGCCCTCTCGGTGATCCTGCTGCTGACACCGTCAGGACTCTTTTCCCGGCTTTTCTCGACCCTGTCGATCATCTCGTCGCCGGCGGATTTTCCACTCCTGGTCAACGACGGCTGGGGCATCGGCATCCTTATCGTCTATATCTGGAAGGAAGTGCCGTTTATCACCTTTATGCTGCTCTCCGTCCTGAAGAACATGGGATCGGAACTGCTCGAAGCGGGATCGACCCTCAACGCGTCGAGACGCCAGCGCTTTATGTACATCATCCTGCCGATCATCGCCCCCAGCCTCGGTTCCGCCTGCCTGATAGTCTTTGCTTTTACCTTCGGCGCCTTTGAGGTGCCCTATCTGCTCGGCCGCACCTACCCTCTGGCGCTGCCCGTCTGGGCCTACAAAAACTACAGTGACATCGATCTCCTGGCCCGGCCGGAAGGAATAGCCATCGGCCTGATCATCGCCGTGATCGTCATCCTGGCGATCATTGCCTCCCAGCTGCTCCTGCATTTCGGCCGCAAAAGAGGGCTCTCGATATGAGATCACCACGCCTGCTGCTCCTGTCGCTGCTGTTTACCGTGCTGCTGCCCTTTTTGCCGCTGGTGCTCTGGTCGATCAGTGAAAAATGGTTCTATCCGGATCTGCTGCCGCAGGCCCTTGGGCCACGGGCCTGGAGTTACGTCTTCGGTACCGCCGGCAGCCAGCTCGTCTCCGGCCTGTTCATCAGTTTTGCCCTGGCCCTGGTGACCACACTGGTGTCGCTGCTCCTCGGCATCCCGGCGGGAAGGGCCCTCGGCCTGTATGACTTTGCCGGTAAGAAGCTGCTTGCAGTATTACTTATTCTGCCGATAATCGTCCCGCCGCTGTCCGTTGCCATGGGGCTGCATCTCTGGTTTATCCGCCTGGGACTGGCCGAAACCTTCATCGGGGTGGTGCTGGTCCATCTCACCTTCTGTCTGCCCTACACCATCTTTGTCCTCTGGGGCGTGTTCACCGACTATAATCCGGAATTTGAAGAGCAGGCCCGATCGCTGGGTGCCTCGCCGATCAGGGTTCTCCTGCAGGTAACGCTGCCGATGATCCTGCCCGGGATCACCGTCGCCGCTTTATTTTCTTTTCTTCTTTCCTGGTCGCAATACCTCAGTACGCTTATTATCGGTGGCGGCAAAATGCTCACCCTGCCGATCCTGCTCTTCTCCCTGATGGACAGCGGCGATCGTCCGGTAGCTGCCGCAGTCAGTCTGGTCTTTATTTTTCCGGCCTTTCTTGCGCTGCTGGGCAGTGCCCATAACCTTGGCCGTCATGGCCTGCAGGGAGTACGCTGATGGGACAGCTGCAACTACGGAACCTGACCCTCCGCTACGATGAAAAACCGGTTATCAGCGACCTCTCTTTAGATATTCATGACGGCGAAATGGTCTCCCTGCTCGGCCCCAGCGGCGTGGGCAAGACGACTATCTTAAAAGCAATCGCCGGTTTAGTGCAACCCGCCTCCGGACAAATTATCATAAACGGCGAAAGTGTCGATCACTTGCCGGCCGAAAAACGTGACACGGTGATGATCTTCCAGAAACCCCTGCTTTTTCCCTTTCTCGATGTTGGCCGAAATATCGCTTTTGGCCTGAAGATGGCCAAAATGACCGAGCCGACAGCGGAAAAAAAGATCGACAGGATACTTGCCATAACCGGCCTGGAAGGGTTGAAAAACCGGAAAATTCACCAGCTCTCCGGAGGACAGCAGCAGCGGGTGGCCCTGGCCCGCGGCCTGGTCCTCGAGCCCTCGGTTTTGCTCCTTGACGAACCACTGAGCAACCTCGATGCGGAGCTTCGCCAGCAGATGCGGCAACTGATCCGCAGCGTGCAGGCCCAGACCGGAACGACCATGCTCTTTGTCACCCACGATCAGAGTGAGGCCTTTGCCATCAGTGACCGGATCTGCCTGCTGCTCGACGGCAGCCTGCGCCAGACCGGCACGCCGACGGAACTCTTCTATCGGCCGGCCGATGTTGAAGTCGCCCGTTTCTTCGGCTGTACAAATTTTCTGCATGGCAGAATTCGCAACGGCCTGTTCGAGAGTGATCTGGGCAGTTGCCCGACATCTCTTGGCGAATGTCCCGAGGCTACGGCGATGATCAGGCCGGAGGATATCGTGCTCTCTTCCGAAAAAAGAGACAACGTCACTGCCGGCAAGATACGAGAGCTGCAATTTGAAGGCTCGACAATCCGCCTGCGTGTCGAGACTGCGGGCATAACTTTTACCGTGATCAGCCTTCGCGCCGATGTTCATCCGGAGCAAGTCGTCTGGCTGCATTTCCCTCCAGAGCGACTGCATATTTTTCCCAAGGTCGAGGCATCATGAAACCGCTCCACGACCCTTTTACTCACTATCTTGACAGGGTACAGCATTATCTCCGGCGACAGTGCTGGGATGACGTGCCGACGATGGCCGGACGGAAATTCACCGTCTCCCCGCTGGCCAAGGGTGAATATAACCTCAACTACCTTTTGCAATCGGCACAGACCCAGCTGGTCTTTCGCGTCAATATGGCCAGCCAGATCAATCGACAGGACCAGATTGTTTATGAATACAAGGCACTGCAGCTTTTGCAGCATTCAGGGGTTACCCCGATCCCCTGTTTTGTCGATGACAGCCGTCGCCTCATCGACCGGGGCATCTCGATCATGCGCTATCTGCCCGGAGTTCCGCTCGACTACCAGCTCGATCTGGACGGGGCGGCAAAAACCCTGGCAACTGTCCACCAGGTGGAGGTTGCCGCCTCGAACAATCACCTGATTGTTGAACGACAGCCGCTGTCGCTGATCTATGACGAATGCGTCGGTCTGCTGCAGACCTACTTGAGCTCCGAGCTGGCCGATGCGGATATGTGTCGTTTTCTGGGCGAGGTGACCGCCTGGGCGGCAACGGCGAAGGCCAAGGAGCAGTACTTTCTTGACGATCCGTGGTTGTGCATTGTCAACACCGAGGTCAATTCCGGAAATTTCATTGTCAACCGGGCCAAGCAGACAACCCACCTCATCGACTGGGAGATGCCGCGCTGGGGAGACCCGTCAACCGACCTCTGCCATTTCTGCTCGCCGCTCACCACACTGTGGAAAACCGGTTTTCGTTTTTCTGGTGAAGCCATCGCTCTTTTTCTCCGCGCCTACGCACGAAACATCCGCTCGGCCCACCTGCGCGACACTCTGGAAGATCGCCTGCGACTCAAATTCCCCTTTGTTCTGCTGCGCGGCATCTCCTGGTCAGCCATGGCCTGGGTCGCCTACCAGACCGACTACAGCGGCATCCACAACGAGGACACCCGACTAAAACTGCAAGAATATATGGATCTTTCCTTCATTCGTTCTCTCTTTCAACCGTTCATGAAAAGCTGACAGGTCTCCCCAATCATGTACACCAACAGCCGACTGCTGCTTTTTACCAGATATCCCGAGGCGGGAAAAACCAAGACCAGACTTATAGCACAGCTTGGCGCCGACGGTGCCGCCCTGCTGCAAAAACGCCTTACCGAGAGAGTGGTCGTGCAGGCACAGCTGCTTGCGAAGCGATGCGGTACAGAGACAATTGTCCACTATAGCGGCGGCAGCGGCGAAAAATTGACCTCCTGGCTGGGGCCGGTGCGCTGTGTTGCCCAGACGACGGGGGATCTCGGTCAACGCATGTGTGCAGCCTTTACGCACAGCTTTGCCGAGGGGGCGCAGACGGCCGTGCTCATCGGCAGCGATATCCCGGATATCAACGAGGGTCTCCTGCACCAGGCCTTTCTCTGTCTGCTCGGCACCAAAGAGGTGGTCATAGGTCCCAGTGCAGACGGCGGCTATTATCTGATTGGCCTCGTCGCCCGGCAGGCGACACGGCTCCTGCCTGTACTTTTTGACCAAATGGTCTGGTCGAGCGCGGACCTTTTTGGTGTTACCATGGATCGCCTGCGGCAGGCAGGCTATGATGCTGCCGCCCTGCCTGTTCTGCAGGACATCGACCTTCCCGCCGACCTGTCCCTGGCCAAAGCCCGAGGTCTGCTATGACGTTAGCGCTGTCGATCATCATCCCAACCCTGAACGAGGAACAGGTTCTCGGTAAAACCCTTGCTCGGCTTGGCAACGAGAAAAACTGCGAGGTGATTGTCGTCGACGGCGGCAGCAGCGACACAACGCTCACCTTGGCTGAAAAAACCGGCTGCAGAACCATTTCCAGCGCAAAAGGGCGGGGCAGACAGATGAATGCGGGTGCCGCCGCAGCAAGGGGCGAGGTGCTGCTTTTTCTCCACGCGGACACCCTGCTGCCGGATAATTTTTGCCGGCTCATTCATGACGCCGTTCGCCTGCCATCCTTTGCCGCCGGCGCCTTTTCGCTAGCCATCGACAGTCCGGCACGAAGCCTGGCAACCATTGCCTGGTTCGCCAATCTGCGCTCCCGCGTGCTGCAGCTACCCTATGGCGACCAGGCGTTTTTTGTCAGCAAAAGGATGTTTGACGCCATAGGCGGATTTCCCGAGATGGCGATAATGGAGGATTTCGTTTTCATACGGAAAATAAAAGAAGCAGGCAAGATCATCATCCTGCCGGAGCGGGTCATCACCTCGGCCCGTCGCTGGCAAAATATCGGTATCGTACGCACGACCCTGATCAATCAGGCCATCGTTTGCGGCCATGGCCTCGGCGTATCTCCGGCCACCCTTGCCGTATGGTATCGACGCATGCGCGGGGTCGACAGACAGTCACAATGAGAGAGAAAATGATAATCTCCGGAGAAACACCGAAGCAGATGAAGAGTTTTGCGACGTCATCAAACTTTACAAACAAGGATTTCATACACACTGTAGAAAATCAAAACCCATCCATCGGTTCCAGGGACCTTTTTTGAAACTTTCCGGTAACTTCAGCAATTATTGAGAGGAGAACTCTTCATGTCGAGCAGTTTCGGTACACTCTTTCGTATAAGTACTTTTGGAGAATCCCACTGTAAAGCAGTCGGCGTCATCATTGATGGCTGCCCGCCGGGGCTTTCGCTCTCGGCGGAAGACATTCAGCCGCAACTCGACCGGCGACGCCCCGGCCAGAGTGCGCTGTCGACGGACAGGCAGGAGGCCGACCAGGTGAGTATCCTGTCCGGCACGGAGAACGGTAAAACCCTGGGCACGCCCATTGCCCTGCAGGTAGCCAACAAGGACCAGCGGCCGCAGGATTACGGCACGATGCGTGACATCCCCCGCCCCTCCCATGCCGACTATACCTACCAGATGAAATATGGCATCAGGGCGTCTTCCGGCGGCGGGAGATCGAGCGCCAGGGAGACTATCGGTACCGTGGCCTCGGGGGCGGTCGCCGGCAAAATACTGCAGGAAAAATTTAATATCGACATCGTTGCCTGGGTCAGCAGTGTCGGGGAAATCGATGCAGGCCCAATAGACAGCAAGGTCATTAGCCGGGCCGACGTCGATGCCACGATCATCCGCTGTCCAGACCATGCCGCCGCTGAAAAAATGGAGAAAATGGTTGCAGCACTGAAAGAAAAGGGTGACTCGGTGGGCGGTATTGTTTCCTGCGTTATCCGCAATGTACCAGTTGGCCTGGGCGAGCCGACCTTTGACAAACTTGAGGCAAAACTGGCTCAGGCGATGCTGGCCATCCCGGCGACAAAAGGTTTTGAAATCGGTTCAGGCTTCTCCGGCACACGCATGCGCGGCTCCGAGCATAACGACCCTTTTACCCGAAAAGGTGGCCGGCTGGGGACGACCACCAACAATTCAGGAGGGGTCCAGGGCGGTATCAGCAATGGTGAGCCGATAGAGCTGCGCATCGCCTTCAAACCTCCGGCAACTATCTCCCTGCCCCAGAATACCGTTGATTTTGCAGGGGAAACGGCGATACTTGCAGCAAAAGGTCGCCACGATCCGTGCGTCGTCGCCAGGGCCGTCCCCATTGTCGAGGGGATGGCCGCCCTGGTCATTGTTGATATGCTTCTTCGTCAGGAGGCACGTAAGGCCATGCAGTTTAGCTAGCCTTACGAATAACCGGCGAAAAACCCATCTTGCCGAAAATTCGCCGGTCCGGCCACATACCCAATAAAAATTTATTGAATCTCTTGCCGGAAAGCGGTATTAATTCTAGGTTCAGGGCAAGAGATGTGCATGCCTTTTTGCTAGGTATACCGGTATTACCCGTATACTCTTTTTACCCCTTTGTTGCGGCAGTTGAGCTGTCAATTGGCGGCATCACATCCTATAACAGACGAAAACGGCACTGTTTTTCCCTGGCGGAACCTTAAATGACCCCTAAACGCTCCATCTTCAGCTGGTATCTTGACCGTTTTTCCCCCCCTGAAGGACTTCTTCTTCTGATTCTCTCGGTTATTGTCGGGGCAAGTACCGGTCTGGCTTCTGTTTTCTTTGTCAAACTCATCTTTGCCATCCAGGATCTTTCCTACGGCTCATTCTCCGACCTTCTTCCTTTCCTCGGAAAATGGATTTATCTGATAGTGCCGATTCTCGGCGGTCTGCTCGTCGGTCCTCTTATCCTCATGGCGCAGGAGGCAAAAGGACACGGGGTACCGGAAGTTATGCAGGCCCTTATTCTGCGGGGTGGCCGTATCCGCGCCCGGGTGGCTGCGGCCAAGATTACCGCGTCGGCCCTGTGTATCGGCACCGGCGGATCAGCCGGTCGTGAAGGCCCGATCATCCAGGTCGGGGCGGCGCTCGGCTCCTCCATCGGCCAGGTCCTGCGACTCTCCGACGAACGTATCCGTAATCTCGTCGCCTGTGGTGCGGCGGCAGGAATTGCCGCAACCTTCAATGCACCCATTGCCGGTGTGGCCTTTGCCATCGAGGTACTTATGTGCGGCCTGCAGATGCGGGCCTTCGGCAATGTTGTCATTGCTGCGGTTTCCGCCTCCGTGGTCAGCCGATCCATCATCGGCGACCGATTTGCCTTCCAGGTTCCAAGCTACAGCATCAACAGTTCCCTGGAGATCATTTTGTATCTGATCCTTGGCCTCGTCGCTGCCATTGTCGGCATCATGTTCATGCGCATGCTCAATTTTTCCGAGAACGTTTTTGACCGCTGGAAATTCCCCCAGCTTTTCAAACCGGCGGTCGGCGGCCTGCTCCTCGGAGTCCTTGGTCTGCTCTATATGCATCTGCCCAATCTCACCTTTCCGGTCGCTTCGGCTGCGCATGGGGCAGAACTGGATACCCCCATCCCGCATATGTACGGCTCCGGTTTCCCCTTCATTGAGGCGGCAATTCAAGGCAATGCCCCGCTGTGGATTTTAATACTGCTCATCTTTCTCAAACCGCTCGCCACCTCCTGCACCCTTGGCTCGGGAAATTCGGGCGGTGTGTTTGCGCCCTCACTTTTTACCGGAGCCATGCTCGGCGGTGCCATGGGCCACCTGTTCAGTTACTGGTTTCCCTCTATCGGCAATAATACCGGGGCCTTTGCCCTGGTCGGCATGGCGGCGCTCTTCTCGGCCACCGCCCGGGCGCCACTGACCGCCATGCTCATCGTTTTTGAGATGAGTAACGATTATTTCATGATCCTGCCGCTGATGGTCGCCGGAGTTACCGCCAGTTATTTTTCCCAGTGGCTGCATCCGGAATCCATTTACACCATGAAACTTGCCAAGCGCGGCGTCCGTTTTGTTGAAGGCCGGGATATGGATATCATGCAGGGTGTCAAGGTGAGCGAAGTAATGAAGAACAAGCCGGTAACCGTACACAAGGACGCCTCCATTTCCGAGGCAATGGCCCTGTTCCAGGAGACCAACATCCTCGGCTTTCCGGTACTGGCCGACGACAACAAACTTTGCGGCATCATCACCCTTCAGGATGTCCACCGGGCACAGTCACAGGAAAATTTCAGTTCACGGGGCATGAAGGTGTCCGATCTGGCCGTGGAAGATCCGATTACCGTCTTCCCCGACGAGCCGATATGGGTCGCCATCCAAAAAATGTCTCCCCGGGATCTGGCCAGGCTGCCGGTTATCTCGCGTGACGGCTCCGGCAGACTCTGCGGCATCATCAGCAGAAGCGATATCCTTCGAGCTTACGATGTCGGTATTGTCCGGAAGCAGCGGGGACAGATTGTCGAACATCAGGTGGAACTGAGAAAACAGAAAGAAAACGGCTATGTCGAATTTGTCCTGCAGGAAGAAGACACCTGCAGTAACGCGATGGTCAAGGATCTGTCCCTGCCCGAGACCATCAATATGGTTTCCATCAAGCGAGGCGGCCAGATCCTCATTCCCCGGGGCCATACACAGCTGCATGTCGGAGATGTGATCACCGTCTACGGTCGTCTCAAGGATATCGACGGCATCAAAAATTTTCTCAACGCCTGTAAGCTGCCCGCGCAGACGTCCTGAGCCTACTCGGCGGAATCCTTCACACCGCCGAGCAGAACACTGCCGATAATAAACAGCAGGAGAATACTCAGGATCCCCCAGCGTGTCTCTCCGGTCATACGTCCGACCAAGCCCATCAGGAGAGGCCCACTTATCGCCGCGAACTTACCGAACACATTATAAAAACCAAAAAATTCGGCGCTCTTTTCCGCCGGAATGAGTTTGCCGTAATAGCTTCTGCTCAGTGCCTGTAATCCGCCCATGGAAGAGGCGACCAGAAAGGCGATGCACCAGAAAGTTATGGTTTTATGCAATGGGTCCCCGATGACCGGCAGCAAAAAAGCCATAAAGGTCGCCAGACAGTAGACGCCGATCCCGGCAAAGAGCATTCGCCTGGTTGAAAACATTTCCGCCAGGCGGCCAAACAGCAGGGCAAAGGGAAAGGCGACAATCTGGATAAAAAGAAGCATGACAATCAACATGGTCACCCCGAAGCCAAGATCCCGGCCGTAGGCGGTTGACATGGTGATTATCGTCCCGACCCCATCTATATAAAAAAAGTAGGCCGCCAGAAATAGAAACACCTGCTTGTGCTGCCGGACCTCTTTCACCGTATGCCAGAGCCTCGTCAGACTTCCAGCAATTCGACTGGTGTCGGCGGGGAGATAATGTCTCTGGCGCAGGTTTTTCATTGCCGGCAGCGAAAAGAGCAACCACCAGCAAGCGACGATTACAAAAGACGCCCGCAGGGGACCGACCGGCAAGCCGTCCTGCATACCTTCATTGAGGATGAGGCCGATGATGAGCAGGAAAGGCACAACGCTGCCGACATAGCCATAGCCATAGCCCCGGGTGGAGACAATATCCATGCGTTCCTTACTGGTGACGTCAACCAGAAAGGCGTCATAAAAAATATTCGCCCCGGCCCAGCCCACCCGGGCAAAGACAAATAAAACAAGACACAGCAACCATTGCCCTGCCTCGACAAAGAGCAGCAGAAGGGTAAAAACCATGCCGAGAAAGATGAAGAAGAGGAAAAAGCGTTTCTTCATGTCCTTATAATCAGCCAGGGCGCCAAGAATCGGCGAGAGGACGGCGAGAATAAAAGATGCCGTAGAATTGGCAAAACCCCAGTTTGCCGTTGACTCGGCGCCGCTCATCCCGGCCGCCGCGACATCCTTGAAAAAGATCGGCATCAGTGCCGTCACCATGATCAGGACAAAGGCGGAATTCCCCACATCGTAGAGAATCCAGCTGATTTCTTCGTTTTTCCATTTCCTGCCCACCGGCACCCCCTCATTTTCTCAACCGTCCTGCCCTTTGCTCCCCTGCCGTGCATGCCGAGATAAACGAAAAAGTTGACAGCATATGCAGTGGAAAGTATATGCTCTCTGATGGATGTCGAAAAATTTTAACATACCACCTGCTCAGCACCCCCGCTTATGCCTCTTTTAACCTATTTTTCTCTGGTCTTCACCATGCTGCTGTGGGGCGGTACCTTCATTGCAGGAAGACTGCTGGCCGATTCGGTGGCACCGGCCAGTGCCGCTTTTTTACGATTTGTCATTGCCTCCTCGGCAATGCTTGTCGTCACCCTGCTGGTCGAGAAAAAACTCCTCTGGCCTCCAAAAATGCAGTGGCTGCCGCTTATCCTGCTGGGGATGACCGGTGTCTTCGCCTACAATGTCTTTTTCTTTAACGGTCTGCACCATATCAGTGGTGGTCGCGCCTCGCTGATAATATCCTGCACCCCGCTGGTCATAACCATTTTCGCCACCTTCTTCCTGCGCGAACGGCTCACCGCCCTGAAATCCTGCGGAGTTCTCCTGTCTCTGAGCGGAGCCGTCACAGTTATCAGCAATGGTCATCCCGGCGCACTCTTTACCGGCGGTTTCGGCCCCGGCGAACAGGCCCTGCTCGGCTGCGTCCTCAGCTGGTCCGCCTACTCGATTATCGGCAGATCGGTTCTCCAGACACTCTCCCCGCTGAGTGCCGTCTGCTACTCATCGATGATCGGGACTCTGCTCCTTGCCGTGCCGGCGGCCCGCGAAGGGCTGTTCAGCCGCCTGTCAACCATAACTTCCGTTGACTGGACCAGTCTGGCATACCTGGGTTTTTTCGGCACCGCCATTGGTTTTTCTCTGTATTATCAAGCTATAAAGAAAATAGGTGCGACAAGGGCCGGTATCTTTATCAATCTCGTGCCCCTGTTCTCCATCCTGCTCTCCTGGCTCATTCTCGGGGAATCAGTGAAACCGGTCGTTCTGGCCGGCGGCCTGCTCATCCTTACCGGAGTGAGTCTCACCAATTATCAGACAGCCGCAAAAGTATCGTCGGATAACAGCTGACTTGCCTGAAAAGCGCCTTGGATCCCAGGTATTTTCACCGGGCCTCGGCCACGCAGGCGACACCCGCATCGGCGAGCTCGGCCACAACCTGGGCCTGCGAGGCTGGGTCGACAGGGCGGCTTCCCTGCAGCAGGACGCGGGTTTGAAAACCAAGGGAGGCGGCATCGAGGGCGGTGTATTTGACACAATAGTCCAGGGCCAGACCGACAACATCCACTTCTCCGATGCCCTGTTCCAAAAGGACGGTTTGTAAGCCGGTATCATGGCGCCGCGCATTGTCGAAAAAGGCCGAATAGGAATCGACATTGCGGTCCATGCCTTTTTTGACCCGGTGGATCCGCCGTCCTGCTGCTGCCTCTTGTGTTAAAAGTTCTTCAATTTCCTCGGCCAGACCTGCTCCCCTGGTCCCCTCGACACAATGATCCGGCCAGAGCATCTGCGGCAGGCCGGTGAGTTCTCCCAGGGTAAACGGTTCTGCTCCGGCATGGGCCGAGGCAAAGGACCCATGTCCGGGCGGATGCCAGTCCTGACTGGCAACCAGAAGGTCATAGTCATGCCCGCTGCGCACGAGATCGACGACAAAGGACAGGATCGCATCGCCATCGGGTACCCCCAGTGGCCCGCCGGGAAGAAAATCCTGCTGTATATCGACGAGAATAAGTGCCCGCTTCATGTCACCCTCCTTCACTCATTGATAAACTCATAAAAAGTCGGATTTCAAGACGGCTGCACCACCTGCTGCCCGCCTTCGTCGGAAATCCGCTGGGCAGGAATCCTGTCTCTTGCCGGCCAGTGAAAGGTGAGCTGCGGAAAGGGTATTTCCCAATTATATCGGGTTGCCGCATCGACACACCAGCGCTGGATCGCCCGCTCGAGCCTGGAATAGATGTCCGCCACCTCGCCTTTAAAGTCGGCGATCACCAGCAGATCTAAAGAAGAAGCTCCGGCCTCTTTAAATTCGACAAGCAGATTGAGACAGGTATCGCCATACCCTTCCTCTTCAATCTTCTCCTCGATGAAGGTTTTCAAGAGCGTCGGGATACTGGTGGTCACCTGCGCCTGCAAGTCATAACTGACCCCAAAGACTACCCGCAGCCGGAAGTTGCGGGAAAGATTGACCGGATTCTGTCCGAGGAAATCGCCGGTTTGAAAGAGATAACGCTTGCCGCCGCGTTCAACCGTCTCCACCAGCTCATGACTGAGGCTGACCACCTTGGTTCTGGGCCGATCCCCCACCACCACCCAGTCTCCCTTTTTGCAGGGAAACCAGGGTTCTTCCGGGGCATACGGCCTGGACACCATGCCGACAATCTCCTCTATCGGCAGCCGCAGGTGCATGCCCAGGGTAGGGTTAAACAGACGGCAGAAGACATGAATATTTTCAACCTTCCAGGGGACTCCTTGCAGCAGCAATCTTTCTCCCTCGCGGACCGAACCGATGTTGAGCATCAGCCGCCCCTGCTGCCAGAGCCTCGGCACAGTCTGGCGTACGGTCCAAAATAGGCCGAGAAAAAAGATGATGGCCATACTCAACAGAAACCAGTCTTCCGCCTCGTACAACACAAAAAAGAGGCCGATAACGCCTGCCACCAAGGTGAATACGCGCAGTAAAAGGTCGAGAAGCCGGACATGGAAAGGTCGTTTGTCCAGTTTGACCCCAGGCAGATAGCGGAAAACCAGGCGATGCAACAGACGACCGAAAAGAACAATGGTGCCAAAGGCGAGCAGGGCCACCAGAAGATATAAGCCGCGAACGCGAAAGAAATCACGAATGGACTTACTGAAGCCCTCGACAATACTGCCTTCTTTGTCCTGCATCTGGCTCAGTTCAAGCCGAGTAAGCTCGAGTTTGTTGCGGATCCTGTTTTCGGTATTGCGCCATTCCGGCAGCAGTTCCTTGATCTGTTTTTTGATGTCCGGATCCTTGGTAACCTCGTACAATCGCTCTAGCTGAGTGACGGCGTTGGTGGCAACGGGCGTCAAATTTGACAATTCATTAATGGTATCCTTGAGTTTTGTCTTCTGCCGGGCACGAACCGTCAACATCTTCACTTCTTTTATCGCCGGTTCGACGAGGGTGGCAATCTCATCTTTCCAGCTGAAGGTCTCGGTTTTTTTCTCGACAAAAAGACCAATCTCCACCCCGGTAGCGATCCGTTCAAAATCCTTGGTGGAATCAGACAACTGCCTATCCAGGCGGGCCAGCTCCTCCTGCAGTCTCTCCTTTTCCGCATCCGACGTGCTGGTTTTAACCTTCTGACGAGTCAGGTCCAGCTGCTTTCTCAAATTTTGCTGCAACTCAACGAGCGAAGTCAGCATGTCCAAAGTTTCTTCCGGCGATGCCTGTTGGACGAGGGAAAGATCTTCCGAGGGAATTTCCCCGGCCGGGTCAGCGGCGACCAATCGCCCCGGTGAGAAAATTATGACAAGAACAAGCAAGAACAACCGATTAAAATAATACAAGTTTTCAGCCTCCGTCAGAGCTTGTCGCCGCCGCAGCGATCGCCGAAATTTTTTGATTCTCGGTATTGATATAAGGTTGTATTACCGGGACCATTCCCTTCAGCACCTGAAGCGGCAGCGCAGAGGTAAAACTGAAAGCGTTGGCGGATCGACCGCTGACAAAAGCGATCAATGTGCCGAAATGATTGTCGCCAAGATAAAAAACGAAGGTTGCAGTCCGGTTCAAGGTCCGGGATGAGGTTTTGTGCCCGGACGAGGATGAATTTACTATCCGGTTATCGCCAGTGCCGGTTTTACCACCAATGGCCAGCGGCAGACCGTCCCCTTGCTGAAAGCTCTGCGCCAGACGCTTGGCGGTTCCTTCACTGACAACTTTGCCCAGGGTTTCCTTGAGAACCTGGGCGATTTCCGGGCGCAGCACCTGGACTGGTTTGGGCCTTGGACGCTGGGCAATAGTCTCGTAAGGTGTATTTCTGGCAAAGGCGACTTCGGTAAACCGGTGCGTCGGGATGCGTTTCCCATCATTAATAATAATACCCATCAAGTCAGCCAGCGCCGCCGGTCGATCACCCGAACTGCCAAGGGCGGTGGCCAGCGACGGGACCAGATGATCAAAGGGATAGCCCATGTTTTTCCACCGCCGGTGGATATCCGAAAAGGCGTCTATTTCCAGCACGATCCTGACCCGGGAATCTCTGGCATTTTTCGCTTTGGTACGCATCAGCCAACCGTAAACCTCTCGCCGTACCTCCGTGCTTTTCATTATTGCATCCTGGAGAGAGACATCACCTGGTTGCCGCAGATAGTCAAGCAGCCACAATTCCAGGGGGTGCACCGCAGCGAGGTACCCTTTATCCTGCAGGTTGTACGAGCCCGGCTGGTATTTTTCATACATCCCCGCCAGTTGTCTGTTCGTTAAGGTGCTTGTCGGCAGCCGGCTGCGAATAAACCGGATGTAGGCATCCTGATCCGCCTCCGGCAGGAGATGGCGATGGACGATAGTCAACCTCAGGGCTCGCGGATTCATGCCTGCCAGGAGAGTTTCCAGCCGTTGGTCAGCGTTCATGTTGCGATACTTGTTCCAGAAACGGGCGAGGAAGACTCTGCTTTCCCGATCAATAAATTTATCGAGCATCACCTTGCGCCGGGGATCATGGTCATCGATGACGATCTGCCGGTTGTTCTCCCATTGGCTGGCCTGGGTGTACCGGACGATATCCTGCATGATCCGGACAAAGGGCAGGTTGAGTGAATATTGCAGCGCTTCGGTTACGGTGGCCATTCTGTGATTGTCTTCCTTTCTAAAATTACTGAAGGTATGCAGACCACCACCGGTAAAAAAACGCTCGCCAGGATTTGCTGAATATGACCGGAGCATGGCGGCTTCAAGCAATGCTTTCAGCGGCATACTCGGATTCTGCAGCAGCTGATAGCCGACCCAGCGGGAAAGAGTATCCCGGGTCTGCTCCATCAGGTTTTTGAGCTCGGCTGGCGGCCGCGCGGAGAGATCCGCATGCAGCTCGGCCATAATTTCGAGATAGGTGGCCAGCGTGCGCAGCTTGGCCGTCGAACCCAATTCAAGTTTACTTCCCTCGTTTAAATCGAAGGGCAGTTGCGTGGTATCGGTCTGCACCCGTACCATGTTGCCCATTGGCGTGCGCTCGAACAAGGTAAAACTGTAGCTGAGTTCATCTGCCTGGTCCGGGGTCAGCAGATACTTGCCGAGCAGGCCATAGTTGCCGGCGACATCGCTCTTTTCCAGGTTTTTCAGATAAAGGTTAACCTGCTCCTGTAACCGGTTGTTCAAAGTGGAGGTGACAGTGATGTCCATCCGGTCAAGCGAATAGAGAGAGGTACCAAAAAGAGGGCCGAGACGGTTACGAACGACATTTACACCCTTATTGTTAACGATCTGCCGCGCCGCTCCATTGTTACGGAAATCCCGAAAGAAAAGCGGCTGCGCCTGGGCCGCTTCACTGAGGGCCTCGGAAATACTGCCATTCTGGGCCAGCAGCCTGACATAACTGTTCGACAGTATCGCCAGCTCCTTGCGTCCCCCGACAAGATAGAAAGATGGCCGCCGATGGGCAATCATCAGGCTGACAACCTGCTTTATGATCCGGGCCTGTTTCTCGAGGTCCGGCCCCGTTGGATCCTGCAGATTCAACAGCCGGTTCATTTCGTCAAACTCCGTCCCATACCAGACGAACAAACCATCCCCCAGACCATTGACTTCCCCGAAACCTGGAGCTGCAGAAAGGGGAACGGAGTTGACATAGTCAAGCACCAGCTGTCTGCGGAACAAAGAGGTGTCCTCCCCATCCTGATAGGCTCGCACACTTGCCGAAGCCATCTGGATAAGTTTTTCCTTGGCCGAGGAGGTCATACCGTTATCCGAATGACGGAATTTTTCCATCTGGGTGCCCAGGGTACTCCCACCCATTGCCGGCATGTCGAGATTGACCAGTTCGCCGGCCTGTACAACAAGTGCCTTGGCAAAACGTCCCCAGTCAACGGCCGGATTTGTTTTCGGAAACTGCTCTGAAAGTAAGGTCCTGTTTTCGATAAAGAGCAATGTCTGGACAATCTTGTAGGGGATGTCAAAAAAATCATTATACACCCGTTTCGGATTGATCATCCGGTACATCGATTCTCCTGTAGCGTCGAGAATCTGCAGGCCTGCCTGGCTTTTTTCGCTATAGGGTATATGAAAACCTTTTTCCGCATAGTTTCGCAGTGGCTCACTGAACCGGGCCTGCCTGCCGATAACCATGCCGTTTTGCTGCAATTTATCGAGTAAAGTCGGCAGCTGGACATAACCGAGACGAATATCGTAGGGGCCATTTTTGGGAAAGACTATTTCGTCACTTGCTCCATCGGCAACCCGGTAACGCAGGCTGGCGGCATATTCACTGATGAATTTTGCCTGCAGGGTGGAAGATTTGATCTCATAATATCCAACTGAAATACATGCAGCAAGGATGATCAACATAAAGGGCCACCACCTTAAGCGATGCCGGCGTGAAAGGCGCCTTGTCGATTTTTTTTCAATCATCTTGGTGTCTGCCCGAACAAGGAGGGGGGGAAAATTCTTGGTGGATTCGAAATTGACATGGAGAGGAATTTTTCGGTGTGATATAAATCGACAAGATCAGGAATTTTTATCTGTGCTGGATAAGCTGCAATAATTACCACAAGCATATCAGGTCTGCTCTGTTTCGTCAATATTTGCGGCTAACTAACCAGTGACCATTGCATGTCAGGGGTGCCTTTCACGCTCGTTTTGCATCAAATTTATTTATTGACTCGATCATCTTCATTGTTAAGATAAAAGAAATCAATGAACCAACACCCAAAAAAACTATGGAACATACCGTCTCTTTCCTGCCGGACAACATTACCGTTCGTGTTTCTTCCGGTGAAAACCTCCTGACCGCTGCCGCCTTAGCCGGGGTCTATATTCCTGCATCGTGCGGGGGAGACGGCGTGTGCCGGAAGTGCAAGGTCGAACTTATCCAAGGCGAACTGCACGCGCAGAATACCAGCAGCCTCAGCCAGGATCAGATCAGCAAGGGCACTCGACTGGCCTGTATTTCAACGGTTTTTTCCGATGTGACCATCCGTGTTCCGGAGATCGTCCGGTCAGACGGAACGGCACTCAAAGCAAAACCGAAAACCACCAGGGCAATTTCCACCAAATCGCAGGAAAACCTTGTCGGTATCTGGCAAATATCCCCTCCGGTTCGTAAACTGTACCTTACACTTCCGCCGCCGACGCTCGATGACAACATTCCCGATATGCAGCGTCTGATCAGAGGCATCAGCCGGACCGCGCCGGGGATGCAGGAGCCGGATTATGACCATCCGGAGCTTATCCACGACCTGTCGATGACCCTTCGGGAAAGCGACTGGCAGGTGACCGTCATCCTGTTGCAGGGGAAGCGGGCCAATGAGCCGGAGCGGATTATTGCCGTTGAGCCGGGCGACACCACCGACCAGCTGTATGGCCTGGCCCTCGACCTCGGTACGACAACGATCAGCGGCGTGCTCATTGACCTGAACAGCGGTCGGGTCATTGCCGAGGCATCCGCATACAACTCGCAGATCGGTTATGGCGAGGATGTCATTTCACGGATCATCTACTCGCAACGCACCGGCGGTTTGCGTGCCCTGCAGGAAAAGGCCGTACATACAATCAACAACATCATCGAGGAAGTGTGCCGCACAGTCATCATCAGCCCCAGTGATATCAACTATATCATGGCGGCCGGCAACACGGTGATGGCCCATCTGCTGCTCGGCATTAATCCGAAATTCATCCGGGAAGCGCCCTACGTCCCCGGCGTCAGCCAGTTCCCGCTGACCAAGGCTGCCGCGCTGGGGATCATGGCCCATCCTTCCGTCCGGCTGTTTCTCTACCCGTGTATCGCCTCCTTTGTCGGCGGCGATATTGTTGCCGGGGTTCACGCCTGCGGTATGCACAGGAGTGAGAAGATCAGCCTTTTTATCGATATCGGCACCAATGGAGAGATCGTCGTCGGTAATCGCGACTGGATGGTCTGCGCCGCCTGTTCGGCCGGACCCGCCTTTGAAGGGGGCGGTATCAAATACGGCATGCGGGCGAGCAGCGGGGCAATCGAAAACATCCATATCCATTCGGACACGCTGAATCCGATGATTGTCACTATCGGCAACACCAACCCCAGAGGGATCTGCGGTTCCGGAGTGATCGCCATTGTTCCCGAGCTGCTCGAGGCGGGAATCATCGACCGACGGGGCAAGTTTACCGACCATAAGCAACACCATAGGATCAGAAAAGGCGCCGATGGCTGGGAATACGTTATCGCCTGGGCACACGACACGATGATCGGAGAGGACATCGTCATCACCGAGATCGACCTGGATAACCTGATCCGGGCGAAAGGGGCCATGTTCGCCGGCTACCAGACCCTGCTGGAATCGGTCGGCATCGGGTTTGCCGATGTAGAGCGGATTATTCTCGCCGGCAATTTCGGGGCGCATATCGACCTCGAAAGGGCCATCGCCATCGGCCTGCTTCCGGACATCGACAGGGAGCGCTTCTATTACCTCGGCAACGCATCCATGCTCGGCTGCCAGATCAGCCTGACCGATCACATCCGGTTCAGAGAACGAACAGCGGTACGCAGAATCATGACCAATCTTGAGCTGTCCGATAACCTCAACTTCATGAACTACTACATGGCGGCGCTGTTTCTGCCGCACACCGACAGCCGTCTCTTTCCTTCCTTGTCGTATTGATTCCCGCTTGTTAGCAGCTTGTCCCCTTTTTGGACCAAGTATTGCAAAGCAATCAACGAGTCCGCAGATAAAAACTGTTATTTCTCGAAACCCTCAGCTCGACATTTCGGCATGTTATGATTCTAAGATCAAAAAAACACATTATCACCCTGGCCATCCTGACAGCGGTGATTTTCGTCGTTGCCGGCATCAACTATAGAATCACCCAGCATATAGTTGAAAAAACCATCGCCGCACAGCAGGAAGATCTGGCGATCAAGGCGGCGGATACGGTGGAGATGTGGCTCGAACAGCAGATGAAAATTCTCACCGCCACCGCCGACTCGGTTGTCCTCGGTTCCCTCGGGCAGAACGAAGAGACGATGAAACCACTGAAAATGGCTATGAAAGCCGGTCATTTCACCGATGTGTATATCGGCAGAAAAGACGGCGTGCTGCTCGACGGTGCGGACTGGCTGCCTCCCGATGGCTATGATCCCCGCAACCGTCCATGGTACCGGCGGGCCGTTGCGGTTGGCAGTATGAGTTTTACCACACCGTATATTGATTTAGTGACCAACAAGATGGTCATTGCCCTGGTGAAACCTCTGGTCGTCGACGGCCAAATCGTCGGCGTCATGGGTGCGGACACGGTCCTCGACAGCCTGGTGCAGAATGTTTTGAACCTGAAGATCGGCGAGTCCGGGTACGGATTCATCGTCGAGAGAAACGGCACCATCCTCGTCCATCCCAGCGAGGAGTATGTCATGCACGAAAAAATACAGAATATTGAACTGGACCTGGCGGACAAACTGGACCGCTTTATCAGCGGCGATATCGGCACGGTCACCTACCATGGCCAAGACCGGCAGAATCATGTGCTGTCCTTTAGTCTCATTGCCAATTCCGACTGGTTCATGTGCGTCACCGCCCCCCGCGCTGAGGCCTATTCCCTGACCCGCAAGACAACGATGATCTTTGCCACGGAAATAGCCCTCAGGGTTTTAGGGATCCTGGCACTCATTGCCCTGGTGGTGGTCAGCGGCAGCGCCCTGGTGCTGTTTCTTTTCAGCAAGAGATACAGTTCGGCCATCCAGCAGCACCAGCAAGAGCTGACCGGTATAAACAAGGACCTCGAATGGAACATTATCAAAAGAAAGGAAGTCGAGACCTATTATCAGACCCTGTTTAATGTAGCCAATGACGCGATTCTCATCAGCAAAGACAGCCGCATTGCCGAATGCAACCAGAAGACCATGGAGGTCTTCGGTTTTGCCAAAGAGGTAATGCTCGGCAAGAGCATGCTCGACCTGTCCCCCCTGTACCAGCCCGATGGCGTGCCGAGCAAAGAGAAGCTGCAGGACATTCTGCACGCCTCGCATGAAGGGGAACAGCAGATATTCAGATGGGCGTTCATCAGAGCTGACGGGGTGGAGTTTCCCGCCTCGATCAGCCTGAAGATCTTCCAACTCAACGAAGAGGAACTGACCCTGTCAAGCATCAGGGATATCTCCAAACGGGTCGATGCCGAGGGGCAGCTGATGCAGGCGCAGAAGATGGCCGCGGTCGGAGAAATGCTGGCAATCATCGCCCACCAATGGCGCCAGCCCTTAAATACCCTTTCGACCTATATTTCCAGCCTGCAGGCGGCACAATACAATGATATGCTCAATAAATCCTTTGTCGAAAAACTGGTGTCCGGCGCCAATGGCCAGATTCATTTCATGTCGAAAACGATTGACGACTTCAGGAATTTTTTCAAGCCGTCCAAGACAAAAGGACCGGTCGATGTGCTGGAGGTGGTGATCAGTGCGGTGAAGCTCATGGAGGCGCAGATGAAACATGGCGGCATCTCGCTGACCGTCAACAATAAGAGCGGGTCGAGTTCCCTGTTTGTCTTTGGCTATCGGGGCGAATTTGTCCACGTCCTGGTGAATATTATCGCCAATGCCAAGGATGCGATCTGCCAGCATGCCGCCGAAGCAGCCGATGCCGACGGGCAGCCGACAGCCAAGAAAATTGCCATTACCGTCGGCAGCGACGAACAGACGGTTTTACTGCACATCAGTGACAGCGGCGGCGGCATTCCCGAGCATCTGCTGCTGCAGATATTCAATCCGTACTTCACCACCAAGGGTGCCTCGTCCGGCACCGGCATGGGGCTGTATATGGCCAAAATGATCGTGGAAAAAGAGATGAACGGCGAACTGCTGGCGGAAAATACCGAGGCGGGCGCCAGATTTACCATCAAACTGAAAAAAATGATAATGGAAAACAAGACATGATTACCGCAAAAATGAAAAACTGCCAGATACTGCTGGTCGATGATGAACCGGCCGAATTGGAAGCGTACAGCCTGTTGCTCACCTCCCTGGGCATGAAGAATGTCCGGACCCTCAGTGACAGCCGCCATGTCCTGACCACGCTGGAAAGCATGCATTCGCCCGTGCTGTTCCTCGACCTGAATATGCCGCATATGAGCGGACAGGAGGTTTTGCGGCAGCTGAAAATACACAGGCCGCAGATCCCGGTCATCATCGTCACCGCCGACTCGGAGATCGAAACAGCCGTCGAGTGCCTGAAGCTTGGCGCGCAGGATTATCTCGTTAAACCGATCGATTTAAAAATGTTCAGCTCGGCCCTGCGGAATGCCCTGGAGATTGGCCTGCTGCGCAATGAAGTGATGTCGCTGAAGGGGATCTCGTTCAGCAGCAGGGAGTACAGCAACAAGGCCTTTGACCGCATCGTCACCAAAAGCCCGCTGATGTTCGGCCTGTTCCAGTACATCGAGTCTATCGCCACCAGCGGCCTGCCGACGCTGATCCTCGGAGAGACGGGATCGGGCAAGGAACTTATCGCCAAGGCCATCCACGAGGTAAGCGGCCTGCCGGGCGAATTCGTCGCGGTCGACATCTCCGGCCTCGACGACACCCTGTTCTCCGACACCCTGTTCGGCCATGCCAGAGGGGCCTATACCGGCGCCGATACGGTGCGCGCCGGAATGATCGAAAAGGCCGCCGACGGCACCATTTTTCTCGACGAGATCGGTGATCTCAGTGAAGTCTCCCAGGTAAAACTTTTGCGCCTGCTCCAGGAGAAGATCTACTATCCCCTGGGCTCGGATCAGCCGAAACAATGCCATGCACGCATCATTACCGCCGCCAATAAGGATCTCACCAGGCTCGCCGGCCAGGATGGCGAGTTCAGGATGGACCTGTACTACCGACTCAGTACCCACCTGCTCAAGGTACCGCCGCTGCGCGACCGACGAGAAGACATCCCTCTCCTCGTCGAGCATCTGATAGCCGATGGCGCGGCGACGATGCATAAAGACATCCCGACAATCAGCCCGCAGGCCATGAACCTGCTGCTGCGCCACCCCTTCTGGGGAAATATCCGCGAGCTGAAAGCGTATATCTCCGATGCCGTGGCCCGCTGTAGCCATGGCCACATCCAGGAGCATCTGATCGCCGAGCGACTCGCCGGTGCAACCCCCATAACCACCGGTGCCCTGGAAAAAACCACCCCCCTTGAATCCCTGTTCGGCCACTTCCCGACCCTGGACGAACTGGTCGACTATGCGGTTGAAATGGCCTTGAATGTCTCGGAAAACAACCAAAGTCAGGCCTCGCGCCTGCTGGGGGTTTCCCGGCAGGCCCTGAACAAGAGATTAAAAAAGAAAACGGCAACCTCCGTTGACGATGGTTTTTGATACCCATTATTTTCATGCGTTATTGCCGTTGCCTTGTTCAAAAAACGTGTCAACCATAGTTGACAACGTCAACCATGGTTGACGCCACGGGTTGACACGCCCTGCCTCCGCGCGCGACCAGACCGCCGATTTCCCTCCTGCAGTTCCTGAAAAACGACCCCTCCGGTTTATAAGAATCCATGGCACACTACTTGCGTTGATGTCCGACTAGAAGGATCTGTGCCGAGGAATGTTTCGGTGCGGCAAACTCCAGTTCATCAACAGTGCCTGGTGAATGTCTCCACGCCTGTATCCACGCCTGTATCCACGCTTATAAGGCGGAAAATCAAACCGAGAGGAACCTATGAACATCTTACGCACACTTGCTATCCCAGCCCTGGCAATGTCTGTACTTGCCGGCTCGTATGCCACCGGTCATGCCGAAAACGTCAAGATCGGCAATATCATTCCCCTTTCCGGCCCGTCAGCAACCCTCGGCCAACAGGGCAAGGCAGCACGTGAAATGGCCGTGGAAGAGATCAACGCCGCCGGCGGTATCCAGTCGCTTGGGGGCGCGAAGTTCGAGCTGGTCTTTGCCGATTCGGAGTCCAAACCGGAAAAGGGCGTTGCCGAGGCCGAGCGTCTTATCAACACCGAGAAGGTGCATGTGCTCACCGGCTGCTGGAACAGCGCCGTAACCTATCCGACCACGGCGGTTGCCGAGCGTTACGGCATTCCCTTTGTCGTACCGGTCTCCGTCTCTGATAAAATTACCGAACAGGGCTTTAAAACCGTCTTCAGAATCGCCGCCAAGGATAGCTGGTGGACCCGCGATCAGTTCTCTTTCTTAAAAGATATGGAAGCAGAATTCGGCACGAAGGTGGAGCGTATTGCCTTTGTCTACGAGAATGGTGACTGGGGTAAAGGCTTTGCCGGACAGTGGAAAGACCTGGCCGAAAAAGGCGGCTATAAGGTCGTGCTGGACGAACCATATCCATCAACAGCAACCGATCTGAGCCCGGTGGTCCAGAAAATTCGCCGCTCAAAAGCCGATGTGCTGATGCTCGTTTCCAATGCCGCCGATGCCATTCTGCTGACCAATACCCTCGCCGATTATAAAGTCAATTTGAAGGCAATCATCGCCAGCGGCGGCGGCCATGCCGACCCTTCTTTTCTGCAGACCACCGGCAAGAATGCGCAGTATCTCTTCGATATCGTTGAGTGGGAAACCGACGTCAACAAGCCCGGGGCAAAAGAGACCAATGACAAATATAAGGCCAAATACGGTCAGAATCTGACCGGGGAAGCGGTTGACGCCTATGTCGCCATGTATGTGCTGAAAGACGCCCTGGAGCGTGCCGCATCCCTTGAGCCGGAAAAGATCAGAGAAGCACTGGCCGCCACCGATCTCTCTTCCGGTCCCGGCATGATTGTCGGCTACGATGCAGTCAAATTCGACCAGACCGGCCAGAATGAAAATGCCTCCCTGGTCATGGTCCAGGTCAATGATGTCGGCAATGGTCTGGAGCGGATCACCATCTGGCCGAAATCAGCGCGCCGGGCCGGGTACACCCCGGTCTTCCCAATGCCGAACAAATAACCGCTGCATTATGTTTTAGTTCCGTTCCTACCGGAGCAGAGGCTGCTCCTCTGCTCCGGATGCTTGCTTTTTTTGTTTTCCAGGGAGACAATCATGCTCTATATCATTGAGGACTCCATCAACGGCATCCTGATGGGATCTATCTATGGCCTGACGGCCATGGGGCTGACAATCATCTTCGGCGTGCTGAAAGTGGTCAACTTTGCCCATGGCTCGATGTTAATGGTGGGAATGTATCTGGCCTACTGGACGGTGACCCTTTCCGGCATCCACCCCTATCTGGCAATTGTCCTCGTTGCCCCGGCGATGTTTCTCTTCGGCTATTACCTGCAGAATATTGTTATCAAGCCAATCTTTATTGCTGAAAAGAATGTTCGCGAACCCCTCACCGTCATCATTGTCACGACGGGGATCTGGTATATTCTCGACAATATGACCCTGCTGATTTTCGGGCCGCAGTATCGTTCCCTGTCTGACAATCCACTGAGCGGTCAAATGCTGGAAATCGGCGAGATATTTATCTCCGTGCCCAAGCTGTATGGCTGTATTACCGCTCTGATCACCGCACTTGGCATCTACTGGTTCTTTCAGAAAACCGATATGGGCCGGGCGATCCGGGCGACCAGCATGGACCGGGAAGCGGCCAGTCTCATGGGCATCAACCAGTACAAGATTTATAATGTGGCCTTCGGTATCGGGGCGGCAACGGCAGGCATTGCCGCGGTCACCCTGGTGCCGTTTTACAATGTCTTTCCGACGGTAGGCGTCCTGTTCGACATCAAGGGCTTTATCATCGTCGTCCTCGGCGGGCTCGGCTCCATTGGCGGAGCCCTGGTCGGCGGCATTATTATCGGCCTGATCGAATCCGTCGGGCCGCAATTTATGACAGCCACCTGGACCGAAGCTATTGTCTACGGACTGTTTCTTGTCGTGCTGTTCGTCAAGCCTTCAGGGTTATTTGGCCAGAAACATGACTGGTAACCGATAAAACAAGGATAACTCTCCAATGAATCCGAAACAAATCAATAAAATAGCCCTGATAGCTATCCTGCTTATCGCCTTTGGCCTGCCGCTGGTTATCCGGAGTGCCACCTATCTGCATATTCTGGTGCTGCTGTTCTTTTATGCCTATCTGACAACCAGCTGGAACCTTGTCGGCGGCTTTGCCGGGGTGCTGCCGCTGGGCCATGCCGCCTTTGTCGGCATCGGCGCCTACTCCTCGACCATCCTTTTTCTGCAATACGGCATCAGTCCCTGGATCGGCATGCTGGTCGGCGGGGTGCTGGCAACCTTGGCCGGGGTGTTGATCGGTCTGCCGACCTTTAAGATGCGGGGGGCTTACTTCGCCCTGGCCACCATTGCCTTTGCCGAAGGGTTCCGGGTGATCGTCGAAAATGTCGACTACCTCGGTCCGTTCAAGATCAACGGTCCCCGCGGCCTGCAGATCCCGCCGCTGGATACCGGGCTGGAAAATTTCCTGTTCACGACCAAGGAACCCTACTATTACATCATTCTTGTCATGCTCATTGCCGTGCTCATTCTCACCTACGTTATCTCCCGATCAAAACTCGGTTACTATCTCAATGCCGGCGGGGAGGAACCGGAGGCGGCCATGGCGCTCGGGGTCAACGTGGCCCGGGCAAAACTGATCGCCATGGCCATGAGTTCCTTTCTGACCGCCCTGGCCGGTACCTTTTATGCCCAGTTCACCCTCTATATCCACCCGAAGAGTATCATCTCCCTCGACCTGTCGTTTGAAATCGCCTTTATTGCCCTGATCGGCGGACGCGGTTCGATCGCCGGACCGATTCTTGGTGCACTCTTGCTCAGGCCGGTCGGCGATTTCTCACGTATCTATTTCGGCGATACCCTGCCGGGTATGCACCTGGTCATCTTCGGTCTGGTCCTGATCCTGGTGATGCATTACCAGCCTCGAGGCCTGCAGGAGCCGCTCACCCGGTTATACACCAATCTGGTGCAGCGTATAACCCAAACACCCCACAAAAGGGTATAAGAACCTTCAAACAGATTGTATTCCTGCAAAAAACAAGAAAACAAGCTGTAAGGTTCTAAAAACGACTGGGAGATAAGACATGATTCTTCTTGAAGTAAGCGGTATGACAAAACAGTTTGGCGGCCTAAGGGCGGTTGATTCTCTGGATCTGAGCATAGAAAAGGGCCAGATTTTTGGACTGATCGGACCAAACGGCGCGGGGAAATCGACTGCCTTCAATTGTATTGCCGGGGCCTTCGCCCCGACAGCCGGCGTCATTACCTTCAACAATGAAAGGATAAACGGTCAGAAGCCGTGGGATCTGTGCAAGAAGGGATTGGCCCGCACCTTCCAGATCGTCAAGCCATTTGCTTCCAAAAGCGTATTATACAACGTTATGGTCGCAAGTTTTGTGACGACCAACAGCCGTTCGGTGGCCGAGGAAAAAGCCCTCAAGGTTCTCGAATCGCTCAGTTTCGCCGACAAGAAAGATGTCCTGTCCGGCAACCTGACTATCGCCGACCGGAAAAGACTGGAGATTGCCCGAGCCCTGGCCACGGAACCGAAACTCCTGCTGCTCGACGAGGTTATGGCCGGTCTGCGCCCCGCCGAGGTGGACGACATGGTTCAGGTTTTGAAAGCCATTCGCGACCAGGGCACGACTATTTTTGTCATCGAACACATCATGCGGGCCATCATGGCCCTGTCCGATCGAATAGTCGTCATCCAGTTCGGCAAAAAAATCGCCGAGGGGACACCGAAAGAAATCGCCAACAACGAAAATGTTATTAAAGCCTACCTGGGAGAAGATTATGCCGCTGCTTGAAGTGAACAACATCGACGTTTCCTATGGCGATGTCCAGGTCATCTTCGATCTGTCACTCAAGGTCGAAAAAGGGGAAGTCGTCAGTATTATCGGCGGCAATGGTGCAGGAAAATCGACCCTCCTGCGAACACTTTCCGGGCTGATGTCGACATCGGCCGGGAACATCAGCTTTGCTGGGCAGCCGATCCACAACCATACCCCCGAGGACATAGTCACCAGTGGCATTATCCACGTTCCGGAAGGACGCCGTCTGTTTCCGCTGATGAGTGTCAAGGATAACCTGATTGTCGGCGCCTATAACAGGCGCGCCAAAAAGGATACCCTGCTCACCCTGAAAAAAGTCTACGAACTGCTGCCTCGCCTGCAAGAAAGGGAAAACCAGATTGCCATGACCCTCTCCGGCGGCGAACAGCAGATGGTGGCCATCGGCCGAGGCCTCATGGCCCAGCCGCATCTGCTCATGCTCGATGAACCGTCCCTCGGTCTGGCACCGATTCTCATCAAGGACATTTTCGAGACGGTGCGCAAGATCGCCGATCAGGGCACAACCGTGCTCATGGTCGAGCAGGATGTGAAACATTCGCTTAGTTTAAGTGATCGCGGCTACGTGCTGGAACATGGCCGGGTGGTCATGGAGGGCAAAGCCGTCGACCTGATCGACGACCCGCATGTGAAAGAAGCATATTTAGGTATTTAGTCGTTGGGCATTTAGCCGTGCATCGTTTTTGTCAGGAGCCGGTCCGAGAAGAGGTATTTTATCTCAGATCAAGGCATTTCAGAAAAATAAGCACAGCCATATATTGAATATCGGAGTCTTCGCTTACCTGCGAGCATTATGTTTCTGAAACAACGCGGAGCTGGGGAAAAAGGGCATTCTCGGACAGCCTCCTAGTGCGCAGTACAGCCCCAGGACAATTATGAAGTGACTGAGGGCACAACCGTTACCGGAATTTTGGCCCTTTTCAAAACACCTTTTGTCGTACGCCCTACGGATGTTTTGGAAAACAGGTTCTCGTGGCCACCAAGTACAATCAAATCACATTTATGTATCTTGGCATTATGTAATATATCTTCAACAATTTCACCCTGGCTGACTATAATTTCACGAGATTGGATATCACAGGAATCATCAGCGATACCTTCCTGTTTGCAGAAATCATGTATGGCCTTCCTGACCATTGCGTTTGTGGAAGTTTTACCAAGGAGGGATTTATGCGCAGACATTTTATGGGAATTAATCATTTCCTCCCATTGATGCGTACCAACCAGATTTTTTACCCTTTCATCCACATGCTCAGGTAATTTTTCCATAACATAGAGCATATAGATTTTAGCATGAAAACGAACTGCCATAGCTATTGTATAGTCAAGGGCCTGCTGGCAACTTGATGACAAATCTGTAGCAAAGAGAATCGACCTGATTGGTTTTAGCATGATATTTTATTCCTATTCAAAATAACTACTTAAAAAAACAGTATACACCTCCTTCCGGAGATCACAAAAAATTTGCGGCTTACATACCAACAAATGAAGGAAGCCACAAGACTATTGCAGGAAATACCATAACAAGGATCAGACACAAGGCCTGGATTCCAATAAAGGGCCAGACGGATTTATAAATATCGCCCATTGTAACTCCCGGGGGCACCACTCCTTTCATATAAAACAGGACGAATCCAAAGGGTGGTGTCAGATACGCCATTTGCATATTGACAATAAAAAGGATACCAAACCAGAGGGGATCAAAGCCGAGGAGAGTTATTAACGGAACGTAAATGGGGACCGTAATCATAATGATGGGAAGATCATCCATCACCATTCCCAGCAAAAAGAAACTCAACATCATGGCAATCAGAACGGACCAGCGGTTCAATCCGATGGAATCGATGAGATCTTTCAAAAGGAGGGGGAGTCCGAGTGTATTGACCACAGCGGAAAAGGCAAGTGTTCCGATAATAATCCACATGACCATACTGGTCAAAAAAGCAGCGCTTTCAGCTGCACTCGAGACTACCTCCATGCTTTTCTTGAGGGATTTCTTCCTCAAAAAAACAATTGCCATTGCAACAACCGCTCCGACGGCAGCTGCCTCGGTAGGAGTTGCCAGCCCTGAAAAGATAGTGCCCATGATGGAAAATATCAGGACGAACGGCATGACCAGATTTTTCACCGAAGCAAATTTTTCTCCCCAGGACGCCCTTTCTTCAACGGGGATTGGCGGTGCAAGGGCAGGGTTTATCAGACTTCTTATAAGGATATAGACAATAAAGAGAGAAGCCAATAATAATCCCGGGATAATACCGGCTAAAAACATTTTCCCGATGGAGAGGTTGGATAAGGATGCATACACAATCATGGTCACACTGGGCGGAATTAAAAAACCCAGGGCACCGCCTCCGGAAATGCAACCAATAGCCAGGGAGGTTTTATAATTTCTTTTCAGCATTGCCGGCAGGGCGATCAGGCCCATTGTGACCGTTGCAGCACCGACGATACCTACCATGGCGGCGAATATTACACAGATCAACACGGTGCCGATGGCAAGCCCGCCGGGCAAGGGGCCAAGCCACTTGTAGATCATTTCAAAAATTTCATCGGCAATACCTGATTTTTCTAATAGACAGCCAATGAAAATAAATAACGGGATGGCCAGAAGAATGATACTGGTCATGTTTTCAATGATCGATGGCGGCAGCATTTGTAAAAATCTGGGCCCATTTATCAGATAGAGGGTCAAAATACCCACACTTCCCAGGGTAAAGGCAACCGGTGTCCGCAGCACGAAAAGGACAATGACGGCCGTAAACATGAGCAATACGATTAAAGCGGGATTCATTGCACGCTCCCTTTTTTAAATTCCAAAATGATTTTGCCAAAATCGGCAAATATCTGCAGGATAAAAAACACAGCACCAAGCGGCAGCAGCGCTTTCACAGGCCATAAAATCGGAGCAAAGAGGGTGTGGGAATGCTGATTTGTCACAAAGGCATGCCAGGCAAATTTATATCCCTGCCAGAAGAGAATAACAAACATAAAAAGGGCGACGATAGAGACTATGATATCCGCCGTGAACTTCACTTTTTTGGGAAAGTACTGATAGATAATATCAACGGCAACATGCCCTTTTGTAAGAAGGACCCAGCCACCGGTCAGAGCAACATAGGCTGCAAAAAGATACCCACACAATTCATGAACCCAGATGGTCGGGCTTTGAAGAAAATACCGTGCAATGACTTCATAAACCATCAGAAACATGAAAACAAAAATCAAGTTACTGGCTGCCTTGCCGACTATTTTGTTCAATTTTTCTATGAAAAATATTATTTTTTCAATAGCTTGCATTTCAAATCCTAATATTTGTTCCCTTTGGATATCATACAGTGTGATACCCAAAGGGATAATATGGCTTATTTACTGAACGTACCCACGACTTTTCAGATCCTTTTTCACAAGGGCAATATAGTCAGCAGAAAGTTTGTCTGTGGTCAGTTCTTCATCCCACATTTTGACGGCGGTCTTAATCCAGTGTTGGAGAACATCGTCGGGAAGCTGTATGAATTGCGTACCCGCATCGGTCATTTTGCTCATTACATCTGCGTTTTCCGCATTAAATGCTTTCACCATATTCACCGCAGAATCCTTAAGCGCTTGTTCAAATATCACTCGCAGGTCCGCAGGAAGCTCGTTCACTCTGTCCTGATTGGCAATGACTTCACAGTTCTGGGCTCCAGATATATATGGAGTCGTCTGAAATTTTGCCACCTCATAGGTTTTGCCCAGATAGCTTTCGAGATGATTTCCGCTGATTTCAGCATCAATAGTTCCCCGGGAGAGGGCCACATAGATCTCAGAGAAAGGAATGAAAACAGTAGGAATATCCATCTTCTGCAAGGTTTTTGCGATGGTACCCGAAGCCCTGACCTTCATTTTTTTCAAATCATCCCAGGTTTGAATGGGTTTTTTAGAAACGATGGTATAGCCGTCCATAACCAGTGGCGCCCCATAAAAAACATTTTTTGTGGCATAGCTATCCCTGAGGAAGGTCAGGGTCTCATCCTGATAGATGAAATCCATGATATCATCTACCCCCCTGGGATCTCCAGGCAATGCGAAAGCTGTAGCTGCAACCGGCAAGATACCAGCATGATACGTGGAACAGGTGGTCCCCATATCGATAGAGCCCATTCCCACGGATTCAAAAATAGACGGCCCTTTGACAAGGGCCCCTGACGGCAGAACCTGAATGGTTATCCGGCCACCGCTCTTTTCCTTCACATCTGCCGCCAATTGCGTCATGGCTAAAGTTGCTGGATGATTCAGAGAAAACATGTTCTGCATCGTGAATTTGTAGGTCTTTTCGGCATAAGCAGAGGTCATCATCATTGAGATAGCTACGGCTATTACAAAACTGAACGACAACCTTTTCTTGTTTTTTGACATCGTTTTCTCCCTCTAAAAATGTGTTTTTAAGGTAGTTTCATGTATTTGCTTTTTACAAAGGTGTAAAAGAAACACAAATCCACCCTCTTCTTTTCTGACCAGATGACGTACATACAGTGCCTTCAAAACCCAATTTTGGCTGAACGTATCTTGACCAGCTGGCTTCACATAGCATACACTCTATTCTCTCTTGAAACTTCCTCTACTCATAACAGTTCCATTTGATTTTTAAGACTCACATTGAACCAACACCTTGTTTTAGCGGATACCCCTCGTGTCTATTTTTTACCTACCGATGATCAACCTCTGGGGGTCACATTTTTCACGGAGAATACGCAGTTCTTCCTTTGAAGGCGGTATCAACTCCTTTGCCTGTGAAATATCCACAGGAAAGGACATGTTTTCTAGAATTTTCTCTGGAGTAATACCAGGATAATAGCTCTCCAAAACCATTTTTCTTGTGGTTTTATCAAAACCCATGATGGCCATATCGGTAATCACTTTTGACGGTCCTTTTCCTGGCAGCCCTGCGCGTTCACGTCCACCGGGGCCGTCCAGCCAACCAGGGCTTGTCAGGTAGTCAACCTTGTCGACAAATTTTCTTTTTTCGTGCTGCATGAAAATAATGCTCTCATCCACAAAAGATGCGACGTCACAGGCTCCACCGCTGCCGGAAAACCTGACGTTTGGTTGATGATAATCGCCAATAACCGTTGAATTGAGATTACCGTAGCAATCGATTTGAGCAGCACCCATGATTCCGACCACCATTCTCCCGGTTTTTTTATTCTGCATGTATGCAAAAGCATCGGCAAGATTGCCGTTCACCGCTGTATAATACATGACCCTCGGGTCGGCCACGGCCATAGGAAGCTCTTCAAGGAGAGAGTCGATGGCTCCTGTTTCAAAAAAGAGAGTGCTGTTTGGAGCATTGATATGTTTTGCGGCCATGGCAGCGACCATGGAAATACCTGTGCCGCAAAAAGTGATAGCACCGTCCGGGATCTCTCTGGCTGCGGCAATGGTCATGAGTTCTCTTAAGGTATAATCAGCCATTGCCGGCGCTCTCCTTGGTTGTTTGAAATGGTTTTGGCATTGTTTATTTTCTGTCAAGGTTAACGGCATAACCGGTCCTCGGATCTGCCTTGATGGTTTTCAGGCGGAGGCTTCCTGCGACATCAAGGCGCTCCTGGTGGTTTTTTGTCCCGTGGATATAATCGTCAAGATATCTTTGATACAGGCTTTCATCGGAGGCGATTTTTTTATAGTCATTGAGAAAAAACGGGTCATAATCGTAGAAGTTGTAACAGGCAGTGGGATAAGCGCCCCATGGCAGATGCACCACGGCATCGACACAAAAATGGGGAATCTGATTGGTGTCAGGCTTTAGTTTCATTTCATGGGAAGAGACAAGTTCCTCGCAGGTAACGATCAGATATTTTGCTGCTTTGGCCTGTTCCACGTCTGCCATGGTCAGACCCTGTATCCTTGCTGTGCCATGCTCGTCTGCCTGTTGTACATGGATAATAGTGACATCAGGATTAATGGCAGGCACAAAGACCAGGGTTTCGCTATCAGTCCACCCCTTAAATGGATTATCACTCACGATGAGTTTATCATCGGGAATTCGGGAATCTTTCCGTCTAAGTTCCTTAGAGAATCCCCATTTACTGATAATATCGGTTCCCAGGGATGAACGGGTGGGCAGAAATGGCACCCCCATGGCCCCAGCCTGGAATCTTAAGGTCATTTGATAGTTAGAATAATCTTCGACCAGAATAGTCCCCTCCTGCACCGCACGTTTAAATCTTATACAGGTAGGTGCAAATCGGCCGTTTCCCGCGTAGGCAATCTCAACTTTTTCAACACATCCGGCCCCAACAAGCTCGTCAACACCCTGGCCGTTAGAGTGGGCATAGAGGTGCATTTTTTTCCTGCCCTGGCGAATGATCTCATAAACGGCACCCATAGGGTTTCTGTTCACAGTGAAACCACCGATGGACAGATGACAGCCATCGGTAACAAAAGCTGCGATAGCCGAGGAAAGATCCATCAATTTTTCAGATCTGATTGTCATTACCTTTCCTAAGGAGAGAGATGATACGTAAAATCGCGTTTCCAGGAGCCCTAGCAAGATTCCTGGCCATATTCAAACATCATTTGCAACAACACTAGCTTTTCCATACCAATAACGCAATACATTTCTGCAATGCGGTTTATATTTTTTATATGTTTCTTTTTACAGCATTATAATTCCGCAGTGCAGAATTAAAACACATTTCTCTTTCTATCTTTATTAACATGTCTGTAATTGCTGTTTATAGGATACGGCAGATGAGTGGATTTTATCCTTTGCTCTTCGGCGGATACGGCAAAGAAAGCGCAAGGCATCAAGCAGAAGGTGGATACAAGAACTTGTGGTTATAAATGACGCCTGGGGGCCATCACCAAGTCGACCGAGAATCATGGAATTATGGTCAGGAGGACTTTGCCCCTTGGTGTGAAAGCAGATTACATTTTCATTGAGGGAGGTTTTGCCGACATTGACCTTTACCTGTGTCTCATTGCCGTTTTGACATTTGCGACCAGATTGAGCAGACGGGGTCCGATATCATCCTCAAGCTCCTGGGCCCGCAGCTGAAAAGAGGCGCCGCTGCAGCTGAAGACAATGATTTCCGATCCCTCCTCGGGTACGAGAGGGACGGCGATGGCATTGGACTCCGGCCGCCAATCGCCGATGGAAAGGCAATACCCCTTTTCCTTAAATTCAATTAGAGCTCTGTCCATCCCCTCTTTGATAACCGGCCAATTTTCCTCATCGCTTAAACGAATTTCCTTCATCAGCTCCTGCCGCTGTTCTTCTGGGAGAGCAGCCAGATAGGCCCTTCCCATGGAGGTGGTGGCAATACTGATCTGGGAGCCGACATCGAGTTGCACTGCATAGGTAGAGGAATTGCGATAGGTGTCAATATACACCATGCTCAGGCGGTCACGCACGCCGAAGTTAACTGATGCCTGGGTGTGCTCGGCCAGTGCCTGCATCAGCGGCCGAGCGATCTTGCGGACATCCATTTGGGCCAGACTCGCATAACTCAGGCTGATCACCGCCGTACTGAGCCGGTATTTGTTGTGCTCAGCCAAAAACTCCAGATACCCTTTATCGCAAAGAGTATAGGTGAGCCTTGATACGGTGGACTTAGCCAGGCCGGTCCGCTCTGCGATCTGGTTATTGCCCAAAAAAGGGTCTCCGGCGCCGAAGCATCTGAGCACATCAAGGCCTCTCGCGAGGGCGGTAACGAATTTTCGTTCCTTTTGACTGTTGTCGTTCATATTTTTTCCTCTGGTTGTCGTCACGTCGATTCTACGGACCGCTTATCCAATGGGTATGGGTTCAATACTGCCGACCAGGTGCCACTAATACTTCCCCCCCAGACACTTGTCAATCGATGCGGAATATCTTTAAGCGCAATAGATGCAGCCAAAGATATCGACATCATTCATGATTCCTTTGTTCGACAAAGCCCTGCAAAATCGCCACCCAAACTGGGTAAGCTGAGTAGCAGAGCGCCGGCAAAGAGCAACAGGGACATACAGCACGGCTTGGTGACTATTGTTTTTGGGTTGTCCTATGACAAGATTGAACATCCCTCAACGCAATCGGCAGAGAGATTTTCATTGCAGAGCTCCTCCCCTTTGATAGTACGCGACAGAAGCATCAAAGGAACAGGAGTAATCGACCTGGGGTTCTGGTCGTTGGCAACGGCGAAGGCCTCGATCTTTATGATGGATCGCCTAGACTCGTATTATAGCCATTTCAGGTATCTCAGCCTGACGGCTGAGATACCCACTGTGGTTTTCCTTATTACTATTGCAATGCCTTGTAGAGCGGCGCAAGAAAATCCTTGTTTAATTCCTTCAGGAAACTCTCCCAGGTGTTGCCAAATCGGTAGAAGGCCATTGAGGCAAGTTTCTTGGTGACAATAGCATTACGGTATGCCTGCAACTCAGGGGTGCTAAAAATCGCCATTATAGTCTCTCGTCCGAGTTTGTTAATGAGCACCGACGGGACATAGTGCGTCATCACCAGCCAGACCAGCTCTTCATCGGCCAGTATCTTATCAAGCCGACCCACCAGGATGTTTTGCAAGGCGAAAATCTGCTCACTGGTTCTCTCTGAAAGGTCAAACAGAGGAACAGCAGGATCGGTGTCGTGGATCTGCAGGAGAAGATTTGTTTCCAATCGGGAATATCGTTCAACAAGATGGAGAATATCTTTAATCAACGCCCATCGTGTTTTTGTGTCATTCAGCAGTTCTTCCTCATATTTTTCCTGGAACAGAAAACCGGTGAGAACTTCGGCGATGGAACTACTGAAAACACCGCCTTTATTAGCGGTGGAATCCTTCACCTGCTTAATGTCGGTCGATGTGGCGATATAACGTCTTGCGACATCATCAAAAAAGACGTTCGCGCCTTCAACAATAAACCTAAGCTCTTGAAAATTATCTACAAATTGCTTTACATTTCGTTGGTTAACGGTATCTTTAAAGCCCCCGCAAGGGATGAACGCTTTAATGTTCGCCTGGCTGATATATTTTCTGTTTTTGACGTTGGCTAGAAAGGTGCGGTGAAACAACGCTCCATCGTCAATAATTGTGCCATCCGGAAGAGTAATGTTCTTTGCCGAAATCGGCACCTTAAACCCCTGGGCAGTCAATTTTTCCACAGGGAAAATTGACGAATTCGCCCTTGGCGATGAGTTTCTCTGGAATGCAATCTTCATCAGCTCCTTTTTGTCGAGACCAAGGGGGTCAAAAAGGATTGATCCGCCGTCGATTACCAGACAGATATTGCCCTTGTAGCACTGTATTTCATTGGCACCGAGATCACCGTCAGGTCCACCGGTAATCATCAGGTTCAGATCCTCTTCCTTGGCATTATAATGTGAGATAAGCGAACGGAACGAGCTCATGATACAGGTGGTTGTCATACCGCTGGATTCAATTCGTCCGCCGATTCTATTGTAGATTTCGTCCATATCATTGGTGAGGATAACTGAGGTGCCATCAATCTGCAGCTCAACCCCTTTGTCCTCATGGCTATACAGACCAAAGAGATCGCCGGTGTCAAGAAGACCAAAAGTATCATGCGGTATACCAAAACTTTTCCCGGTGGTAAGTGTTCGCCAGTGAGGATATCCACGTTCCTTGGCACGCAGGGCCACAGCATCCATCAGCGGTGCAGTCCCCTCATCCGGCCCGAAGAAAATCAGTTCGGGTTTGCCGTAATAATCGACAATAGAGTCGTCAAGCAGCATGAGATCCATGATGCCTTCGGTATAATCATAGAGTGACTCCATCGAGTAACTGGAATACTGCGGATGGGGGACAACAACACCTTTTGACCCGCTCTCACAGATGTCCTTATGCTTCAACCGCTGAGCCTTAGGTCCAAGGGCATAATTCAACAGCACCGCATTATCCAGCTCGGTCTCATGATTGGCAGGAGAAACGCGAAGAAGCCGCAAACCTCCTCTGGATATGTCGTCAGCCCGCATATGCGTACCACAGCCGTAATGTCCGTTGACATAAAAAATACCGTGCACGAATTGACTGAACACCAATGGATCGAGAATAGCATTATCGAAACGGAAAGAAAAAGAGCGCTTTTCATCTTTGTAAAAATTGGTCTTCAGAGTACTGGTGACCAGTTTAAACATGAATTTAAAGATGTCGTAACCTAGACTGAAATCTATAAACCTTGAGGTAATTATTTTATCGAATTCCTGCCATTTTTTTTCAAGCTGTTCACTGTTGATCTGGACCGAGGATTTCGGGTCATATTTCTCGGCAAATATTTTATAGAGAAACTTGATCAGATCTATATTTTTTTTCACCGTGCATTCAATCAGAGAAGTCCCATATGTCGACTTATTCGAATTCTGCAGTCGTTTGGCAAAGGCTTCCCGGTGGTCTTTGTTCGACAGGTTCTCAAGTATCTCTTTATCAGTCGCATTTTCGCTTTCTTTGAAGATGAACATGTGAGTGAAGTCGATGGCGTTGCCGGCAAAGAGCATTTCCTGGAAGGTAATGTCTCCTTGTAAATACAAATCCTTTGCACCGTTGATGGCAAAGGCCAAAACTGATCGAAGATCGGCAAGCAATGAAGCTTCTTTGGCTCGGGACAGTTCTCCCTGTATATAGAGGGCACACACAGAAGAAGGTACCGAAGATTTAACCAGATAAGGTTCCCAGTAGGCACGCAACAGAGTGAGATCGTGATCGGCGAGCACTTTTCTCAATAGAGGAAGCTGAGGTGTCTCAAAGTCACTGTTGAACATCAACCGTGTCTCTCCGGTCTCCGGCAGGTTGAATACCTCAATGAGCGGAGATACCGCTTTTTCATGCTTTACCAGAAATTTTTCATATCTCACCCTGGTCGGCTCCGGCATTTCTTCAAAATCTCCAGCAAGGCTAAAGAGAAATTTCGACCCGGCAAACTGCGTCTTGGTAAAATCGGTCACTGTTTCGGGACGGATGAGATACGTGTAATACTGACTTTCGGGGCTGTAATAATATTCCCGCCGATGTCCGGTAATAAGCTCCTCAAGCACCGATTCCATGGTGTCACGGGTTTTTTCGGTGGCTATCCTGACTCGCTCCCGAAGCGTATTGTTTTCCTGGGTAAGGTCAAAATCTACATGTGCCACACGGCCAACAAGAACTACTTTGCCGTCGACCAGCTTGATACTTGTGGCAATGGACTGCAGGAGGTTGATCAATGAGTCTTTCTGAATGTGCTGGAAAAAATACAGCGGAAGACCGAGATCATTGAGGAGAATTCCCGCCGCCATATTTATGCAGTTGGCGGTGAGAAGCCCCTTTGAGGACAGATCAATAACAGCTTCATAAAGAATCCGGGGATCCAGGCCGACACTCTGGGCTTTATTGATGATATCGGCGCCCTGGGTGACAGATTCCGTAATGCTTACAGGTTTGTTCATAGTACCCTCCTTTGGAGTACAGACCAAATCATTATTTTTCAAATACTCTCTTCAGGAACAATGGAGTGATAGGTTCAGCATGAGCGTACACATCAAAGCGGAACTCTCTCTCCCTGCATATCCTTGACAGGGCATGTATTTCAAACATAAATGGTTTTCACAACGACCCGCAGAAAGTTCTGTTACTCTTTGGCTGGAATTCCAGCGTCGCTCCAGCCTCGCAATCGGTAATAATCTTGCAGCATATATTCCATTTCGTCTTCAGAAATTGATTTTCCCGAAGGCAGGGCTTCTCGAGTAATACGTTTGGGCAAACGGTCATCCTGGACTTGCAGTCCTTCCTGCAGGTTGAATAACCGGGTCATGTTGACAATGTTTCGTGCTACTTTCATCAGGTCTTCTTTAGCGCTTGGCTGTCCTGTCACACGGTATAGAATTGTTTCCAGTTCCTCCCAGGGATACAGGTCTCGGTAGAAACGGCAGAGCACCAAGGTGTCAAAAATATTCAGGCGGTCTTCATAATCTATGAGCATTTCTGCTTTGTCTTGGATTTGATCCGGTGCAATGAGGCCGGAAAGCTCAGGTTTGTAAAAGGTGGTGCGCAAGTGGCAAGCCCCTCTCGGGGAGGTTCCGAATGTGAGTCCCATGCCTTTCAGGACACGAGGATCGTAACCTGCAGGCTCAAGCCCTTTTACATGGACGGCAATATCTTCTACATCCCAGAGCCGCGAGGCAGGGATTATACCGTTTGCCAGAATTTCTCCGATACCTTCACGTGCCGAAATCATTTTGACGAGTGCAGCAATCTGCTCAGCATTGCCATAGTCGATGTCAAAATCAATCTTGCCTCTGGCTTTTGCCTCAATTGCCAGACCACAAAGATTACCGGCGGTAATAGTGTCCATTCCTAATCTGTCGCAAAGGTCATTGAGATGGGCAATTTCTGCCATGTCGTCAACCATGCACAGACCACCGAATGCGTATATAGTTTCATACTCCGGGCCTTCAATTTTCAGGCCGGTGTGTCGTCCTTTTTTAATTGTTGCCATACGGCCACAGGCCATAAAGCACTTTGCGCAGGCGTGCGGTTGTACATCGTGTTCCTTATGAAATTGCTCCCCGCTTATGTTTTCCGAGTGAGCACAGGATCCCTGGCTCCAATATTTTGCTGGAAAGGCGCCAACAGAATTCATCAAGGTCACCATCATCGTGGTTCCCATGGCCTTATAGCTCTTTACGCCTGGGAGTTGGCTGTTTTTGCCAGCGAATTCCTTGGCATACTGAGCAACACCGTCAGGATCAAAATATTGCCGTTTTCTATCACCCTGAAAAACAATGGCCTTAACGAGCTTGGAGCCCATTACCGCACCCGCTCCGGTCCTGCCGGCACAGCGCCACTTATCATTGGCGATCAGGGCAAATTTCACCAAATTTTCGCCGGCAGGCCCTATTGAGACGGCACCTGGCTTTTGATAGCCTGCGCTATTCGGTGCAAATCGTGCAACAGCTTCCTCTTCGGCAAAAATGGAGTCGGTACCCCATAAATCATCTGCATCGTGGAAGTCGACGCCATCAGGGGTGATACTCAATACAGTCGGGGTCTCGGACTTACCGCTTAAAATAATGGCATCAAAGCCGGTAGAGTCGATGGCTTCAGGAACTTTCCCCCCGGAATACGACTCGGCATACAAACCGGTGAGGGGGGATTTAGTGTATACTCCATACCGGCTCCCGCCCCAGAGACGTCCTCCACAAAATGAACCCGTTGCGAAAATAAGATGATTGTCCGAAGACAGCGGATCGACACCTGGCTTGTTACGTTCCAGGAGCAGCCGAGTCGCCAACCCCTTACCGCCAAAGCATTCGGTGAGCACCTGGTCAGTAATTGGTTCAATAGTTGCCGATTTGGCACTGAGATTGATCGTTAAAATCCGATTGTAGTATCCAAACATCTGTTACCTCGCTGGTCATAAATAAAACCGGTTCGAATGAAACAACTGACTGGCCAGTTGTTTCATTCGAACCTGGTTGGTCTCTGGGAAACAACTCCCGCTCCTGGTGGTCTGCAGATAAAAACTCCCTAAGGCACTGGAACAAATGGGAACATTAACTGATTGCAGTCAGCCCATTATCTATAATTTCCATCCCCGTGGTCAGTTGTTCCTCTGTCGTCACCAAAGGCATTAATAACCGGATAACATTGCCATAGGTGCCACAGGCTAAAATGATAAGGTTTCTGTCCAAACAGAACTCGACAAGCTGCTTGGCCTTGTCTGGCGCAGGTGTCTTTGCCTCCCTGTCATAAACAAGTTCCATAGCAATCATGGGACCTAGTCCTCGAACGTCACCGATGACAGCATGTTTCTCCTGGAATGCCTTCAAAGTGGAATGAAGTTTTTCTCCCAGGACTTTCGCCTTAGCAAGGAGATTTTCTGACTCAAATATGTCAAAAACCGCAAGGGCTGCCTCACAGGCTACAGGGTTAGCACTATAGGTTCCACCAATCCCGCCTGGATGTACAGAATCCATTATTTCCTTTTTACCTATTACTGCACTGATAGGCATACCGGCTCCCAGACTCTTGGCAACTGTTGTGATATCTGCCTCAACTCCATAATACTCCATTGCAAACATGTATCCGGTCCGGCCCATACCCGTCTGAATTTCGTCGGCAATCATCAGAATTGAATTTTTTTCACAGATTGCTTTCAGCCTCTGGAAATACTCTTTGGGAGGTGCAATAAAACCACCTTCACCTTGAACTGGCTCAATAACGATTGCCGCTGTCTGTTCCGCGCCAACATGACTAATAAGGATTTCTTCCAGGTGATCTGCACAGGCAATGTCACAACTTGGATACGTTTTGCCAAAAGGGCAGCGGTAACAGTTAGCATAAGGCATACGGTAAACTTCAGGAGCAAACGGACCGAGGCCATGTTTGTAAGGCTTGATTTTTGAGGTGAGCGACATGCCCAATAAAGTGCGGCCATGAAAAGCACTCTCAAAAGCAATTATCCCTGTTTTCTGGGTGTAATATCTGGCAATTTTTACCGCGTTTTCGACAGCCTCGGCGCCGCTATTGACAAACATGACGGATTTTTTGGAATTCCCAGGGACTGCATCACACAATTTTTCTGCAAGCGTTACTGGCGATTCATAGGGGGCAACCATAAAACAGGTGTGGGTAAATTTTTCCGCCTGATCCTTAATTGCCTGAACCACCTTTGGGTGAGAGTGACCTACATTCATCACGGCAATACCACCTGCAAAATCGATATATTCGTTGCCCTCCACATCTGTAATAACAGCCCCTTTAGCGTGGGCTACGTACTTGCTGGTGGAACTGCCGAAACCTTTTGCGATAACATTATTGCGACGCTCCTGGAGCGCTGCGTTGGTTTGTAGCTTTGTCATTTTTGTACCCCTTTTTTTGATTTTTAACAGACGACTGACACGCTTGGAACAGATACAAGCAAAAATGATACCAAACCGCAGAGCATAGATAAAATCACAATAAAACAGCGGAAAGAGAGGTGCGAAAGGGTGAGGTTAAAGCATGCGTCGATGCACAAATGCATCAAAAGCTAGCATGATGTTGTTTTTACCCAAAATTATGCCGATGCCCAATTGCATCAAGACAACAGAAAGAAGCGTCAACTTACAAAGAGCAAATAAGTTATATCAGTTGTTTCAGGCTGTTACATTATTTTACTTGGGTATCTACAGAGAAGGTGACAACGCCTGGCAAACACGACGATGTAAACAGAGTGGAAATCTATATCGATAGAAGCAAAAATTGATGCGTTATTGCATCAAAGGATCCTTTACGGTGGGCTTTTTGTCGCCGTAATTGAGCTTCTCCGCCAGGGGCGTTACCCCTCAGTTAAATGGTCCGGATACTGAACTCGACTAATTTTTCAGGACACCAGACCCTATAACACCCCTGATCAAATTCCAGGTTTTTCGATTCAACACCAAATCGGGCCGTCATAACCCAGGGATAAATGGCCATAAGTGCAGTCACACAAATGGTATCGGATTTATCTTTATCAATCAGAGGACCCTTCAGGTACAGGCAATCGCCTTTCTTCATGAGATCGCACTCGCATTGTGTCACTTCGATTTTAACCTGTTTATCCGGTTCAAGATACATGTTGCAACTCCTGTTAGATGTTTACTCTTTCAACCCTCAATTCAGCTAGCAAAAGATGCTGCAGCAGATTGTTCACAGACCATGCTTTTGCAATTTTCTGACCACAGTTGATTGGCAGATATTAAGATAGCGAGACATTTGTCGGGTTGTCGCACAGTGCCGCTTCGCCTTAATAAGAAGTTGTTTTTCAACTTCATCAAGAGTCTCGGCTAGATCTATGGGCTTTGAGGATGCTGGCAGATCGAAGACTGGGACGAGAGGATTACTGTTTTTTTCAATTTTTGCAAAATATCTATCCAACGATGCATCTTCACTGAGGACGACACCATTTTCTATTAAACTTTTTAATTCACGAACGTTACCGGGAAAGGAATAGTTTTGTAGATGTGCCACAACTTTGGCACTGATGTGGGTAGACCGGTTGTATTTTTTATTATATTTCTCCAGATAAAAGCGAACCAGTCTCGGAATATCATCCCGGCGATCACACAAGGATGGAATCTCCAATGTAAAACTACTGAGGCGGTAAAACAGATCTTCTCTGAATAAGTTATTTTGCACACGATCCCGCAAATCCCGGTTCGTCGCCGAAATAGTAGCGCATTCGACATTTATTGATTTTGTCCCACCGAGACGCCTGAATTGTTTATCATCGAGATATTTCAGCAGTTTCGTTTGCAGGTTTATGGGCATATCCCCGATCTCATCAAGAAAAAGGGTTCCTCCCTGGGCCAACTCAATCAATCCTACTTTACCTATTTCAGCTGCACCGGTAAAAGCCCCCTTTTCAAAACCAAATAATTCCGCCTCCAGAAGATTTTCAGGAATTGCTGCGCAGTTGATTTCGACAAAAGGATCTTCACGCCTGTTGCTGTTTTTGTGGATAAACTTTGCCAACAATCCCTTGCCGGTACCTGAAGCTCCAAGAATCAAAATATTCGAGGCGCCAATATGGGCAAGCTTCAAAGATTTCTGGAGAATTTGTTTCATTGGCATACTGTCTGCAATGATGGTGTTATCTTCGAGTTCTTTTAAGGTCCGTCCTGACAACTCTTCCTTGAATTTTTCGGTAAGCTTCCGGTTTTGTGCAAATTTTTTGCGTAAATTTTCGAGTTCGGTCATGTCTCTTTCATTGACGACGATGAGCGCGATATTGCCATTTTCGTCCCGGGCAGGGGTTCCGGTGCACAAGAGAACCCGGTTGGTCTTTTTGATATGCTGAACGATAGTTTCCTGTTTGCCGCTGGCAATAACTTTTGTGGTCACCAATTGATCAAAGCTCTTATTGTCGAGAAGCTCAGAAACATGTTTGCCTATGACATCTTTTGCCTTGATGCCATTGAGCGATTCCGACGCACTGTTAATAGTGACGACGAAGCCCTTTGCATCGCAGACCCATATACCATCGGAGGAGGCAGCAATAATAGCCTTAAGCTGACGGTTCAGTTCCTTGTAAGAATCAGATTTCCTGGCAGAGGCTTCGAAGCTATCTGAGGCGCGAAAATTGAGGATTACACCGACAGTTTCCTGATCGCGCAACACTGGATTGACATTGATAACCAATTGCCCCTGAGCCACCTCGAGCAATTGATTCATGAGAGGTTTGCCGCTTTGCAGACACTCCGTTATACAGGGGTGAAAAAAAGGCAAAACTTGCGAAATGTTCTTACCAATCAGGTCGCTTGCGACGATCTCCAGGTTTTTTTCACTCTGACGGTTGATATGGGTGATTATCGCTTGACAGTCGGTCACAATAATCCCACTGCTGAAGGAATCGACAATTTCTTTGTCACTGATCGTTTTAATCAATGTAATTACCTAATATTTATCTCAAAACACTCTTAAAAAGCACATCGATCTTGATCTTTCCTTACCTCAGTACACTGTACAGAGTAAAGCTTACAACAAAAGATCGCTCATATAATATCTTGGGTTTTTCAGTACTCAAAAAAATTTTAAATGAACCACCATAATGGCCTACGCAATTCTTCTTTCTTTGGTCAGCTTTCCATTTGAAGAAATTTATCCCGATATTCTCTTGGCGAAAGACTGGTGTGTCTTTTAAACAAACGTCGAAATGCGCTTTCGTCTTCGTACCCCACCCGGCGGGTTATTTCATTGATACTCTCCAAGGTATTTTCCAATTGGTTCTTCGCCTCATCAATCCGCAATTTCTGCAGATAACTGAGGGGTGAGTCACCCGTGGCATTTTTGAAGCGTCTTTTGAAGTGTCTGGGGCTTATACAAACAAATTCAGCCACTTCGTCAATAACAATATTGCGGTCTAAATGCTCGAGCATATATTGCTCCGCTTTCAATATCTCGGCATCTTTATGCCGTTCCGATTGAATGTACAGGGAGTATGGAGCCTGACTTTTCCTGTTGGGATCAACGAGCAGCGCTTTGGCGCAGGCAGATGCCAGTCTGGCCGATCCTTCGCGTTTAATTATTGTCAAGGCGAGGTTCATGATGGCGGTGACTGCGCCCGTACAGATAAGGTTGTCCTCTTCGGTAAGGATACTCTCTATATCGAGGCGCACTTTTGGATATCTATGTCTGAATTTTTTGGCAAATTGCCAGTTTGTCGTGGCGATTTTTCCATTCAATAATCCCGTTTCCGCAAGGAGAAATGCCCCGGTGCAAACGGCGGCGAGGGTTGTGCCACCAGTGTGCTGTCGATGTAAAAAATCGAGGATCCTCGGGTTCTGCATTTGACGGGATGCAGGAATAGGCACGAATGCCGGAATAATCAGGTAGTCGGATCTGGTAATATCTTCCAGCGTACGGTGTGGGTTGATTTGAATACAATTGTTGCTGACAACCGGTTTGCCGTCCAGGGCGACGACCTCCGTAGCAAATAAAGTTGTCGTTTTTCCCGACCAAAAGCTGTGCCAGAGATTGGCAATGGTAAAGGCATCCATCAAATTGGATATGCTGGAAGAGAGGCAACCTTCCACGGCAAGGAATGTGATTTTGATCATATTGAGGGCAACAATACAAGGGTTCTAAAGCAAACACCCCACAAGGGGGTACTTTTTACAGTGCCCGTGCTTTGCGGGTGTAAGTATCTTCACGAAATTCATTGCTCAAAAATCAACAAATGAATTTCTAAGGTACTAATGGCCATTTTCGCACGGTTTAAGTCGTATATGCCACTTTTAACAAAGAAAGGCAAATGCTATCTTGAGGTCATTACCTCGCTGCAAGAAAAATTGATTGTAATCTCATGGAGGCTGTATGGAAAGGTGGCAGAAAACCGGATGTGTGTTGTGTGCGCAGAATTGTGGGCTTCTGGTTAAAATTGTCGATAACCACATTGCCAAGGTAAAGGGAGATAACGAAAACCCGAGAAGCAGAGGCTATCTCTGCCGTAAAGGGGCAAACATCGCCAATTATCAGCATCATGATGATCGCCTGACAACTCCTCTCAAGAAAACGGACAAGGGTTTTGTCGAGATCTCCTGGGCTCAGGCAATTTCGGAAATCGGCGAAAAAATGCGGGCCATTATCGATGCCCATGGCCCGCAATCTTTTGCAGTTATCGGGGCGGGTGGGCAGGGATCGCATATTGATGCAGCCTTTGCAACCGCCTTACTCAGAGGCATTGGCTCAAGGTTTCTTTACTCATCGATAGCGCAGGAGTTGACCGGCTATTTCTGGTGTGCCGGCCGGTTGTTCGGAAGACAAAACATCTTTCCTATCCCAGATGAGCACCACGCAGATATGCTTCTGGCCATTGGTTGGAATGGTATGGTCTCGCACCAGATGCCAAGGGCACCCCTGGTGCTGAAAGAATTTGCCGCAAACCCGGAAAAACTTCTCGTCGTCATCGATCCGAGAAAGTCGGAGACGGCGAGTGTCGCCAACATGCACATTGCCCTAAGACCGGGGACCGATGCTCTTCTTGCCCGAGCGATGATTGCCCTGATTTTAGCCGAAGGCTGGCAAGACAAGGAATACCTTGCACGCAATACCTCCGGTTTTGAATCGATAAGGAGCTGGTTCGAAAATTTCGACATCAAACAGGCCTTGGCGGTTTGCCAGGTAGAGTACCAGCAAATCAAAGAGCTCTGCCAGGAGCTGAGTCGGCGCAGGTGGTGCATGCATACCGACCTGGGAGTCTTAATGAACCGACACAGCACCCTTGCGAGCTACCTGTATATGCTGCTTGCGGCGGTCTGTGGCAGATTGTGTGTCTCGGGCGGAAACGTTATCCCTGGCTCCGTGATGCCGCTGGGAAGCCATAGTGACGAGCGAAAGCCAGGGATATGGCGCACAAAAGAGACTGATTTTCCGGAGATTATGGGGTATTTCCCGCCAAATGTTTTTCCGGAAGAAGTGCTCTCCGACAATCCTGAACGGTTACGGGCGGTAGTGGTTGACGCCAGCAATCCGCTACGCTCCTATGCCGATACCTCTGCTTATGAAAAGGCTTTTGCCAGACTGGATTTGAAAGTCACCATAGATGTGGCCATGACGGAAACGGCCGAACTCTCCGATTATGTCCTCCCCGCCAGATCGGCCTATGAATCCTATGATGCCAGCTTTTTCGCATGGAATTATCCGGAAATATTTTTTCAAATGCGCCATCCGGTTATACAACCAGAGTTACCAACCAAAGAGACCGGGCAGATTCTTGCCGAAATTGCTGATGCCTCCGGTGTTGTTCCCGATCTGCCGGCGTATCTATATGCAGCCGCGAAAAAGGATCGCTTGACCTTTACCATGGCTCTTCTGACCTATATCAAGGCACACCCCAAGGCCGCCCGGCTCATGCCTCTTGTCATGGCCAAAGCAAGGAGTGGCGTAACCGAATCCGGCAATCTCGATGCGCTGTGGGGACTATTTCTTGCCTCTCCTGGCAAATTCAGAAGAAACGCCGCAAGAGCCGGATATCCCATGCCCTCCTTCTGCAAAGCAGCCCTTGATTACCGTAAATGGGCAAAGGCTTGTTACGGCATGGTGAAATACAAGTCACTGGCACCGCTTGCCATTCTCAGTCCTCAGGTTGCCCATGCCGAACTCTTGTTTGCCAGTGTTCTTGCCAATCCATCCGGGCTGTGGATTGGCAAGATAGATGAGAACAACATGTCCCTGTTGCAGACAAAAGACAAAAAAATCAATGTGCACATAGCGGAACTGGCAGAGTGGTTGGCTGAAATTACCCCAGAAAACGAAGAAAAGGCCCTCGCCCCTGACCCGGATTATCCATTCATACTCAATGCCGGACGACACAAACCGGAAAATGCCAATACCTTAATGCGAAAGCCAGACTGGAATAAAGGACGACGGACAAGCACATTGGCCATGCATCCGGAAGATGCTGCGCGGCTCGGTGCTATCGATGGTGAGTTTGTCAAGGTAACAACAGAAGCTGCATCTGAGAAGCTTGAGCTGGAAATTTCAGATGCGGTACGGGTGGGACAAATACTTATCCCCCATGGTTTTGGTTTGAAATATGCCGGTCTCGTCCATGGGGTAAATGTGAATAGACTCACCAAGAATACTCACCGGGATCGGCTGGCGGCTACTCCTCTGCATCGACATGTTCCGTGTCGAGTGGAAACGATCCCGGTTGAAAGTAGTTGAACCTCTGGCCTGGATTTTATCCTTTTGCTCTTCGGTGAATACAGACAACTTGCAGCTTACATTCCGATTGAGTAAACAGTGTGTGACACCGTCACTGAACCGGAATGATACCTAACAGGCCCAAAAAAGGAGTTACATCATGAGAAAATTCGCACTTTTTGTCTACAACGGTGACCCCATGTGTTTCATCCATGTGCTCTTAAATGCATTAGACATGAAGGCTAAGGGATACGAATCAAAAATTGTCATCGAAGGGGCCTCGGTCAAACTCCTTCCCGAACTGGCGAAACCAGGAATGCCTTTAAACGGCCTGTGGAAAAAAACTTTAGAGGCTGGTCTTGTTGCAGGTGTCTGTAAAGCCTGTTCAAGCAAACTCGGAACGCTTGAGGCAGCAAAAGAGCAAGGGCTGACAATACTCGACGATATGTCCGGCCATCCCAGCATGGTGGCATACCGAGACAAGGGATACGAAATTATTACCTTCTGAGGTTAATATTGACAAATCGAAGATTTGATCAATTCATTCAGCTCATTTCTTCTGTCATCCAGTGCCGGTGCTTTTATTTCATCGCCGGGGCAGGCCCAAGAGGGAGATCATGCTCCAATATCGGCGGGGGCAGCAGGAATGAGGAGCTCGGCAGGTTATCGTCGGTGTTGATTTTGGTGACACCGTTATCGTTCCACCCAAAAATCTCCCCGTTCAGGATGATTTTTTCTTTATTGAACCACACTGTCAAATCATCTGAATCCTGTTTATTTTCCTTAATCTCGATGCTTGGTGTGCCAACTTTGAAGAGATCATTGGTATACCTTATCGTTTTGGCTAATTGCTCGTCGGATCGAATGATTTGCGATGTGAAGACCATTTCTATATCGTAGCCTTCTGTTTCGCTTTTGTCCGCCGCGAGCTTTTCACGAATAAGAGCGATAGAGATCTGCGCAGAACGTTTTTTCTTTATAAAAGATTTGATCGGCAAGACATCTTTAAAGGTCAACACAGTCATTTCCGGCAAGTCGGGCATCACGGCCGCATCGGCAGGATAGAAATCTTTCTCCCCGGCCTCATCCTTTAAACGCAGGGTCACCAGGGAATTTTCAGCCATCCAGCGCGTAGGTAAAAAAAGTGTGATATTGTCGCCCTTAAAAACATTGAGGGGGTTGACAAGAGACTTATCTGCAACCTGCAGCAACACGCGGTCAAATTCAGGTTGTATTTTTTTTAAGATATCACTGTTGCGTATTTGCCCATAGAGCCACAGCAGGTCGTAATTCTTCACCTTATCGTTTTGCAGCACCATATCCATAATGCGATCGAAAACGTCGGGTCGAGCATTCAGCAGCAGAGCCGGACCGACCGTCCGAATCATATCAGGAGAGTCGATAAATGCGATATGCCCGTTATCCAGATTACGCAGAATCAGCTTGGCCGCCGTATCAGAATCTCCCATACGTCCATATTGCAGGGCCACAAAAAGAATATTCCCCCAATCGGCATCATCTGAATTGGCTAAAATCAGATCCAAATCGCTTTTAAGCATGCCGGGAACCGACTGTTCCACTTGTAACATGGTTTTGCACATGGCAACGGAGGCCGCATAAGGATCCTTTCTCAAGATCCTCTGATTGATTTGCTGAAATTGGTTGAAGCAGTCAATCGCCTGCTCATTTTTACCAAGTTCCTGGGCTGCTTGACCGCGGTAATACCAGTAGGGCGGGAATTTTTGGAAACTGTTTTCAATCCGTTCCAGTTTGCGATACCGCCGCTCAAGGTCGGCTTCCTTTAAAATATCGGTATAATCACTGAGCTGTTTTTCATTCAATCGCCATTCATCCGGCAATTCATATCGCCGCATCAACTCCCAGGAATATTTCAGCAGCTTTTTGTAAAAACTATTCAGTCCCTGCATGGTTTTTGCTTCAATTGCCCATTTCCCTTCCTCTTTCTCTTTAGCGTATGTATCCATCTGGGATCGGTAATTAAAATAGAAGGACCCGGTGGAAAGTACCGCAGATAAAATGCCCGCATAAGGGTTGAGAACCATATCGGTATCGAAAATGCGCGACCTCACTCTATTCTTGAGCTCGGTTTGGACATTTTTATCAAAGCGGCTCAAGATGTAGTTCCTTTCATGATCTTGAATTTTCGAACTTGTCAGCAGGTCCATGAGTTCCTGAAGCAAGGTGATGATGTCGGCGTCAGGAATATTGCTTAAATTCAAGTTATTGATGATGGTATTGTATTCCTGGTCAAGAACCACCTTGTCATTATAAGTCATGATATGGGTCAAAGAGACCGCAATCAGGTTTAAGGATTGCAATACCTGGAGTTGGGTCTGTTCCTTATTGAGGTCCGCCCGAATTTCCCTGGGGAGAAACACCCCAGACAGCAAAAAGCAAATAAGAACTATAACCGACTGTAAACTCATGATAAATCTTCTTTGAAGGATCCACATGTTCATTTTTCCATCTGTTGATGCATCGGCTTGTGCCGCAGCCGTTAAAAAGATCAAACCACATTCTATATGATTGGAATACGCTTTTTGTCAAGGGAATCCGCAAGTATAATCTGGCTGCAGCATGCGGCAACAGCCTTCTCATGGGTTGTGAATAACATTCTTTGAAGGGAGTGGATGGTTTCCTGAAAATCCAAGATGCCTAGAATGTTCAGCAAGAAGATCTAGCAGGCCAAAAAAGAGCGCGGCGTTTCAGTAAAATCAGGAACGCCGCGCTGATATGTTGCTGTTCGTCGCCAAAGATGTTCGGAGCAACTCCCGACGTATGATACCGGTTAAAAAGTCGTTCCTCGAGAACTTGTAATATGATCAGGCGAGGTCAAATCGGTCCAAATTCATGACCTTATTCCAGGCTGCAACAAAGTCATTGACAAACTTCTCCTGGGCGTCAGCCGCGGCATAGACTTCTGCCAGGGCACGCAGCTCCGAGTTTGAACCGAAGATCAGGTCGACCCGTGTCCCTGTCCACCTTGGTTCACCAGTCTTGCGGTCGCTGCCTTGAAAAACGTCTCCATCTGCAGAGGTCGGCTTCCAGACCGTGCCAATTTCGAGCAGATTGACAAAGAATTCATTGCTTAAAGTTTCCGGACGGTCGGTGAAGACACCGTGCCTGGTCTGTCCGAAGTTGGTGTTCAAGACACGCATGCCACCAACGAGAACCGTCATCTCCGGAGCCGTCAGCGTCAGCAATTGCGCCCGGTCAACCAGCATTTCTTCGGCCGGGACGCTGTATTTGGTTTTGAGGTAGTTGCGGAAACCATCTGCCTCAGGCTCAAGAACGGAGAAGGCCTCAACATCGGTCTGCTCCTGCGTGGTGTCCATGCGTCCCGGCGTGAAGGGAACCGTCACCTGGTGACCGGCGTTCTTCGCCGCCTTTTCAACGCCCGCACAACCGGCCAGGACGATCAGGTCAGCTAGAGAGACCTTCTTATTGAACTCGCTTTTAATGCCTTCGAGGGTCTGCAGCACCTTGGCCAGTTGATCCGGCTGGTTGACCTGCCAATCTTTCTGCGGGGCCAGGCGAATACGGGCCCCGTTCGCCCCGCCGCGCATGTCGGAGCCGCGAAAGGTCGATGCCGATGCCCAGGCGGTTGCAACCAGCTCAGAGACAGACAGGCCGGAAGCGAGGATTTTATCTTTAAGGACGGTAATGTCACTGTCATCAATCAGTTCATGATCGAGCGCAGGGACAGGGTCCTGCCAGAGCAGCTCTTCGGCAGGAACTTCCGGTCCAAGATAGCGTGCACGAGGCCCCATGTCACGGTGGGTCAGCTTGAACCAGGCCCGGGCAAAGGCGTCGGCAAATTCCTCGGGATTCGCCAGATAGCGCCGTGCGATCGGCTCGTAGATGGGGTCGAAGCGAAGGGACAGATCGGCCGTGGTCATCATCGGTCGGCGCTTTTTCGACGGATCGTGCGCGTCAACCACCATGTCCTCATCATCTACGTCCTTGGCCAGCCACTGATTTGCGCCGGCTGGGCTCTTTACCAGTTCCCACTCGTATTTGAACAGTACCTTCAGGTAGCCCATGTCCCAGGTCGTCGGGTTCGGTTTCCAGGCGCCCTCGATGCCGCTGCCGATGGTATCACCACCTTTGCCACTTTTGTAGCTGCTCTTCCAGCCGAGCCCCTGTTCCTCGATAGGCGCGGCTTCGGGTTCAGGGCCTACATGCGATGCATCGCCTGCGCCGTGACATTTGCCGAAAGTGTGCCCGCCGGCGACGAGCGCGACGGTCTCTTCGTCGTTCATGGCCATGCGTGCGAAGGTCTCTCGAACATCAATGCCGGAAGCGACCGGATCGGGGTTGCCGTTCGGCCCTTCCGGATTGACATATATCAGACCCATCTGAACGGCGGCGAGGGTATTTTCCAGTTGCCGATCGCCCGAATAGCGTTTGTCATCCAGCCAGATATCTTCCGACCCCCAATAGATGTCTTTCTCCGGCTCCCAGATGTCCTCACGCCCGCCACCAAAACCGAAAGTCTTGACCCCCATCGACTCCAGCGCAACGTTGCCGGTGAGAATATACAGGTCGGCCCAGGAGATTTTTCTGCCGTACTTCTGCTTGATCGGCCAAAGCAGCCTGCGCGCCTTGTCAAGGTTGACGTTGTCCGGCCAACTGTTGATAGGCGCAAAGCGCTGGCTGCCGGTCCCTCCGCCACCGCGGCCGTCTGCCGTGCGATAGGTGCCGGCACTGTGCCAGGCCATGCGGATAAAGAGTCCGCCGTAGTGTCCCCAGTCGGCTGGCCACCAGTCTTGTGAATCTGTCATCAACTTGTGAAGATCCTTCTTCACGGCATTGAGGTCGAGACTTTTGAACTCTTCAGCGTAGTTGAAATCTTCACCCATCGGATTGGACTTGGAGGAATGCTGGCGCAGCATATCAAGCTGCAACTGATTCGGCCACCAGTCACGGTTCGACTTTCTCGCTGCGTGCTTACTCTTGTGGCCTGTTACGGGGCACTGACTGTTGTCACTCATAATACGACCTCCCTGATTGTTGAAAATTATTCCTTGTACTGATGTGGGTGTTACAAACATATCTCTGAAGAACTTTTCGGTGAGTTCGGTGGCGTAGTCTTTAGACGTTTGCTGGTTATTGATAATCATTATCGACAGTTTAACAAGGGGTATCACTTGAATTAATTTATGCTAATGGTTTTCCAACTATATAACGCGACTTTTCCATGGCCAGTTGTCTCTGCCGGCATCCGGTGAGGCACAGGCAGCAAGCCTGTTTTTTAGTTTTATGTTAATATGTTATATTTATTTTTTCCTAAAAGATATTAACAGTATTCCTGACATTTCCTGAAAGATGTCATACATTGTCAATGCAACTTCAGGGCTGATTCTTGGCAATGAATAAGCAAGAGAAAGGCACGACTTTTACTGGTCAAATGGTTGAAGCGGTAGGCAAAGATGGAAAGAATCATTGGCAGCAGCCACGCTCTGCAGTACCTGTTTTTTAAAATCAAACAGATCAGCAGCAGCGATGTAACTGTTCTGCTGTTTGGGGAAACTGGTACCGGCAAAGAGCTGTTTGCCCGGGCAATTCATGATTCAAGCCCACGAAAAGATCACGCCTTGATCAAGGTTAATTGTGCCATTCTGTCGGAAAGCCTTTTTGAAAGTGAGCTGTTCGGTCACGAAAAAGGCGCTTTTACCAGCGCTGATTCCAAGAGGATCGGCAGCTTGGAGCTTGCCCATAAGGGAACTCTCTTTCTCGATGAGATCGGCGATCTGCCACTCACCCTGCAGCCAAAACTGCTGCGGGTACTGCAGGAAGGCGAATTGCAAAGAGTGGGGAGCTCGACGACCATCAAGGTTGACGTCCGGGTCATCGCCGCCACCAACCATGACCTCTCTCTAGATGTGCGCAACGGCCTGTTTCGGAAAGATCTCTGGTACCGACTGAACGTCTTTCCAATCACTGCTCCGACGCTACGCGAAAGGGCTGAGGATATCCCCCTTCTCGTTCGCTATTTCCTCGATAGATTTGCTTTCAGATACAACAAGAAAATTACAGACATCCCGAGCGACGTTATGCAGCAGCTGGAAAATTACCACTGGCCGGGCAACGTCCGCGAACTGCAAAATGTCATTGAGAGGGCGGTAATCAATACCCACGGTGAAACTCTCGCCCTGGCCGATGCACTATTCCGTCCATCCGGAACCACCAGGCGACAGCTCCAGACCCTGGCAGAAGTTGAGCGAAACTATATCATTGAAGTTCTTGAAAAAACCAACTGGAAGATAAGCGGCAAAAACAGCGCTGCCGAGATCCTCGGACTAAAACGTTCCACCCTGCGGGCCAGGTTGAACAAACTCAACATCGACAAACCATGATTTTTTGTGCGGTTTTTTGATAAAAAATCACGGCACAGGCTGCCAGAGCACAATTCCGCAACAACGATATTTTTCCGCAATAACGGTCTGTTGGCTAAATTTGGCCTAAAAATGACGCGCAAAATAAGCCCCGGAGAAGTGTTTCCCTCCTCTGTTGCCCTCTAAAAGTAGCGCAATCTCTTGATAACACGAGAATACCAATCGGCTGGTACCACATCGTCACACCCTGGCATAGAATTTGTAAGAATAGTTCTCAAGACGTTTGGCCGACTTCTGTTCCCGCTTCAATCGTCGCTTCGGTCTGCAACAGGTGGTGCCACGATCTGGGTACCTTGCAGTCAATACTCCGCCGATGCCACAGCGGCTACTGAAGCTGGCTGAGTCTTATGAGTAATCAAAAGACACCTACATGCATTCAGCTGTTAAATAATAATTGGGAGCGGAGAATCATGAAAAAGAACCAGAAAGATACCCAACTGGGTCGTAAACTCGAATTGACCCGCCGAAAATTTTTGAAGATCAGTTTTATCGGCGGTGCGGCGATGTTCATTCCATGGCATTACAAGCTGCCGGAGGCCCTTGCGGCGATTCCCGGCGGTACTCTGGAACCTGATGACATTCCAAAATATCAGACGCCGATGCTCATCCCGCCGGTAATGCCACGAGCCGGAACGATCAAACTGCAGAACGGCAAAAACGCCGACTATTACGAGATCTCGATGAGACAGTTCAAGCAGCAGATTCTACCGGCTTCACTCCCCCTGACACCCGTCTGGGGCTATGGGGCGGTAGCCACGGCCATAAAAAAGGGCCTCCTCCTGCACAACGCCCCATCTCTGACCATTGAGGCCAAATGGAATCGGCCGGTGCGGGTGAAGTGGATCAACGGCCTGGTTGATGCTAACGGGAATTATCTGCCGCACCTCTTGCCGGTCGATCCAACCCTGCACTGGGCCAACCCGCCTGGCGGTGAACTGGGAAGAGATAGCCGTCCTGATTACACCGGACAACTGACACCGGACAGTTATGATGGGCCGGTACCCATCTGCACCCATGTACACGGGGCAGTGGGGGTGGGAGATGAGAGCGACGGCTACGCCGAGACCTGGTATCTGCCGGCGGCTGACAATATTCCTGATGGATATGCCACCGAAGGACGCTGGTACGCCTTTTTTGCCGGCAAAGCGGCCGCTAATTTTGAGGCCGCCTGGGGACCCGGTTATGCCATTTTCCAGTACCCCAACGCCAATCGTGCCTCGACACTCTGGTACCATGACCATACCCTGGGCATGACGCGGGTCAACGTCTATGCCGGGCCGGCTGGTTTCTACCTCGTCCGTGGCGGCCCGGACGGCGATGATGCCGTTCTCGACTCCCGCAATCTCTCACCCGCCGTGCTGCCGGGACCGGCACCGAATGAGAACGACAAGTTCCCGCCCAACAAAACGTACTACGAGATCCCTATCGCCATCCAGGACCGTGCATTCAATGAAGATGGGTCACTGTTCTATCCCGACACGCGTGAGTTTTTTGACGGAATTGTCGGCGAGTTCCTACCGGATGGAGAGTTTTCACCGATCTGGAATCCCGAGTTCTTCGGCAACACAATGATGGTAAACGGCAATACCTGGCCGTTCCAGACCGTCGAGCAACGGCGTTACCGCCTGCGTTTTCTGAACGGCTGCCAGTCGCGTTTTCTTATCCTCGATTTTAGCGAAATCCCCGGGGTAGAGGTGTGGGCAATTGGCAACGAAGGAGGCTTTCTGGCAGCACCTGTTAATCTCACCGCCGACCATGATAACCGTCTGCTCATGGGCCTGGCCGAGCGCGCCGATGTGATCGTCGACTTCACCAATGTAGAGGTGGGCAATTACGTGCTGGGCAATGTGGGGCCGGACGAACCCTTTGGCGGGGGTGTGCCGGGTGCCGATTTTAACGTGGCCGACCCATTATCCACCGGCCAGGTGATGGAATTCAGAGTGGTTCCTGCCTTAGCGGCGGATCCGACCACTCCACCACAGTTCCTGCAATTGCCGGCCATCACCCCCCTGCCGGCAGCAACCGTCACCCGTCAGCTGGCCCTGATTGAAATGATGGGCGAGGGCGTCGACGCTAACAACAACGAAGTTGAAGGCCCGATCGAGGCGCTCCTCGGCACCGTTGGTCCCGACAGCATCGATCCAGCTACGCCAGATGGGGTTTGGACGGAACGGAAATGGATGGAACCGGTTACCGAGAACCCGGATGTCGGTGCCACCGAGATCTGGGAGTTCTACAACACCACGGGGGACGCCCATCCGATGCATGTCCATGAGGTGGTCTTTGAAGTGGTGAACCGTGAAGGTCTTGTTTTAAATGAAGACGATGAAGTTGTCTCCCCGATTCAACTCGACGGCAACGTCACCCCACCCGAACCGTGGGAGACCGGGTTCAAGGATACGGTTATCGCCTATCCCGGCCAGGTCACTCGCATCAAGGCCCAGTTCAACACTCCCGGCCAGTTTGTCTGGCACTGCCACATTGTCGAGCACGAGGACAACGAGATGATGCGGCCCTACCGGATAGGACCAGAGCAACCCGGGCAGCCCGGGAATTCGGAAACAATGTAACAGTCTGTCGCGGGGTATACAACCCAAAAGGGCCGGCCCGGCAAGGCCGCCCTTTTGGGCACAACCTTGGGGCCAGGCAAATGTATCCTTCTCTACAGGTGCAGCAGGTAAACTTGATATTATTGGCGTTACTGCTCCTTGGCTTGACCATCTCTCCGCCATCCCTTATCGGGGGGGCAGAGCTGAACGGCCAGGCTGGACATACCACGGCAAACAGGTCTTCTCTTTTTGCCAGCAGCTCCACCAGGTTGATTGGCACCGCTGTAGGCAAAGATCCTGCAAACAATTTTGCTATTCCTGAAGATGGTACAAGCAGCCAGCAGTGGATGTACCGCGAAGGGGAGCTGATCGATGAGCGTCACTGTTTCTCTGCATAGACGAGCCGGATAAAGTAAACGATATTGTCTTGTCTGACTCAGGGATCCTGAAACAGAGAAAAATGCGCGGGAAGCCGGGTACTGCGTCTACTTCGTAGTGATTTCTTCTTTTTTCCCACGCAGGGAAACCTTGTCGACGGAGATCTCCATTGTATTGAGAATTATGCCGGTATATTGTTGTATTTTAGAGAGAATATACTCACGCAGGTCGTGCAGTTGCGCCCCCAGGCTTTTTCCGTAGGGCACGTCGATATACATGTTGATGCCATATCCGGCGCGACTGGACTTGACTTTAATTTTGCGTACCTGGATGTCACCGTCATATTCATCGACACAGTGGAGAATCATCTGCAGCAGGGCCGCCTCGGAAATCGAGACGGTGCCGGGTACGCCTTTTTTGTCGTTGAAATTCGATTGCACAACCGATTTATCCTGAAAAACGGGACGCACCAAGGATTTTTCGAAAAACCTCGCCCTTTTTCTGCCATCGGGATTATTCCCGCCTTGGAAAAAAATCCGCACACTATCCATCAGAATCAGAGAATAGTCCCTTTTTACCTCTATAGCCGGCACAGGGATGACATGTTTTCCTTCCTCTTTTCTCGACTTGATGGCATTTTCGATATCCTGCTTGCTGGCGATTTCTTCAATATTGATGATCTCACTGATGGGCGGCAGTTCCAGCTGTTCGGCAATCTTAATCACCATCTTGTTGGAGGTTCCCAACAGAAGAATTCTCTTTATTTTCTTTCTCTGAAGCACATCGACAACCTGCTGTCGATGATCAGGATCGGCAAATAAAGCGGTTTTGATGGCGCTGATATAATTTTTTTCATGTTTTGCAGACCTGCCGGCAAGAATAACTGACTCATAGATCAACAACCCGTCATCGATGATATATGGCACCCCGATCTTTTCCGCCAGCAGCTTGGCCCGAAAGCTCTTCCCGGTCCCACTCTTCCCCACCAGGGCGTAGACTTGAATTCCCTGCAGTCGTCCTTTCACCTTATGAAAAAACTGATAAATCTCTTTACCGGTCAGATAGATCCATTGCTGATCTTTGGCTTTTTCAAGGGGTTTACTGCTCATAGGGCCTCTAAAGAAAAGGGGGCAAAAAAAGGGGATCAAATTTCTGCTTGACCTTCCAGTACATAATTTCTTGCGGACAAGACCAACTTTACAATAAACTGTTGAAGAGATAAAAGCACTTGGAACAAGTAACCTCCTGGAAAATCCATATGCAGCCTACCGCCTTAGTGGCATCTATCAGCTTACCTCCCGCTTGTTGCGCACATTCAGCCCATCGACTGACGAGCTCCAAATTCGTTGCGAGCAAGTGGTGTCATGTTTTTTGTGGATCGCAGCTTTGGACGCAGTTATGAGGGCTTCATAATCTCTGCTGCCGTAAAATATATTGAGAATAAGGACGGCCTGGGTTTCTGCATCAACAAGGAAGGCGGCAACGGCCTTTCTGTCGAGCGGGATTATCCGCAGGTTTTCCATCAGGTCACTTCTTGGTTGCCCACGCAAGGGAGCAGTTTCCAGTTCGCAACATTTCCGGCCCAGTTCTTCAACGAACGCCCACGCTCTCTCGGGGGGGCCACTTTTGTCTGTTAAATCACTATAAATCGCCTCAAGTTCCTTGATCGCATCCGGCATCAGGTAAATATTATATTTTTTCATCAAGGTACTTTTTCATTCGCTCCTGGTGCAACCGCTCGATTGTTTTAAAAGCATCATCAAGTGGTACGGGGGCACCGCTTGTGGTCGAGTTTGCCAGACGGTTGCGAATCAAAGAAAGCCGCGTTTCATGTTCCTCTTCTTTTCTCTGCCACAGGCGCATCGCCTCTCTGATAAGTTCACTGGTGGAACCGTAGGCTCCAGACTGTACCTTGTCCTTGATCGATGCGAGCATTTCAGACGGCAACGTAATGGTGATCCTTTCAGCTTTATCCGTTTGCATTGTTTTTCTCCATGAACCAGTATGATTAAATCATACCCTCTCTCTTCCCTGGAGTCAATTGTTGCCACCAGGAAGATTGCCGCCTCCCCCGGTAAACGCGAAACTTCTCTGCCTCAAGTATAACTATAACATAATTAGTAAATACAATTACATAGACGGGTTGTCGAAATTTAAGCTACCTAAAAGATTGATTCAATCAATAAAATTAAACCATTATAACTCTATAAAATACACTGATTCAGCAAAGAATCAGTCTGGTCTTATTGAGTATGCTCCAAAGAACGCTTTTTTCTAATGAGCCGCATTTTGAGTGTGAGATTGGGATGAGTCGTTGAGACTCATCCAGCCAAAAAACAATTTTGGGAAGCCAGTACTCCTGAAAAGTATTTTTTTCAATTCACACCACAAGAAGAATTGCACTCAAAAATACATAGTTATAACTGACACATATACAGCAGTGTACGTGATCAAGATTATTGAATGACCAGTGAATAAACTATTGTTTGTTGTTGACAAATGAAAATGCAAGGAGTAATTGAGAATTATTGTAGCAATTCTGTAACCCAACCCTAGGCTTTTTTCCAGGACATTTATGGCTAGACGGAAAAACCAAAATGCTGAACTGAGAAAACCGGAAATTCTCGAAGGTTATTATCGTGTTCTCATTGCTGAAGGATTGGAAGGGGCCTCAATAAGTAAAATCGCCAAACACTTGGGAATACATCCCAGTCTTATACTGCATTATTTCAACAATAAAGAAAATCTGCGTCTCGCTCTTATCGAGTTGATGATCGATAAATTCAAATCGCAACATTTGCTCAACTTTGACCACATCAAAGATGATGCAGAACGATTTTCAACACTTATCGATACGATCTTCAGTTATAAATGGTCCCGCACCGTTGATCCGGGTGTCCACTTTGGATTTTATTACCAGAGCTTCAGGGACGCCAACGTCGCCACGTTATTTCGAGAAATGTTTCAGTGGTTGAGAAATTATCTTCACGATGAATTCATAATTTTCAACAAAAAGGACATTATCCAGGTCGGTGATGAACGAAAGGCTGCCGATTTCATAGTGACCCTTATGGAGGGTTTAGAATTTCACGCACATTTCCTAGGACAGGATATGCCCTTCGAGGATTTTGCTGAAACAGCCAAGCTGTCGGCTCTTGCTGTACTTAAAGGCGGAGTTATTTAACATAACAATAACAGTGTCTGTCCAGTTGAATATGGGTGATTACTGCTGCGGATTTCTAAGCCACTGGTTCTTTATTAACTGACCACACAGTTAATAAAGAACCAGTGGCTTAGAAATGAACTTTGATCGTAGTCGAATAAACTCGTGAACAAATTCAACCAAAATTTAACTGATCATTCAATTAATAAAAGAGAGCCATAAAAACAGTCGGTTATCAATTCGAGATTGATCGACAAAGTACAGAGTTCTGTTGAACTGGTCGTAATCGAATAAAAGAGATCAATTCATGCGGAACAAAGCAATAAATCCAAAAGGAGAATCTTACATGACAAAAGCATTAGAGACTAACAACATTATCGAGAAAACTGCTTGTACTCGTGATATGGCTACGGCTTTGAGTGAAGCAAAAAAAATGGTCGGTCTTATAAAAACTCCTGAGGCTGAAGTTACGGATTCTGATCGGAAGTGGGTGGCAGAATCAACGTATCAAAACTTTGCCGATCATATCAATAAGGGCTTTTTGGAATATCGCAAATCCGTTACCGAAACAAAGGATTTTGCACTTACAGATTGGCAGGGAGAAGGATCCATTCTCAGGGATGTGATGGGCCGTGAATACATTGATATGTTGGGTGGTTTTGGACTCTATTCCCCAGGCATCCGCCATCCAAAAATTGTTGCGGCAGCAAAAGCACAGCTCGACCGCAGTCCCCAGTACAGCCAGGAAATGCTTGATCCGCTACGGGCACATCTCGCAAAAGTCATTGCCAAACTCACTCCCGGCGACATTCAGTATGGATTTTTTGCAAACAGCGGAACAGAGGCAGTAGATGGGGCAATGAAACTGGCGAAACTCTACACCGGGAAAAGCGGTTTTATCTCTACCTTGAAAGGATTTCACGGCAAATCTCTTGGTGCACTCTCTCTTCTCGGCAAAGCAGTCTACCGTCAACCCTTACTGCCATTATTAGATGGGATTCATCAAGTGCCTTTCGGTGATGCCGATGCTGTTGAACAGGTACTCAAATGTGCGAAAGAAGTTGGCGACGGTATCGCTGCTGTAGTCGTCGAGCCTATCCAGGGTGAAGCTGGTGCGATAGAACCACCCGATAATTACTGGCCAAAACTCCGTGAAATTTGTGATAAATATGAAGTGCTGCTGATTGCAGATGAAGTGCAGACCGGATTCGGCCGTACTGGAAAAATATTTGGCGTTGATCACTGGGGTGTAACACCGGACATTATGTGCTTTGGCAAGGCGCTTGGCGGTGGTGTTATTGCCATGTCGGGATTTTTCTCAACAGCAAAAATATGGAAGTGCATGGAGCCGAATCCTTTCATGCATACAACAACCACTGGCGGCAACCCGGTTGCCTGTGCTGCGGCACTTGCCCAGATCACGGTCCTTTTGGAAGAAGACCTTGCTGGTCAAGCTGCGGAGAAAGGCGAATACATAAAGAAGAAAGTCTCTGCTCTGCAATTAAAATATCCACAGATCCTCAATGGCATCAGAGGGCGAGGTCTGCTTCTCGGCATGATATTTCCAAATGATGAAATTGGCTACAAAGTTGCCTCTGGTCTTTTCAGTCGAGGGGTGTTGACCGCCGGAACACTTAATAACGCGACAACTATCAGGCTCGAGCCGGCACTTAATATTCCCTATGAATTGCTTGACGAAGTGTTGAAACGTCTTGAAGAAACCTTTGCCAGTCTGCAATAGCCGGAAATATTCAGTCTCAAGACAGCATAACGGAGGAACAAATGAAATTCCTAAGAGTTAATATGACCACTCTCTCGGTACAGTGGGAAGATGTCCCGAGAGAGTATTCCACCCTGGGAGGGCGCGCACTGACCTCCATTATGGTGAACAGTGAAGTACCCGCCTCTACCGATCCCCTTGGTAATGAGAACAAACTGATTTTTGCACCCGGTTTTTTTACCGGCACATCTCTGGTCAATACAGGCCGTCTATCAGTGGGGGCAAAAAGCCCCCTTACCGGTGGCATCAAGGAGAGCAATGTCGGAGGTACTGTGGCTTTCTCACTTGCAAAACTCGGAATTAAAGCGATTATTGTTGAAGGGAAAGCCGCTGATGGGCGTTATTTTCTCCTGAATATCGAGGACGAAAACACCGCAACCCTGATCACAGCGGACGAGTTAAAAGGTTCAAGAACCTATGCGCTCTCTTCAAGGCTGCATTCCAAGTTTGGTGGGGAAAAGAGTATTACCTGCATAGGACCTGCCGGCGATTTTCAGCTCCTGTCGGCATCGATTCAATCCACCGATCTTGATGGTCGACCGTGCCGTGCGGCAGGGCGTGGAGGGCTGGGAGCAGTCATGGGGTCGAAAGGCCTGAAGGCGATTATTGTTGATCGCAAGGGCAATATTCCTGTGGAAATTGCTGATAATAATCGTTTTAAAGAAGCAGCAAAAAACTATGCAAAGGCCATCAAAGCGGACGAATTCAGTGGCCATATTCTGGCTGAATTCGGCACGGCAGTACTTGTTGAACCAATCAATGCCGCTGGTGCTTTTCCTACAAACAATGCACGAATGGGCCAGTTCAAAGGTGTTGACAAGATCAGCGGAGAAACGATGGCAAAAATCATCGAGGAGCGTGGTGGAAAAACCAGGCATAAGGGGTGTTCCCAATGCATCATTGATTGTTCCAATGAGTTTGTAACCAAAGAGGGTGAATATGTAACCTCTTCACTCGAGTATGAAACAATCTGGTCCATGGGAGGAATGATTGGCAATGATGATCTCGATGCCATTGCCAAACTAGATTTTCTCTGCGACGATATCGGTCTTGATACCATGAATACCGGCGCAGCACTGGCTGTGGCCTTTGATGCAGGATATCGGGAATTTGGCGATGCCGATGCAGCAATTCGCTTGGTTGAAGAAGTAGCCGCTGGAACAGAAATGGGTCAGTTGCTTGGCAATGGCCCTGACGCAGTCGGGAGGCACTTCAATCATGACCGTGTGCCCACTGTCAAAGGACAGAGCATCGCCGCCTATGATCCTCGAGCAATCCAGGGGATGGCTGTGACTTATGCGACTTCCCCAATGGGAGCAGACCACACTGCCGGCTGGGTTGTGGACCAAAACCTTGAAGCTTTTGGCGGAACCGTTGAGGCTCATGGCTCTGCAGGACAGGTTGAAATTTCCCGCAATACTCAGATTCATATGGCGGCAGTTGATACGGCAGGTATCTGTGACTTTGCTCAATCCGGCCTGGCAACAGAAGAGGGGATCAATAACGTCTTTACCATGATGAGTGCGAAATCAGGTAAGGCTTTTGGAAAAAATGACTGGGCCGAACTTGGCAGTCGTGTCATCAAAGCAGAGCGTGAATTCAACCGTAACGCGGGATTTACCAATATGGACGATCGGTTACCAGCGATGTTCTACAACGAACCGTTACCGCCATACAATATAGTGGTGAAGGTAAGTGACGAAGAAATGGACTCCACCTTTGATTTTTAAGGACTCTGTTATGCGTGTCCGTGTGAGACTTTTTGGAACTTTACCCCGATATTTTCCTGGAAACTACCCCAACTCAGGTTTGGATGTCGAAATCTGGAAGGATATATCTGTAGCAGAACTTGTGGATCTGTTGCAGTTGCCAAAGGAACAGGTTGCAATAGTGTCCATTAACGGAACGCTTGCCAATGCAGCCGATACAATACCGGATAACACTGAAGTCAAATTTTTCCAACCCCTGAATGGAGGATAGTGAGTAACGAATGAGAGTAACTTATTGTATTGATGTAATGTTTTCCGGAAAAAACTTACCCTAAGTTAAAAAGCAAGGAGGAACTATAGATTTTTGGCCGCCGTAACACACGCACCACACAGATGTAAAAGGATTTCTTTCAGGAATGAATCCGTGCTACTGTTTTTCTGTGAGTGCAAAGTGGATATTCTGGTTACAAACTATAAAGCTCAACATTATTCACAAACAGGCGTGCAGACTGTTTGTGTGGAGGAGAAGTAATGAGCGAATCAATAGGTTTGGAAGTCATTCAATCGACTGGTGATATTGATAAAAGTAAAACCAACAGGACACTGATAGAATACACCTTTCTAACAGTGGCTTTTCTAGCCATAACAATACTGGTACCTGACGATGAATCATCGTTTGGTATTGTCTCCGCTCTCCCCTCGGTATTTTTACTTTCATTTATATTTTACACAAAAAGAATTCTCGAAGGATTAACCCTGGCCTCTCTTTTGGCATTCTTCATGGCCCATAAACTGGATTTTTTTGGCCCAATGAGTACAACACTGACCGAAGTGTTGACTGACGAAAATACTCAATGGCTGTTTATTGTCTGTGGTCTAATGGGAAGTATAATAGCCTTAATCGAGAGGGCCGGAGGTGCATCTGCTTTCGGAGAATGGGTGGCTAGAAGGGCCAAGACCAGAAAAAGTACCCTCATGTGGACCTGGGTGCTGGGTATTGTGATATTTATTGACGATTACCTGAATTCCCTCACTGTCGGTTCCTGTATGGCCCCGATTACTGATAAATACAAGGTTTCAAGAGAAAAACTTGCATATATTGTTGACTCGACAGCCGCCCCGGTTTGTGTTTTGATCCCGATTTCTACCTGGGCCGTTTATATCGCTACTCTACTTGAGCAAGCAGGAGCTGCGCCCGAGGGAGAAGGGGTAAAGTATTTTATCCAAACAATTCCCTATAACGTGTATGGATGGGTTGCAGTACTCGTTGTTCCCCTTGTTATCCTTGGTTTCATACCTATCTTCGGGCCTATGAAAGAAGCTGAAAGGCGGGCAACGGAAGAAGGAATTCTTGCTCCCCCGGGATCAGATAAAATTGATATTCACAGCGGTCAAACCGTGAAAACGCCGAGCAAGCCAAGAGTATTGAATTTCTTCCTGCCGATTCTGGTGCTGGTTGGGTCGACGATTTACTTTGATATCGACATGCAGCTTGGAGTCCTCGCAACTGTTGCCTTTATGTTTGTTCTCTACATCTTTCAAGGATTGATGGGGCCTGAGGATTTTTTTGATACATGTGTTGTCGGTATCAAACAAATGCTGTTCCCCCTCCTCATGGTTATTCTTGCCTTGACCTTTGCAAGTGCTAATGAGAAAATCGGTTTTCTCACCTATGTTATCGATACCGCCAAGGTGTATATGACTCCGGAAATGATGCCTTTTGTTGTATTTAGCGTACTCGGTATCACGGAATTTATCATGGGACTGAGCTGGGGAATGTATGCTATTGCGATTCCGATAGTAGTACCCCTGGCAATCGCAGTTGGCGCCAATCCATTGGTAGCTGTTGGTGCTGTCTGTTCGGCAGGGGTATGGGGCAGTCATATATGTTTCTATTCTGATGCCACTATCTTAAGTTCGGCAGCAACTGGTTGCGATAATTATCGCCATGCGGTGACCCAGATGCCGTATGGATTTCTTGGCGCATTTATCAGTGCAGTAATTTTCCTCATAATTGGTTACATGGGAATCTAGAGTAATCAATTAGAGAACAAGACCAGTCCTGCTGTTTCAAACTGCCGGTGAGCAAGAAAACTATGCTTCACGACTTTCTTACTCACCGGCATTGATTATGTGTTTTGTGCACATTGATATCATAAAGGTTATGGAAATTTAATGGCCGAAAGAAAAACTACCTGGGATTCAACCGGAGCAAGTTCGGCAATTTAATTTCACATAAACCCTATTCTTTCTCCGCCAATATACAGCGAAAATGCGGCTTACTAAAATACCACCACCTGGCCATTCAGATACAGCTTGCCGTCTCTGGTCTCGCCCTTGTGACTGAGATAGTCGCCGTCCTGGACAAATAACCCGGTTGGCATGCCCGAATAGAGTGGCGACAAAAGCATGGGATTGTCACCGACAAGTTCTGCCGGAAGGCGTAGATTGGACTGCAGAGAAAAAATATCCACCACCTGCTCCGGTTGCTGCAAAAGTGGGACAAACTGCACAAAGGTCATATCCTGATTCAGGCTTATTGCCGCATCACCCTTCACTTCTCCCGCCGGCAATTTGGCGTACAAATCGGAGATTTGCAGCTCCAAGCCCTTTTTCATTAATTTTTCATATGCCGCAAAAACCTGCAATCGCCTCTGGGCCATCTGCTCCTGCAGGATTGTTGTCATTTTTTCAGGATCATCTTCTGCAGTGCTCATATCCTGCAAGACACTCTGCGCCATCTCGGTGTACAACTTCATGAATTCTTCAAAACCCTGGATATCCATATTGATGATGCCAAGTCGGACAAAACCGTTATCGACCTTGTCCGGCCCGGCCTGCAGTTGATCGGCGCCAAAGGTAGTGACGACGGATATTGTGTTTTCTTCGCTATCCGCATCGACAGAATAGTCGCCTTTAAAATTCACCAGCGCAAGCTGTTCGAGGTCCCCGTCAGTTTTGCTTTTTTTCACCGCCAGGGAGAGCGTACCGTCCCAGAGATAGGGGGAGATCTTTTCCAGCGTCGAGGAAATGACGATACCGTCCGCCTGCACTTTTTGTGGAACGGCAAAACCTTCCCAGAAGGCCTCGGACGAGAAATTTTTCAAGGTATCATCGCAGGAAAAAACGGCTCTGCCACGCTTAATTTCAGCAACTTCATCTTCTAGCGGCACAGAAAAAGCGTCGAGGATGATTGCTGCATCAATCTGTCCGGAAAAGGAGTATTCAGTGGTGATCGTCAAAGGGTTTTTACCGGAAAGCTTATTGTTGACAAAATCGGCGAACCATTTGTTTTCATCAAGACTGGTTGTCGAGACAATGCCGGTCAATCCATGCTTCGCATGGTCGACAAAAAGTATTTCATCAACGCCGTATATCGCCTGCAAGCTGCCCAATTTCATTTTCCACTCAATTTCTGTCGAGGAAAAACCTCTGTCATAATGCACTATTTCGATCGAGGCATCGGAACCATTCTCGGTATACATGGTATTGAGATTGTTAAATGACCGTTTGACAACTCTCTCCATAATCAGGCCGCTGAAAAATGGTGCACCAATTCCGGCAACTGCAATGAGTACAATAATACCGCCGACAATTTTTTTCATTCCTGCTCCTTGGCAGCTGAGAAATTCTTTGTTGTGTTCCTAGGTACAACGACTGTTTTTAAAAATGTCATACATCGAGATAGTCAAGAATGGATTCCGCCGCGCTGCGCCCTTCGGCAATAGCCGTAACCACCAGGTCGGAACCGCGAACCGCGTCGCCGCCGGCAAAAATCTTCTCGCTGCTGGTCTGGAAAGGAAACCGGCCGCCGGCAGGAGCGTCGATAAGCTGCCGGTCATTTACGAAAATTCCATTTTCCTTGAGCCATTCCGGCGGACTCGGCCGGAAGCCGAAGGCCATGATGATGCTGTCGGCATCGAGCACCACCTCGGTGCCGGCAATGGCTTCCGGCTTTCGCCTGCCCCGTTCATCGGCTTCGCCGAGCCGGGTGTTGACCACTCTGACGCCGGTGACATGTCCGTCTTCGCCGATAACAATGCCGAGCGGCTGGAGATTCCACAGAAAGCGCACTCCCTCGTCCTCGGCATTTTGCACTTCCCGGGCCGAGCCAGGCATATTTTCCCGATCCCGGCGATAGACACAGACGACGTCAATTGCCCCCTGGCGAATCGCCGTACGCAGACAATCCATGGCCGTATCCCCGCCACCAAGAACAACCACCCGTTTCCCTTGCTGATCGACATAGGGGTAGCGCTCACGCTTTAATTCCATTTGACGGTCGATGTTGCCGATAAGATAGTCGAGGGCGTCGTACACCCCTGTCGCTGCTTCGTTTTCCAGAGCGGCGCGCATCGACGTATAGGTACCGGTGGCGACAAAGACCGCATCATATTCCGCCAGCAGGCCGGCAAAGGGCAGATCAGGGCCGACCTCCACCCCCAGTCGAAAGGTAATACCCATATCGGTGAAAACTTTCCGCCGCAGCTCCATGACCCGTTTGTCGAGTTTGAAGGCGGGAATGCCAAAGGTGAGCAACCCGCCGATTTCCGGATGGCGGTCAAAGACCACCGGCTGCACGCCATTGCGGATCAGCACATCGGCACAGCCAAGACCGGCAGGCCCGGCACCGATCACCGCCACCCGCTTGCCGGTCGGTACCACCTTGGTAAGATCCGGACGCCAGCCCATCTGCAAGGCGGTATCGACGATGTATTTTTCTATACTGCCGATGGTCACCGCGCCATAATCGTTATTGAGGGTGCAGGCCCCTTCACAGAGCCGGTCCTGGGGACAGACCCGGCCGCAGACCTCCGGCAGGCTGTTGGTCTGGTGACAGAGCTCGGCCGCCTCGATGATCCGTCCCTCGTTGGCCAGCTGCAGCCAGTCGGGAATGTAGTTATGCACCGGGCATTTCCATTCGCAATAGGGGTTGCCGCAGTCGAGACAGCGGTCCGCCTGCATCTGCACCTGCGCTTGCTGCAGAGGATGATAGATTTCGACAAACTCATGCCGCCGCCGTTCAATCCTTTTCTTTTGCGGATCAACCCGCTCCACTTCGATAAACTGAAATAAATTCCGGCTCATACTCTTCCCCTTAAAAAACGACTGCCAGAGTTTCTCGTGGCGAGTTGCCCCGATGGCCGAGCAGGGTCGCGACATCGGATGTTTTTGGTTTCACCAGTTTGAAGAGGCCGGCGTACTGTTCATCAAAGCCGGTCAACAGCCGCTCGGCCCGCTCACTGCCCGTCTCGAGGAAATGTGCGTTGATCATTCCCCGCAGATGTTCGCGCAGGACCGCCTGGTCTTCCAGGGTGATGCTGTCAACCAGTTCCGGATTCAGCCGCGACTCCATGGCACCGAATTCATCAAGGACATAGGCAAACCCGCCGGTCATTCCTGCCCCGAAATTCACCCCGGTCTCGCCAAGGATGGTGACAATACCGCCGGTCATATATTCACAGCCGTTATCGCCGATGCCTTCAACCACTACCCTGGCCCCGGAATTCCGCACCGCAAAGCGTTCCCCGGCCCGGCCCGCGGCAAACAGCCAGCCGCCGGTGGCGCCGTACAGACAGGTGTTGCCGATAATCACCGCCTCGTGGCTTTTGTAGGCAACACCCAGCGGGGGTCGAACGACCAGCTTGCCACCGGCCATCCCTTTACCGACATAATCGTTGGCATCGCCGGTCAGTACCATATGCAGGCCGCCGGCATTCCAGGCGCCGAAACTCTGTCCGGCGGTCCCACTGAACAACAGATGAATCGGTGCATCCTTCATGCCTGTATTACCGTGCAGGGCGGCAATTTCCCCGGACAGTCGCGCACCGACCGTCCGATCAGTATTGCGGATGGTAAAACTGCCTCCCCCGCCGGACATGGTGGCAACGGCCTGACGAAAACGTTCTTCGATCTGCAGGTTAAGTCGGCCGGGATCGTCGGGAACATTGGCCTCCCGAAAAAAGAGGCTGCTGGTTGCCGGAGGCTGAAAGGTATCGAGAATGTGCCCAAGGACAAGCTTCTGCTGTTTCGCCGTGATGCCGGGCAGTTCTTCAAGCAGATCCGTCCGGCCGATCAGATCGGTCAGTTGACGAATGCCCAGCTCGGCCATATGCATTCGTGTTTCCTGCACCATAAAGCGAAAATAGTTCATGACCATCTGCGGCACCCCGGCAAAAAATTCTTTGCGCAGCGTCTCATCCTGCGTGGCCACCCCGGTTGCACAGTTGTTCAAGTGGCAGATGCGCAGAAATTTGCAGCCGAGGGCAATGAGCGGCCCGGTACCGAAGCCAAAACTCTCGGCACCGAGAATGGCCGCTTTAATGATATCCAGGCCGGTCTTCAAACCACCATCGACCTGCAGCTGCACCTTATGGCGCAGTCCGTTGGCCACCAGCGTCTGCTGGGTCTCGGCCAACCCCAGTTCCCAGGGACTGCCGGCATATTTTACCGAGGTGAGCGGGCTGGCTCCCGTGCCGCCATCGTAGCCGGAGATGGTTATCATGTCGGCATAGGCCTTGACCACGCCGGTGGCGATGGTGCCGACGCCGGGTTCGGCGACCAGTTTGACACTGACCCTCGCCTTGGGATTGACCTGCTTGAGGTCAAAGATCAGCTGGGCCAGATCCTCAATAGAATAAATGTCGTGGTGCGGCGGCGGAGAGATGAGCGTCACCCCGGGCACCGAATAGCGCAGGGCGGCTATCTGGGCGGTCACCTTATGCCCGGGCAGCTGCCCGCCCTCCCCCGGTTTAGCCCCCTGGGCCATTTTGATCTGGATCACCTCGGCGTTCATCAGGTAATGCGGCGTAACCCCGAAACGGCCGGAGGCCACCTGCTTTATTTTTGACACCCGTTCGGTACCGAACCGGTCCGGATCCTCCCCGCCTTCACCGCTGTTGGAAAAACCGCCCAGACGATTCATGCCGATGGCCAGCGCCTCATGGGCCTCCTGGCCGAGTGCGCCGATGGACATGGCGGCGGAGTCAAAACGATTGTAGAATTTTTCCGCCGGCTCCACCGCAGAAAGAGGTATTGCACCCGTGTCTTTTTTCAGGCGCAGCAGATCCCGCAGACAGGCAACCGGACGATCATTGACCAGGGCGGAATAGCGCTGATAGTCGTTGAACTCGCCGCTGCGTACTGCTTTTTGCAGGGCTTCAACCACATCGGGGTTATAGGCATGGTACTCGCCGCCATGGATATATTTGAACAGCCCTCCCCGGCCCAGCGGTTTATGGCGTCGCTTCCAGCCATACGCGGCCAGTTCTTGCTGATCCGCCTGAAAATCATCAAAACCTGCCCCGGCAATGCGGCTGGCCACCCCGTTAAAACAGAGCTCGGTCACCTCGGCGGCAAGTCCAACCGCCTCAAAAAGCTGGGCGCACCGGTACGAGGAGATGGTGGATATACCCATTTTCGACAATATCTTCAGCAAACCCTTATCGATACCTCGGCGGTAGTTGACGATAGCCTGCCTCAGACCGACCTGCACCGACCCTTCATCGACCATCTGGGCGAGCGACTCATAGACCAGATAGGGGTAGACGGCGGTCGCTCCCATGCCGAGCAGCACGGCAAAATGATGCGGATCACGGCAGTCGGCGGTTTCCACGATAATGTTCGCATCGCAGCGTAACTGATTGTCGACCAGCACGCGCTGCACGGCGCCTACCGCCATCGCAGCGGGAATGGGCAGAGTCTCCGGCGTAATATGGCGATCCGAGAGGATGAGCAGGACGGCCCCTTGTTCCACCTCTTTTCTGGCCATGCGGCAGAGTTCTTCAATGGCCTTTTTCAGCCCAAGCTCTCGGCGGTAGTTGAGATCAAAGCTCACCTGACGATAATGCTTCGGATCGAGCTGCAGAAGCTGCTGCAGATCGCTGTAGACAAGCACCGGCGATTGAAACATCACCCGGTAGGCGTGGCCCTGGGCCTCGTCGAAAACATTCTGCTCCCGCCCGACGCAGGTGGCCAGCGACATGACATGTTTTTCCCGCAGCGAATCGATCGGCGGGTTGGTCACCTGGGCAAACATCTGCCGGAAATAGTCGTAGAGGCTGCGCCGCTTCGAGGACAACACCGCCATCGGTGCATCATCGCCCATCGAACAGACCGGTTCCTGCCCGGTCTCGCCGAGGACCTTGATCATCTGCTCCAGCTCTTCATTGGTATAGCCAAAGAGCTTCTGATAGAGAAGCAGCCGGTCATCGTCAAGGGACCTGGTCCCCGTTGCCAGACCATCATCCTGCTCAAAAGAAGAGAGTTTTCGACAACATTTCTCCATCCACTTTTTATAGGGATGACGGCTCTTCAGCTCCCTGTCGATATCCCAGGAGGTCCAGCGTTTGCCGGACAGGGTGTCGATCACCAGCAGCTCGCCGGGTCCGACCCGACCTTTCTCCAGCACCTCGTCCGGTTCGTAGTCCCAGATCCCGACCTCGGAGGCGAGGGTAATGAGCTTATCTTTGGTGACCACATAGCGGGCCGGTCTCAGGCCGTTACGATCAAGGCCGCAGGCAGCGAAACGGCCATCGCTCATGACGATGCCGGCCGGGCCATCCCACGGCTCCATATGCATGGAGTTGAAATCGTAGAAGGCGCGCAGGTCAGCATCCATGTTCGGATGATTCTGCCAGGCAGGCGGGATGAGCAGCCGAAAGGCCCGGAACAGATCCATGCCGCCGGCGAGAAACAGCTCGAGCATATTATCGAGAGATGAGGAGTCGGAGCCGGTGGTGTTGACAAAGGGCGCGGCTTCGGCCATATCCGGCAGCAGCCGCGACCGGAATTTGTAGGAGCGGGCCTTCGACCATTGCCGGTTGCCGGTTATGGTGTTGATCTCCCCGTTATGCGCCAGATACCTGAAGGGCTGAGCGAGTGACCATCTGGGCAGGGTATTGGTGGAAAATCGCTGGTGAAAAAGACAGATGGATGACTGCATCCTGATATCGGCCAGATCAGGATAAAAAAGCGGCAGGTCGACCGGGCGGCACAAGCCTTTATAGACGATCACCAGGTTGGACAGACTGGCGATATAGAAATCGGCATCATCGGTGATCCGTTTTTCCACCCGGCGGCGAACCATGTACAGGCGTCGTTCGAGTTCCTTCGAGCCCCAGCCGAAGGGCCCGTTAAAAACAACCTGGACGATATGCGGCAAGGTTTTGCCGGCAAAATCGCCAAGTACCTCCGGGTCAACAGGGACGTCACGCCAGGCGACAACAGTAAGGGTCTCCTTCTCCAGCTCCTCCTCGATGGCCCATCTGGCCACTGTCGCCCTGGCGTCATCACGACTGAGAAAAATCATGCCGACGCCGTACCTGCCGCCGAGACTCCAGCCCTCCTCCGCTGCCAGCAATCGGAAAAAATTGTCCGGCTTCTTTAGCAGCACGCCGCAACCGTCGCCGGTTTTACCGTCGGCGGCGATACCGCCGCGGTGGGCCATTCGGGCCAGAGAAGAAATTGCCGTCCGCACCAGTTTATGGCTGGCTTCGCCCTCGAGATGGGCCATCAGGCCAAAGCCGCAGTTTTCTTTTTCTAATTGCCGATCGTATAGGGCCATGCTGTCCTCTTCAAACTCAGGAGAAATTCATTGTTTTTTCCATATGCGGTAGTACAATTTTATCTGTTGTAAATCAACCATATTGACCGGCACAAGTCACCATTCTTTTCAGCAATGGTTCTCATTACGGAAAATTTATAGTTGGACAATACCCCATCAGGGCATAGCCGGCTGGACGAACAGCTTATAGCTTTCTTTGACTTTCCCCGGAAAAACTCAAGGGGGACTGAACTGAGTGACAGGCGTTCTTGACTAGGGTACTAATAAACAATCGATCTGCTTTTGACTTCTTCTTTTCGGCGATTATATTCCTCCTCGGTAATCCGTCCAGCCCTGAAGTCCTCTTCCAAGGCGTCCATGGTCCGTTTATTTTGATATTCATAGGCAGCTCCGGCAGCACCGACGCCTACAGCTGCTCCACCAGCCATCTCCTTGCTGCAGCTCGAGAGGAACAACAGAGGGACAATCATTATCGACCACAGAATTTTTTTCATATTCTCACCTACGCTGAATTTTACTTCTGCTGACGCAGAGGCAGTTTGCTCGTTGCAATTGTCATAACCGTCGCAGGCAATCTCCTTTGCGCCTCCATACATTCATACCCCCAGGTTTTGGATTGGAATTTGCTTTGGCAAGAGAATCAGTTCGTTTGATAGAAAAAATGTAACTCTTCTCATCGGGGAGTCAAGCGGGTAATATTATGCGAGCATTTTGCTATTGCTGGTGACCGGATACGTGAAAATGACCATGAGATATTTCATATAATAAGAGTTTTACATGGGAATAACGCTGCTTATTGCGGAAAAACCGAGTGTTGGAAAAGATCTTGCCACATTCCTCGGAATAGTCGGCCGGGGAAAGGGTTTTTATAACTGCAAGGGGGATGTCGTCTGTACCTGGTGTATTGGACATCTCCTGGAGCAGGCGAATCCGGATGCCTATGATCCGCGATATAAACGATGGAGAGCTGAAGATTTACCTATTATTCCAGACAAATGGATACTGGACCCCCTCCCCCGTACCAGAGAGCAGCTGCATATAATTGACGGGTTGCTGAAAAGATCGGAAAAAGTCATTAATGCCGGCGACCCTGAGCGGGAAGGTCAGCTGATTGTTGATGAGGTACTCGATTTTCTTGGCTACACCGGTCCTGCCGAGAGGTTATGGATATCTGCATTGGATGTGCGGACCATAAAAAAGGGTTTTGCCAACCTCAGAGACAATGCCGAGTTTAAAAATATAAAAGATGCAGCCATATGCCGCTCCAATGCCGATTGGCTGGTCGGCATCAATGTCACCAGAGGTCTCACCATTGCCGCCGGCCAGTCCAACACCGTACTCTCAGCCGGACGAGTTCAGACGCCGACCCTTGCACTGGTTGTGGGCAGGGACCGGGAGATCGAGCAGTTCACCACAACACCGTACTGGGTACTCAGAGCATCTGTCGACCACGCAGCAGGTCAGTTTATTGCCACCTGGAATCCGGACGAACTTGCACCCGGTCTCGATGCGGAAGGTCGTCTTGTCAACGACAAGGTTGCCGAAGAGCTCATCCTGAAGGTTACCGGGCAGGAAGGTGTTGTCGTTGAAAAAAACGAGGTGTTGAAGACAAAATCTCCGCCGCTTCCTTTTCTGCTTTCCGATCTGCAGAAAAAAGCCGAGGACAAGTTTGGCTATTCCCCAAAACAAACGCTGGAGCTGGGTCAGGGGCTGTACGAAAGGCACAAGGCGCTCACCTATATGCGCACCGAATGCCGCTATCTGCCAAATGAAATGTTTGAGGATGCCCCGAGTATTGTGCAGTGCCTCCGCGCCCAGAACATTGAGGGAGCAGACGACGCCGATCTCACCATCCAATCGCCTGCATGGAATACCAAAAAGCAGGGAGCAGAGGCACATCATGGTATTATTCCCACCGAAGTCATTCCCAGAAATCTGACAGAGGATGAACAAAATATTTATCTGCTGGTGGCTAGACGATTTTTGAAACAGTTCTACCCGGATTACCAGTACTCTTCGAGCAGCATCATTGTTGAGGCAAAGGGTGAACTGTGGAAAGGTTCGGGCATTACCATCAACAATCAAGGGTGGATGGCCCTCAATGATCAGCAAACCAAAGAAAAATTTTTGCCTGCGGTGACCAAAGGAGATCAGGTAAAGATCGACAAAGTTGACAAGGAACAGAAATTCACCAAACCGCCGAGCAGGTTTACCGAAGCCTCGTTGCAGGTTGCCATGACCGAGGTCCATAAATTTGTCGAAGATCCGATCATCAAAGCCCGGCTGAAAGAGAATTCCGGTATCGGTACATCCGCAACAAGAACCAATATCATCACTGAACTGCAAAACCGGGAATATCTGCAAAAGACCGGGAAAATACTCATCTCGACTCCCCGGGGACGGGAATTGATCGATAAAATTCATCCTTCCCTGAAAAATCCCGGTATGACGGCGATCTGGGAAGATGCGCTTGACAGGATCTGTGAAGGTGACCTGGGCAGGGAAGCGTTTCTCGAAGAGTTGACCAAGCGTATGTCCACCATGGTCAAATATGCACTTCAAACCCGTTTCTCCGAGGAGGTGATGGGTAAAATATACCGTTGCCCCTGTGGCGGGCAGCTCTCGCGTCTGGAATCGAAAACTAAACGGGGGAAATTTTTCTGGATCTGCTCGTCCGGAAAGGAAAAAGACTGTCCGTTACGTTCCGATTTCAACGGCGCGCCCGGTGCTGCGTTCATGGACCGCCCGGAAACTGGTCCCCAATGCCCTCATTGTCGGACGGGATATCTCATTCGATATGAAAGTAACCATAAGATAGGGAATTATTTCTGGGCCTGCTCCACCGGCAAAAAAGGCAATTGCCCCCTGATCAGAGACGAAAACGGCAGTCCTGGAAAACCAGTCATAGACCCGGGTGCACCGAAGGCGCCATGCCCGGCGGAGAAGTGCAAAAACATGATGACCCTGATTCAGTCACAGAATAACAAAGATTTTTATTTTTGGAAATGTACCGACCCCTCACACCCCTTGCGACTCAATGACCACGGTAAGCCTGGCGAAGAAATGATTTTCGGTAAAAAGAAAAGTACACCTGTCCGTGACGCAGCCGGATGATGTGCATCCTGTCAATTTCCAGCCACCTGCGATTCTTTCATTAGCATAGAAGGGTTGACACCTAAGCATTATATCTAACCCCGGTAAACGGGAAATAAGGCACTAAATAAACCGCCTCATCAGTTCGTCAACCGCCTCATCGACGTTGTCCGGAGTGATACCACCACGCCGGCAGGCATTTTCCACATGCTGCCGCTTCGTTGCAGCTTGCATATCATCCAGGCCTCGAAACAGCCCCATCCTCCGGCCGACCTGATAGAGCATCCTTTCTCTTGGGTCCATCTCAAGAAAGTCTTGCACAATGCCAACCATTTTTTCCTTGTCCTGCGGATATTTCCCCTCAAGGTTCTCAAAAAGATTGAGGATGTGATCGCTTTTCAGGGTGCTGGTAATACCATCGAGGGTTTGAAGAAAGACGAGGAGTTCCCGGGCCGTCTCGACATCACCTAACTTCTGAAAATCCCCCCTGCTGTACTCGGCATACAGCTCGACATGCTCAGGGATGGCCAGCGTCCGCAGGCGGATGAAGTCCGGGTTGATCTGATTCAGGGCATCGGCACTCTCCAGGGCATGCTCTTCGGAAAGATCTTTTCCACCCAATCCTGGCATAATGTATTCCGAGAGTTCCATCCCGGCCTGTTTCACTTTTTGTCCAGCGACAATATGGGTCTTTTTATCGACCCCTTTCTTAATCCGGGCGAGCACCTTGTCCGAACCGCTCTCCATGCCGATATGGATCCGCGATAGCCCTGCCGCGGCCATAAGCTGGAGATTATGTGCACTTATCCTGGCTATGGTATGCGACCGACCATAGGAGGTTATCCTCTCCACCCACGGAAAACAACGCTGTAGATGCTGCAGAATGGTAATGAGACGCTCCGGTTTGATGATCAGACTGTTGGCATCCTGGAGAAAGATCGAGCGCATGCCGGAAGCCGCCCACTGCAGCGCGGCATTGAGCGCGGCCCTATCGCCTGCACCATCGAGGGCGCGAAGTCGCTCGATATCGGCCGGGTAGACCTTGCCGCTTTTGCCGGCGCATTTTCTGATCTCAAGCACATAGTGATGGACACGATTAATATCCTCCAACACGTCTTCCATGGACCGCAGGGAGAAATCCCGGCCCTTATACACCGGACAGAAGGTGCATCGATTCCACGGACAATTGCGGCTTATGCGCAGAAGCAGACTCCCCGCCTCGCTTGGCGGCCGAATCGGCCCCTGCTCAAAACCTTTGTAGCCATTTTTTTTAGGATCGGTTGCGTGCATGTATAGTCCTTATTACTGGTTTTACTTAATAATGCTGTACAATTGTCAAATATAAGGCTTCATCGGCAGAAAAACAACAATGCCGACGCGAGCAGATATACTCTTTCACACCCATTCCTGCCCAGGACCACTATTTAAATGAAGAGAAATGCCAAAAGGGCGCGGCAATCTATACTGATCGCCGCGCCCTTTTCCAGGAGTTACTGCTTTCGCTGAAACTTTTTACCGGTTATTTTACCTTTTCCATGTCAAAGTCCGCACCCTTCCAGGCAAAGATCCCGCCCGGATATCTATAAACGTTTGTATAACCAAGTTTTTTCGCCCAGAGTGCACCATTATGGCTCCGAGTGCATTTGACAAAACCGCAGTAGACAACGATCTTTTTTGCTGTATCCGGACCTAGCAGTTGCAGGTATTCTTGCTGGCTTTTGCCGTCGGTCTGTTGACTGTCCCATTCCACCATGTCGGGAATTGGAAAAAGAAACTGTTTTGCGGTTGGTATATGCCCTTTTTTGTAACTGTCTTCATAGGGCATGGTATCGATAATCAATATATCTTCCCCGGTTTTCATAAGCTCATTCAGTTCAGTGGTGGTAATAACATTATACCCACCCTCGGCAACATCACGGACCAGATTCACCGCTTCGATTTCCTTTTCCACTTCGTCTTTAAATTTGCCAGTGCCGAAAGCAAAGGCACTGGAGGCGGCAAATACCACCGCAAATACCATCATTACTGCTGCGAGTGCAATTTTCTTCATGGTTTTCAATCCCTATACATGGTTAATAAGCTGGGGGGGGGTACCTCCAGGAGGCTGGTACTCCTTTCCCTCAATGTGAAAAAGTACAATGACGGTACCGGTGGTACCAGAATGAGTAAAGGAGAGGGACGAACATAACAATATCCCGGACGAGAGCGGCTCGAAGACCCTGAAAAGCGGTATGCTCCGGATCCTCCGGGCCAAAACAGCCACAATCGATATCCAGTCCCTGGCCGATTGAATACGCTAAGAGAACAATGAAAAAGAGCAGCAGCAGTGCCACCCCGACCTTGCTTTTCAGGCTGTTAAACAGTAACCCCACGGCGAGACCTACCTCCACCACAGGCAACACCACCGCGGCTGGTAATAAAAGCATGTCCGGGAGAAGAGCGTAGGCATCAATTATCTCGGCAAAACCACGGACATCAAAGAGCTTAGGCAGGCCGGCAGCGAGGAAAATCAGGCTGATTATCCAGCGGCCAATGCGGTCCACCCACAGCAGCCTCTCCTGGAGGTTCTTTTTCTCGTCCATCGACAACTCTTCACATATGATTGATAAGCAATAGAGAAAATCATATTACAAAAAACATTCGCATCATGCCGAAATTTCAACAGATAGTCCAATAGTTATTTCCTATCGGAACACCACCAGCCATTGTTATTACTGATCTCTCCAGCGCCGTCTTCAGCCGAGCGACAGAAACATTAAACAGGTATTTAATTTTGGACTTTTAACGAAAGCTGCTTAAATGAAAGAAAAGAAAAAAATATTGCTGAAGGAGGGTTTCCTTATGGCTGCTGCAGGCTACCGTTTACCGCCGCTTTATCTTGCTGCATGGGCAATAGGCGCGCTGGGCATTGTCGGTCTTGCTGGTGTTTGGCTTCTGCATCCGCCCGCACACCTCTATACCGGTCTGGTCTATTTGTCTTTTGCCTGCATAGCCTTTGGTGCAGGCGAAATACTCAACCATCCAAAACCACCGCAGCTCCCCACCGAGGCAACCACTCCTCCTGCCGACAGAGAGCTCTGTCGTCGGCGCAATCCATGCAGTCTTGGCAATTTATTTGACATCGGTGGCCTGCTGCTTTTCTTCGTTGGCCTCTCAGCCCTGCTCTTTCCCCGGTAATTGCTACTCAGCGAAAACCGAAAAGTACACAGCGCAGCAATTGCCACGGGGAAGGTATTGCAGTTCCACCCGCAGGCAGGATAAGATTGCGTGTTGTGACAGCCTCCTAGGCAACAACCCGACTGCCTTGCACATTGTATTTGAAATAGGAAGAACAGATACCCTCATCGGAGATCATGCACGGACCGATAGGCGACTGCGGGGTACAGACCATGCCGAAGGCAGGACAGTCCGGCGGAAGGCCGCGACCGGAAATGATCGCATTGCACTGACACATGCACGATTCCTGACCTTCCTTAAACCTGACGTTGAATCTCTTGGTGGCATCGAACAGGGACAGCTCATCACGAATGACAAATCCGCTCTGCTCTATGGTGCCGAGGCCACGCCAGTCGGTATCGACGGCGAAGAACACCTCCGACACCATTTTCCTGGCCTTTTTATTGTCATCGGAAGAATAGATAAAGGCGGAGGTATCATCAAAAACCGACTCGCCCCGGCGTATCTGTTTCACCAGACTGAGGATGCCCTCGAGGATCTCGACCGGCTCAAAGCCGGCAATATAACAGGAGAGATTATGTCTTTTCGCCAGTTCGGTATAGGCCTCGGTATCGGAAATGGTATTGATATGATCGGAACAGAGCAGGCCGCGGATGTTCAGGTCCGGGTCCATCATCAGCACATCGATCGTCGGAGGCAATAACCTGATCGAGGGAATAACGCAGAAGTTTTCTATGCCCAGACGTGCCGCCTCGAGTATTGTTTCGGCGACACTCGGTGCAGTGGCCTCAAAACCGACCGCCGGATAGACCACAGTAAAATCAGGTTCCCGCCGGGCAATATCAAGGGCATCCATGGGTGAAGATATTATTTCCACCCTGGCGCCCTTTTTCCAAATGGAACCAAGAGATTCGTGGCTGCCCGGAACACGCAGCAGGTCTTCACAGGCGGCGGTGATGACGTTCGGCTGCATACCGACCTTGACAAAGGCATCGATATGCCCGGCCGGCATGACACAGACGCTGCAGCCGGGGCCGGCGACGAGATCAATTTCTTCCGGCAGCAGTTGGCGAAGACCGTATTTGAGAATGGCCCTGTTCTGTGTACCGCAGGCCACCATCAGCCGCATGGGCCGGTCGACCAGATGGTGTATTTCTTCAAGCAGTGCTTCCTGGAGATGAAGATTGTTCGTTTCTTTCCCGGCTTTCATTCGGTAGACCTCTCACCCCAGGTGAAATAAGGAGAACTTTCACCTGAACACCCTGATAAAATTTTGGAAAAAAGACCTGTCTTTTTCCCAAAAAGGACAACGGCACAATAAAACAACGGCACAATTATTCCGAGGCTTCCGCCTCGCTTTTCATTGTTTTATAGCTCGCGGAGTCAACAACTTTTTCGCTTTCCAGTTTTTCGATCTCCGCTCGAGTCAAGTGAAATTTTCCACATGCCGGACACGTACCGTCAAAATCATCGCCGACAGCCCGCGCTTTCAACTCGTCAATCGTCATGTGATCCAGTTTGCCGCATGCACCACTGGGATTTTCCGCCCGTACCTGCACTCTATGTGTGTGTGGCATGGTAACCTCCTGCACAATTATCTTTATTCCCGGTGGGGAACACAAATAAGTACGTTGTCTATACTACATTATCGACCAAAAAAAACAATAAAGACCACACAGAATATCTTTTCATCGGCGGCCGTCAACCGCCTGTCACCCACCGCCAGGACAGCGGCGGGTGACCCGGAAGACCGATCAGCTGACTATCCTGTCAAGCTCTTTTCCCTTGGCATCCACAATACTTACCGATACCGGTATGCCGCCATCCAGGCGGTGCGTTGCACAGGACATTCAGGGGTCGTAGGCGCGAACCGCCATCTCCACCTGATTGAGCAACCCTTCGTCGTATATGCCGTCTTTAATGAGGGTTGTCGCCGCCTGCTTGACGCTCATATTCATCGGTGCGATGTTATGGGTCGTGCCGACAATGAGATTGGCCTTGGTAATGCAGCCGTTGTCGTCGGTGGTGTAATCATGGATCAGGGTACCCCGGGGAGCCTCGACAATACCTATCCCACGACCGGCCTTCGGCTCGACATGGGCACGTACATTTGGATTGGTGATGCCTTCCCATTCAAGCAGTTCAATGGTCCGCTCACAGGCATAGACCATTTCAATCAGCCGGGCATAATGATACAGCAGGGTCTGCTGCGCCGGACGGCCAAAGGTACTCCGGAAGGCTTCAAGTGCCGCCTGCGCCCTCGGCGTAGAGATCTTGTCGCAGACATTGATGCGCGCCAGGGTGTTTGCCCGGTAAATTCCCTTCGGTGCGGTAAGACTCATGTCGAAGCCCTCGTTCCAGGATTTGGCATAGGGCATTTTCGAATAGCCCCAGGGCTCGACATGTTCGCCGATAAAATCGGTGTATGCCGCCCCTTCAAAGTCGACATAACTGCCGTCAGCCTTCATCAGCCGCTGCTTGCCGTCATAGAGGCGCAGTGCGCCGTCCTCACGGTCAACGGTGCCGAGAAAACCAGTCTTGATCACGCCGAGATCGCTGATGACGTCCATGTATTTACTGAACACATTGTCAATGGCGTAATCAAGGGCATAGAGGGCGAAATCAAGCAGCGTCCTGGTGCCTTCGAGCAACTCTTTGCGCTCCTCCTCCATCATCGGTTTGGCAAAGCCGCCGACCACGCCGGCAATCGGATGAATGGCCTTGCCGGCAAACTTGTCGAGCATCATCTGACCCAGCTGGCGCATTTTGACCACCTTGCCGGCAAGCTCCGGCGCCGCTTTCACCACGCCGATGACATTACGCACCGAGTAATCCGCGTCCGGTCCAAGGACGAAATCGGGGGCGGCAAGAAAGAAAAAGTGCAGGATCTTGTCGTTGATATGCGCCATGACCTGACACATTTCCCGCAGCTTGTGGCCGGTTTCCGTCGGCGTTACGCCGAAGGCGCCGTCAACCGCCTTGTTAGAGGCAAGATGATGCATCCACGGACAGATGCCGCAGATACGATTGACAATACGGGGCACCTCTTCCGCCGCTCTGCCCTCAATAAATTTTTCAAACCCGCGCAGGGACTGGATGTGCAGGAACGCGTCCTGCACATTGCCGTCATCGCCCAAATGGATGGCGATCTTGGCGTGCCCCTCAATGCGGGTAACCGGCGCAATATTTATTACCTTTCCCATCTTAATCCTCCTCCACGACCCGTTTTTTCACCGGTCGAAGTTGTCCGTGGGCTCCTGAAAATCGCAGTATCGACCGGCGGTCAACAACTGATTTATAGTCAATTCCGTTACTCGCCAGGGCATTCATCATATCAAGCAGTTGATTGCCGTCCTTACGCACCGGGCCAAAACATCCCCGACAGGGCACCCTGGCACTGATGCAGGCCGGTGCGCCACGCTTGGCACAGCCGGCTGCCGTCACCGGCCCCATGCACAAATAACCCTGCTCGAGCAGACAGCGCATCTCCTCGATCGGCGCCCCGGGCACAAAGTCGGCATTCGTGATAAAACGCTTCACCTGGCTGACATCGCCCTTCCCTTCGCGCCTGGTCGGGCAGGTATCACAGACACTTTTGCCCGGAAGCACCGGGGCCCTGCCCTCGACCAGCGACAGGATCACCTCGGCGATCAGTGCCGGATTGGGCGGACAACCGGGCAGCTGCATATCTATCTTCACCTTCTCGTCACAGGCATAGACCCGATCGAGCGGCGCCGGCACCTCAACGGTGGGTATCTTCGCCCCCGGATCAGTCGTCTCGGTGTGAAAAATCCCCTCCCAGCTCTCTGCCCGATCCTGGCCGTTCATCAGGGCGGGAATGCCGCCGTGCGTCGCGCAGGTACCAAGGGCAATCAACACCTTGCATTTGGCCCGCATCTCTTCGAGTACTTCCAGGTGTTCGTGATTGCTTACCCCGCCGGTGACAATGCCGACAACGGCCTCGGGTATCGTCAGGGTCAGCCCTTCGCCGCACTGACCAAAATACTTATGATCCATCAGTACGGGGCAATGGACAATGTCCAGGGCCTCGGTGATAATCGGCACGAGATCTTCGCCGATGTTCAGGAGGGCAATCTCACACCCCGAACAGGATCCCAACCACTCCATAGCAGTAGTTACAGCCATATCTCCCTCCCTTTATGCCACCGAGGCATCCTGACCGTTTACCGGACCTAATTTTTTGATGCGTGCGGTCATCTGTGTCACCGCCGCAACGAACTTATCCGGCTCCGCCGAGGAAACCCAGGTCAAGTTGAACCGTTCTGCCTCGTAACCAAAATCTTCCAACAGTTCAACCACCATGTCGGAACGGGTCATCGCTTTATAATTACCATCCAGGTAATGACATTCACCGAGGTGTCAGCCGAGGACCATCACCCCGTCCGCCCCCTGCGACAGGGCATCCATGATAAATTCAGGATGAACCATCCCCGAGCACATTACTCGAATTATCCGCACGTTATGTGGATACTGCATCCTCGCGGTACCCGCCAGATCAGCTGCGGCGTAGGAGCACCAGTTGCAGCAGAATGCAACAATTTTAGGCTCAAAGCTCATGTGTTTTACTCCTTCTCACTGTAAAGTTCATTTCGAAGAACTCCTCCGGACCACACAAGGAGAACGGTGCCGCACGGCCGGAGAAGCCTTCGATGTAATCAAGATAAAACTCAGACGGCCAGCGCCGCCTGAATCTGCGCGCTGATCTGCTTCATGGTAAATCCGGAGACATAGACGCCACGTTTGGGGCAGGTGCCCTGGCACAGACCGCAGCCTTTGCACTGCGCCTTGTTCACCGCAATCACCTTGCCGGCGGCCTGGCCGTCTTTGGCCGGTTTATCAACCAGGGTAATGGCATGATAGGGGCAGACATCGACACAGAGGGCGCAGCCATCGCAATACCGCTCATCGACGGCCGCTTTCACCGCATCGAGATAGACATGACTCTTCGACAGCAGGGTGGCAGCTCTGGCCGCGGCGGCCAGGGCCTGGGCGACTGATTCCTCGATCGGCTTCGGGTAGTGGGCCAGTCCTGCAACAAACATCCCGTCGGTGGAAAAATCAACCGGCCGCAGTTTGGCGTGCGCCTCCTGGAAAAAGCCCTGTCCATCGACTGGAACCTTGTAGAGTTTACCAAGCTCCGCGGCATCGGCCTTAGGCCGAATGGCGACGGCCAAGATGACCATGTCCGCCTCGATCTTTAAGGGGCGATGCAGCACATGATCCCAGACCTCGACGTCGATGACCGGTCCATTTTCGGTAACCTTCGGTTTGCCGTGCAGCTCATAGTTAATAAAGATGACGCCGAGCTTTCTTGCCTGCTTATAGAGGGCCTCGCGCTGGGCATAGGTGCGCATATCCCGGTAGAGGATATACACATTGCGCGCCGGGTTCTCTTTTTTCAGGGCAATGGCCGACTGTACGGAATGGGTGCAGCAGACCTTTGAGCAATACATACTGCCCTCTTCCCTGGAGCCGACACATTGAATGAAGACGAACCGCCTGGCCCTGCGCACATGGGCCTCCTTCAATTCAAAAAGCTTGTCGAACTGCACCGAAGTGACGACCCCGGTTATGGAATTATAGTTGTACTCGTGGGGAATAGAGGCATCTCCGCCGGTGGCGACAATTCCCGCCCCGTGCTCAATAACCTTGGTCTGGCCATCCTTGCCGGTGATTGTCGAGCGGAAATTCCCGACAAAGCCCTCCACTCCGGTTACCGTAGACGCTTTGTGAATGATGATTTTGTCGTTGTACACCAGTTTGTCGACCAGCTTGGCCACCTGGGTCGGCACATGTTCCCCGGCCCAGCTATGCTTCAGATTGAGGGCATTGCCGCCGAGGATGTCCGTCCGTTCAACCAGATGCACCTCAAAACCCTGCTCGGCGAGATTCAGGCCGGCGGTCATGCCGGCGACCCCGCCGCCGATGACCAGCGCCTTCTGGGTGATCGGCACGGAAATCGGTTTGAGGGAATCACCATACGTCACCTTGGCCGCGGCCATGCGCACCAAATCCTTCGCCTTGGCGGTGGCCGCTTTCGGGTTATCGGTGTGCACCCAGGAATTGTGATTTCTGATGTTGGCCATTTCCACGAGATATTCATTGAGGCCGGCGGCCTTCAGGGTTTCACGGAACAACGGCTCATGGGTACGGGGCGTACAGGCGGCGACGACAATCCTGTTCAGTTTCTGTTCCTGAATACGCTTGACAATCATCTCCTGGGTATCCTGAGAACAGGAGAACAGGTTGCGTTCGACATAGACGACATCCGGCAGAGTGGCGGCATATTCGTCCACTGCCTTGACATCGACGACCCCGGCGATATTCGAGCCGCAATGGCAGACAAAGATACCGATACGCGGCTCTTCCTGGGAGACGTCTCTTTCTTTGGGAAAAGTCGGCTCCCTGGTCAGCTCAAACCTGGCCGGCGAGAGCAGGTCGGCCACGGCAGCGGCGGCAGCGGATCCTTCAACGACCGACTGAGGAATATCCTTCGGTCCGGCAATGGCGCCGCAGGTGAAGATGCCTTCCCGTGAGGTCTGCACCGGGGCAAAGTCGGAGGTGGCGGCAAAATTGTCCGCCGTCAGCTTGATATCCGCGGTGTGGGCAAGCTCGAGGACATGCTTCGGCGTCTGCAGACCAACCGACAGCACGACCATGTCATAGAACTCTTCGAGCTGGCGACCGTCCTCGTTGACATAACTGAGGCGCAGGTCGCCGCCCGAACCATCGGGCTCCACGCCATTGACGCGGCAACGGACAAAGCGTACGCCGGAATCTTCCTTGGCCCGCTCCATATACAGATCAAATTCCTTGCCATGGGTGCGCATATCCATATAAAAGATCGACGTCTGCAGTCCCGGCGCATGGTCCTTGGCAATGACCGCTTCCTTGATGGCATACATGCAACAGACCGAGGAACAGTAGCCGTTATTGCACAGGTTTTCGTCCCGTGAGCCGATACATTGCAGAAAGGCAATCTTATTCACCGGCTTGCCGTCGGAAGGACGAATCAGATGTCCTTCGGTCGGCCCGGAGGCGGAGAGGTATCTCTCGAGCTGCAGGGAGGTGATGACATTGGGGTAGACGCCGTACCCCCAGACACCGGCATCGGTTGGATCGTAGGCCTCAAATCCCGGCGCCAGGATCACCGCGCCGACATTGAGCTGGTGCATCTTTTCCGTGTCATGGAAATTAATTGCCCCGGCATCGCAGACCTTCTCACAAAAACCGCAGGCCCCGGGCTTTTGCAGACGAATACAGGCAGCGGGGTCGATCTGATACTTGAGCGGCACCGCCTGGGCGTATTTCACATAAATCGCCTTGCGTTTGCCGGTGGCCGCATCGTACTCGCTATCGACCTTTTTCGGACACTTCTCGGTGCACGCCCCGCAGGCAATGCATTTCTCCATGTCGACGTACCGCGGAGATTCCTTCACGGTTACGGTAAAATTCCCAGCCGTACCATCGATTCTGGTAACTTCACTGAGGGTCATCAATGTAATATTCAAGTGCCGACCGCACTCAACCAGCTTTGGCGCGATAATTCACATCGAGCAGTCATTGGTCGGGAAGGTTTTGTCCAGTTGCGCCATGGCCCCACCGATGGCGCCGGTCTTTTCTATCAAATAGACGTAATATCCGGAATCGGCGAGATCCAAGGCCGCCTGCATCCCCGTGACGCCGCCTCCGACAATCATTACCGAGCCAATTTTTTTTGTGTACAGCATGACAGCTGTCTCCTCTCCATTTATTATTTTTTAGCCTTCTCCGGCATAATCAAGGCGTCGGCAACAAGCTCCCAGATGTACTTCACCTCGACCCCGAGATCATATTCCTTGTTGAGGGATTTCATGATCTGATCACGGCAGTTATGGCATGGAGCAACGACCAGCTTGGCACCGGATTCGGAAATCTGCCGGGCCTTGATGCGGCCGTAAAACACCCGCTCATCGGAATACGGCATGGCCCATGCCCCGCCACCGGCACCACAGCAATAGGCGCCATTGCGGTTGGGAGTCAGCTCACGCACATCGTCGCAGCAGGCTTTCGTCACTGACCGCCCTTCCTCGAAATACGCCTTACCGAATGCTTTCAGGGACTTACGACCGTAGTTGCACGGGTCGTGATAGGTGGTAGGTATGGCATGTTTCGACTTATCAAGCTCTATTTTGCCTTCTTCTATATAGTGCAGCAGTAAATCAAAAACAGTGACAATCTTGAATTCCTTGAGGGCTTCCGGATACCATCTGTTCAACCCGGACCGGGTTGCGAAGTAGGCGTGGCCTCACTCGGGAAGAAGGAGGACCTGACAGTTCAGCCTGCGCATGTTGTCGACGATACGGCCGACCACCGTTTTCATCGCTTCATCGTCCCCGGAAAAGAGTCCCCAGTTCACTCCCTCCCAGTTTTCCGAAGAGATGGTCCAGGATTCCCCGGCGGCGTAAAAGATTTTCCACCACCATTTCATATCGTCCGGCTCGGCAAAGGGCTCTTTCGAATTGACCGTCACCAGCAGCCGCGCTCCATGGACATCAATGGGCGTCTTAAAACCGGGACAGCACTCTTCGGCCAGTTCCTCGCCAAGATCCTCACAGAGAAAGAGAAAGTCATCCTTGGGGATACCCAGGTTATTGCCACGCTCAAGGCACATGGTGACACCTTTATGGATTGGCCCCGGCACCTCTGCTCGTTTTCTCGTTCCCCTGATTTTACGCATCAGGGCGACGATTTCAATATTCGCCGGACAGGACTCCTCGCACTTGCCGCACATGGTGCATTTCCATGGCCAGCTCGAGGCAACCAGCTCCTCATCCATGCCAAGCACCGCCATCCGCACAATCTTGCGCGGATCGAGGCCATCGACCCCGGCAATGGGACAGGCACTGGCACAGGTACCGCAGGTAAGACAGGCATCACCCCAGGACGGTTCGATGGCGATGCCACTTTTCCGCCCCGTGAGCAGCAGCGGCTCCCGGTCGGTTTCTTCCAGGGCTCCGAGAGCCTTCGGGCTGACATTGTTCGCCGGACGGACATGCGGCTCACGGCCGAACTTTTCGCAGAGTTTCTGGTAATCATGAAATTTCATGAGGTACTTGCGGCCTGGACCTTCCTTGGCTGGAAGACTGCCGGCATTGATCCAGTTCCTTATGGTATTTCGATGAACGCCAAATTCTTCTGCAAGTTCGCTGACTTTAAATTCATACATCATAAAAGGTCACCTCATTTGACAGTAAGAGAAAGAATTTGTGCTATTTTTTCACACGCTTCTGTAACAGCTTTGGACATGGCGGGCGAAAGGCCCGGGGCAATCTCTTCAGGGATGTATTCTATTTGAGCCGCAAGGATGAGAATTTCTATGCCGGTGTTCTGCTCAAGCTCCTGCAGTAAATTTACCGTAGGAAACTGATGAAGAGAAAAATCATGGATTTTTTTGGCGGGAATCTCGATCGGCAGAATCTGAAAGACTTCACCGGGTGAGCGATCCGGGAAATCAACCGCATCCAGGATGATTATTTTTTTCGGCCGACCTTCTTCGCTCAGCAGATAATCAAATAAATATTCACGCACGCAGGTGCCGACATCTATGGCCTCCAGCCCTTCAGGGAGTGCATAGCGACTGTTCAGTTCGTCTACTACGGCCGGACCATAGCCGTCATCGCCCATGATGACGTTGCCGCAGCCAAAAATCATCGTTACATTTTTCGTTAGTCGCATTGTGCAAACAGTGCCTCCACCTTGATTTTTCGAGAAAATACCATTCAGAACAGGCCAACGCAAGGCTATTTTTACCGATCAACACAACATATACGGCATATTAGCGAAACGACTAGCATAAAATGCACATTTATTTTTCTTGATGACTGGGCAACGGCACATGAACGCCACATTGTCGCACAACATACCGACATGAGGCAACTTCGGGAGAAACAAACGGGGGGTGAGGGGGGAGGATGCCGACAGGCGGCAGAAAAAAAACCAGCAGGCATGCACCCGCGCAAATGATCGGATGCATGATGTCCTGCGGTGTTGGTCAGAAACCCTGGGGATTATTGACCTGCCAGCGCCAGGAATCTTCACACATTTCGCGCAAGCCATGCCGGGCCCGCCAACCGAGTTCACGAAAGGCCTTGCCGGGATCGGCATAGCAGACGGCGATATCCCCGGACCTGCGGCCAACGACCTGATAGGGAATCGCCCGTCCACTTACCTCGGCAAAATTACGGATCATCTCCAGCACGCTGTAGCCTTTGCCGGTACCAAGGTTATAGACCACCACGCCCGGTCGCTGGGACAAGCGGTCAAGGGCCTTGACATGCCCCGCCGCCAGGTCGACCACATGGATATAATCCCGCACGCCGGTGCCGTCGGGAGTCGGGTAGTCATCGCCAAAGACGGAGAGTTGTGCAAGTTTACCGACGGCCACCTGGGTGATATACGGCACCAGATTATTCGGGATCCCACCTGGATCCTCACCTATTCGGCCGCTTTCATGGGCGCCGACCGGGTTGAAATAACGCAGCAGACAGACGTTCCAGTCGGTGTCGGCGGTGTGCATATCCCGCAGAATTTCTTCAACCATCAGCTTGGTTCGCCCGTAGGGATTGGTGCAGGAAAGCGGGAAATCCTCGGTTATCGGTACGGTTGCCGGATCGCCGTATACCGTGGCCGAGGAACTGAAAATAATATTTTTTACCCCGTTGGCAGCCATCACCTCACAGAGGACAAGGGTGCCGGTAATATTATTATGGTAGTAGAGCAGCGGTTTTTCCACCGACTCCCCGACCGCCTTTTTACCGGCAAAATGGATTACTGCGTCAAATTTTTCGGCGGCACAGGAAAAAACCTCCTGCAGCCCGGCCTGATCAAGAAGGTCCACCTCGAAAAAGGCTATTTTTTTCCCGGTCAGCTCCTCGACCCGGTTCAACGACTCACGGCTGGAGTTGGACAGATTATCCACCACCGTCACCTGGTAACCGCCGTTGAGCAGCTCAAGACAGGTGTGACTGCCGATGTAGCCGGCGCCTCCGGTCACTAGAATATGCATATGTCCCTCATTACAATGAAGTTAAGGTCTTTTTTTCCGACAAAAAAATGGGTACATTGATGATCGACGCAGATTACGAGCGCCTTTTCATTCCATCCATAACACAGACATTATACTTTAAGGAGGTATCATGCCCTATGTAAATATTCGGCTTGCCGGAACCCTCACCAGGGAACAAAAACAAAAGATCAGCAAGGGTGTCACCGAGGTGATCTGCAAGGAGGCCAACAAGCCGCCCGAGGCTGTTCTTATTTTTATCGATGAGGTTCCCCATGAAAACATTGCCAAGGCCGGGAATCTTCTCCAACCGCCGAAATAGTCTGACCGTTTTCTTGTTTTCTCGCTGGCAATGATCATCAGGCGACGCGCGCAATACCCGCGTCGCCTTTATTTAATCAGCGCCAGGTAGTCCGCCTCCGACAAACGCTGCACGCCCAGAGTCTCTGCTTTCTTCAGCTTGGCCGGCCCGACCTTTTTCCCGCAGACGAGCAGGTCGGTTTTGCCGGTAATTGCATCGCCGACCCGGGCGCCGAGAAGTTTCGCCTGTTTTTTCATGTCCTCCCGCCTGCCCTGCTGCATGGCGCCGGTAAAGACGATCAGCTTGCCGGCCAATGACCCTTCGCCGACGGCCTGTTCATCGGCGACAAGCGGTGTCCTGATCAGATTAAAGCCCATGCCGTACATCGCCCAAAAGAGCTCGGCCGATGCAGCCAGCCCGGACAGCATGGCTTCGGCAATTTTTTCGCTGAACCCTTTGATGACGACAATCTCCTCGCGACGCAGGGCAAAGACCTGCTCCAGAGGATACACGCTGAGCAGCTTCTCACAGTTGCCCATGCCCATCCGGTAGATGCCGAAGGCGGCGAGAAAACGCCAGTCCTCAATCGGTTCGACCAGACTCCTCTGCAGCTGACTAACCATGTTTTCCGCCTGCTTCGGCCCAAAGCCCAGGTTGACGAAGTCCTCTTCCCCCAGGCTGTAGATGCCGGGAATCGTGGTAATCCCTCCAGCATAGATCTTCTGGATCGAGGATGGTCCAAAGCCGTCATTATTGCCGAGAACCTTAAAAAAATGTTCCACGGACCGGGTGATCTGCGCCGGACAGTTCATATTGTTGACGCAGAGCAGAAAGTCATTTTCCCAGATAAGCCTGGACCCGCAGCTCGGACAACTCTCCGGCAGCTGGGGATCGACCGGGACCAGCACCTCCTCTATCTTCGGAATGACCTCGCCGCTGCGCGACAATCTGATTATTGCCCCCGGACCAACACCATTTTGCCGCACCATATTATAGTGGTGCGCCGTTGCCCGTCGTATCAGTGCCCCACTCAATCTGGTCGGCTCCACTTCGACGACCGGATTCACCCGGCCTGACCGCGAGGTCTGGGCCACAACCCGGAGCACCTCCACCTCGGCGGTTTCGGTATTTCTTTTAAAGGCTATCTGCCAGCGATGGTGATGCCGGGTGGCCCCCATATACTCCTTGATCCGGTCATCTTCAATCTCAATGACGATGCCATCGACATCGTAATCGGTTTTTTGCCACAATTCGTCGATGATGCGGTCAAAACCGGTCCAGAGATCCTGCCAGGATCCCTGCCAGCTCGGCAGCTGGCTAAACGGATAAAACACCGCATTTTTCGAGCTGATGGCCTCTGCCGCCGGGGCTTGCAGCTCCTTTTCCTTGATCAAACTGGCCTGGAAATTCCTCGAGTTATCAAACAGGTCGGCCAGATGTTCGCGGAAGTAGCTGCGGCTGACGACAATCTCCCCCGCCCCGAGCCCGCGTCGGCCGTCACCCGCCACCTGTAGACCACGGTCAAAAACCCGGCTGATATCCGTACCGCGCCGCCCGTCCCCCCGGGTATACAGCATCTGCCCGTCGTCGTAGGCGGCAAAACCATCGAGTTTTGGCGTGGCGCGAAAAACCAGCGAGGAAAAATCGATGCCGCAGTCCTCCGCCGCCTTGGCTATCCGTTTGGCCCACCTCTCGATTGCGGCAATTTCATAGGCTTTTTCGGTGGAAAGCATGCGCACCGGCAGCTCAACGGTTTTTGTCTCGAGCAGCGGTTCCGGTTCGACGGTGTGCAAAAACGGATGGTCGGGAAGCCTTCGTCGCAATTCTTCGAGAAAGATGAAGTCGTACTGCTCATCGGAGACCAGCGGCTCGCCCGCCCGATATAAGAGATTGGTCAGCTGAAGAAATTCCACCAGCCTGTCATCATCGACATCGGACACAGCCATTTCCGGGTCGGTAAATGTTGCCACATCATCTTCGCTCAGGTGGTTGAAGGCAAATTCAGCCTCGGCCAGAATCTGCTGTTGCGATTCGCTGAGCCTCTTTTTTTTTCCCATCGCTTTCTCACTCCGTCTATTGTACATACACGTTTGCGGGATTATACCTACCTACAGTGCATTCCTTGCCAAAAACAAGGAATGCACTGCTAAGGTATGTATACTTTTTTTATACAGTGTACAACCGGGAAGAGAAATGATGAAAAAAATCGACTTGCGCAGCGATACCGTTACCCAACCCTCCGAAGCAATGCGCCGGGCCATGGCCATAGCCGAGGTGGGCGATGATGTCTACCGGGATGACCCGACGGTCCTCAGGCTGGAAAATTACGTCGCCGAGCGGCTCGGCTTTGAGGCAGCCATTTTTACCACCAGCGGCACCCAGGCCAACCTGATCGGTCTCATGTCCCACTGTGGACGGGGAGACGAATATATCGTCGGCCAGCTGGCCCATACCTATCGATATGAAGGCGGCGGCGCCGCTGTTCTCGGCTCCATCCAGCCGCAGCCCATTGAATTTGAACCCGACTCGACGCTGTCGCACGCCAAGATCGAAGAAAAGATCAAGCCAGACGACATCCATTTCGCCAGAACGCGTCTTCTCTGTCTGGAAAACACCAGAAACGGCAAGACGCTGCCCCTCGAATATCTGCAACAGACGGCGGTTTTCGCCAACGAGAAAAACCTCCGCCTACATCTCGACGGGGCCAGGCTTTTTAATGCGGTTGTCAAGCAGAACGTCCCGGTCCAGGATATCACCCGACATTTCGATTCCGTCTCGCTCTGTCTGTCCAAAGGATTAGGGGCGCCGGTCGGCTCAATGCTCTGCGGCGCAGCCCCCTTTATCGAAGAAGCGCGGAAATGGCGGAAAATGGTCGGCGGCGGCATGCGACAGGCGGGGATCCTTGCTGCCGCCGGGATCTACGCCCTGGAAAATAACATAGACCGACTGGCGGATGACCATGCACATGCCGAAATCCTCACACAAGGACTGGCCCAGTTTGACCAGCTGGCGGTGGAAAGAGACCCCGCCCAGACCAATATGGTCTTTTTTACCACGGAGGCGGAAATCGCCAAAAAACTGGCCGAATTCCTGGCAGAAAACAATATTCTCATCAGCCCCGGCAAAACAACCAGACTGGTCACCCACCTCGACATCAGCCGCGAGGATGTCGCCTATACCCTGGGCAAGATCGGCGCATTTTTCAAGGAGCGGAGCTGACTGCACAGACCGAGGCCACGCCGTCCCGGTCAAGCCGGTCGAAAAAGCTCTCCACCACATCGACCATCCAGGCTTGTTTTTTGGTGCAGTGATCGCTGGTCCACAGCCAGTGCACCGTGTCATCAAAAAGCGGCCAGCCGGAACAGCGCACCCCATGCAGCGGGGGGCTGAGGATAGTGCGGGCTTCTTCAAGGGTGGGCAATCGCCAGCTGTTGCGGCCCTGCCAGGTGATGCTGTTGAGATGGGACACATATTCTTTTGCCTGCTGCCAGTCAAGGGTAAAGCCTGAACCACGCCGCTGCCAGTAGAGGCCGCTGTTGGTTTCCAAGGCCACCTGCCGCCCGATAACGGTGAAATTCTGCAGGGTATAGTGCAGCGGCCGCAGCAGGTCATCGAGGCCAAGGAGTTGCCGGATATCTTTATACATCACCCGGCACGGCTCCTTTCTGATTGCCCCGCACAGTGGCCGCCAGTCCTGCGCAGAGCGGCTCTTTTCCTTGTCGGAGCTGTTCAGCTTCGGGGGCGCAAGCGGCAGGACCTCAACGGCCAGGCGCATCTCCAGGGCCGTTGCGTGGCGATGGGCTGGATTTGCCGCCAGGCTTTTCATGATGCACGCATCCCATTCCGGTCCAAGTTCGGGATTCAAACCACTCGGAGGCAGAATCTTCCCCTGTCGATGGTCGACGAGTTGCCCGGTCAGCATCCGGTAGCCCATTACTCCCAGGCTGAACAGGTCGGCCCGGCCGTCGGTCAGCTGCGGATTTTTTTCCTGTTCGGGTGCGGCGTAGTAGGGCGAGCCGACCTGCATCCCGGGAATGGCCGTTTTTTCCTCCCCCCGGACCCGGGACAGGCCGAAATCGATAATTTTTATCCGGTCATCACTGGTCAGCATCAGGTTGAACGGCTTGATATCCCGGTGAATAATCCCGGCAAAATGCAACCGTTCAAGCCCCTTCAAGGCCTGCACCAGGTAGGATTTTGTTTTCGCCGCGGAAATAATTCGTGAGGGGGTTTCAACCCGATACGATTCGCCGATAAAGGCGCCGATGGAATGGGCAAAATACTCGAGGACGATAAAGGGCTGCCCCTCATGCTCGTCGCAGTCGATAACCTTGGCAACATGATCATGGGACAGATTGCCCATGATTTTTGCCTCTTCGATAAACATTTCCTTCAGCCGTGCCTCCCCGACCAGATCGACAAAGATCTCGTTTCTCGGCTGAAGTATCTTCAGGGCCACCAGTCGCCCGGTAATCGGTGCCTTCGCCTTATAGACGGTGCTCATGCTGCCCCGCCCCAGGCGGCCGATCACCTCATACCTGCCAATACGCTTCATCGGTCAACGCAGCCTCAGGGCATAGATATCCGGAAAACCCAGATCTCTGATTTTCTGCATGGTCTTCTCGTTGTCGTACTCGACAAATCGAACCTCGAACAGCCATTTTTCACTATCCCATAGAATATATTTGGCCCGCTTGTCGCCATCTCTAGGCTGCCCGACACTGCCGCAGTTGATGATATATTTTTTGTCCGGCAGCAGCACTACCGTTTCCCGCCCGAGAGCCCGGCGGCTCACTACCCCGTCGTGCCCGGTTACCAGCTGCAGCCGGTGGGTGTGTCCGACAAAAAAGAGGCTGGCTTGCGCCGAGGCGAAGAGCGCAGCGATCTTTTCATCCGACTGCCGGTCCAGATAGCGAAAAACCGAGTCCGGCGGACAGCCATGAACGAAATGTGCGTTGGCGACGAGAAGATGGGTCGGCAGACTACGGCAATAGTCCTTGCTTTCGCCGGACAAAAGCTTTTCCGTCTCGATATTGTTTTCCGCGGCCTGAAAATTGAGCCATCTCCTGCCGCGCGGATCAAAAAGGGCGAATTCATGATTACCAAGCACGGATTGATAGCCGAGCTGCCGCATGCGGCAAATCACCGCCTCCGGATCAGGACCATAGCCGATATTATCGCCAAGACAGATACCCCGCTGTGCGCCCTGGGCCTCGAGATCGCCACGCACCGCCTCGAATGCCTCGAGGTTGCCGTGAATATCGGCAAGTACAGCTATCTTCATTTGACGCTCATCCGCTCTTTTTCCCTTCCAGTTCATCCCAGCGATGGTACAACTGCTCCACCTTCGCCTGCGCTGCCTCCAGTTCCTGCCAGCACTGGGCCAGCTCATCCGGGTTGGAGACTATTGCCGGCAGCTCCATCTTCTTTTGCAGCAGCTCGACCCGCTCCTCTTCAGCCGCGATGGTCTCCTCGATCTGGTCGTACTCGCGCTGATCCATGTAGGACAATCGACCGCTGCTTTTTTTTTCCGCAGGCTCCTGGCCGCCTTTGACGCTGCCTTTCTTGGCGCTTTCCTCTCCTTTCCCACTCTCCGGCAGATCGGCCAGCCACTGCTCGTAATCCGCGTAATAGATGACCCCGCTCTTGCCGCCAAAGCCGAGCAGCCGCTGACAGACCCGGTCAAGCAGATACCGGTCGTGGCTGACCAGGACAAGTGCCCCGGGAAAATCCAGCAGGCTTGCCTCAAGGACATCCAGGGAGGCAATGTCGAGATCATTGGTCGGCTCATCGAGGAGCAGGATATCAGCCGGCTGCCGCATAAGTCCGGCAATGAGGATACGGGCCTGCTCTCCTCCGGAAAGTTGCCCGACCGGTGTTTCCAGCTGGTCAGGACGAAACAGAAATTTTTTTGCCCAGGACACCACATGCAGCGACCGGCCGTTGTACATGACCGCATCGCCCTCCGGGGCCAGTGCCCGACGCAGGGTAAGCGTCGGATCGATAGTAGCCCTGTTCTGGTCGAAAGAGACGATGCGGATGTTATCAGCAGCCTTGACACTGCCGGAGTCGGGGACTTCACCCGACGGATCGGCTGCCCCGGCGAGGATTTTCATCAGTGTCGATTTACCGCAGCCGTTTCGGCCGAGCAGGCCAAGCCTGCTGCCTGGCGACAGAACAATATCGAGGTCGCTGAACAGGGTTCGCTCGCCGAATGCCTTGGCAATGCCCTGGGCTTCGAGCAGTTTTTTGGTTTTCCTGCCGGTGGCTTCAAAGTCAATCTGCACATTTGACAGCGAGCGGTTTCGAGCTTTCACCTCCGCCAGCTCGCCGGTCAGTTTATAGGCTTCGTCAATGCGATATTTGGCCTTGGTCGACCGCGCCTTCGGGCCGCGCCGCAACCACTCGATTTCCCGGCGGGCTTTATTGGCCAGGCGTTCTTCCTCCTCCATCTGCCCGACGAGGAACTCTTCACGTTTCTCGAGAAACTCCGAGTAGGAGCCCTGTACCTGAAAAGTTCCTTCAGGGTATACCGCGGACAGCTCGACAATTCTGTTGCTGCAGTTTTCCAGAAAATGCCGGTCATGGCTGACCAGCAGGAAGGCGGATGGCCCGGCGTTGCCGGTGAGCATTTTTTCCAGCCAGAGAATGCCTTCGATATCAAGATGGTTGGTCGGTTCATCCATGACCAGCACATCGGGAGCGACAAGCATCGCCCGGCAGATCGACAACCTCTTGCGCCAGCCGCCGGACAGATTCTTTACCGGCGCGTCGCCGTCGGGAAATTCCGCGCGGCTGAGAAGCGTATCGATCCGGTAGTATTTTTCCGTCTCTTCGATATCTTCGTCACGCAGTGCCGCCATGAGGTTATGGCTGACGCTGTGTTCCTCATCAAAGAGATCCTCCTGGGCCAGGTAACTGAGACGGACAAATTTGCGGCACAGGAGCTGCCCGCTATCCGGCTCCTCTAAGCCACAGATAATTTTCAATAATGTTGATTTTCCCGAGCCATTCGGCCCAATAACCCCAATCCTGTCGCCATTACTGACCGTCAGGTTGATATTCTGAAAAAGAGCTTGGGCTCCGAAGGATTTGGCAACTGATTTACAGGTAATAAGATTTGACATAACGGACCAAAAAACGGAAGATGAAACACGGAAACGAGACCTTTACGAACCGTGACATTCCTGGCGGATGGTAAAAATACGTAGCAGATACAGTACATTCAGGGCGAATCGACACCAGAGGAAAGGCTTTTCTTGTTGATTAATTCATCCCACCCTTGTATACAAGAGGAGATTTTACTCATTGTATCCGGGGAACTCTTTCAATAGACTGCAGACATCATACTTATTGTTTTCCTGATTAACAACTCTTTTGGATTCGTATAATGGATGAACAGCTGCATATTATTATAGCCGGCAACAAGGGAAAAGTTTTTAAGCTTCCCTGTTCAAGAAAAAAAATATGCCTTATCATCTCGGCATCGGTCGTTGCTCTTTTGGTCCTCACGGTCACCAGCATCGTTTCCTTCTCTCTCTATAGCAAAAACTGCACTATTTCAAATCAGCTCGTCCGCCTGCAGGAAAAACTCCACACCAGCAGTGAACAGATGGCCAGGCGCAACATGTTGACAGAGGAAGAACGGCTAAAACTCGACATAAAAGTTGCCCGGCTGGAATTGAACAACATGAAGCAGGCCAGGGCTAAGAAGGAAAAAGAATCGCTGCTCTCCACTGCCATCGAAGAACTCAATGTACGCAATGAACTCATTGAGAAAATTATTGGCAGTATCGGTATCAAAATACCGCAGAACAACGACGGTGATTCAAAACACCGTGGTGGCCTGTTTATCGAGCAGCCCGATACGGAAACGGATGAACTTCTGTATAAGGCTGACAAATACCTCAATACTATTCGCTGCCTGCCTCTTGGTACACCGGTGCAGGGAAGTATCACCTCCAGATTCGGCAAACGCAAAGACCCACTGAATAAAAAATCGGCCTTTCATCCCGGGGTGGATATTCGCGGCAAAAGAGGGGAAAAAATTTACGCTACTGCCGACGGCGTCGTCATAAAATCCTTTCGAAACGGCGGATACGGCAACTATGTCGTCATCGACCACGGCAACGGCTACACGACTTCCTATGCCCATATGCAGAAATATCTCGTCCAGAAAGGCAACAGGGTAGAGAGAGGTCAGCTCATAGGTCTGGTCGGTAATACGGGCAGATCGACCGGCCCGCACCTGCATTACGAGATAGCGCTGGATGACAAACCAATCAACCCACATAACTTCATGAAGGTCGCAAGCCTCCTGAAAAAGACGTCTTCTTTGCCGGAGAAAAAATAACCATGGCCATGTTCGGAAAATCAATGAACGTAGAACAGGAAATGAAAAAAGTCGACGGCGAAGCCATTTCATCAATTATTGATAAAAGCATGACCATCAGAGGTGAAATGCGATTCAAAGGCAAAACACGGATCGATGGGACGATAACCGGCAATATCGACGGAGAACACCTCATCCTCAGTGAAACCGGCAAGGTCGTAGGCGACATACAGGCATCTTCCTTGAACTGCTATGGAATCTTTGAGGGGAATGTCCATGCCACCATGCTGACGGCGAGAAAGAACTGCTCCATACATGGGAAGATCGAGGCAGGCAGTTTGACTGTCGAACCCGGTGCATCGATCGAGGGAGAAATTAAAGCAGCAGCAAAAGATCTGAAACCTACGGAAAAGGATAGTTCAATTACCCTGCCCGTGAAAAAATCTGTTGAAAAATAAACTGTTATAGAAAAAGATGCAAAAGCGACCATCGTCTATACCATTTGATCCACCTACCGTTGCAAACCTACTCAAATGTCCGTACTGCGGCAACGAATCGGGTTTTTTCGAGATCACCGACGACGTCATCACCACAACGCATTATATCCAGAACAGCGACGGCAGTTTCACCATTGAAAGCAAAAGCTCCCAGTCTCTTGGCGATGTCAAGCTCTTTTGCGGCAACTGCGAGGAGGACATCACCGAATTCCACCAGCGGTTCTCGGAGATGATTTTTTGAACGATCCCCCGGCGCTCATCCTTGATAACCAGACCCTCTTTTCCTGCTACCAACAGCTCAAAACAAACGACATCATATGCGGCAGAATCCGTTTGAAGCCAGGCGAAGAGCATGTGCTGCTTGACCTGCTCGAACGGGGAATACGCCTTATTCCATCAGCGACGGCGCAGCTGGCAAGCAGATCAAAAACGTTCCAGGCCAGGATATTCAGTGAATTCATGCTGCCGGGTACCTTAATAATTTACGACACCCACGCATTACTCAGCGCCTCCTCTTTTTACCGACAGCAGCAGTACAGCAAAGTCATCGTCAAACACGACCGAAAAAACGGCGGCCTGGGTATACATATCTTCAACAACATTGAAGAACTGTACAACCATGCGGGCATGGGATCCTTTTCTTTTCCTTTTGTCATCCAACCTTACCAAAGCACAAGCAGGGACATCCGGGTGATTATTCTCGGTGACTATCTCGAGGCCTACGAACGGATTAATCCATACAGTCTGAGGAAGAATCTGCACTGCGGAGGACATGCGTCACCGTATGTCATTCCTGAGCAACAGCTGGATTTCTGTAGAAGAGTCATGCAGCGCGGGAAATTTCCCTATGCCCACATCGACCTCATGCTGACCGCGGACGGTGCATGCCGTCTCCTGGAAATAAATCTTCGCGGAGGGTTAAAAGGGGCGAAAATATCGGGGAGGGAGTATCTGGACAGGCTGGCAATGATCCACGAAGATCTTCTGACGGAAATGAATGTGCCTCGACAAAGGTAAACGTTTACAGCTCGAAGGATATACAGTTTTTAGGTTTTCCGGTGAACATTTAGCGATAAGGCATGACAGCAGGATACAGATGCGGAAGCAGAAAAAAGGGAGAATGCCACACAGGCATTCTCCCTTTTTTTCGTACGGTATCAGTGTGTTTAATTATTATACACAGCCTGTCGGCTTGGGCAGGCCAGCCATTTTACAGGCTCCCTTGCCAGGTCCTGATGGGAACAGCTCGTAAATTCTCTTCAGTGGAAAACCGGTGGTCTTGGAGAGAATACGAACCATTGGTGCGATTCCGTTCTTTTTGTAGTATTCCTGCAGGGCATCGATAACTTTCTGATGCTCGTCAGTCATTTCACTGATTCCTTCAACGCCTTTGACATAATCAACCCAATCCTGGTTGAAATCATCACCTTTCAGCAGGAATCCGTCTTCATCTACTTCAAATGTACTTCCGTTGTGTTCGAGAGTTGGCATTACAAACCTCCTTAGAATATTATTTTTTATAGCTTTCGCCGTTTTATAATCTAGAGCTAACTACGGCTTATTACTATAGCCGAAACAATTTGTCAAGTGATTGACGAACCATTTATACAGCTTAATTGGGCACCCGGAACGCCTGGAAAAACAACCTAACGTTCTAACAACATACAACAAATAACATCTACAGGCAAAAATGAACGCCTCACATGCATGGGCAAAATTGTCGCTGCACTAAGACAGTTCGACATACTGTTGCCGGGAAAACAGGGACTCATGTTAACAAGCTGAACAGCATACCTTTTTCGTTGCATATGTCTATTATTTTTTCATTCCGTATGTATTTCTGCGGAGATCGCTTCGCCCGCCACCCGTCAATCCACTTGGTATGACGGGAGCGGGAAATCGATTTTTACTTGCACAGGGGAACAAGAAAGAGTAAATCGAACAGACTGTTATATCCTTGGTTTGTCATGCCAACCTATTGCCGCTGAGTTTTTTCGCTCGTGATAAAATCAGCTCACAAGCCACCATAAACTTAACCACAAGCTCTTAATCTACTTTCATGCTGCAGATACTCCGCAAAAAAGCCCAATCGACTTTTATTCAAATCATCGTGGTCATTATTGCCCTGGTTTTCATATTCTGGGGTGTCGGTGCCAATCTCAGTGGAGACCGCCAGTCGGCATTGGTTGTCAACGGTGAAACAATTACCTTTCAGGAATTCCAGCAGGCCTACGACAGGGCATATCAACGGCTCAGTGACCAGTTGGGCGGCACTGTGCCAAAGGGACTCGCTGAAACCTTCGGGATCAAGCAACAGGTCATAATGCAGCTGGTGCAGACAACACTTTTGCGGCAGGGTGCGGAAGAGATGGGCCTGCAGGTCAGTGCGCAGGAAATCCGAAAGATTATTGAACAGATGGTGCAGTTTCAAGAAAACGGCGTGTTCAATATTGATCGATATAAAGCCGTGCTGGCGGCAAACAGAATGGCGCCGACAAAATTTGAAGACTCGATGCGGTTTGATCGCCTGTCTGAGGTGGCCGCCCTGGAAATCAGCAACTTTGCCGGCGCAGTAACGGATTTTGAAATCGAAGAGGTCTATCGCCGGCAGAATGAAAAGATCGCCGTCAACTATGTGCAGATGAGTCCCGAGCAGTATGTCGACCAGGTGACGATAGATGACACAAAATTGAAGGCCTGGTTTGAAACCGTCAAGGACAACTACAAATCCGAGCCACAGATCAAGCTGAAATATCTGGCATTTACCTATGACGCGGTCGGGCGCAAAGTAGCAATCGACACGAGCAAAATTGAGGAATATTACCGCAATAACGTAACAGACTTTCAAGTTCCCGAGCGAAGACACGCTCGCCATATTCTTCTGTCAGCAACTGAAGAAGACTCTGCCAAACGGCATCAGGAGCAGGCCGAAAAAGCAGAAGAAGTCCGCAAAATTGCCCTGACAGGCAAGGATTTCAGCGAAGTGGCCAAAGAATATTCAGAGGAGCCTTCGAAAGATTCGGGTGGTGATCTCGGATTTTTTTCCGCAGGACAGATGGTACCGACTTTCGATCAAGCTGTTTTTGCCATGCAGCCTGGCGAAATCAGTGAGGTAGTGAAAACACAGTTTGGCTACCACATCATTAAGCTTGAAGAAATTCAAGCGGCAAAAACCAGCCCTCTTCCTGAGGTCGCTGACGAAATAAAAACCATACTGCAAAGAAAAGAGGCGGAAAACCTGGCCTTCCAGGTAGCCAACGATGCCTATGAGGGAATAATCAGCGCAGGGAGTCTGACAAAATATGCCGAGATGCACCCGGATACAGCCATTGTACAGACCGACTTTTTCCCAAAAAGCAATGCTCCGGCTGCTTTGAAAACCGACACGCAGTTTTTAGACAAGGCCTTTGAGTTGAATAAAGGGGAACTGAGTTCCCTGATCAAAGGGCAGACCGGCTATGCAATTCTCTTTGCTGAAGATGTCAAGGAACCCGAAATCCCTGCCTTTGAGAGCATAAAGGACACCCTGGTAAAGGATTACCAAGAAGCGGAATCCATGAAATTAGCGGAAACGTCTGCCAACAAACTGCTCAAGAACCTCCGCGAAGGAAAAACCCTGGAGGCTCTGGCCAAGGAGATGGACCTCCCCGTTTTGGCGTCCGGTTTCATCAAGCAAAGTGGACAAAACGACCAGACGACATTCCCCTCTGCCCTGCTGGGCGATGCCTTTCTGCTCTCTGCATCTTCCCCCTTACCTGAAAAACCCGGTAAAGTCGGCAACGATTTTTTTGTCTACACCTTTGCCGACAGACAGGTCCCTGATTTGCCCGACGACAGTGAAGAAATCGAACAATATCGGCAAAATCTGCTAAGGGCCAAGCAGCAACAGCTCCTTTCCGCCTGGCTGCGTCACCAGGAAATGAATGCGAAAATAACCAGACATCCAAGCCTGTAAAAACGGTTGATGCCAGGGCAGAGAGCCGATGCGACGGAGTGAGGCGTGGAACGTTCCCGCCTTACTCTGCATTCCTCGCAGCCAGCAGGGCTGCCTTCTTCTTGATATTACTCTCCAGGACTCTCCGGACCCCCGCATGGGAGAGTTGAATATCGTAGTCGTTCTTCAGTTTTCTGGAAATATCGCGATAGGACCAGCGATCCTCACGCATAGCGCTTATCGCCTGGATGACTTGCTGCTGGGCAGCATTTTCGACCAGCTTTTTGTCATCATTTACCTGCCAGCCAAAGGGTACAGGTCCGCCGATATACCTGCCCTGTTTTTTGAGATTTCTCTTGGTCGCGCGAATTGCTTCGCCATGGCCGCAGTTTTCACATACAGCCAGGGCGGATAACAGTTTCCCGACGATCCCGGCACTCCCTTCCGAGACAACCAGCTTTCTCTTCTCATCGACGGTGATGTTCCCACCGAGATCCATGCAGTACACGGCAATGTCATTGTTTCGTAACGTCCTGAGCAGAGCAGCGCCCTCTACTGCTGAACTGAGCATCCACTCCGCTTTCAGGATGACAAGCGCATCCCGGGCGCAACATTCCTCAACCAGTCTGCGGCCTTCGGGCCTCTCCCTAAAAGGTCGTTTCAATCCGGCCCCCTCTTCGACCCGCATCTCATCTATTGCCAGACCGATGGTCCGTGCATACTCATGCAAAGCACTTTTCTGCTCTGCTTCCGCCACCAGATGGTCGTTTTCCAGGGCGAGAAATATATAGCCAAATACAGTCATTGTCCTATCTCACACTTTGTCATGGTTACCAGGCGAAAAGCCGTAAGCAGGTTGCCTGCGTCGCTATCACTTTCTGCGCAGGGGGCGATATATAGGCTATAACGGGGTTTTCCGTAGAGTTGCCGCTACCTGTCCGGGAAAAAAGGTACAGTTTTTGGTTCTCATTGGATACAGACAGTGATATAGTAACTGGTTCTCTTTTCGCTCCGCGCGAAAAATACCGACGATATTTACGGGAAAATTTTTCCGCCAAGACTACCCAGGCGTCTATGCAAACTCATGTCACCCTCCTCGAACAGTACCAGAAACTCTCGCCCTTTGAACAGGCCCTGCTGCAATTACTGTCAATTGTCTATGAACCGGCTCATTCAACGCTCGTCGTCAACTGCCTGCGCAAGCTGGATCTGAAAAATCCGCGGGGAAACAAACCGACAGCAGCCAATCTCAGTCACTATTTCAGCAAATTCGAACAACTGGGTTTTCTGACCAAGGATCGTCAATGTGTTGACGAAATAGTTGAAGTTCTCAGCAAAATAGCAGTAAAAGAACAGACTTTCAATATTTTTGCCAAAACCATCCAGGACGAGGCGCCGGTCTCCTACTATTACGGCAAATGGACAATCAGGTGCTGGCGCGGCATGCGTGAGATGCGGATCGGCGTCTACACGCAGCAGTTTGATCTTATCGATGACGCCTCCGATTTTATTGAAAACCAATGCACTGAGCTCCTCACCGATCCACCACCGACTGTGCGGATCATGACCCGGCCGTTTGACGCTGCATGGTTTAGAACGCTGCCTACATCTTTTCAGTTTTATCTGCTCAACAATGTCCTGCAATATGGCCAGGCAACCCTTTCCAATTTTCCGGATTTAATCGATTTTCTGAACAGTAAAGTTGAGTTTGCCCACCTGTCGATGGACGAACAATTGCCCTTTAAGCGGCTCCTTTTCAACGAACTGCTGTTTAGGGGCCGATTGGTGGAGGCAGAGGAGCTGATAGACGAGCACCGGGATTCTTTTTACGGCACCGGAGCGCGCGGCACCCTTTTGTTTCTTTCCGGGCACAGCGAAAAAGCATTGACCGCCTTTGCAGAAGACCTGCTCTTTCTTCAGAAATTCAGTAACGATGAGAAGGTCGCTTTTTTTGGACCGGCGGGAATTTTTTATATCCTGACCCAGTTGCAAAGAACCAGGAAAAAAGACTATTACAAAATTGCCGACAGCATCGGCGTGGCTCTTTCCCTGTTTCAGGGAGCCAGAGAAAACGTGGCGTACAATTACCTGGCCACGGTCATCAATTCGCATATCAACAAAGGACTGCAGGGGGAAGAGATTCACCTTCCCGAGGGGACAACACAAAACGTTTTGACCGTGGCCATTGCCGGCATCTGCCAGTACTGGCTCAACTCCACCGTTGAAGCGGATGTAAAGGCTGCAATTCTGTCTTTTTACCATCGATCCCGCGACCAGGGATATTCCTTATTCACCCTTGTGCTCGGTGAGATTCTCGCGACCATTCATCACGATAACAGCGACTACCTTGCCGTGACCGAAAAGTTACGTGAAGAGACGTCCATCGTCCCACTGCTGCCCATCCTCGAACCGGAAGAACCATGGAAACGCAGTCTACAGGCCCTCATTTACGCCACCAGTCAGGACGCGGAGATGCCGCAGCAGACCACCCGGATGATCTGGATGGTGGCCTTTACCGGCAAAGTAATAACCATCTCGCCGAAAGAACAGAAACTGAATCCGGATGGAGAGTGGAGCAAGGGCAGGCCAATCTCTTTATCGCGGCTGTACAAGACGAACAGGTTGAACTATCTGACCTCACAGGATCGCCGCATCTGTGCCGCTATAAAAAAGGCCAGTAATCCGGAAACCCACGCAGTAACCTTCTTCTTTGATATGGATAAAGCGCTGGTGGCGATGATCGGGCACCCCAACATCTACCTGGCGGAATCGCCGCTTACCCCGGTAGAGTTTGTCGCCGGCGAGCCTGAGCTGTTTGTCGAAGAGCGGGGCGACAACCTGCATATCTGTTTCGCTCACCCCATCACCTCCGACAACATTAATTATTACAGTGAGACACCCACCCGGGTTAAAGTTATCACCATTAACGACAACCATCGGCGCATCGCCCAGATTACCGGAAAAGACGGCATCACCGTGCCGATGTCGGCAAGTGAACAGGTGCTGACGGCCATCGGCAATATTTCCTCCTTTATGACCGTGCACTCGGCCATTGCCGTCGACAGTACCGGCAGAAAAACCGGCAATATCACCTTTGTTGAGGCCGATTCCACCATTTACATGCATCTCATCCCCTATGGAACCGGCTTTCGGCTGGAAATGTTTGTCAAGCCTTTTCAGGAAGGCGGCCATTACCTCAAACCCGGCCAGGGCGTGGAAAATATCATGGCCGAGGTCAACGGCAAACGACTGCAGACCAGGCGTAACCTCGCCCTGGAGGAAGAAAAGGCCAGAGACATCGAGGAACTCTGCCCGATCCTCGATCTGGCCATCGACATGGAGCAGGAAAACGACCGGGAATGGCATCTCTATGATCCCGACGACTGTCTGCAGGCCCTGATGGAACTGCAGGCTATTCGTGATAAAGTGGTGATTGAGTGGCCTGAAGGCGAAAAGCTGTCGATAACCCACAAGGTTTCCCTGGATAACCTGAACCTGAAGATTCGCACCAACCGCCAGAACTGGTTTGCCATGAGCGGCCAGCTCACCCTTGACCAGGGGCAGGTTGTCGAACTCAAGGAGCTGCTGGCAAAAGTAAAGAAGTCGTCAGGCCGTTTTGTCGAAATCGGCGACGGCCAATTCATCGCCCTGACCCAGGAGTTCAAAAAACGTCTCGGCGATATAAATCTTTTTGCCGAAGGTCTGGCCGACAATACCACTGACGAAATTCTCGTGCACCCACTGGCCGCCCTGCAGCTGGAAAAACTGACGAACCTGGCCAAAACCACGGCGGATGAAGGGTGGCGGCATCAGATTCAAAAAATCCGTGCCGCCCAGGATTTCAAACCGGAACTTCCCTCAACCCTGCAGGCCGAGCTCCGGGTCTACCAGCGCGAAGGATTCGAGTGGCTGGCCAGACTGGCCCACTGGGGTGTCGGCGGCTGCCTCGCCGACGACATGGGGCTGGGTAAGACCATACAATCCCTGGCGATTATCCTCAAACTTGCCGCCAATGGACCATCGCTGGTGGTCGCCCCGACCTCGGTTTCGACTAACTGGCAATCCGAGGTGAAACGGTTTACCCCGACCATCAACATCAAATTTCTTTCGACCAAAGATCGAGAAAAGAGCGTTGAAGAACTGGGAAAATTCGACCTGCTGATCACCACCTACACCCTGCTGCAGCAGGAAAGCGAGCTGCTCTCTACGGTGAAATGGCAGGTAATCATCCTCGATGAGGCCCAGGCCATTAAAAATTCCGCCACCAAACGTTCTCGGGCGGCAATGTCCCTGCAGGCCGAGTTTAAACTGATCACCACCGGCACCCCCATCGAGAACCATCTGGGAGAACTCTGGAACCTTTTTCATTTCATCAATCCAGGCCTTCTCGGCAGTCTCAATAGTTTTAACGAACGCTTTGCCGTACCCATTGAACGCTACCAGGACAGAGAGGCCAAACTCAAACTGAGAAAGCTCATCCGACCTTTCATCCTGCGCAGAATTAAATCACAGGTGCTGGAGGAACTGCCGTCACGCACCGAAGTCACTCTCGAGGTTGAACTGAGCTCGGAAGAAGCCCATTTTTACGAGGCTCTGCGGCAGAATGCCATTGATATGCTCGAGAGCTCAAGAGAAAAGAAAGGCCGACACCTGCAGATCCTGACCGAAATCATGAAGCTGCGCCAGGCCTGCTGTAACCCCCGGCTGCTCGATGCGAACAGCACGGTGGAAAGTTCCAAGCTCAGAGTGTTCGCCTCGGTGATCGAAGAACTGCTGTCCAGCAATCATAAGGCATTGATCTTCAGTCAGTTCATCGGACATCTCAGCATCATCCGCGAATATCTCGACAAACAGGACGTCAGCTATCAGTATCTGGACGGCAGTACCAGTTCAAAACAGCGAAAGTTACGCGTTGATGCCTTCCAGGCCGGACAGGGCGATCTGTTCCTCATCAGCCTGAAAGCCGGTGGGCTTGGCCTGAATCTCACCGCTGCGGATTACGTCATTCATATGGACCCGTGGTGGAACCCGGCCATTGAAGATCAGGCCTCGGACCGGGCGCATAGAATCGGTCAGACTCGACCGGTGACCATCTACCGGCTGGTCTGTAAAAACACCATTGAGGAAAAAATAGTCAAACTGCATCAAGAAAAGCGAGATCTCGCCGGAAGCCTTCTCGAAGGCAGCGATATCAGTGCGAAAATGACCTCGGAAGACCTCCTTGAGCTGATCAAGGACCAATGACCGCATGCCGAAATTCTCTCCACAAACAATTATCATCTTCTGTTGTGCAGGCTGTATTCTGTTCACGCTGTGGTTCAAATCCTCTCTCCACCCAATCACCAACCCGTCGTGGTATCGGGCCTCTCTACTCCCGGCGGCGACACAACCGGCTCCTAGGGGAATTACCGTCCATTTCCATGAACGCCGACCTCTTTATATAGCCTACAAAAACGAGGCTCGCGGCCTTGTCGCCAATCCCATCGGCCAGGCCTTCGCCTACGCCGACATCCCTTTTTCCTGGCAGGAGACACCGGCATCACGTCAACTGGAGATTATCAAGAACAACGCGGATAAAAGCTGCGCTGCCGGATGGTTCAAGACAGCGGAACGAGAGACATTCGGTCAATTCAGTCTGCCCATTTACCAGGACAAAGCTTTTGTAGCAATTACCCGGGCCGACAACACGCTTCTTGGTGACGTGGAAACCCTGGAACGGGTTTTCCAAGAAAGAAGGCTCCAGGTCCTGGTCAAAGACGGCTATTCCTATGGCCCCTATATTGACGACCATCTGCGCCGACTTGCTCCCCGACAGGTCACCACCACCGCCGATAACCAGAACCTGATGCGAATGATCCAGACCTACCGGGCTGACTATTGTTTCATGACCGAAGAGGAGGCGCAGGACCAGCTGCTCTTTTCCGGTCTGAAAAACTCGGATTTCAAACTGGTCCATTTTTCCGACATGCCCCGAGGCAATAAACGCTATCTCATCTGTTCGAAAAAGGTTGACCAGAAAACCATGCAACGGCTCAACGATGCATTGCGCTACGTCGTCCACCTGGAGGACAACACCGAATGACTCGGCAAAAAGGCCTCAGTCGGATCCCCATGTACGCCCTGGTCATCCTCACGGTGATCTTCTGTACTTTTACTCTCGGCTACGAAAAATACGCCGCCGAGCGCGCCCAGGACCGCCTTGACAAACATGCGCTGATTATTGCCGACGATCTGTGGAATTTCAATACGGAAGGAGTTGTCGAGTACCTGAAACTCGCTGCGGAAGCCGACCATTATGAAAGACTTGAGGTGGTCAACCACAATGGGGAGCTGTTTCAGTCTGTTACGATACATTTGCCGAATACACTGGAAGAGTTCCTCATCGGTATCCATCTCATCCCCCGGGTTGTTCTGGTTACTCCGGTGAGATCAAAAACAAATATCATCGGCTGGATAGAGGCCATCTGGATACCACAGACCCTCCAGATCCAGACCAATGTCTTGCTTTTTTTGTTTCTGGTGTTCGTCAGTATTACTCTCTCCAGCCGAATCCTCAGGGAAAAGCAGCTGCTCGAACAACGGGTGGTGGAAAGAACCAACGAACTCGCCGAAGCGAACAAAATCCTGCAGCAGGAATGCCGCGAACGTCTGCTGATAGAAAAGGATCGGGAGAAAATCCAGCAACAGCTTGAACGAGCGAGAAAGATGGAATCCCTCGGCTTGCTGGCCGGGGGGGTCGCCCATGATTTAAATAATGTCCTCTCCGGAATCGTCACCTATCCGGACCTCCTCCTTCTCGATATGCCCGAAGACAGCCCCCAGCGAAAAAGCATCGAAACAATCCGCAACTCAGGGCTGCGGGCCGCCGATATCATCCAGGATCTCCTTACCCTGGCCCGGCGAGGCGTGGTGCACAAACAGCTGCTCGATCTGAACGAACTGATCCGACAATACGGCGGCTCCCCGGAGTACCACAAGCTGTTGGACTATTACCCCAATATCGAGGTGAGCTATGATCTGGAGGAACCTCTTGCTCCAATACTGGGATCACCGACCGCTATGAAGAAAGTGATAATGAACCTGGTTTCCAATGGAGCGGAGGCACAACCGGAAGGCGGCCGCCTTTTTATTGTCTCAAAAAATATTCATCTGGACAAACCGCTGCAGGGCCTGCAACCGATTGCGGTTGGGAACTATATCCTTTTCCGGATTAAAGATGAGGGAGAAGGCATCAGTCCGACGGATCTGCAGAGAATCTTCGAGCCTTTTTATACCAGAAAGGTGATGGGAAGAAGCGGCACCGGGCTGGGGCTGACCGTCGTCTGGGGGACCATAGAAGACCACAGTGGCGGTATAGATATCTGCAGCAGTCCCGGAGCCGGGACAACCATCGACATCTATTTGCCGGTCAGCACTGAAAAAATCTCTCCGCCGGAGAAAGAACCGCCGGCCGAACTGTTTGGCAAGCATCAAACAATTCTCGTCGTCGACGACGAAGACCAGCAGCGAGATATCGCCTGCGCCATCCTGAAACGATTGCAGTATCAGGTATATGCCGTCGCCGGCGGGGAGGATGCGGTGGCTTTTGTGAGAAATAAAAAAGTCGACCTCGTCGTGCTGGATATGATCCTGACCGGGGCAATGGACGGATTCGAGACATACCGGCAGATCCTCGAGCTGCACCCTGGACAAAAAGCCATCATCGCCAGTGGTTTTTCGGAGACCGACCGGGTGCAGAAAACCTATGCTCTCGGCGCCGGGAGCTGCATCAGAAAGCCGTATACACTTCAGCAACTGAGTGTCGCGGTGTGGAAGGAACTACAGGTGGGCGAGCAGGAGACATTTACTCTGTAAGATTGGCCAGAATGAGGCCCCAAAATGCATGATCCCCGCTTGCAAAAGCCCAGCCAAGGTGGCTATTGCATCCCCGGCACAAGGCATAACGCCAGACATGCCCGGCAAACCAGGTGAACTCCAGCGAGGCGGCTCCGGCCTGGTAACAGCCGGGGGCAGTGCTGAAGCAGCCCAGCTCAAAAACTATTCCGGCAGGGTTAAAAAAGGTATGCGCATGGGAACCCCGTACAGCGATCTTCCGGTCCCTGCTCGTTACCGCTTTGCCGCATGCCCGGCAAAAGATGGCCTGCGCAGGATCGATCCCTTCCTGTTCCTCATCCTTTTCCACCGGCAGACCGGGCACAGGACTGCCCTGCCGGCCATCGGTCCGAAAGCAATAGCTGGTTGTAATGTTAGGCTGCATCTCCCCGGTAGTAATCAACAATGGCCTCAATCAATCCCGAGATGGTATATTCTTTCGGCTGAATGTCGACCTGCAGGCCGTTATCGGTGACCGTTTTGGCGGTGATCGGGCCGATTGCGGCTATCTTGATCCCTGACAGAATCTGCTGCAGTTCGTCCTGGTCCGCCGCATCAATCATGGCCAGAAAATTACGCACGGTGGAGGAACTTGTAAAGGTGATCATCTCCACCCCACCGTTCTTCAACTCTTCCCTCAGGCTCTCCTTATCGCCAGCAGCCGGGCAATTTTCATAGACCGGGGCAACCGTTACCTGGGCGCCGGCCCCGCGCAGGGTCTCAGGCAATATCTCTCTGGCCTGCAGAGCGCGCGGGATAAGAATATTACGCCCTTCAACTCCCTGATCGAGAAGACTTTCCGCCAGCCCTTCCCCGGTAAAGGTACTGGGGATTAAATCTGCATTGAGACCATAATTCAGGAGAAAATCGGCGGTACTCTTGCCGACGACGGCGAGATCAATCCCCTTCAGATCCCTTGCGTCCATCCCCCTGGCATAGAGGTGTTCAAAAAAATACTTCACGCCATTGAGCGAGGTAAAGAGGATCCAATGGTATTCATCCAGCCGCTCCAGTTCACTATCGAGGATGTCATAGCAATCAACCGGTTTGATGTGGATCGTCGAATATTCCAGGCAGTTGGCACCAAAATCTTCCAGGCCGGCAACAAGCTCACTAGCCTGCTCGCGGGTCCGGGTGACGATAATTTTTTTGCCGAAGAGCGGCCGCTTTTCATACCAGTCGATGGTATCGCGCAGCTTGACCACCTCGCCGACAATTATCAGGGCCGGCGGTTTGATCGCCGCATCGGTCACCACCTGGGTAATCGTCTCCAGGGTGCCGACCACCGAGCGCTGTTGCGGGGTCGAGGCCCAGCGCACGACAGCGACCGGGGTCTGCGGATCACGACCGTATTTTATGAGGTTGGCGACAATTGTCGGAAGGTTCTTAATGCCCATATAGATGACCAGAGTTCCGGCACCGGTCGACAATTTGGACCAGTCGATATTCGAACTTTCCTTGGTCGGATCCTCATGACCGGTCAAAAAGGCCACGGAGGCGGTATAATCCCTATGGGTAATGGGAATGCCCGCATAGGTGGCGGCGGCTGTCGCGGAAGTCACCCCGGGCACCACCTCAAACGGAACTCCGGCGGCATGCAGTTTCTCCAGCTCTTCGCCGCCCCGCCCGAAAATAAACGGATCGCCTCCCTTCAGGCGGACAACCATCTTCCCGGCCAGGGCGTGATCGACGAGCATCTGGTTGATTTCTTCCTGGCTGAAGGTATGCTTCACCCCGCCTTTTTTACCGACATAGATCAGTTCGGCATTGGCCGGTGCATGCTTGAGAAGCTTGTGGCCGGCAAGGTAGTCATAGACCACAACCTCGGCCCGCCCGAGCAGACTCTTTCCACGCACGGTAATGAGACCGGGGTCTCCGGGACCGGCACCAACCAGATACACCTTTCCGGGTTTTTTCATTTTGATTTTTTATCCATAATTAAAACGAACAGATATCCGCACGCCACCCTTCCTGTAAAAACAGACGAAAGAGGTGCGGGGTCCCTGGGCAACAGATTCAAAGAGCGAGAAGAGACTGCCGGCACAGTTTTTATCTGAAAGACAAAAAGGGCTTTCCCGCAACTCGGGAAGGCCCTTTGACGCAAAAAATATGAGAAAATCAGTTACGTTGTGACATCATGACAAGGACTACAGCTCACGCATAATGGCTTCGGTAACTTCTCCGATGGACTGGGAACCGTCAACGGAGATAACTTTCGGACCATCGATATTTTTAAAATAATTCACCGCGGCCATGGTCCCGGTGTTTTCATCATAGTAGATGCCATGACGCTTGCTGATCGCCTCTTCGTCCTGGTCATCGGCACGGGTTTTCAAATCGCCGCCGCAGACACGGCACACCAGTTTGCCGTCTTTTTCCACCGGCTTGATTGCCTCAAAGGCGATATGATTAGGATGATTATTGTCATTGACACAGAGACGACGGCCCATGATACGCTCTTTGGCGATCTGACGATCAAGCTTGATCTCGATAACGTAATCAAGAGCCATCCCTTCTTTTTTCAAGGTCTCGGCAAGGGTAATGGCCTGGTCTTTGGAACGCGGAAAACCGTCGAGAATCCAACCGTCCTTGCAGTCTTCTTTCTGCAGCCTGGCCACCATCATCGGGATGGTGATATCATCGGGCACCAGGTCTCCTCTGTCAATATACTCTTTGGCCTTTTTGCCAAGCTCGGTACCGCCGACGATATGCTCTCTGAAAATGGCCCCGGACTCGATATGCGGGATATTGAATTTTTTCTGTACGATAGCACCTTGTGTACCTTTACCACTGCCGTTCGGTCCGAAAACCAGAATGTTCTTGCCCATAGTGTTAGTCTCCTTTTAAACTTTACATTTAGTACTACGTTATCGGGAAAAACCGTGTTTGACTATGCAGTTTAACGGAGGCGGCCCCGATTTCACATCGTTTACAGCCTGGGGCGGCAAAGTTGCCTTCCGAATCGTAACAAGCTGGATACTATAGACCAAATTAGTCAAACGAGCCATAAAAATATCTCCGCATAGATTTTGACATTCATCAGCAAAGCGGTTATTTTCACGATCATTGCAGGATGAACATGCTCCTCAGGTGCTGAAATAACTGACAGCACCGGCAATCCATACTTTTTCTCCGCGGACGCGGTAATATCAACCATGAACAGTCATCAATAATTATGAGAGAAATACGTGTTGGTCTCATCGGTTTCGGGACGGTGGGCAAAGGTCTGGCAAAGGCTTTGCTTGCCCAGAAAGAACGGCTCCGCCAGAAAACCGGGACTGTTTTTGTACTGTCGACGGTTGCCGATATCGCCGTGCAGTCGTTACCGGAGGAATTCAGTGATGTCACCCTGACGAAGGACGCAGACGATATTTTTTCCGACCCGAAGATTGATATCGTCGTGGAACTGATCGGCGGCATGGAACCGGCCAAAACCTTTATGCTCAAAGCCATAGCCAGCGGCAAGCATGTGGTTACCGCCAACAAGGCCCTGCTGTCAGTCCATGGCCGGGAGATTTTTCAGGCCGCCGCCGAAAAAAATGTCGAGGTCGGCTTTGAAGCCAGTGTCGGCGGCGGCATTCCGGTCATCAAGGCGCTGAAAGAGGGACTGGTCGCCAACCGGATCAACTATATTAAAGGGATCATGAACGGCACCGCCAACTATATCCTCTCCCAGATGACCGACCACGGCACACCCTTTCAAGAGGTGCTCAAAGAGGCGCAAAAACTCGGCTATGCCGAGGCGGATCCAACCTACGATGTAGAAGGTATTGATACCGCCCATAAGCTGGCCATCCTGATGACCATCGCCTATGGCCTCAGTGTCCAGCTCGACGACATTACCGTCGAAGGTATCTCCAGCATAGAACCTATCGATATCCAGTTCGCCAAGAAATTCGGCTACCGTATCAAGCTGCTGGCCATCAGCCGGAACCACGGCGACCATGTCGAGGCCCGCGTGCATTCGACCATGGTTCCCGAAGACCATATGCTGGCAACCATCAACGGCGCCTTCAACGGAATCCAGTTCCAGGGTGACACCGTCGGTGACGTGCTGCTCTACGGCGCAGGGGCCGGCATGATGCCCACCGGCAGTGCGGTGGCCGCCGACGTGGTCGATATCGGCAGAAATATCATCAATGGCTGTATCAACCGGGTACCGGCCCTCTCCTACCTGCCGGAATATATCGGCAAACCGACCATCACCCCGATGCAGGACCTGGTGTGCCCCTACTATTTCCGGATTACCGCCCTCGACAAACCTGGGGTTCTGTCGATCATCACCGGAATCTTTGGTAAATACGGCATCTCCATCCGGTCGATGATGCAGCAGGAACGCGATGCCAACGAGCCGGTCTATATCGTCTTCCGGACGCACCGGGCAACCGAGGGTGCAATTATCAAGGCTATCGCCGAGATCGATGCCCTGGATGTCTGCACCGTGCCGACCGTCAAAATCCGACTCCTCAACCCGGAATAGGCCGCATAAAGGTACCATTATGAAATACCTGATACTTGTCGGTGATGGCATGGGCGATTATCCCCTCGCTGAACTTGGTGGCAAGACCCCGCTTGAGGCGGCCGATATCCCGATGATTGATGAGTTGTGCGGCAGGGGAGAATTCTTTCTCAACCATACCGTGCCGGACGGCTACCCGCCGGGCAGCGATGTGGCCAACATGTCGCTGCTGGGCTACGATCCGGCCGCCTATTATACCGGCCGGGCACCGCTGGAGGCCGCGGCAATGGGCATTAGGCTGGCCGCCGATGAAATCGCCTTTCGCTGTAACATGGTCACCCTCGATCATGGCGAAGGAGGCCAGGTCGCCATGCGGGATTTCTGTGCAGGCCATATCACCAACAAGGAATCCCATGCCCTCATCGCCGCCCTGGAAGAGGAATGCGCCACCGAGCAGTTTCATTTCAAGGCCGGGGTGAGTTACCGCCATCTGCTCATTTTCAAAGGGGAGCATCCCGGTTTTATCACCGTGCCGCCCCACGACTACATTGAACAGGACGTCACCGAACACTTCCGCAAATACCTGGCCGAGCCGCAATGGAAGACGCTTTTAGACAAGGCAAAAACGGTGCTGGCCAACCATCCGGTCAACCGCAAACGCATCGCCGCGGGCAAAAATCCGGCCAGCCTCGTCTGGCTCTGGGGCGAAGGGAAGATGCCCACCGTACCGACCCTGACCAGCCGTTTCAATATCACCGGGACGATGATCAGTGCCGTTGACCTCCTCAAAGGGCTCGGCGTTCTCGGTGGGCTGTCGATCGTCGATGTTCCCGGCGCCACCGGCTATATCGATACCAACTATCAGGGCAAGGCCCAGGCGGCCATCGACGCTCTGACAACGCAGGACTTCGTTTTCGTGCACCTGGAAGCCCCGGACGAGGCCGGCCACCAGGGATCGCTCGCGGACAAGATCACCGCCATCGAAGACTTTGACGCCCGCATCGTCCGACCGATTGTCGAGGATCTGCGCAATCGCCGCGAAGACTTTCGGGTCGTGGTCACCATGGACCATTTCACCCCGCTGGCGCTGAGAACCCATGTCACCGATCCGGTCCCCACCCTGCTCTACGATTCCCGTGAAACAACCAAGGGATCGGGGCAGCCGTTCTCAGAAAAAAGCTGCACGGAGTATGATGCCATTGCCAGGAACAGCATCAAGGCCGGTCATGAGATGATCGACAGGCTCTTTGCCCAAAAATAACGAAACATTCAGGGTAACGCATCATGCCGGAACATATATTTACCACGACGGTCAGGGTACTCTACGGCGATACCGATGCCGGCGGTGTCGTCTACAACGCCAATTATCTTCGCTATTTTGAGATCGGCAGGAGCGAGCTGATGCGCGCCTGGGTCTGCTCCTACAGTGATATCGAAAAGCTCGGCTTTGTGCTGCCGGTCACTGAATGCTGGGCCCGCTACAAGGCTCCCGCCTACTACGATGATATGTTGACCATCGAGACGACAATCGCCGAAATCAGTAAACTGAAATGCAAATTCAGTTACCGTGTCGTACGAAAAGAGGCAGGAACCGAGCGCCCCAAACTGCTGGTGAAGGGCTATACCGTACACGCCGCCGTGACAAAGACAGGCAAGCTGACCCGCCTGCCGGGAGAAATTATCCGAAAAATGGCACAATTCTCTTGTGATACCGAAAAGATAGACAGCATTGCCAAATAACCTGTTGACAATATTTTCTACGGGTGTATATTGGACAATCTCAACGCGGGGTGGAGCAGTCTGGTAGCTCGTCGGGCTCATAACCCGAAGGTCATAGGTTCAAATCCTATCCCCGCTACCAAAACATTTCAAGGCCTTACAGCTTAATTGCTGTAAGGCCTTTTTTTGTTGGTTCTATGCCGGTTCTATGCTGGACACAAAACAGCTGATTTAACACAGACAATTAACAGCTCTACATTTACCCAGCACATACTTCTTAATTTTTGATCCGGTCACCGCATAACACCGATCGTAGTTTCTTCTTCCCTGGCCGCGTTAGCGGGAAAATAAGGGCCGGTGACCAAACCACCAGCAACGCAACTACGAAGCCCGGGCCACTGTCGCATAATGCTTGTTATGTTTGAATTTTTGCTCTGAACGGATGTGAAAAAATTAAACATAATAACATTATGCGATAATGGCAGACGAGAGGCCCGATGCTTTTGATCGGGCCGGTTGTGGAGGATCACGGGTGGGCGGGTTCTATTACTGGCTGTTTGGGCGGCTGTATCGCCCACTTACTAGCCCAGCCAGACCAACCACACTCAACAAATCAGGCTGGCTGGGCGCTGTTTCCGTAAGTGGTTAGGAGCGGAAATTCTGGAGCGACACACACTTCCCTGCAAATGCCCTAGCATTTGCACACTTTGTCAGTTCACCTCTGTACAGTATGAGTACTCGAATTCTGTGCCTTGCTAATCTGAGTGTAAGTTAACTCTCGTGGTATCTGGGCAGGGCTATTGCAGCCTGCTGGGACGCGCGGCTTTATGCGTGTCACAGTTGGCGGAGATCGCACTACCAGCAACTGACTGCCGGCATTAATAGGACGCAGAGGAAGTAATCATGTGATCGATCGGATTGGCCTGATTTGTTGTTACAGCTTATGACCATCGAACTAGCAATGGTGATAGCGGAAGTTGAAGCCAGCGTCAAGAACGAGCCATCAATTAAGCTCGTCGAAGGTGCTGGCTTCGACTGGAGCGTGAAAATAGTTCTACAACAAGGGTGATAGAATATAGGCTGTATATAGAAAAAACTGGCTGTTTTGTATTTTTTAGTCTGCAGGAGTTGGAAAAAAGCAAAAGCCCCGTAGTGTATCGGTTGTATATAGGTTTCTTGAGGTTGGAGAATAGTATATCGGTATGGGCGACAAACAGGGCTAACCAATATTTCGATACAGACATTCCGATCGACACCATAGACAATTATTCAATTGCAACTTAAGTTCATGATATTAATGATCTTCCTTGTGGGCTTACTATCTCAATGTGTAGATGTGTTAAAGGTAATGGGAGCCCGTAGGCTCCACATTATTTTAGACCTCGTCGAGTTCCTTCAATTCTTTTAGCCTAGCGGCAGTTGCCAGGTCGACCTCTTGCTCGACATACTCACCAGCCTTGCGGATGGATCTGACCCATGGCAGGAATGCACCAGTGGTCTCAGTTACCAGTTCAGCAGCATTGTCCGATACAACTCCCAATAATTTACGCATAGCGAATCTCCTTGAAGGTTAAATTAATGCGGATAGTCCCATTTTTTTTACCGGCAGGTAGCGTATAGGGGGGGGGGGAGGTTTGGATAGTGTGCCGTGGACAGTGTGTACTGCAGTCAGGCTTTAGTGAATATTTTTGATGCGGGTATTTAAGGTATTACTTAATTATAAATTATTCAATATCATTTTCACTTCATACTGAGATATTTCTGTTCCTGGAATAAATCTTGTTTGGCTCCTTTAATAATATGGCTGTGTCCAAAATTATCTGGAATAATCAGCGATACGAAACTCTCGTTTTCATTTCAAGAAAATCTTCCTACTTAAAAGGACAAGAAGACCTTTTTATGTTGCTAGGTTTTCAGCCAACCTCTTGATTGCATGTACATGAAGGTAGAGCTTCGATCGGTAATAAATTAGTCGCGATTCGATTTGCAAATTTCAACCATGTTCTCTCGGCGAGACCGCAAATTGTGGGTTACCGAACAGCAACAAAAAAAAAATTATCAGCCAGGAACATCTCAAAAATGAAAAAATACGTTCCTTTTTTGCTCTTACTACTCCTTGGTTATTGTACGGTTTTTGCCAATAATGGCCTGTTCGATACAGACGTTATGGAAGCCCGTAATATCGTCACTGCCCGGGAAATGGTGACTGAGCAGAACTGGCTCATTCCCACAATGAACGGTGTAATCCGAATTAACAAACCACCGCTGCCGACATGGCTTACCGCACTTCCTCTCTTGTTCGGCAAAAGCGACGACAATCTTCATGCCATGAGAACCCCAGCCGGTCTCGCTGCCATTGTGATGATGGTTTTTATCTATCTGTTGGTGACAAAACTGACAGACGACCGGGCAATTCCATTTATTTGCGCCGCAGTAATGATTTCCAGTGAATTTCTCTTCACTACGAGCAAACAAGCATCTTGGGATATTTTCTGTCATACTTTTATGCTTGGTGCTCTTTGGATGTTTGTCTCGGGATGGCAGAAAAAAGACAGTCCGTTGCATCTCTTTTTCTTTGCAGGACTTTTAATGGGGCTGTCGTTCATGAGTAAAGGCCCTATCTCCTTTCACTCAATGCTGCTGCCATTTTTGCTGAGCTATATCCATATCTATGGATACAGAACCATTTTGATGCAGTGGAAAGGCACCCTGTTGGCGGTCTTCATTTGCTTTGTCATTGCAGCAGCATGGCCTTGTTATCTTTACTTTAACATTCCCGAGGTATTGGTGCATGTGGAAGCTGCGGAGGTACATACTTGGTTAGAAATTGTACGTAAACCTTTGTGGTATTATCTGTCATTTCCGGTTCATGCCGGCTTGTGGATATGTCTGTTGGTCGCCGCAATTCTTTATCCTGTCTTTCCCAATAAACATGACCCTTTCAACTCCAGTAAGACCTATAAATTTTTATTGTTTTGGCTTATCTGGACCGTGGTTCTGTTAACCCTCGTGCCGAAAAAGAGCACCCACTATCTCTTTCCTGTAATTGTCCCGATATCTATCCTTATCGGTATGTATATTAAATACTTAATCGATATTTTCCATGAAAGGCGGCAGAGTTTGCCTGACCGTGTGGTCATTGCAGTTCATGCGATTTTAATTTTCATTATAGCTATTTCCAGTTGTGCTTTTTACCTCTATGTAATCATTAAAATTGACCATATTTTTTCTATTGATAAATTTTCTATAGCAATGATATTTTGTTTTTTGGGACTGTTATCTTTGTTCTTTTTGAGAAGATTGAAAATTTCAGCCTTGATGATCGTGACTGCGATTTTGATCTGTTTTCTTAGTATTACCATGCCTCCAGTAATTGCCCAGAAAGTACATCATCGCAGTTTTATGGTCTTAACAGCGAGCCGTACGCAAACAAAGGGAAGGGAGTTATCTTTTTATAGTTCGTACCAAATGAATATCAAAGAGATATGGGCAATAGGGCGACGGGTTACAAAAATTGATCCGGTTCAGCTAACATCACTATCGAAACCCCTGGCGTTTTTCAGCAAGGAGCACCCAGAAAAAGCAATGGAAACATTATCGGCGAGTGACCATTTGAAGATAACATCCTACGAAGATAAACATTCGCACGATGTGTGGTATTTAAGTTTAGTCGAAAAATAACATGGCCAACGGTAAGACCGACCACGGGATAAGGAGCAGTAACGAAATGGGTGAAAATGGTTGGGGTGGCCAAAAGTTTGTACAGAGCGTGATTTCAAACATGCAGACTGCCATCGGCAAGCTTCGATATGGAGGCACCCCTATTGAGTTAAGCTTCCTAATCAGATCAAACGCGGGCTTGATCCGGAAAGCGCCAGAAATGGAGCATCTTGGCACTCAACAAGATCAGAGAAGATTTTCCTAAAAAGTAGCGAAAAAGGAGCAGTTTGAGATCCGAGAAAACTCCAAATCACCTACCGTGCCGAGTAATCAAAATTAATTCATCTGATATTTTTTAAAGTTCTCCGCCTGCTCGAAGATCTCCTTATACACCTCATCCCGGTCGACTGGTGGGTAGCCATGCTCGGCCAGTACCAGAATGAGCCCAACCTTCAGCTCGGCCTTGATGTCGTCTCTTTGGTTCCAGTCGGTATATTTTACCTTATCATCCACCACTGTCTTCACAGCTTTTGCCAGAACCAATAGCTTATCCTCCGGGTAGGTGAAATCGTACTTGATCGCCAACCCCTTCAGGATGTCGTAAAAAGCCTTTTCCTCCAGGTCGATGCCCATGTCGGCATATGACTCCCGCTCCTTCCTCAGGGCGTGGATCAGGTCAACGATCTCGCTTGAAAAATCTTCCAGCACGTTGCTGACCAGCACATCGTCTTCCTTGCGCTCGTTATACAAATCGACCAGCGCCTTGAACTTTTTGGCAAAGTCTATGCCCTTCGTCTTGTTCACCTGCTTAAAGTCGGCAATCGCCTTGGCCAGCAATTGTTGCAATAGTTTGATCTTGGTATTGGGCAGCTTGATCTTTTCGATCTTGGCCAGGTAATCATCATCAAAGATATCTATCGCCCCGGCCTTATCGTCTCCCATCTTAAAGATCTCTTCGACTCCGTCGCTCTGCAGTGCCTCTTTTATCATTTCTCGCACCTTGGCGTTCATCTGCGCAGCATCAGGGGCGTTGCCTTTGGTGAGCTTGAAGACGATGGTTCGGACTGCCATGTAGAAGTGAATCTGGTCTCGCTCTTGCTGGTTCAAGCCATCCGAACCACAGCAGATGTCATACGCCGCCTTGAGCCGTTTAACCAGGTGCATGAATCGTTTTTCGATCTTTTCGGTAAGCTGTGCATATTCCGCCGCCATGTTCAGGCAACCCAGTTGTTCCAGCTGGCTCCCTTGATAGTAAGGGGTGGTGTCGAATTTGAAAAACATCTTATTCAACAGATCGAGGTGATCCTTTACCACGATGATCGACTGGGTAACTTCTTCGATGTTTTGCTGGTCGGCTTTATTGTAGTGGGCCAGGGCAAGGTTCATCTGCTTCTTGATGCCGATATAATCGATCACCAGCCCCTTTTCTTTACCCTCATACTTGCGGTTTACCCGGGATATGGTCTGGATCAAGTTATGGCGCTGGATTGGCTTGTCGATATAGATGCTGTCCAAGAAAGGCACGTCGAAGCCGGTCAGCCACATATCCACCACGATGGCAATCTTGAAGTTGGACTTGGCGTTCTTGAACTGGCGGTCAAGCTCCTTTCGGTACTCCTTGGTTCCGAGCAGGTCATACATCTCTTTTGCATCGTCCTGGCCACGGGTCATGATCATCTTAATCCGTTCCATCGGTTTAATGGTCTTCTGCTCCTGCTCTGTCAGATTCGCACCTTCTTCACAGGTCAGCACCTGGTTCCATGCAGGCCGTAGGGCGATTACTTCCTTGTAGAAAGCATAGGCGATCTCTCGCTTGCTACTGACAAACATCGCCTTGCCTTTGACCGTTGAGCCCTCCTCCAGGCGTTTTTCGTAGTGCTGGACAAAATCGGCAGCCAGTGCCTTTATACGGTCCGGATCGCCGAGGATTGCGTTCATCTGGGCGCTGGCTTTCTTGCTCACCTCGATCTGGTAGTCGCTGGCGCCATCTTCTGCGCACTGGGCATAATAGGCTTCGATCTCTTCGAGCTTTTTGTTATCGAGCAACACCTTGGCCGCACGTCCTTCATAGACGATACGCACGGTGATTTCATCCTTCACAGACTCGGTCATGGTGTAACTGTCGACCACTTCGCCAAAGACATCCAGGGTGGCATCAATAGGCGTGCCGGTGAAGCCGACATAGGTCGCATTGGGTAAGGAGTCGTGCAGGTACTTGGCAAAGCCATAGGTGCGTAGGACGCCCTTTTCTGTAACGCGCACTTTCTGATCTAGATTAACCTGGCTACGGTGTGCCTCATCCGAAATACAGATGACATTATCGCGCTCGGTCAGCAGTTCGGTGTCTTCGGTGAACTTGTGGATGGTGGTCAAGAAGACCCCGCCGCTATTGCGCCCCTTGAGCAGTTCCCGCAGCTGGGCGCGGTTCTCCACACTCACCACGGCCTGATCCCCGATATAGTTCTTGGCATTGGTAAACTGTCCGGACAGTTGATCATCCAGATCGGTGCGGTCGGTAATCAGCACAATAGTCGGGCTCTCAAAATCGACGCTCTTCATTAAAAGCCGGGTAAGAAAAAGCATGGTAAAGCTCTTGCCGCAGCCGGTTGCACCGAAGTAGGTGCCGCCCTTACCATCGCCCTCCGGCTTACGGTGTTGCTTGATGCTCTGGTAAAGCTTGATTGCCGCGTAATACTGCGGATAACGGCAAACCACCTTTGCCTGTTGCTTCGACACATCGGGAAAATAGATAAAGTGACGAATCACCTGCCGCAGCCGGTGCTTGTCGAATAGCCCTTCCAGCATGGTGTACAGGCCATTGATGCCATCCTGCCCTATCTCCTCGTTGCCGGTCACCTTGCGCCAGGTGTAGAAATACTCATAGGGGGCAAAGAGTGAGCCCATCTTGCTGTTAACGCCATCACTCAGCACACAGAGGGCGTTGTACTTCATCAGCTCGGGTATATCGCGGGCATAGCGGGTGGTAAGCTGCACATAGGCATCGTGAATGGTCGCCTCTTCACGGATGGCACTCTTGAACTCAAACACCATCAGCGGCAGACCATTTATATAAAGAATGGTATCGGGAATACGTTTCTCGCGTCCTTCAATTTCCAGCTGATTGACGACCTTGTAGATGTTGTTGTCGCTGCCGTAAAAGCTCGATTCTTCCGCAACGATCATTTCCACTTCACCGGTGCGGGGGGTGCGCTGTTCCGGCAGACCGGCATAGTCGATAAGCTGAACGTAGAGGTCTTTCCGGCTGCGGTCTTCCCGTTTGAGGAGAAATCCGTCAGAGACCAGTTTGCAGATGGTTTTGTTCGAGTCGTAAAGGTCGGCGGGGTTTAGTGTCTCCAGCCGGCGGATGATTGACTTGATCTCGCCTTCGGTGATATTGTCGCTGGAGTACTGATGGGAGAGGAAAGCGTGCAGGTCGGGCTTGATCAGTACCTCGCTTGGCTGGCGAGGGATAGACTCGCCTTTGTGGTGCGGGTAACCTTGGTTCTCCAACAGGGTAATAATTGCCTGTTCCAGCTTTTCCTCGGTGAATTTGCTCATAGGGCTTCTGCCATAAGTTTTTCGGCCTCGGGGACGCGGAGTTTGCCGGAGAGGAGTTTAGGGAGGAGGGTATCACGGAGCTTTGCCAAGTCAGATGATTGTTCGATATTTAACAGAATATTGTCCATATAAGGCCCAACAGTCTTATCGAAACTTGCTGACAGCTTTGCTCCACAATTTAGCGTCTTAAGTGTTTTAAAAGTATCACGGGTAATTGTATTGAAAACAGAACCATGACCACGTTGCTGTAGGTCTGCGACCCTCAGCAAAATTGTGTAGTAAACGAAGTAGTCAGTGATGTTATTTTTGCCACGAATCCCATAACATGACTGATTCATAGCCATGGGTTTTGCAACGACAGCGCATTTGCCAACAGTTCCCCGAGCACTAATGATAGTAGTACCCTTCGGCAGCAGCTTGGCTGATGAGTTATCCAATCCCTGCAACGTAATCTTTTTTTCTGTGTTTATAACAAAGACGTCAGATGCGTTGGGCGCATCTACCACCGAAAACCAAGGAATGTTCCCTCCCCAATACTCATCAATAGATGTTTTTGGCGTGCCACCTCCAATAAGCTCGATCATATTGTCAAGAGTTTGCACTTTCCACCCCTCAGGAAGCCAACCCATCTCCTCGCTGAAAACAAAGCGACTGGGGAACTCTTTTTGAATTGCTTCGGGTAGGGGCTTGCGCTTGTCACCCATAGCTTTGCGGGTCTTGGCTCGGGCGTGCAGAGGTTCGGGGATGGGATTGCCAGCGGCCAAGGCATTGTCGATCACTGGGTCAAAATCGACAAACCAGCTCTTGAACAGTGCCTGGGCCATCGACTCCAGTGTGGCGTTCATCTGGCGGTTGAGTTCGATTTTATCGTCGAGGGAGCCAAGGATGTGGGCGATGGCTTTTTGTTCAGCAAAGGTTGGAAAGCATAACGTGACTTGACGCAATTCAGATTGTTTAATTCCTTTTACTGTTGTCCCTGTGCCTCTGCCATCTAGCTGATGCTGCACTTCATGTGAAATCAGCAAATACTTAAGGAAAGTATTATCCAACAATCCGTTTTTCCCTCGAAGAGTAATTACCCTTTGTGCGAGTGCAACTTTTCTATTATCCAGCTGAGCAACTTCACCAAGCGGAGCTTCCGTTGTCAGGACAATATCGCCGGGCTTAGGGATTCCCCGACACATCCATGAATTGTAATCGGCCTCAGCGATAAATTCTGTGACGGTTTGAATCGCCCCCTCCTTAATTATCTTGGCTGTTATTAGGGGAATGCCACTTGTTGTCTTTTGTGGAGTTTTCCCTCGATAATCAATGATTGCTTCCATGCACTCTTCTAATCGACACTCAATCCAATCACTCCTCATAGCCCAATGCCTCCAGATTCTGACGAATCACAGAATCAAGCCTTTCCGACTCTTCCATCTGTCGGTATAAGGTCTGGGTCAACTCAGTCATCTTTTCCTCGAATGGCACCCCATCATCTTCGATCTCTGCCGCTCCCACATACCGCCCCGGGGTCAGCACATAATCATTAGACTTGATATCCTCCTGCGTAGCCGCTTTGCAGTACCCCGGCACATCTTCATAGCTGCCATCTTTAGCTTCACCCCGCCAGGCATGGTAGGTGCGAGCAATCACGGCAATGTCTTCAGTCGTCAGTTCTTTATGGGTACGGTCGACCATGGAGCCCATGTTGCGGGCATCAATAAACAGGGTCTCGCCCTGACGGTCACGGTGGCTTATTTCGGTGTGTCCTTTGACCACCTGCGCCTTCTTGTTCTTGGTAAGGAACCAAAGACAGACAGGAATCTGGGTGGTGTAGAAGAGCTGCCCGGGCATGGCGATCATGCAATCGACCAGATCGTTCTCGATCATCTTCTGGCGAATCAAGCCTTCACCGGTGGTATTGGTGGACATCGACCCGTTCGCCAAGACAAAGCCTGCAACGCCGTTTTCTGATAGCTTGGAGATCATATGCAATATCCAGCCATAGTTGGCGTTACCGGTGGGAGGCACTTCATAGCCGCTCCAGCGCGGGTCATCTATCAATTCATCGTTGTTGCGCCACTCCTTGAGATTAAAAGGCGGGTTGGCCATTATGTAGTCGGCCTTCAGATCCTCGTGCTGATCCTTGAAGAAGGTATCGGCCGGCACTTCGCCCAGGTTGGCGGCGATGCCGCGAATGGCCAGGTTCATCTTCGCCAGTTTATAGGTGGTGCTGGTCTGCTCCTGTCCGTAGATGGAGATGTCCTTCTGGTTGCCGTGGTGGCTTTGCACAAACTTAACGGACTGGACGAACATACCGCCTGAACCGCAGCATGGATCGTAAATCTTGCCGCTGAAGGGCTCGATCATCTCGGCGATCAGGTTGACCACACACTTGGGGGTATAGAACTCACCGCCGCCTTTCCCTTCAGTCGCGGCGAACTTCCCCAGGAAATATTCATAGACCCGGCCAACGACATCCTCTTCCTTATCTCCGACAGTATCGATGTTGTTGATTGAGTCGATCAGCGCCGCCAGCTTGCTGACATCAATGTCCATGCGGGAAAAATAGTTGTCCGGCAGTGCTCCCTTCAATGACTTATTGTTTTTCTCGACGCTATGCAGCGCGGTGTCGATCTTGATCGAAATATCATCCTGCTTGGCCTGCTTCTGAATATAGGACCAGCGTGACTCCTCCGGCAGGTAGAAGACATTCTGCATGGTGTAGAACTCTACCATGTTGATATAAGCCTGCTTCCCCTCGTCGATCAGCTCCTGGCGCCGTGCCTCGAACTTGTCGCTGACGAATTTCAGGAAGATCAGACTGAGGACAACGTGCTTATATTCGGATGACTCTACCGTGCCCCGCAGTTTGTCGGCGGTGTCCCAGAGGGTTTGTTCAAAACTTTTCTGCTTGTTGTTCGATTTTATTGCCATTTCATTCCTTGATATGACCACCAGTGACTATGATAGCAGTAATTAATCCATCATCTTATTGAGTAAATAAAGGTATCAGCAGATCCAAACAACCTCCCGGTAACTGCACATTGTCAGTGATACTAGAGGTGGGAGAGTTTTTCAATGGATAAGGAACAAGTTTTCAGTCAGGCGGGGTTACTCTTATCGGGAAGGAAGTCTTGATCAATGTCTTCAGTGCTCAAGGTTTTAGAGGATCGTTATCATCTCCAGAAACATCCTGTATAAAATATTACTAACTTAAGTCATTACTTAAGTCGCTATATATTTAAAGTAATGTTTACCGCTTCGACCGAAAGGGATCAATTTACACTGCTCACTGTCGGCTCGAATTAAGTCCCGGCATTAAGGCTTCGCCTTAAGCCGGGGTCTTAATTCTTCACCTCCAGCTGCGCTGCGCATTGATCCCTTTCGGTCGAAGCTGGAAGGAGTGTGTACACCGATAGACAGATACTATAGTGTGCACACTCCTTCCTCCTGGGCTTGTTGGTTTCAGCTCACTATTTTATCACAATATCATACTGTTAAGCTGTTATGACTGCCATCCATCCTGCCTTGGCTTACCGGCTTTTTATCGAAAGTAGTGTATATCTCAACCGGATGAAATGACTTTATGCCGCTAATTTGAGCTTCTGGTCCTGCCGTAAAATTTGCCGTAACTCTTCCTCTGGGAGTGGGATCAGGTGCTTCTGGTTTTCTGCTGCCTCGATCCCTTGTTCGTTGAAGAGTTCCACTACTCGGGATTTTGCCGACCTGGGACATAGGCAGCCGTCATGAACGGGCAGTATGGGGATATTTTCTTTCATCCCGGCCTCCATGATATTCATCATAATCTGGGCCTCAACCATCTGCAGTCTGCCCCAGTTGGATTTGTACAGGTAATTGATTATCGGCTCGTGACACTGCTCCAACTCCTTCATCAATGCGATTAGCCGATCCCTGCTGACCTTTGGGCAATCTCGACTTTTTGCGTAGGTGTACGCCACCGCTTTCCTGCCTTTATCCCGATCTTCATAATCTTTTTTGGTGTTCATCATCAGGAGCATCAGCTGCTTGGTTATGGTCCGCGTCTCATCTTGGTAGACGTATGGGTCATGGTCCGGGAATTTCACATTTGCTTCGCGGTACAATAGCTGGACATGCATTCCTCGACCGTCGACATCTGAAGTGAGTTCTCCATTAATTGTTGTTTGTTTGCGGAGTCTTTTATTGGCTCCGGTCCACCAGGCGCCGTACAGTCGTCCGCCCTTGGTCATCTCCTTGTTGTTGAATGAAAAATATGGTTTTATTTTCGTCTGCTCTGGATAGTTCAACGGTTCTTTTTTACAAACTTCGACCTGATATCGGTTGAGCAGGTCAAAATATTCCTGGCTGATATTGTGCTTTATGTCCTGCTGCTCGATAAAATGCCACCATGCAGACAGGCGTGCTGCCAACTCCTTCTTCTCGGGAGTATCAAGATTCATATGAGTTCGGTTCTCCTTTTTTTCTGGTCTGTAGTAGATTTGATGCCGAGGCGTGTAAACTATTCCTGCAGGGAGATAAAGCTTGGCCAGTGGTTGATATTTGATCTCTGAAGACAGCATTGTATCAACACTCCTGGTGATCAATCCATGCTCGACCATATGATTGAACACCTGCAAAAGGATTGTCCTGCCTGGCTCTTTTGAGATGTTCCGGACCTTGAGGACATCCCCTTTAATCTGATTACTGAGGATCGTGTTGACGGCGATAAGCCTGCTCTCTTTCACAGCTTTTTTGTTGGTCGCCGGCATAGGGTAATACTGCAGAAGTGCCTTGGCTGTCTCTGGGTTCCCCCTCAAACCCATGCTGAAGTATTTGTTCGGTTTGTCATCAGTGCTCATTCATTCGGGTTCTCCAATTGAAATAAAGAACCGGGTAAGGTATAGTTACCTTACCCGGGTAGTAGAATATCTCTTGAATTGTCCTGGAAGACTCAGATTAGGATATTCTGCTGTTCGGGGGTTAGTTTTTCCCTCTGCAAATAATATTGTGCGGCCCTGTGCTCAACCCCACGTGCATCAATTTGTTGATAGTAGTTGGTTCCAATCGGCCAGCCCTGCTTTCGTAAATCCCTTATTCTCCCTGCAGGGTGCATTATTGAAAGTTCTTCATGGCATTGCAGAGCTGTGGCTTTCGTGTTGGCCTGTAAGTATTCGAGTAACCGTGCTGACTGTGTTTTTCCTTTTTTTACCTTTTTCATAATTGCTCCGTAGTCGTTAAATTATTTGTTTCCATCCCTCGCCTGGTGTTTCCCATGCGGAAGGGGTAAAGTGCGCAAGATTGCGCAGTACACCGCCTGATTTCAGCTTCCTGCCAGCAACAACAGTCAAGGCACTTCTGCCTTATTGCTTTCCCCCTTGTGAAGTTGTGGTCCATTTTGGGACCGTTTTTGGTTATGAAGGTATGTGATATTGCCATCATGCTACCTCCTGTTCTTTTAGCCATTCCTGAACAGCACCATCGGCATAACGGATTGCTCTTCTCGAAATCCGGATATACTTCGGTCCGGTTCCGTTGTGTCGCCATATGCCGAGGGCGTTCTCGGTGACTTTTAGTTTTGCTGCTAATTCATCTGGTGTGTACAATTGTTCATTTTTGTTCATAGTGTTCCTTTCTTTTTTGATTTTTAGTTACGAGCGCTCGTCTGTTACTGACTGTTATGACACACACACCCCAAAAAAAAGAGGGCATCTGTGCCAAAACACAGATGCCCTCTGAAGGCTCAAACCATTTCTCAGGTTTTAATATGTTATCGAAATTCTTCCCATAGACCTATCCTATGGCTTAAATCTCTCGTATAGCTCATTTCGCCTCTTTAAATTTTTTTTGTAGGTTTTGGTGTATCTCAATCTCATTCTTTCTCCAACGCCAGATCCACTCTCCTCAAAAACAAGACCTAATAGCTTGCCGAAGACCTCATACAATTCTTCTGATGTCAAGCGTCTTTTATTAGGGAACTCTGCTCTTAATTTTTCTAGCAAAGAGTCAGGATAAAAAGATTGAATAGGTAGAAATACAGAGGAATCATCAGGAGAGGATTCATGTAAAATCTGCCAAAAATGATCAGGGTTTTCCTTTGCACAATGAAGCAGGGCATAAACAGGTTCTTCTTGTTCCTGCTTAGTGAGCGATCCCGGAAGGGAACGTCCTTTGTCAGCGCCAAATTGATATTGTTCGATATCGTCTTCAATGATACGAATCATACGTTCCATTACTTCGCGTGGAATACTTTGTCCCTTCTTGCTATACTTTAGCCATAAACACTTAGCGCCAATGTCTGTTGGATTAACAGTAAATTTTTCCCATGATACACTCATATATGAAGGCTCATTTTCCAGCCTTTCAAGCTCATGCTCAAAGCGAGCTTCCGATTCTTCCGGAGATTCATAATATTCTTCCTGCACTATTTTTCACCTAAGTTAACAACCTTCTTTATCTTGCTAGCTTCAACCATCGCTGCAAACCCTCCAGCCAATGAGTCGCGTATCGGATTATTATCTCTTATCCGAGCATAGATTCTCGTTGATTGAGTAGAGCTGTGCCCCAAGGATTTTCCTATGATAATGTCACTGCTGCCAATATGGGCTTGCCAGCTGCCAGCGGTCCGCCTCAAATCGTGAAAAACAAAATCAGTTATACCTGCTTTTACAAGCAGAGCCGACCACGACCGGCGAATATCCACTACATGCCCTTTTTTCCCACTAGACGGGAAAACAAAGATCGATCTCGCTGCTTTTTTTCGACGCTTTAGAATATCAACTGCTTCGGGAATTAATGGAACCCCCATGGACTTTTTGTTTTTGCTGATAGCTGCAGGAATGATCCACAGCATGTTCGGAAGATCAACATCGTTCCACTTCATTGACAGCAGGTTCATCTTTCTTGCTCCGGTTGTCAAAGCCAGCAGGACAATATCTCTAAGTTCTTCGGCTGTGTCCTTGTGTTCGAGCGCTTCAAACAGGCAGGCCAATTCATCGCCAGACAGGTAACGCTCTCTGCTCTCTTCTGGAAAATGTTTGATGGTTGCAGCCGGGTTGGTGCTTGACTTGGCGACAAACACAGCGCTCACTATTTCCATACAGCGATTAGCAGTAGTATTGCTTATCGTTCCGTTTCCTTGAGATTTTTTTCTTTTTGGTAGTTGTAAGAACCAACTACTAAGATATTTTTCTGTCAAGGCAGATGGCCGCTTGTTCCCCAGGGTAGTTTTGATGTGATTTTCATATCGCGATCTAACATTGATCAGATCACGCTTGCCCATGGTTTGTTGATCCTTAAACCATGATTCAAACAGATCGGCGAAGGTCTGCTCCAGACGCTCAGATTGCAAATCTTCAATGACGGCTTTACCTCGCAGAGAGATTTCACCAGCCCACTCAACGGCTTTCTTCCTGGCATCAGCCAGGTTGACTTTTGGGAACCGACCGATGGTAATGGTCACCGGCCCGTGATTTTTCACCCAGGAATAATATTGAAAAGTTTTTGCACCAGCGGGAGTCACCTGAACACGGAGTCCTTCCGTTTTTGTGTCATAGACGTAGCTTCTCTTTGTTCCTGGCTCTATATTCCTGAGTCGCTCTAACGTGAAAGGGAACTTCTTTGTCTTGTTTTCACTCACTTTTTCCTCCTGTCTAGTTTTATGCTGGTTCTATGCAGGTTCTATAAATTAACAAAAAATCAACAAATTTCAGGAAATTTCTAGAACTCATAATATACTTATATCTAACTGATGTCAAAGACATAATAAGTTATTATTGGTGAAAAAAAGACGAGGAAAACTTATATACATAGGGCTCATAACCCGAAGGTCACAGGTTCAAATCCTGTCCCCGCTACCAAGTATATTCAAGGGGTTAAGATATTTTATCTTAACCCCTTTTTTTGTGCCTGCAGTTCTTTTCCCTGAATTTTCTCTAAAAATGGAGTGGTTTCCATCCCTGGGCTCCCTGTGTCATCCACCACAAAATCAGCACAACCATACAAACATTGAGTGCCGGTGAGAAGTGCGGTAGTATTGCGTGGTGAAAATTCTCCTTCGACATCAACCTTAATCTGCAGGACTGAGCAACGCGGGCCTGGGCTAACTATGGCTAACACAATAGGCAGGGAGAAAAGAAAATTCGGTGGCTTATGATGACATCATATTGTATTTCATTCATTTTTATGATTAACAGACTATACGCTGGTGCTACCTCGGCACCCTGTCGCCGCTGATTCGTATGCCGGAGGTGTGTCCGGGACCGCCGACACTTCCCGGACGAGCACATATTCACGCGCTGCTGAATTTTACCTTGGCCGCAAAATTTCAATGACCTCAATGGAAATAGAGAAATGAAGAAAACCGGATACATCACCTTATTGCTGGTTGTTTCCCTGCTCTGTCTGGCCTCGAACACCTTGCGGGCAGCTGAGACGGTAACAGTCGACAATTTCGTGCGGGCAGAAACTGATCAAACGCTGAAACGTTACGTCGCTCAGGGTGGCTTCGGCACAATCGTCCATATCCGACACCCCGTCCCGATCGACCAGCAGGATGTCATTCGAATGAACCGGGACACCCTGTATTCCTTTGGCGTTTTCGATCTGACCAACCCGGTCAGGATTACCAAACCGGACCCGGCTGGGCGCTACCAATCGATGCTGATCATCAACCAGGATCATTCCATGCAGCCCGTGGAGCACGGATCCGGCGAGTTCACCCTCACACTCGAAAAGATTGGCACGCGCTACATGATCGTTATCTTCCGCACATTCATGGACGCATCGAATCTGGACGACATCAGGAGCGCAAACGCTCTGCAAGATCAGATCAAGGCCGTGCAGGACAATGCCGGTTCGTTCGAAATTCCGGATTGGGATGAGGCATCGCTTAACAAGATGAGGGTTGTCATCAATGTGCTGGCGGCGACGAAAGCCAATGCTGCCGGCATGTTTGGCGACAAAGCGAAGCTGAACCCGATCGACCACCTGCTGGGGACGGCATTCGAATGGGGTGGCCTCCCGGAAGCAGCCGCCATGTATGTCAATGGCGTGCCGGCACAGAATGATGGCAAAACGCCTTATGTGCTGACGGCAAAAGATGTGCCCGTCGATGGTTTCTGGTCGGTGACAGTGTACAACGCCAAGGGCTTCATGGAAAAGAACAATCGAGACGCCTATTCGATCAACAGCATAACCGCCCTAAAAAACGAAGGCGGCAGCATTACCATTCACTTTGGCGGCGACCCTGAAAATCAGAACTATCTGCCCATCAGCAAAGGTTGGAACTACATGGTGCGCCTGTATCAACCCCGGAAAGAGCTCATCGATGGCACGTGGGAATTTCCTGAGGCAATGCCGGTCCAATAACGGTTTGATCATTGGCCAACACGCTTACAATTACCTGATGACAATGCAGTAATTACTTTTAAGGTGACAGTCTATCAATAGTAAACTCCAGCGTCTTTTGTCTTAAAAACTATCTCCATGAGTCGATTTGTTCTCGCTATTGTCTTTGCGATTTTTCTTGCATCCTGCGAAGATACCAATGTTCTGCTGATGACGGATGCGGCCACGGACGCTGTGACTGCCATTACCCTGACGGATGAAGATGTCAACAATCTGGCCCGGCGTGCCGCGCAGGCTGCAGACAGCCGGCAGCGTGTTGCTCCAACGGGAAACCCCTACAACACACGACTTCGAGGGCTGGTTGCAGACTTTTCACAAAGAGACGGGAAATCCTTCAATTTCAAGGTGTATCTGACCGGAGAGGTGAATGCCTTTGCTATGGCGGATGGCACGGTACGGGTTTACAGCGGGTTGATGGATCTTATGACCGATGCCGAACTTCTTTTTGTTATCGGGCATGAGATGGGCCATGTGGTCAAGGACCATTACAGGAGGAAGGTGGTGCTGGCGTATGCCACGAGCGCACTGAGAAAAGGATTGGCATCCCAGGAAAATCAGCTCGGTCAAATTGCCGGTTCGGTGATCGGCAGCTTTGCCGAACAACTCACCCATGCGCAATTCTCACAGCACGAAGAACGACAGGCAGATCAATACGGTGCGGCATTTCTTCAAGCGCAAGGTCATGGCATATCGCCTGCTGTTTCCGCACTGAACAAACTTGCCGTCCTGGCAAAGCAGCATACCTTCCTGTCAAGTCATCCCGACCCTGCGGCAAGAGCCGAGAAGCTTCTGCGGGGCGAAAAAGACGAGCCGGATTCTCTTCTCGGCAAGCTGTTTGCATATGGCCAAAAGGTTGTGCTTGGTCTGCTTCATTTGGTTCGCTCCTTGCTGAACGGGTTGATTTCTTTGCTGTAATATATAAGCAACAGAAATCGGCTTTTGCCGAAGGAGCATCAATCACTTTACGGCATCAAGTATATATTTCAGGGCGGTAAAGACCAAGATACTCGAGAGCATCCATTTAATTGCTTTTGCCGGCACATGTTTTTGACATCTGGCCCCGAGATACATACCGGCCATCCCCCCTACCCCAAAAAGAATGCCCAGCATCCAGTCCGGGGCAATGGACATGGTTGGATAAAAAGGTGCCATCGCCTGATAGAAGATGACTCCGGCGATGGAAGTTACAAAAGTGCCCATCAACGCCGCGCCGGCAATGGTGTAGACAGGCAGCCGAAAAAACGTCACAAAAAAGGGGGCGATAATCGATCCGCCGCCGATGCCGTATATCCCTCCGACAACACCGACCAGCAGGCTGAGTGAAAAGATGCCCCAGGTTGATACATCAAACTGTTCATCATAGAAGGTATAACCGAATCGATGCACATTGAAGTGGGTTAATCTGACCGCAGCCCGGGCGGCGGGATCCAGGTGTCCAGCCGCCTCTCCACCACCCCGGTGTCGTTTGACCATCTTCTGAAATTTCTTCTCACTCTCGGTCTTGGTTTCGCTGCCGGTATTTTTTCCCAACAGATCTCGAATCATCCGAAAGCCGATATACAGCAGGACTGCAGCGGCAAATAACTTGAAGTGTTGCGGATCAGGTAAATATGTGACACGGACGATGGCCCCGAGCAGTACCCCCGGCAGGGTGCCGAGCACCACTATCCAGGTAAGCGGCCAGACCATCCTGCCTTCCTGCCAATAACGATAGACCCCGCTGGGAATGGCCACTATATTGAACAACTGATTGGTGGCACTGACTGAAGGCGCGGTATAGCCAAGAAAAGACATCTGAAAAGGCAGCAGCAGAAAAGCCCCCGACACCCCGCCCATGGAGGTAAAAAAAGAGATGACGAAGGCGACAAGCGGGGGAATCCAGGCTTGCACTTCTATTTGAGCAGCATGAAAGTACATGGCAGCATCCTGAGGATTAAGACGGAGTTACACCGCGATGAGTATCGACCTCGTCACCGCCGCCCTCTTTGCAGGGGGCAAAAGGCATGGTGACAACAATCTCCCCGGTCGGAGTGGGATGCACTTCAATATGGGGATAGCGCTTCCTGAAAACAGCGAACATCGCCTGATTTTCCCCCATGACCCTCGCCACAAAACCAACGAAGTTGTTCTCTTTGGCGATCTGTTCGAGATACTCGAGCATATGACCGGCGATCCCCTGTCCCTGGTAGTCGTCGTGCACGACAAAAGCGACCTCTGCATAGCCGTCTTTGTCAAGAGTGTAGGAGCCGATGGCGATCACTTCGGAATGCCCCTCGCTCTGGACCCGGCCGATGAGGGACATATTGTCATGGTAGTCTACCTCCGCCCATTGTTCCTGGACAACCTCATGGGAAAAAAGCCGTATTTTATAAAAAAATCGACGGTATATGGTTTCTTCCTTGAGGGAATAGAAAAAGTTTCGGTAGTCAAATTCATCGGAGGGGTATAAGGGTCGAATGAATGCCGGCCGGCCGTTTTTTAAATCGATCCGCCAGTAGTATTTTTCCAGAAAGATGAGATCCTGTTCCAGAGGCGGCAGCTGATCAGCGAAAATGTAGTGGTGTTTTTTTGCCGCATTGATCAGCTGGGCGCGAAACCTGGGATGGGCGATCTGCGCCAGCTCCATGACTCGCTGATAAATACCCTTGCCCTGCAGTTCGGCATAGCCGTACTCGGTGACAACAAAATTCACATCGCCGCGGGTGGTCGCCACCCCTGCCCCTTCGGAAAGGTGCGAGACAATTCGAGAAACTTCACCGTTTTTCGCGGTCGACGGCAGGGCAACGATGCTGAAGCCGCCTTTGGACATAGCCGCCCCGCGTAAAAAGTCAACCTGATCGCCGATGCCGCTGAAAAAACGATAGCCGAGGGAATCGGAACAGACCTGTCCGGTAAGATCGACCTCCAGGGCGGAACTTATGGAAACGAGATTGTCGTTTCTGGCGATCACCAGGGAATCGCTGACAAATTCCGAGGAGCGAAAATAAAAAAACGGATTGTCGTCGACAAAACGATACAGCTCTTCCGTGCCCATACAGAGCGAGGCGACGACCCGGCGAGGCAGCAGGGACTTCCGTTCATTCGTCACGACCTGCTGCCTGAACAGCGGCAGCATGGCATCGGTGATGAGCTGGGTGTGCAGGCCAAGATCTTTCTTCCCAGCCAGATAGGGGAGAATGGCATTGGGCAGCATGCCAAACCCAATCTGCAGGGTATCCCCGTCACGAACCAGCTGGGAAATAAAATGGCCGATACGCCTGGTCACCTGATCATCCTGCAAATTGGGCTGATAGGTGACCAGCGCTTCTTCATGGGGAATAAAAAAATCAACTTTATCGATATGTACCAGACTGTCGCCCCAGGTGCGCGGCATGCGCGGATTGACCTGCGCGATGATCATTTTGGCGTTTTCGATGGCGGAACGGGTGATATCCACGGAAACCCCCAAACTGCAAAAGCCGAAATGGTCGGGCGGGCTGACCTGGATCAGGGCCACATCGAGTCCGATCTGCCGGCTGTCAAATAATTTGGGGATTTGCGACAGATAGGTCGGCAGATAATCTATTTTCCCTTCAAAAGCGGCATTACGCATCGGTTCGCTGATGAAAAACAGTTTGAGGGAAAAACGCTTGGCAAAGGTCGGGTCATCGACATATTGCGCCAGGGTATGGGAGAGCATCTGGTAAATCATGATGTTCTGAAAACTCATATCAGCCATCATGGCGTGGATCAGATGCTGGGGTTCGCCGCAGCCGGTGCCCAAGAAAACACGGCAGCCGTTTGTAACAGAGGCCAGCGCCGTCTGCGCGGTGACGGTTTTGTCCTGAGGCAGTTTCTGCTGCCATTGCGGCACTCCCATGCGACCTCCTCTTTACTACAAAAAGATTCCGACCGTGGATCGGCTATCAGAAATCCTTCAACACAAGATTGTTTCGATGAATGATTTCATCGTAGTGTTTGCCGCCAAGACAGGCTTTGATTTGCGATGTTTTTAATCCTTTTATCAAATTGATATCCGAAGAACTGTAGTTGACCAGGCCGACCCCGATGACTGTATCGTCGGCTGTCTTGAAATCAACGGCGGCGCCTTCTTTAAAATTTCCTTCAACGGCGACAATGCCTATGGGCAGCAGACTTTTTCCATTCTGTTGGACGGCACGAACAGCCCCTTCGTCAATGATGATGCTCCCTTTAGGGGCCAAGGTGTGGGCAATCCAGCATTTCCTGCTGGCCATTTTTCCTTCTTTCGGCACAAAATAGGTTCCCAGCTCTTCGCCGGCAAACAGCCTCAACAACACATTATCCGTGTTCCCCCTGGCAACTATCATTGGAATTCCGGCTGAGGTGACTTTCTGAGCGGCCAGGATTTTGCTGAACATGCCGCCCGTACCTAGTGAACCCGGCATATTACTTGCTGACTCTTCAATTTCTTTTTTAATTTTTCCAACCTTTGGAACCAGACAGGCGTCGGAAAATTGCCGTGGGTCTTTATCATACAGGCCATCAATATCGGTTAAGATGAATAAGAAATCCGCATCCATCAGCAAAGTGATCAAGGCGGCAAGATTGTCGTTATCCCCCAATTTTATTTCTTCAACCATGATGGTATCGTTCTCATTGATAATGGGCACGATTTTCCATTCCATAAGGGTGTGCAGGGTATTTCTCGCGTTCAGATATCGTTTCCGATTATTTAAATCATCTCCGGTCAATAGAATCTGGGCAATTTTTTTATCATGCACCGCAAAACTTTTCTCATAGGCGTGCATAACGCCGCTCTGGCCGATAGCGGAGATTGCCTGGCGCTTCGGTATCTCATCCGGGCGGCGATCCATGCCCATTTTCCGCATCCCGGCCGCCATGGCCCCGGAGGATACGAGGATCACCTCGATCCCTTTGTCCATGAGCGTACTGATCTGATTGGATATGGCCTCGATCACATCCAGATTCAAGCCGTTCCTGGCTGTAATGACATTGCTGCCTAATTTTACAACTATCCGTCTGGCAGTTATCAACCGTTGCTGTGGCATATGGTGTCTCTGATTGAAATTATCTTAGAAGGTATTGTTTATGAAAAGTAGCAACCGGCATTATAATCCAGGTAACGTTCCTCATTGCAATCATCTTTATCATTTTCACTTTTTATTTACCGAATAGCCCCTTCAGCAAGCCCTTGGCCTGTTCGACATCTTCTTTCAATTTTTCTTTCGTCTCGGCAGGAACCTTGCCCGTCTTGATGATTTCACCCAGTTCCTCTTCGCTCGGCAGCCGGTCCCTGGCCAGAGCTTCAAGGTCGGGCCTGAATTTCGGGGCCTTGAAGGTTCCCCCGACGAGGATCGGCACTGTCACTCCCTGCCGTTCCTCCACGTCGCCCTGTCCTTTAATCGTACCGACCAGGGTTGGCTTGACCTTCATGTCCAGCGACTCGCTAACCAGATCGGCATTGCCCGTGGCAGATACCCTGATAAAAGGTGAGCGCAGGATCGTTTCCTGGGTATTGACCAGCCCGTTGGTTATGGTAAACGGGGCGTGCAGCTCGGCAAAATCGGTTTTTGGCTTTTCCCCCTGCTGCTGCAGGGTAAAGCCGGACTTGATGGTTCGGGCCATCTGGGCCAGGTCCAGACCGAGCAAGGCGCCATCCAAAAAGAGCAGATCTCCTTTGCCGTTCAGGGACTCTTTAATACGCGGCGCGGTATCCCCCTGCAGGGTGACAGCAACCTTCGCCTTCAGCTTGCCTTCAATGATCTCTTTTTCCGCAAAATCCTTGAGTAGAGGGCCTGCCTGAACGTTCTGCACTGTAAGGTTAAGGGCAGTGACCGGGATGTTTTTTTGCACATTGACCTTTCCGGTGGCGCTGATGCTCCCTTCATAGAGCTCCATAAGAAGAGAATTGAGCGTAAAAAGGCCATTCTTTCCAGCAAGGTCGACAGTAAGGTTGTTCACCGTGCCGCCGTGTACCTGCACCTTGCCAAGCTTCGCCGTCGCCTGCAGCACCATTTTTCTTAAGGGTTCGTAATTCACCGGAGGTTTCTTTGCAGGCGATGAGACAGCGGCGGTCGGTTGTACCGGTGGTTTTGGTGGTGTCCCGGATTGCTCCTGCCCGGAAGACGGTTTGCTTTCTGCTGCCGCAGGCGGAAGATAACGATCGACATCAATGGCATCAACGACCAGGTTCATGGCCAGATCAGGGCGGGAAAAATCTTTGGCGGTCAGGTCGAGAGTAATGGTCGAGTCGTCGAGGATAATTTTTGCACCCGACAGGGCGACCTGCCCGGCATCACCGGCGACAGTTGTCTGAAGACTGATCTCGTCAAGAACCTTCGGGTCAGCGGTTGCCACCGGAAAAGGCATATCGAGGACGGAATACAGCTTTTTGAGGCTGAATGTCGGTACATTGACGTCAAGGTTATATTTTTTTTGTCCTTTCAGGTCATCGACATAGCCGCTGGTCTCTACGGTCATCGTTTCAAGGGCCTCAACGACCAGATCCAGCTCAAGTCTGCCTACCCCGGGGTCGGAGCCAACAGGCCCTGCCCAGCCTTTCAGGCTCAGTGGTTTTCCATCGAGGTGGCTCGACATGGTTATTTTGATGGGGGTATCGAGGGAAACGTCGTCAAGCTGCAGATTGAAATCAGACACCTCATGTTTCACCTTGTTCTGCAGATCGTTTACATGAATGCGGCCGTCGGTTATGGCAAATTCGCCAACAACAAGTGACTGCAAAACAAAGCCATCCTGTTGCAGACTCTTCTCGGCAGGCTGTTTGCCACTCTCACCGGCCACAGGTAACGGAGCGCTTGCAGGTGCCGCAGCGGGCGGTGTAGCGGGCGGTGTCTTGGTTGACTCGGACAGTTTCTGCCAATTCCAGATACCGTTGGCATTCTTTTCGAGAAATATCTCCGGCTGCTTGACGACAAAGCTGCTTATTTCCACATTACGTGACAGCAGGGGCAGCACCTTGAGCCGTGCCTGAAAACTATCGATACGAACAAACTTTTTATCGACAAATCCATCAGGATTATCCAGCTGCAGCTCGGTGAAGCTCAGACCAACCCAGGGAAAAATCGACAGGCTGATCTCGCCGCCAAGGGTCAAGGGGTACCCGGTTTTCTCGGTGACCAGTTGTTCGATTTTAGGCTTGTAGCGTTCGATGTCGACAAGCATTGAAACGGCCACTACTCCGGCAATGATTACTATACCGATGCAAGCAGCAGCTATCATAAAATATTTTACCGGTTTGCTCATACTGGTCACCTGTCTGCAGTTTATATGGTGAAAATGGGCGAGAATAATCTGGCTTCATGCCAATCTCAATTTTCAGTAAGACTTCCATACTTCATGGACATGTGATACCATTATTACTACGATAGGGATCAAACAAAAACAGAAAAATTCACAGCAACAATAACAATACCAACAACAACCGTATTACTTAAGGGAGTCACAATGAAGAAGACATTACCACACATTATTGTTTGTTCAGCCTTAATCGCCTCGCTTACCTCCTGTGCCAGCCTCGACACGGACCAGAAACAGGGGACGGCAGTAGGAGCAGGAGTGGGGGCCGGCTTGGGCGCCGCCTTGGGTCAGGTCATCGGCGGGGACACAGAAGGGACACTGATAGGGGCAGGAATTGGTGCCGCACTCGGTGGAATAGCCGGCAACCAGGTTGGCAAGTACATGGATAATCAGGAACAGGATCTCAGAAATGTCATGGCCTCCTCGGACGCATCGAGTGTTCGCCGGAGCGAAGACGTTCTAGTCGCCTCTTTCAAAGGAGAAACATTTTTCAATCATGATTCCGCCGTTCTTTTACCTGGAGGATACTCGGAAGTTTCAAGAATGGCCGGTGTCCTGAACAAGTATAATCAAACGCAGATAGAGGTCGGCGGCCACACCGATTCCACCGGCCCGGAACAATACAACCAGCAGCTGTCAATGCGCCGGGCCGAAGCGGTTGCTAACGCCCTGGCGCAACAAGGAGTCAACCCCGCACGAATAAGGGCCATCGGTTACGGAGAAAGCAGGCCGATCTCCTCCGATCCGGCCATGAACCGCCGGGTAGAAATTACCATCCTGCCCGTGACCAGCTGATTGCCGGAAAAGAGCATATCGGTTATACACTGTACCTTTCCGGACAGAGAGCTGCTGCTTTCTGTCCGGATTTTTTTTATTGCAGGCACTGCCCTCGATGCAGGTGTTGCAGAACAGGATCAGAGCAGATCCTTATCCCCCCTGATGCGCAAAAATGAAGGGAACCGGGGAATGCCGGACCGGTGATAGCCGAAATATTTAAAGGTAATGACCTCCCCGAGGGATGGGGGAGTGTTTCGTTCGGCATCGGTGAAGCCGGTGCCGATTTTAAAACGGGTGCCATTCGGTAGTTCGACCAGCAAGGCACCAAGCCTGCCGAGGTTTCTTCCCTGACCGGGCAGGTGTTCCACCACCACCGCCTCCGCGTCTTGAAACTCCTTGACTTTGAGGATCTGTATACTGCGTCCCCCGGTGTACAGAGCAGCAGGGTCTCTGACGATCAGCCCTTCGCCCCCGAGTTCCTGGACGCGCTGCAATTCCTGCTGGAGCTGGTCACCATGGCGAAGGGGCATCTGGTCAATAACAAAGGCATAGGGCGAAGGATGATCGGCAAACCAGTCCTGGGCTTTTTTCAGACGCAGAGTGAAAGGCCCGGGCGTCTTCGGTACATCGAAAATGGCGAACCTGAGCTGCAGCCAGCCATCGTGGGCTTCTTCCTGTAAAACAATCGACAAGGTTTTTTCAAAGGTGCCGCGGCCGGCCCAGATTTCCCCTTCCAGGGCAAAACCAGGGAGCCCCCTGACAAACGCCGCCGGCGGCTGAAACCGCTTGCCGTTTTTCGACCACAGCTTTTCGCCATCCCAGTAACCACGTACTCCATCGAGTTTTTCGCTGAACATCCACCCGGCGACGTCGTCCCCTTCGACATAGACTCCGGGCAGCATCATCTCCGGTGATGCGCTCTGCACAGAGACTGCGGAAAACAACCAGCAAAGCAGGAGGAAAACACTGCCTGCCTTGCCGAATGCCTGAACAAAACGTGAAAGTATCATCGTTGCGTCATCCTCCTGGTGACCTGCCACACCTCTATTTTCTTGCGGTAGAGTCCGAGCTGCTCGTCAAGAGCAAGATATTTATCGGATTGTTGTCACCTCGTGGTGCTCGACAATCAGTTACTTATTGATACAATATCTCCCTTAAAAAACAAGCAGCACATCCGGCAAAGGCGAAAAAATTGATGCTCGCACCGTCATCACCAATACACTAAGTTACATATCGTAGCATTACGTTACAACAAGACAATTTGATACATATTGCCATCCGAGACCGAAAATAATTTAACATCTTTTATTTACATGACATTTTCCATTATTGACTGACTGGCACGGAAAGTGCTTATATTATGTAAAAACACTTTATACACGGCTTATTACTGCATGTCAAAATTGTTTCACCAGGGAGGATCCAACATGTCATCAATTGCATTATTTCCATGTCTACCTACACTTGAGTCGGGCATTATCGGCGAGTTATCCAGCACTCTCACCCTGAAGATCTATACCGACGAAAATCTATTACAGGAAACCGCCGCCCAGTTCGACGCCAACCCGGAACGACTGCGAAAGATGCTCTATTCGAAGACATCTGTTTTCAACCAGTTCACCCTTGAGAGAGAGAAAACCGTCAACATGTTTCGCCTGCTGCTGGCCGACAAACTCGCCTCGCCCGACGAGTATCTGTTCTACGGCTTTCTCACTTCTCTTATTCCTCCTCAGATAACTGAAGTTTTACGGGTTGTACTCGTTGACAAAAAGGATCGGCGCATAGAACGTGCCATGGCCGAAGGGCGGTCAAAAAAAGAAGCGCAAAAAAACATCCGCAACCACGACATCAGTGCCTTCGCCTGGACCGATTTTCTCTTTCAGAAAGAGGCCTATGACAGCACGCTCTATGATCTGGTCGTTCCGGCCGAGGATCTGAATCATCGGCAGATCACCAAAGAAATTCTCGGATATTTCCATAAAACCTCCGTTTTGCGTACAGTCGAGTCCCAGAAGGCCGTACAGAACATGAAACTGGTGGCGCAAACAGAACAACTCCTGCTCAACAATGGCCACAAGGCGGAAGTCAGGGCGGATGGCGGCAACATCACCCTGGTCGTACCAAACACCGCCTTGAACTTCAGCGGGTTGAAAAAAGAACTGACGCAGCTTGTCAAACAACTGCCGGGAGTAGAGGACGTTGCCGTGGAAACACGCAAGACCTATGCCGACAATGTCTATCGACAACAAAAGTTTGAACTTCCTTCCAAGGTGCTCTTCGTCGACGATGAACGGGACTTTGTCCAGACGGTTTCACAACGCCTTATCAGCCGTGATGTTGGTACTTATGGTGTCTACGACGGTAAAGAGGCACTTGAACTGATCGCCGAGGATCAACCCGAGGTGATGGTACTTGATCTGAAGATGCCCGGTCTGCACGGTGTTGAGGTGTTGCGCAAAACAAAAGAACTGGCGCCTGAGATAGAGGTGATCATTCTCACCGGCCATGGCACCACCAAGGACATGGATGAATGCATGCAACTTGGAGCATTCGCCTATATGAACAAACCGGTAAATATTGAAGAGCTCTCGGCAACGATAAAAGCAGCCAACGATAAAGTTCACTCTCAAAAGTTGAAGACAGCCTAACCGTTTAAATATTCTTTCAAAGGAGCGACACATCATGGAAAAAAATCTTAACGCCAAAGTTCTGCTGGTGGATGACGAGGACGATTTTCTCAAAACCCTCACCCAGCGACTGGAAGTACGAGGTCTCAAGGTAACCGGAGCAACCCGCGGAGAAGAGGCGGTCGATCTGGTCGACAAACAGGAGTTTGACGCCATTGTCATCGATCTGGCCATGCCCGGCATGGACGGCCTGGAAACCTTGAAGCAGATCAAGGAAAACCACCCGGAGGCGGAGATCATCATGCTCAGCGGCCAGGGTTCCATCAAGAAAAGCACCGAGGCAATGAAGCTCGGGGCCGAGGACTTCCTTGAAAAACCGGTGGACATCCAGGAGCTGCTCCAAAAAATCGCCGAAGCAAAAGGCAAACGAATCCTAATTCTGCAGGAAAAATCCAGAGAGGAAATCGAAAACATCCTTAGAAGCAAGGCATGGTAGCCACCCTGCGCCGGAAATGAATTCCGGCAAGGCAATGTGTTCGACCAAAACAGCTGCAGATATTTTCTGCAGATAACAGATTTTTGCGCCTTTTTCCCAGCCAAAAGGGAGGCAGGTCATTGCAAGAAGAGGAGGATGTTTCTTGGATACTTTAAAAATCAGTGAACTCATGAGCCCCGTGGACCAGTTTCCACGGATCTCCGATCGGGCCAATTTTTACGAGGCCCTCATGGCTCTGGAGACCGCCCAGAAGTCATGCCGCGATGGCAAATGTAAGGAATGCGTCCTATTGGTGGAGGATCAGGATGGCAACGTCATCGGCAAGATCTCGCCTGTTGATGCCATCCGTGGCCTCGAGCCCAAGTATGACAAAATCGAAACTCTCAGGGAGGATATCCGTTTCGGCCTGCCCCAGGTCTTCGAAACGATGAAGGACGATTACCGACTGTGGCAGGAACCCCTCGGTGACCTCTGCCGCAAGGCGGTAAACATCAAAGTGGAAAGTATGGCATGCCTTCCTGGTGAGGTCGAATCGGTAAAAATTACCGATAGCATGGACAATGCTCTCCATCTTTTTGCCACCACGCGCCATCACTACCTTTTTGTCATGGAAGACAACCGTATAGTCGGCCTCCTGCTGTTGACCGATGTATATACAGCCATCTGCAAGATCGTCAAAGCATGTGAGATCAAATAAGCATGCTCCAAATATGAGCTGAAGAAACTATTTTTTTCATTTTTTATATGTCCATCAACGATTTCTCAAGTAATTCAAAGGAGGACGAGGTGAGCGCTACCCAAACAACCCCGACAAAACCCGATTTCAAGAGACTGTTTTTTCTCTTTCTCGGTATAATCTTATTTGCCATTGTCAATTATTCACCGCCCTGGCCCGATGCCATCGATCCCATGGGCAAGGCCTTTACGCTTTCGCCCGAAGGCAAGGCGTCCCTGGCCCTCTTTCTTCTTGCCGGAACCTGGTGGGTCTTTGAGGTCCTGCCTATCGGTATCACCGGACTTACCATCGGTGTCGTCCAGGCCCTGTTCTTTATCCGCCCGGCGGCCACGGCCTTCAAGGATTTCATGGATCCATCGGTGCTCTTTATTTTCGGCTCCCTGATCATCGGCGCCGTGTTTACCAAGGTCGGTATCACCAAACGTCTGGCCTATAAGATGCTGATGATCGTCGGTGAACGTACCTCAATGATCTACCTCGGCTGTTTTGTGGTCACCGCCCTGCTCACCCATGTCATGGCCCATACGGCCGTTGCTGCAACCATGTATCCGTTATTGCTCTCTATTTATGCTCTCTACAGCGACGACGACAAACCGACCAAATTCGGCAAGGGGCTGTTCATCGGCATGGCCTTTGTCGCCGGCGCCGGCAGTATCATCACCCTGCTCGGTGCCGCCCGCGGTATCGTCGCCCTCGGTTTTTACCAGGAGATCACCGGCAAGACTATATCCTTTTTCGAGTTGACCTACTATATGTTCCCCATCGGCTGGCTCATGGTTTTTGTCATCTGGGGCTTGATCATGGTTCTCTGTCGACCGGAAAAGGCCACCATCCCCGGCCTGCGGGAAAAGGCCCGCAGACTCAGTGCCGAGATGGGTCCCTTTACCCGTAACGAGATCCTGGCCTCCGCCATCATCTTGGGCGTTATCCTCTTCCTCTCCCTGCAGTCCTTTGTTCCGGCCCTGAAGGCATTTAACAAGGCGGCGGTTCTTTTGGTCTCGACCATTCTCTTTTTTATCCTGCGGATTCTCGATATCAAGGACCTGGAAGACGTACCCTGGAACATCATCCTCCTCTTTGCCGGTGCCATGAGCATGGGTTTCTGCCTCTGGCAGACCGGGGCGGCGGAGTGGCTGGCCATCAACTGGCTTGGCATCTTCAAAGATGCCCACTGGTTCATTTTCGTTATAGCCATTGCCTTCTTCGTCATGGTCATGACCAACTTCATCATGAACGTCGCCGCCATCGCCATCTCCGTACCGGTGGCCCTGGTTGTTGCCCCCTATCTGAATGTGGCCCCGGAGGTTATCGTCTTTGCAGCCCTGGTAACGGCCGGTATGCCTTTTCTACTGCTGGTGGGCGCGGCGCCCAACGCCATCGCCTACAACTCGAAGCAGTTCACCAGCGGTGAATTTTTCGTCTACGGTATTCCGGCGAGTATACTCCTCATGGCTCTGGTGGCCCTGGCCGTACTTCTGGTCTGGCCGCTGTTGGGTATGCCCATTCTTCTGCAGTAAAATAATTCTCCTGCAGGAGAAAGTACAAAGCCTCCCTCGGAATCGATTGACCCCGAAGGAGGCTTTTTGTTTTTTGCCGCCGGTATGCCGTTTATCCTGCTGAGGGTAGTGGTATGGCTGGCGGTCACGGTGTTCTGGCCGCTCATGGGCATGACGGTGATGGCCCCCGCCGGCGGTTGAAAAGAGTTGGCCGGGAGACGTTACAGTATGGTATATTCCACAAGAAGTGATATGCAGCGTTCACCTAACCAGCGGCAATGAAGCCACGTAGAGACCTATGAACGTTCCCCTCAATCTCAATATCCCTGTCCTTTTGGAAGGCATACCTCATCCGGCGATGATTCTTGACGATTCGTTCAGGATCATCGTCATGAATCGATTGATGGAAGCGATGACCGGCTACTCCACCGATCGGGTGGCCGGCATCCATGGCGAACTGGTCGTCCGCAGCAACACCGGCAACAACAAGGGCCAGCTCTACAATAAAGTCATGCAGACAGGAGAGGCTTTGTCGGTAACAGGCGATATCATCAACTCCTATCGGCGCAAGATAGCCGTGCAGTACAGCATTGCCATTCTCGATCAGCATGGGGGCAGCCATTGCGGCCTGCTGGTCGTTGTCGAAGATCTTTCCGCCCGGGAGGTGGCACACAAATCCGGCATGAGGAATTCCGCCTCGCTCGAGCTTGTCGGTTACAGTCCGAAGATGCAAAAGGTGTTCGATATGATTCCCCTTTTGGCCCAGACCGATGCATCGGTGATGATCACCGGAGAAACCGGCACGGGAAAGGACAAGATCGCCGAAATCATCCACCAGAAATCCGCACGGGCGAGACTGCCTTTCGTCAAGATCAACTGCGGCGCCCTGCCGGCGGGACTGCTCGAATCGGAACTCTTTGGCCATGTCAAAGGGGCCTTTACCGGGGCCAGCCGTAACAAGCCGGGACTGTTCAGCCTGGCTGACAAAGGCACGCTTTTTCTCACGGAAATAGGCGATATGCCGCTGCCCCTGCAGGTCAAACTGCTCTCCGTGCTCGATGATCGGGAATTTATCCCGGTAGGCGGCGAACACAAGGTCTCCGTCGATGTGCGGATCATTGCCGCGACGCACCGACCGCTCCGGGAGCAGGTGCGCAACAGCACCTTCCGGGAGGATCTTTTCTATCGCCTCAACGTTCTCCATATCCACCTGCCGCCCCTTCGGGAACGCGACGGAGATGTCCGCTACCTGCTCGATTATTTTCTGCAGAAATTCACCAAGGCACTGAACAAAACCATTGTCGGTTTTGCGCCAAGTGCCATGGAGGTTCTCCTGCCGTACAGCTACCCCGGCAACATACGCGAACTAAGCAATATTATTGAATATGCGGTGAATATCTGTAACCGAAGAAAGATCAACACCGATCATCTCCCCCCTTACCTGCTGGAGCAGCAAGCCGCCGCAGAAGCCCCGACTCCGGAGCCAAAAGTTGGCCATGTCAGGGACGATAAGCCATCACCGGACAACGATACGACAAGAGCTGACACCCAGGAGAGCTGGACGGATATCGAGCGTCGGCTGATCGTCGAAACTCTCAAGGAGCATGGCGGCAATAGAACCAAAGTTGCCGAGAGCCTCGGCTGGGGACGGATGAAGCTCTGGCGGAAAATGAAGAAATACGGCTTACAGGAGTAACAGGATACCTTATGCAGAAGCTTTTAATCCCCGTACAGGGCGATTTTATCGCCCCGCGATTTGATCTGGCGACGGAAATCCTCATCGTTCGCTTTAAAAACGGCGCGACGACCAGCGAACCGAAAATTATCATTCTGGAACGGCCCTCCGACGAGACCCTGTGCCAGATGGCTGTTGAAGAAAACATCACCGATGTTGTCTGCGGTGGGATAGAGGATGTGCATTACAGATTCCTGGTCTGGAAAAAGGTTACCGTACTCGATGCAGTCATCGGCAGCTGGCAGAAGGCCGTGGAAAAAATTGTTTCCGGCACCTTGCAACAAGGCGACATACTTATCAAAAGCAATGATCAAAGGCTGGCATTATGAGCATATTCTCCGATTTTATCCATAAAATATTCCCGTATGTGTTCGAGGATTCGATCCAGACAGGTATAAAAAGAAGGAGCTATAAACAGTTCAGCTTCATTCTGTTTTCGGTTATGATTGCCATTGCTATGGGTCCAGTCATCATGACCGCCGGTCTCGGTTACAACAACTACAAGGACCTGCTGGAAAAAGAAGAGCGGGGCCAGCTGGAATCGCGGCTCGACGGCTCGAGCAGGGCAATCGAATCAATGGTCGAAAGCCTGAAGTCGGTGGTACTTTTTGTCGCCAGACCGAACCGGTATATCGAACTCACCACCGGTGACAGCCTCGAACGACTTTTCATCAGACTCAAACGCCAGTATGATTTCTTTGCCGACCTCGGGGTCATCGATGATGCCGGCATACAGCAGGACTACTGGGGGCCTTACGACCTCAAAGGGCAAGACTATTCCGAGGAAACCTGGTTCAAGGAAGTAATTGCCAAAGGACTCTATATCAGCCATGTCTATGCCGGTTACCGGCAGGTGCCTCACTTTTCCATTTCCGTCTCCCATATGGACCCAACAATCAAGAAAGTCTGGGTCTTGCGGGCAACCATCGACGCTATTACCCTGCAACGCTTTGTCGACACCATCAAGACCAATGTATCGGATGATCTTTTTCTGGTCGATGAAACTGGTCTGCCACAGACCCGATCGGAATATTACGGCCAACATTTCTCGCAGATCGGCCTTGACATGACCCCGGGAATCCATCATGGATTCTCCAAGGATGAAGAAAATATTTTCTATGCCATAGGCAAGATCAAAAACACTCCCTGGTCCCTTATTCTGGTGGAAAAACAATACATCCATCACCAGGACTGGGTGGCCTTCCAGGCCAGGCTTGTCACTATCGTCCTGGCCTGCCTGGCCCTCAACCTGCTCATTGTCTATGCGCTGGTGACCATGCTGACCAAGCTCATCCGCAAGGCTGACGAGCTGCAGATCACCATGCTCAAGGAAGCGGAACATACCGACAGGCTCGTTTCCATCGGCCGGTTAGCGGCGGGAGTCGGTCATGAAATCAACAATCCGCTGGCCATCATCAACCAGAAGACCGGCCTGGCCGAGGATCTGTTACTCATGTCTCCGGATTTCGAGCATAAAGAGACTATATCCGGCTGCCTGAGGGGGGTTAATAAAAGTGTCGATCGCTGTAAGGCAATCACCCACCGGCTGCTCGGCTTTGCCAGACGTGCCGATGTGCATAACGAAACCCTTCAGGTCAATGATATTTTAAAAGAAGTCTTGATTTTTCTGGAAAACTCGATGATGCATAACAGGATTTTAGCAGACCTGCAGCTGCAGGAAGATCTGCCTCTGATCTCCAGCGATCATCTCCAGCTGCAGCAGATATTTTTAAACATCATCAACAACGGTATTGACGCTATCGGTAAAGATGGAACAATATCAATAACAACGCACACGGTTGCCGGAGATGTCCGAGTAGTCATTCAGGACACCGGCCACGGCATTGCTCAAGAGATTCTGCCGCATATTTTTGAACCTTTTTTTACCACCAAGGAGACGGGAAAAGGAACCGGCCTGGGGTTATCAATTACCTATGGACTGATTAAAAAACTCGGCGGCGATATTACCGTACGATCACAAATTGACAAGGGAACAGCCTTTACAATAACTCTCCCCATACAAAGGGATGGACATGACACAGACTGAAAAACACCACCTGACAGTATTGATAGCCGACGACGAAATCGAATTTGCCTCGACCCTGGTCGCCCGTCTGCGACTCCGAAATTTTCGGGCTGATATGACCAATTCCGGCAAAGCGACACTGGCGGCAATTGAGCGGGAACAACCGGATGTACTGGTTCTCGACCTGAAAATGCCTGACCTCGATGGCCTTGAGGTTCTGGCCAGCCTGCAGGAGAAGTATCCCGCCCTGGCGGTGATTATGCTCACCGGCCATGGTTCTTTTGCCGCGGGTCAAAAGGGCATGGAGCTGGGCGCCTACGATTATGTCATGAAGCCGGTTGACCTGAACCTGCTGATCGAAAAAATCGAAGGGGCCTTTCAATCGAAAAAGACGACACCGTAATACGTGTAAATCTTAAAAATGAGACAATGCTATGGAAAAATCAACTCCCGATAGGGTCTGCGTCCTGGTCTTTGCAAAAATTTCGGCAGCCATCTCCCATGAAATTAAAAACACCCTGTCGATCATTAACGAGAATGCCGGCCTCCTCGAGGACTATGCGCAAATGGCTGAACAAACCGGCGGTTTGCCGCTTGACCGTGTCTTGTCAATCACCCAGACCATTGCCAAACAGGTTGACCGGTCGAACATCATCATGAAAAATCTCAATCGTTATGCCCATAGCGGCGATACCAGCCTGGCCCATGCGAACCTAAAGGAGACGCTGTCTCTTGTGGCAGCTCTGGCCAGCCGCCAGGCAGCCATGAAAGAGATCCGGACAACCGTCGAATGCCCACCGGATATTGCCATCTGCACCCACCTTATCTCTCTTGAATCCCTTATTTATCTTACCCTGCTGACTCTTTATGAAGATTGTGCGGCAGAAAGCTTCGTGACAATGGCGGCAGTGGCGGAGAAAGAAAATATTGCCATTTACTTCAAGATTGAGGACAAGAACATTTTGCCGCCCGACAGGTTTCCAGACCATGACCAGCAGCTTCTGGCGGAACAGATTGGGGGTATCTACCGTCAGGACAAGAATACGCTCTGTTTTACCTTCCCGGCACACAAAGACCGCGCAGTGTAACAACGAGGTCGTGAAAAAAACGACAGCCTCTTCCGCACGACCGTACTCCTGTTCTCTACGACACAATGCACACCGTGGCAGGAGCCGGTCAGCAACCTTCTTGTTGCACTTTGCTGTCGATCTCGCGCCTGGTAATCGACATACCTCCCTTTCTTTAGGCACTTTCCCCAACTGCATCATCTATGTTGCACCGCACCGGACGCGCTTTTATCCGCGAAGATAGCAACAAACCGTATTTTTTTGACCAGACAGCTTCGGCTTTTCTAAAAAGCGGCTGCACAGTGTGCAACATTTTCGTTGCACAATTTTGCCATAAACGATAATCTTTTCTTTATTGAACCTCTCTGCACGCCAACCATGTTTCACAAGAAATTGATAATACATTATATTTTTTCAATCTCGACACTGTCGTATTTACAGGCACAAATCATGCAAGTAATAATCAACACAGGAAAAATACAATGAAACACACCCTTGTCATACAAAGCATAGGCTTAACAGTGCTCCTCGTACTCGGTCAAACCGAGAGTGCATGGGCCCTTCAGGCGCACGGTGCGCCGGAGGGAATCTATGTCCATCAGATGGCCCATCTGCTCTTTATGGGGGCGTTAGCCTATCTCTACTGGCACACTCGCCGGTCACCGGTTCTGGTCAGCAAGGGATGGAAGTACCTGCAGCTTTTCTGTATTCTGCTGTTCTGCTGGAACGTGCTGACCTTTGTCGGCCATGCCACCTTTGAACACCTTTTGGCGACCGATTTTATACAGCGAGAGAGCTGGGGCGAACAGCTTGCCCCTCCCCTTTCGGTTACCAAAACACTCTATTTTATCAGCAAGATGGATCACTTTCTTTACCTTCCTGCGCTCATTGCCCTGGTGATCAGTCTGCGCACTTTTTATCTCGAAACACGGATGGAGGCGGCGCGATGATCGGCCTGCCGCTTCTGCCGGTTATAACCGTTGAGTTTTTCGGCTCCGGGTTTGCCATTGTCCTCTCCTTCATGGCTCTCGGTTATGCCTGGTCGCTCGTCAGACTGCAGCCCGACAACTTCATATGGGGATTTCTTTTCTACTTCTGCATCGCCCTAGCCGCTTTTTCCCTTTCGCGGGGCGTCGGCCATATGCTCCGTATCATCCTGGTGTACAGTGACCATGGCGCCATCTGGAAAAAGCTCTCTCCTTACTCCGGTGGTTTCAACACCATGTTGATTATTTCCGCCTCGGCCGTAACCATCTATTACCACAAAGGGTTGCAGGCGTATAAGGCAATCCGCTCAAAGGCCGAAATGCTCACCGAAGCAAACACCAAACTGGCGACAAGTGCCGAACAACTGCGGCAACTCAACACCCATCTTGAAGAGATGGTCGATGAACGGACCCGCAATCTTTCTGAATCAGAGAAAAAATTTCGAAATTTTTTCGAAAATTCTAAAGATATTATTTATTTTTGTGACATAAACGGGACCATCACCAGTATCAACCCGAGCGGCAGACGCCTCCTCGGCTTTAATGCGCCCGAAAACAGTGTCAATTTCCACGACCTCTTTAATAACCCGGAGGATCTTCGGCATTATCTGCGCCAGCTGCGTGAAACCGGGTCCGTCAGTGATCTGGAAATGGAATGTACCGGCAAAGACGGTACAATCCGGCATATTCTCCTCTCCGCCAACGCCCTCTATGACCACCACGGCGCCATCGTCGGCTGCGAAGGGATCGGCAAGGATATGACCCGGATGAAGACCATCACCGAACAGCTTATCAGCCACGAAAAAATGGCCTCCATCGGCCAGATTGCCGCCGGGGTTGCCCATGAAATCAACACCCCGCTCGGCATAATCCTCGGTTACACCCAGCTGATGATGGACGACTTCACACCCGACACGGAGACAGGGGGCAATCTGCAGGTGGTCGAGCGACAGACCAAGGCATGTCGCCGCATCGTTGCCGACCTGCTTAAATTTTCCCGGCAGGCGGAAAGCATCAAGGCCCCTATCGACCTGAACAAAATCATTGAAGAAGTGTTGTCCGTCACCGAGCACACCCTGCACATCCACCATATCAGGGTGGTTCGCCGGTTCGCACCGGAACTGCCGCTCGTTTACGGTGATACCGAAAAACTGCATCAGGTGTTTATCAACCTGTTCAACAATGCCCAGCACGCCATGGAAGAAGGCGGCGAGCTCATTGTTTCCACCGGAAAAACCGCAGAGGATGTCCAGGTCTCGGTGCAGGATAGCGGCAGCGGCATCCCGGATGCCATCAAAAACAAGATATTTGACCCTTTTTTTACCACAAAAGAGGTCGGCAAAGGCACTGGCCTGGGGTTGTCGGTGACCTACGGCATCGTCCAGGAACATAACGGCAGCATTGAAGTTGAAAGCCCGATAGTCGACCCGATCACCCACACACATTTTTCGGGAACCGCCTTCCATATGCGCTTCCCGACAACCGGAAAACAAAACGTCAATGACGAGGAGCATCAGTAAGATGGCCGAAATACTGGTATTAGACGATGTACTGGATGCAGTGATCCTGATCAGGAAAATACTGACCAAGCAGGGACATACTGTGCACACCTTCACCGAAGAAGAGGAGGCGATCAGCTTCGCCGGCAGCAATCATATCGACCTGGCCATTCTTGACATCAAGCTCAAGAAAATGAGCGGCATCCAGGTCCTGGAACAGCTGAAAAAGGTCAGCCCCGAGATGAAGGTCATTATGCTTACCGGCTACCCGACAATTGAGACCGCCCGCGAGGCGATCGAACTTGGCGCCGGAGAATATTGTGTCAAACCAATTGACAAAACCGAGTTGGAAGAAAAAGTGGCGGAAGTACTCGCCCGTTGAACAGTCTCCGTTTGGAAACTTCTCTTTGCGAAGAGACACTCATAACCAGAACCGAAACCGAGGAGAGTTGCATGAAGAAATCAGTCTACTCCATGTGTGGTATGTGCACCGTCCGCTGCCCCATCCGCGTGGAGTCCGAAGACAACAAGATCACCTGGATCGAAGGGAATCCGCATTTACTTGGCGGCGCCTTATGTGCCAAGGGAACGGCCGGCATTGCTCTGCTCAATGACGATGAACGGCCCAAGCAGCCATTGATCAGAGTCGGCGCCCGCGGTGCCGGACGCTGGCGTGAGGCGAGCTGGGATGAGGCCCTTGATTATGTGGCCGGCAAACTGGCGGCAATCAAGGAGCAGTACGGCCCGGAATCGGCAGTGCTTTCTTCCCGCGGAGGCCCATGGCAGCAAATGTACAAGGCCTTTATTCATGCCTTCGGTTCGCCTAACTACACCAACCACGACTGCACCTGCGGCCGGAACACCCATCATGCCAGCCTGTCCATCAACGGTGTCGGGCGCAAGGGTTTTGCCTACGATATAAAAAATGCCAAACATCTGGTCCTCTTCGGCCGCGACATGTTCTCCGCCCTGCGCATCGCCGAAAATCACCAGACCCTCGACATGCTCGACAAGGGCGGCCGACTGACCTATGTCGATGTCCGTCAGACCATGACCGGCACCAAGGCGACACGATTTTTCCAGGTTCGTCCCGGCACCGATTATGCCCTCGCCCTGGGCGTTATCCATCAGGTTATCAAAAAGGGCTACTACGACAAGGATTTCCTCGAGCAATTTGTCACCGGCTTTGACGAGCTCTGTACCTTTGTCGAGCAATACACCCCGGCATGGGCCGCAAAAGAATGCGGTGTGAAGGAAAAGGATATCATCGCCTTTGTCGAGGAGATCGGTGCGGACAGACCGAATGTCATTTTTCATCCAGGCTGGAACCTGGCCCGGTACAGTGATTCATTTTATGCCAGTCGCGCCATGCACATTCTTAATGTGCTGATGGGCAACATCGAGATGAAGGGCGGTCTGTACATTCCCAAAGGTGCCGGAGACTGCGGCAAGAAAGGCATCCGTTCCATCGACTGCGCCAAGCCGGACATCAAGCGCGGCGACGGCGTCGGCTGGGAGTACACCCATTTCGACAAGGGACCGGGCCTGGCCCATCTGTTCTTTAACCATATGATGACCGAGGATCCCTATCCGATCAAGGCCTGGATCGCCATGCGCCATGATCCTTTCAGCGGCATGCCTGATCCGGAGCAGCAGAAACTGGCCATGGACAAATGTGACCTGCTCGTTTCCATCGATACCAACTACAGTGAATTCGGCTGGTACAGTGATGTGATTCTGCCGGAGTCCACCTATCTCGAGCGCGACAATTTCATTGTCCAGCAAAAAGGCCTCAAACCGCGTCTGGCATTGCGCAGAAAAGCAGTTGAGCCGAAATACGACACCAAGTCTTCCTGGGAAATTTTCACCGCCCTGGCGCATCGCCTCGGTCTTGAAGAAACCTTTCCCTTCAAGACCATCGAAGAACTCTGGGCCTGGCAGCTCGAGCCCACCGGGTACACCATGGCCGACTTCGACCAGAAAGGCTTTGTCGAACTGGCCGACAGCCCGGTCTTTTATGACCGTGAAAAGCTCGCCGGCCAGTTCAAGACGCCAAGCGGCAAGATTGAGATCGTCAGCGAAAAGTTGACCAAGGCCGGTTTTCCATCGTTGAAGCCGTTTGAAAGCCCGCAGGCCCCGGAAAAAGGCATGCTGCGCCTCATCTCCGGCAAGGTGGCCGTGCACACCCAGGGACATACCATCAATAACCCGCTGCTCTCCGAGCTGATGCCGACCAATACCGCCTGGATACACAGCAAAAATGCCAAGAAACTTGGTATAGAAACCGGAGATCTGCTTGAACTGTCGTCCGCCGACAAATCGTACCATGCGACGGTGGCCGCGCATGTCACCGATCACGTGCATCCGGAAGCAGTCTTTGCCACGCACGGTTTCGGCAAGGAAATCCCCCGCCAGACCCGCAGCTTTCTGGCAGGAGTCAGTGATCAGAAACTGATGATCGGCAAACTCGACGATTGGGATCAAGCAGGCGGAGGCGTCAGCCTCTGTCAGGTTTTTGTCTATGTGAAGAAGAGTATCCGTAATACCAAGAGGAGAATCGCACTGTGAAGAAATATATGATCCACCTCAACTCAAAAAGGTGTATAGCCTGTCATGGCTGTGAGGTTCATTGCAAGGTCAACAAGAACTTGCCGGTCGGCCCTTTCCTCTGTGACATCAGCAGTACGCCCTTGAAGATGATCGGCGGGGTGCCGAGAACCGAGATCACCTTCTCCACCTGTCGCCATTGTGACGATCCGCTGTGTGTGCCGGTCTGCCCGACCGATGCCATGATCCAGCGCGCGGACGGCATCGTCTACATCGACCAGGAAAAATGCATCGGCTGCATGGCCTGCCAGAAGGCCTGTCCATGGAGCATCCCGGTACAAAATCCCGATGACGGCAAGGCGGTGAAGTGTGATTTCTGCATGGACCGCCTCGATGCCGGGCTCAAACCGGCATGTATTGCCAAATGCACTACCCATGCGTTGAAACTGGTGGCGCTGGAAGTGGTGTAATTGCCCCATAATCGACTGTGACCGCAGATACCCATGACTACTGAAAAAAGGCATAAAGAGAGTGACTTCCTGGAGGTATTCCAGGAAGTCACCCGTCTCATCAGTATGGTCCACGACCCGCAACAGGTCATGGACCTGGTGGTTCGACGCCTGCCCGGACTCCTCGAGGTGGATGCCGCCACCATCAGGCTGCTCGACAGCGGCACCAACACCTTTGTGCTTGGTGCCGCCTGTGGGGTATCCGATGAGTATCTGTCCCGCGCCACCATCGATTCCACCGAGGTCATGTCGGCACTCATGCGCGGCATGCCGATAGCCAGAACGGGCATCGATCTGCACTGCGACCATGACAGCTGCGCCTTTATCTCCCGCGAGGGAGTAAAAAGTGCCCTGTCCCTGCCGATTCTTTTCAAAGGGGAGGTCATCGGCCTGCTGCGGCTGCTGACAAAAGACACTAGAGTATTTTCCGAGGCGGAGATCGCCTTTTCCATGTCTCTTGCCGAGCAGGTCGGCGTTGCTATCTCTAATAGCCGTCTGTTTCAGGAGATGGAAAACCAGGTGAATTTCTTCCGGGAACTGCGGGAGATCTCCAGACTGGTCAACTCTACCCTTGATCTGGATCGTATTCTCAAGGCTATCGTCGAGAAACTTCCCGGTATCACCGGGGTAACAGGCTGCACCATCCGTCTGTTACATCCGGCAACCAACCGGCTGGAGCTCGCAGCCGCCTACGGCCTGTCGGAAGAATACCTGTATCGCGGCAGCATCAGCCGGGAAGATTCCATCTTCAAGGTATTGAAGGGGGAACCGGTTTCTATTTACGATGCCCAGAATGACCCGCGGGTTGATTATCACGAGGATATCAAGAAAGAAGGTATCAGGTCTATTCTGGCTATCCCCATCAGCAACGAAAGTGAAGTCATCGGGGTATTACGCCTGCTCTCCACCGAACCCCACTTCTTTACCGCCATGGAGATCAATTTCGCGGTCACCGTCGCGGAAGAAGGCGGCAACGCCATCCAAAAAGCGCGTACCTACCGGAAAATCACCCTGCTCTTCAACCAGATAGAGGAGCACGAACGGTTCCTGCAGACCATTCTCGACTCGCTGTGGATGCAGTTGCTGGTCGTTGACCCTGATAAACGGGTCATCATGGTCAATAAACATTTTCTCGAGACGAACAACAGTACCGAGGCGGAAACACTCGGCCGGCTCTACCGGTTCGTCTCGCCCTGGCAGACGCTGGACACCTCGGTTTGTCCGGTTGCGACAGTGCTTACCGAGCGTAAGCCGATCACCGTCCTCGCCCAGCGTGAATCCAAGACCGGTCCGCAATGGTTCGAGCGACATCTGGCGCCGATTCTCGATAACGACGGCAAGGTCAACTTTGTCGTTGAGGCGGTACGGGATATCACCGACCAGAAGCTGCTGGAACAGGAAAAAATGGAGCGGATGAAGCTGCAGGGGGTCATCGAGATGGCCGGCACCGCCGCACACGAACTGAACAGCCCGCTCTTTGCCGCACTCGGCACCGCCCAGCTGCTGCGGGACGACCTGCCCACAGAGGAGATGATCGAAGAAATGGACATGATCATCCGCAATATGAAGACCATGTCCGACCTGACACGCAAAATGACTGCGGTGACCGGTTTTGAAAGTCAGGAATATGTCGGTGAGACAAAGATTGTTTCTTTAAAAACAGAAGAGTAACAGCAGTATTTTTAAGATAATTTCTCCTGTTGCCGTTGTTGTTCCTCTTGTTCTCCCTTGTCTTCTTTTTCATCCCTGTTCCAGAATCTCTCCGGGATCCCTTGTTGTTTTCCGAGATCTTCCCAGCTGATCATTTCTTCTTCTCCCTCCTCCAGACCGCTTTTCGGACCCGTACGGAGAAAAGAGATGTGCGGTTTGACCTTGCCCCAGATTATTCTGCAAAGAATATACATATTGACCGGTACGACGGCAAACCCGAGGGTATCGCCGATAATCGGCAGCGAGAAGGGAAGTTCAAAGGATACCTCGGAAAACCTCGTGCCCATCCAGGCCAGGGCAAAGGGTACCGGCCAGAGCAGTGCAGCCCCCTGGGTGATCATATTGAAAAAATATTTACTGAAGGCATCGTTGGCCTCGCTGTTGCAGGATCGGTAACTCTCCTTGTCCTTGACGGCAATAGCCTTGATGGAAAGATTATGCATTTTGACGGCTTGAGATCGTATTTTATTCAAATGGTTTTTGTTGGCCCTGGCCGCCGTACGAAAGGTGATTTCGCCAATGACGATACACCACATGCACAGCACAAAGGTACCAACGTAAAAGCCGATAATGGGTACTTCGGAAATCCGGTAAGGTGCAATAAGCAGCGCGTCGAGGTAAATATATATTTTATCTAAAAATTCCATGATATTGCGCCAAACTCCTTATATGACTTTTTAACTGTACTCCTGCGAATACAACGATACAGCAACCCACCACAGACCATAAGGCCTCTAAGGCCTCAAGGTACCTCGGCCTTGGCCCGGCCGGCCTCATCGGCAAGCAAGTGGAAGAAAGACTGGACAAATTTGCCGGAAGCCACATCCACCAGGGGAAAACTGATCCGATCGCGGCTGGATAAACCGCCGACCAGGGCCAGGAACAGTCCTTGGGAAATTTCCCTGGCCCGGTCGTGGCACGAATCAATAAATCCGGCGGTGGGATCCTGCGACAAAGATAACAGGTCAAAAAAACGACAGGACAGGGGCCGGGACGGTGAAATCAGACAGATACCGTCTCTGGACAGGGGACAGAGGATATTGCTGTCGGCATACAACCGGCTGAAGTCCTCCTGCTGGTCGGCGGAGAGCCTGCGTACTTCACGGATGGATTGGTTGGCTCTGCCGCAGCGTTCGATGACCGCCTGGCGTTCGGCACTGTGCAGCCTTCTGTTCAGATGATGCATCAGGTAGGTAGCCTCGACCAGGGATACTTCGACATATTGCCTGCAACATCGGCCATGACCGCTGCCGCACAGAACTTCCACCCGGTTCTGCTTGAGATGGTCATCGATTTCAGTCAGCAGGTTTTCGTAGTCGGTGAAGAAAGGACTGAGGTCAACGAGGCTTTTCCACTCCAGCGATGGCTCGCGGATAGTCAGTCGGCCTTCCCTTTTGCCGATCTTACGAACCAGCCACCATTGATAGAAATTTGCCGGTCGGGAGCGCATTTTTTTCAGTTTCTGCTTGACCAGCTTACTGCCGAGACCGCGGCGCAGCAGGTAAGCGGAAACGATAGTCCCGGTGCGGCCGATGCCGTAGCGACAGTGGATATAGACCTTTTTGCCCAGATATATGGACTCATCGAGCCAGTCCATGGCCGCATCGAGCGCCTGTAACTGCGGTGTTTCTTCGTCCTCGATGGGCAGATAATACACCTCAAAGCCCTGGCCGGACTCGATGTCGTGAAGATCGCAATACTCGGCGCAGAGGTTCATAATCGCATCAATGCCGACAGCCTTGAGATGATCCAGATGGTCATAGGACATCGGGGCCGGCCCGGTGGCCAGGTTCTCGGTAATCCAGTAGACGGGATATCCAGTTTCAGTCATTTTTCTTTGGTCCTTTCTTTACTGATCTTTTTTCTTGGCTGAAAAGACTATAAACCTTTCCTGCTCTGGCAACAGTAAAATAAATATGTCCGGGGCTATGGTTTGTCCTGTTCACCGGTTGACGGCTGCCATTTTTTTATGAACTGCTCCGCCATGTTCAGTGCATCGGTTTCGCTTTCCATGGCCATGTCCAGCAAGGGCGTGCGCCCGAGCAGATAGCCAAGGATCCGCAGGCGCAATGCCGAGTCTTCGCTGTCCCGCCGCATACATTTTGCCTCGAGCATATCTTCCTGGATATGTACCACAAATCCGAAATGGTGCAGCACCGTGCCCAGCATGAGCAGCCGCCAGGCTATTTTTTTCGAACTGCCGCCGCCACCCTTGAACCGGAACTGGATGTGGTTTTCTTCCGGACGCTCGCCACAGAGGGCGTCAACTACGGCGAAGTGATAGCCGAACCGCAGGAGCAGATGGGCGTAATTCTTGGCCAACAGGGCATAGCTTGCCAGCAGAGAAGAAGATTTCAGACTGAAAATACCGCCGCTGACCTGATCAAAGCGCTCCCAGTCAAGGTGCAGCAGCCCCTCTGCCCACGTGACCTCCTTATCCGACAGCCCGGCCCAGACCGCCTGCATGGGCGAGCTTTGAAAATCGGCGGGTGACACACTCTTTTTCTTGTCGGCAGCAGCGGTCAGCCCCTGGCCCAGATCGAGCACCTGCATGACGATGGGTATCTCCGACTCCAGAGTTTTTGCCCGATGCAGGCCACGTCCCTTGGCATCGACCAGGGAAAACATTTCCCAGGTGCCTTTTTCGTGCACAAAACGAACCACATCATGGAAGGTCCGGCAGTTGCCCGGGACAAAATCCGCCGCCGCTGGATCGGTCAGGGTGAGATGGCTGATGAGATCCATAAGGGGGGCAATTTTCCGCTGAAAGGGGCTGGGCGGCCTAGCCTGTTGTTTTTCCTGCCAGACAAGCAGCTCACTCACCTCCCCCTCATACACCACCCCCCGATAGGCATCCACGGTGACCACCTGGCCATGCCCGAGAGAGTCCGCCACCTTGCCGAGCCCGACAATCAAGGGCAGACCAAATTCCCGGGCCACCGAGGCAAAATGACTGGCTTTACTGCCATGCTCCGAGAGTACCGCGCCGACCTTGTGGGCCAGGGGCACCAGAGAAGGTGGAATGCCCGGCGAGAGGAGAATGCTCCCCGGTGCGACCAGATGCAGATCGCCCTCATTTGCCAGACGATGCACCGGCCCGGTGGCAATACCGACGCTGGCAGGTGTGCCCATTTCCAGAAGCACTGCCGTGTTGGCGACAGGCGGCAGGGTATTTCCAGTTTCATCCTGCGGCAAAATTTCCGGCAATGCTTCCTGCGATAGCTGGATGGGTCTGGATTGCAGGATAAACAGCCGGCCGGCCTGATCCTGGGTCCATTCAACGTCCTGGGGGACGCCGGCCAGGGCTTCAAGTTCCAGGCCCCATCTGGCCAGCGTCGAAGCAACGGCATCGTCGAGACACATCGCTTTTTTTTCGGCCGAACCACGCCCCGGTGCGGCCATAGCCTGTTGCCGGGGGGCTGCCCTTTTGGCCCAGAAATGATCGGGGTTTTTCCGGGAGACGAGAAAAGTATCCGGCACGCTGCTGCCGTCGACCAGATAGGTACCCAGACCACGGACCGCGGTGATGACCAGGTATTCCCCCTGGCTGGTATCCAGTGGGTCCAAGCTGTACATTACCCCGCTGGTACGTGAGTCAATCATCGGCAGGACAAGCACCGCCATGGGCACCTCGGAATCGGCCAGCCCGCAGTGCAGGCGGTAGGTCAGCGCGGTCGGGGTATATTTACTGGCCAGTACCTTTTTATAGGCGGTGAAGATGTCTTCCTGTTTGACGCCGAGCACCGTTTCGTACTGGCCGGCAAAGGACGACTCCCCGTCCTCGGCGATGGCACTGCTGCGCACGGCCCAGGAGGTAGACGAATCCGTGTGGGCGATATGGTCCATGGAATCGAGCACGCTTTGGCGGACCTCTGGCGGAATTGTCCCGTCCATGATCACCTGCTGCAGGCGATCGGCGATCTTGAGCAGCCGTTCCGGATCCTGCAGATTCACGCGGCGCAGTTCCCTGGCAAGGATCGTCTGCAGGTTGTTTTCTGCCAGGAACCGGTGAAAGGCATGAATGGTGATGACGAAGCCGGTCTGTACCGGGATTTCGGTTTCCCGCAGAATATGAGCAAGGGCCGAGGCTTTGCCGCCGAGTATGTCAGGATATTTCCATGCCTTTTCCAGAAGCAGGGCATAGGGTGGAGATGCGGTAATCTCAGGGTGGGGCAGCAGCGTGCCGAGCAGCCCAGTGATGCGCCGATAACTCTCGGTGAGCTCGGCATAGGCGGCCGGCCGCATCGCCTGCAGGCTGTTGATCAATCGCTCTATTGTCGTCGACAGTGCCCCGACCAGCAGGGTGATGCGCGACCAGTCGGTGGGAACCGGCCGCTGGGCAATCTCTTCAAGCTGGGTGATCAGCTTCAGGCAGCTTCTGTCCTGCCGCAGCAGGGCCTGAAAGAGAGCAAACTGCCGTTGCACAACCGCATCCGGCGTAAAGGTTCGCTCTGCCCAGCGGGTGATTTTTTCCAACACCATGCCCGTATCCCTGTTGGTTGTTAGCGGATGATTCAGAATCATACTCTTCTAACAAAAATGGGCAACCTCATCTTTCCTGAGGTTGCCCTTGACATAAGCTGATTGCCGTTACTGCGTTGATAATTTTGTACAATCAGCCAGTTACTAGTTTTATCAAATTTGTTCCAAGGAATCCTCGGCACATAAAGTCGATACCGACATAGAAGGCCAGAACAATAAACATCCTTGTCAATATTTTATCCGGGATGTACTGAGAAGTTCTCGGACCAATCATCGAGCCGACGAAAATACCAACCAGCTGAGTGCCGATCAATGGCCAGTACACCAGTGCTCCTGCCGCCAGGTAGCTGAGGATACTGGTGATCATGCCGATAAGAACGGCCATGGCCGAGGTGCCCGCAGCCAGGTACATGGGTAATCCGGAAATACTGGTCAGAAACGGCACCAGCATGAAGCCACCGCCGACACCGAGGAACGCGGCAATGGCAGCGATAAAGAAACCACCGATAATGGGCAGAAAAGGGCTGAAAGAAAATTCAACGCCGTAAAAATTAAAAGATATTTTGCCAAGGCTCCACTTGTTCATCTTCACACCAAGTTCACTGGTGTCGACCGCTTCTCCCGCTTTTTTTCTTTTCATGGTTGTTTCGAAAGCCTGGGCCGCTTCCTTGGCTTTTTTCTTTCTCTTGGCGCCGGCGGGGGTCGACTCATAGAGCATGTAACAGCCGAGAACGAGGACAAAAATACCAAAGTAACCGACATATTCCTTGAAGGAAACCTTACCGGCGGTAAGAGTCGGGATCAGGTAGGAGCCGGCGATGGAACCGATGGCCAGAAAAAGTCCAACCGGCCACACCAGTCGTCCAAGCTTAAAGTAGTTAAAAGTTGAAACCAGCGCACTGAAACCGACCATGAACTGGTTGGAGACACGGATGGAGTCGGTTACCGCTTTATTTAACGATGGGGCGGTCTGCTTGAACGTACCGGCATAACTGCCCAGACCATAAACGGTGATATGACCGATACCGGCCATGATACCGCCAAAGGCGCCGACGGTGGAGAAAATCCAGCCTACCCATATGGCCCAGAAAAAGGCCACGATCAGATTGATCTGCGGTCCCCCGGGAATGCCCAGATAGCCGGGTTCAGCATCAGCCGCAATTGTTCCTGCCTCCAGGGCCTTACCGATGCCTTCCTTCAAACTGTCGGCAGTGGCCGCCAGCGATGTCCCTGCCATGACAACCACCAGGGCCATCACCGCAAAGAGTGATATCAGAAAAAGTTTTTGATATCGGTTACTGCGTAACTTTATTAACATCGTTTCCTCTCCTTTTAACTGTAAAATTATAGACTGTCCGCCCATTCCAAATGCGTTCTCCGGTTACCTTTTTCCACCTCCTTGTTCAACACCTGCACCCGTCTCTGGGAAAAGACAAGCTTTACCGACTTCCGGTGAACAATTACGTTTCTTGTTCCATAGATGTAATGGAACAAGCATCTTTTATGCCTGATTTGCATACTGCTGCAAATAAATTTAGCAATACACGTAATATCAAGACGATATTTTTGACAGCCTGGTTTTGTCGTCCTCCCTTTTGTCCCGGCTTGCCATGTATGCAGCGCAGAGATGCAACTCTACTGTTGCGTTCCTTATTTGTTTTTCTAAGAAGGTGCTCCTGTCATTGCCGCAGAGTACACCATTTGCCTATCTCTCTGCCTTTAGAAAGCCGCAATTTCATGTGCAACACATATGATGCTTCTGCCATAAAATTTTTAATTACAACATGTTACCATAATTTCTCTGGTGACCGAGACAGCACTCATGCCACATTTCAGTTGCACTCCAGTGCACAATGTCTTATTCATGGTTGTCTGATCGACACTTTATCCAGCGTTACCTTAACTCTCACACTGCCCGGAAAAAACCTGATGAACGACCCTCATTCCCTGGAAAAAAACGGCCACCGCAAGCTGGTGATGATCGTCGACGACGAACCGGACATGCTCTCCATGCTGCGGCTGACCATCGAAAAAAAATGTACCTGCGAGGTCATCTCCGCCACATCCGGCCTCATTGCCCTGGAAAAATTAGGTCAATGCCGCCCCGACGTCATTTTGAGCGACATTAAAATGCCTGATCTCGACGGGCTGGAGCTGCTGAAGAAAATACGGCAACATGACCAGACGATCTCCGTCGTCATCATGACCGGCTACGGCACCATCGATATGGCGGTCCAGGCGCTCAAGGACGGGGCCTATGATTTCCTGCAAAAGCCCTTCGACAAGGACCATATCGTCCGGGTCATCCGCAACGGCCTGGAACGCACCGCCTTGCTGCGGGCAAACTCCCACCTTCGGGAAAAGCTGAGCGATCTTGCCCAGCCGGACGGTTTTATCGGCCACAGCCCCGCTCTTAAACGGGTACTGGATCTGCTGGCAAGGGTGGCCGATACCGATGCCACGGTGCTGATCCGGGGCGAAAGCGGTACGGGAAAGGAACTTGCAGCCCGGGCGCTGCATAATCTGAGCAATCGCAAACAACGGCGGATGATTACCGTTAATTGTCCTGCCCTGCCGGAAAATGTCCTGGAAAGTGAGCTTTTTGGCTACAGTAAAGGGGCGTTCACCGGGGCCTTGCAGGAGAAAAAAGGGCTTTTTCTTGAAGCCGACGGGTCGACCATTCTCCTCGATGAGATCGCCGACATCCCCGTCTCTGTGCAGACCAAGCTGCTGCGGGTCCTCCAGGAAAAAGAATTCCAGCCGTTGGGACAAAATAAAACGATCAAAGTGGATGTCCGGGTCGTCGCCTCCACCAATCAGAACCTGGAAGCGAAGATCCGCGTCGGAGAATTCCGCGAGGATCTCTTTTATCGTCTCAATGTCGTCACTGCGGTGATGCCCAATCTCGAGGAGATGCGGGAAGATATACCCCTCCTGATTCATCATTTTCTCGCCCAGTTTAAACGGCAATACGATCGGAGGGATCTCGTCCTGTCGACGGACTTACTGCAGCATCTCTATCAAAGGAAATGGCCCGACAATGTCCGGGAACTGCAAAACACCATCAAGCGGATCGTCCTTCTTGCTGATAGCGGGCGTGTCGACCTTGCCGATATCCACATTCCGCAAGAGAGCACAGCACAACTCTCGACCAACCAATTCCAAGATCTCTACAGTTCCAGCTATAATGACGCCAAGGCGGAAATCGTCAGCCGATTTTCGGTGGACTATCTGCGCCACCTGCTCATCAGGCATGAGGGCAATGTAACCAAGGCAGCGGCGGAATGTGGCCTGGAACGACAGGCCCTGCAGCGGATCATGCGGCGCTACGATATTGTTTCCACCGATTTTAAATCATAAGGGTATCAGTGCTCATCTCGCCGCCAGCCATGCAATCCCCAGACAAATGACCCCAGGCCCAGCAGGGTAAAACCGGCCGAACTCCAGGCCACAGCGGTGATTCCGCCGTAACTCCACAGCACGCCGCCGATAAGCACGCCGATCATCCTGCCGACACCGGCGGTGGCATAGAAACCGGACATCATCGTTGCCCGGGCCTCCGGCATCAGCTCGGTGCTGAGGGAAAAACTGGTGACTATGGTGAATTCAAAGGCGAGAAAGACACAGAACATGCCGATCATCGCCAACGGCAAGGTCCGGCCGATAAAGGGCAGCAGCAGATAGGCACACATTACCAGACAGAGCCCGCAGATAACCGCCCGCTTCAGGCCCAGCCGGTCGGCAAAAAGCGCGGTTATTGATTCACCGAGCAGTTCGGCGGCGCCGATTGCCACGGTACTGAAGCCAAGTGTGATCAGGCTGACCATAAAATCCTGTTCAAACCATGCCCCATAGACGACGAACAGGCTGTCATTGGCGATAGATATCCAAAAGCCGAAGACAAGCATGCCGGCGGCTGGACGAATCTGCACCAGTTGCTTCAGGGAGGCGATCAACGATCTTTTCTCTTGTGTCACCTGGCGGATCGGCTCGTCCGGTGGGATGACCCGGCTGATGAGAACCCAGCCTATGGCGCCGAGAAATGCCAGGATATAAAAGGACGAATTGAGTCCCAGCTGGGCAATTATCAGCCCAAGGGCGGGAATGCCGATCAGGGTGCTCCCCGCCCAGGCGGTTTCCACGGCACCTATCACCCGGCCACGCCGTGCAAAAGGGACATTACGACCGATAAAGGCCTGGATGGCCGGATCGAATATCGTTTTACCGAAGCTGGCGATCACCAGACCGGTAAACACCGGCCAATATGTCGGCAAGAGCCCGCACAGCAACATCCCCACGGCCAGCATCGCCAGTCCGGTACGCATCATAAAACGATAGCCGATTCGATCCGCCAGAGGACCGCTGAAAAACCCCAGCAGAGAGGTCATCTGACTCGTGGCGATAATCGAGGTAATTGCCGCAAGGGGCACCTCGAGTCCCCTGCTGAGCGCCGGGGCAAAAGGATAGACAAAACGCCTGCCGGTATTAAGTAACAACCTGAAAAACATCACAGCGAGTATCTGCCGAACGAGGGGGGATTTCATCCTACTCCATTTTTTAACGGTGCCCGGGGGCAGAGCCAGTTGCCATACCCTGCCGTGCCCTGCCGTATCAAGGTATTTGATCACCTGCAGGACAATCAGCAGGTTTTGACGACGACCAGGGTTATATCATCCTTTTGCGATGCTTCACCCCTGAATGCGCCAAGTGCCGCCATAATGTTCCGCAGTATTTCATCCGGTTGCAGGTCGCTGTTTTCGGCAAGCAGCTGACTCAGTCGCTCTTTCCCGAACTGTTCGCCGCTGCCGTTTTCCACTTCCCAGGCCCCGTCACTGCCGATGAGGATAAGTTGCTCCTCATCGGCAAGGGGCTGTTCGTTGTACTCAAAACGCCAATCGGCATCAACCCCAAAAGCCAGTCCATTGCCTTTCAGCTCGGAAAATTGCCGGCTGGCCGGAGAATACACCATGGCCGGATCATGCCCGCCCCGTACCCAGCGGATGATATTTTGTCGGCAGTCAACCTCCAGATAAAAGAGCGTGACAAAATTGCCCGACTTACTTGTATCCTGCCATAACAGGCTGTTCACATCGTTCATTATCTGGTCCAGGCTGCCGGGCAGAAAGACACGGCAACGCAGCAGAGCGCGGACGGTCGTCATCAGCAGGGCGGCGCCGATACCATGACCCACCACATCGCCGACGACGACGGCAACCTTTCGATCATTCTCAGGAAAGGTAATGATATCGAAATAATCCCCGCCGGTTTCATCACAGTAAAGGGCGATCCCGCCGGCCGTAATGCCCTCCGCCGAGAAACTGTCATGGGGCAGGAGGTTCTGCTGCACCTCCCTGGCGACATTGATCGCCTCTTTCATGGCCAGCCGGTGTTTGAGCTGTCCGGCCATCTGGTTAAACCTTCTGGTCAGTTCGCCAACTTCATCACGGCTGGTAATGGCCAGAGGGGGGCCGAATTTTCCTTTGGCCAGGTCATCGGCTGCAGCGGAAACCTCCTTTATCCTGGTGGTTATCTGAGAGGTTGTCTGCCTGATAAAAAACAGAATAAGCAGAATACAGGAGGCAAAGGTGAGGATATAAAAAAGCTTGAAACGGATGATAGGCTGCAGGACCTGTTCACCTTCGGTAACCACCACCATAGTCCAGGGCGCTTCAGCCAGATGATAAAAGCCGCTTATCTCTTCAGGCGGAGAACCTGAACCGAAAACCGTGCCTGAAGTGTTCTTCTGGGTTGCCAGCAAGGTTTCTTTTTCGAGGGCGTTGACGGTGCCGAAGGCGCGCTTGGGGAAATAATCCTCCAGCTCCAGATGCACCGCGGTGCTGGCCAGAACATTCCCTTCACTGTCTATCAAGAATGCCCTGTTGCCTTTCCACCAGGGAGAATGAATGATCTGATCGATCAAGGTATCAAAGGATAGGATAACCTCGACCCGTCCGACCACCTTGTCATCCTTGTTCTTAAATTCCGAGACCAGCGACACGGTGCGATTGTTCAGGCGGCTGTTGTAGCTGGGTTTGCCGATTTCAAATGGTTCCAGGAGATTACCGTGCAGCACATCCATCGGTGACGCTATCTCCATTCGAGGTGCTGTTTCTTTTGCGAAGGTCTTTTCCGGCCACTCGACGTTGACATCGACGACTCCCTCCAGTTCTTTTATCTGTCTGATAATATAGTCAAATAGTAGTCGTTTATCATTCACGTCATCGGAACTCCGCAGGAGAAGAAGCAGATCTTTCGGTTGGCGCAACTGCATATCGACGAGATGGGCGGTCCGCTGTAATTTGACCACGGCCGTCTCACCCCATTGACTGAGCAGCATATCCCTGACAAAGACAAAGCCACCGACAGACAGGGTTATCAGGAGCAGAAGGGTTGGGGCCAGAACAAATGCCAAAGTTCGCTGCTGCAGACTTTTCGGTTGAAATATCATCGTTTTCTATCCTTTGACAAACGCGTAATAAGTCGGATTTCAAGATGGCTAAGCCATTGTCAAAACGCAACATGGCCAACGGTAAACCCGGAACTGCACAAGGAGCCGTAAGGAAATGGTTAAAAATGGCCGGGATATTACGTAACCACTTCTCAGTAAAAAACGTAGCCCTGGTGACCGTGGTCGACAACACTTTAAGGGTTTTTGCCCGGCAGGCACCCATTGCCAATTACACAGAATCCCCGGCGAACCTTTCGACGGATATCATTTGCCCTCTGGTTAACAGCGAATTACTTCACTTTTCAATACATTTTACGTATACTGTCGAAAAATGGACAAAACACCACTGTCAATGTTGATGGACTCGTAAACGAGCCCCCTCCACAGGCTGCCTATGTTACCGGATTTTAATCAAGAACTCTTGCCCATGACTAGGTCGAATCCCCTGCACTTTTATTATGACACCTTTCTCCTGCGCTTTGGCCAACGGCTCTATCAGGTCTTTTTATTTCTGACGCTCCTCTCTCTGCCTGTGCCTGGGTACACTGCGGCGGGAGAAACCGACGCAAAAGAGCCCATTAAAATCGGGGCCATTTTCTCGGTAACAGGCCTTGCCGCGCCCCATAATCAGCCGATGCTCGAAATGACCCAGCTGGCCGTCAGGCACGTCAATGACAGTGGCGGGGTCCTCGGCAGACCTTTGCAACTGATCGTTTTCGACAATCTCAGCACGCCAATAGGCTCGGCCCAGGCTGCGCATCACATTGTTCAGCAGGACATCACCGCGGTTATCGGGGCGCACTGGAGTTCGCATTCCCTGATCATCGCGCCGATCCTCGAGAAGGCCGGTATACCGATGATCAGTCCCGGTTCGACAAATCCTGCGGTGACCAGGGGCAGAGAGTATATTTTCCGCGCCTGCTTTGTCGATTCTTTCCAGGGAGTCGCCATGGCCAAATTTGCCTCGGAGGAACTGCATGCAAAGACTGGTGTTATCATCACCAATATCGACGAGGATTACAGCACCACCCTCGGCCTGTTTTTTAGTAACGCTTTTCAGAAAACAGGCGGCCGGATTCTCGCCGAACTTTTCTATCGAGGCAACGCCACCGACTTTGCAAAAAACATCAACAAGCTCATCCGACTCAAAGCCGATGTCGCCTACCTGCCCGGATATACCAGGGATAGCGGACTTTTCATTAAACAGGCGGCCAAGATGGGGCTTTCGACAATTTTTCTTGGCGGAGACGCCTGGGATGAAATCGAAAAATATGCCGGATCGGCCATCAATGGCAGTTACCAGTCCGCACCATGGCATCCGCAGGTTCCTTTTGCGGCAAGTCACCGTATGCAGGAACTCTATTTCGCTGCCCATGAAAAAGAGATTGCCAACAACAGCAGCCCGCTGGCCTACGATGCGGTCATGCTCCTTGCCGAAGCGATTACCCGGGCCGGTACGCTTGACCGTAAAGCGATCCGTGACGCACTTTCGTCAACAAAGGATTTCCCTGGAGCAACCGGAATAATTACCTTTGATGATAACGGCGATCCTCTGGGCAAGGGTATCATAATTATTGCATTCGAGGATGAAAAAGCCGTTTTCAAAAAGGCCATTATCCCCTGACCGATTCACCCTCTGTCTCCACCATTCGAAAATGGTCGTCTCTGTTTATTGCCCGTTGCCATAGCTCAATAAAGCTGACCGAAACGAACTTCTATGAAGATATATAGCCTTCCTTTTAAAATAAACATGGCGACCATTGTTACCGTGCTCCTCGCCGCTCTGGCAGGAATTGCTGTGCAATATCCTGTGCTGCAGAACAGCTTCAATGAGCAGATAGCAAAGACGGAACTGCTTGTCGATACCCTTTTCCAGCAGAAACGTGATGACCTGGCAAACGAGCTGTTTGCCGGCCAGGAACAGGCCCTGAAGACATCGCTTGATGATATCCAGAAGGCCATTGAAGAGATCTCCCTGGCCTGCCTCTACTCTGCGGAAGGGGAAAAAAAATTCTGTTCAGGGGTGCAGAACACCCATGTTTCCAAGGCGGAAGATGTCCCGAAACACGACAACGGTCATTCTTTCAAACAGTTCGACCTCGACGGCCGGCTGATCGGCGTGTATCAGAACCGCCTTGAGGTGATCGGGGAAAACCTGGGCTATGTCGCCATTTATTACGATCTGGCAACTATCAGAGACGTAAAAATAAATAGTCTGATTTTTTTTGGTGTTACCACTTTTGCGGCGAGTATTCTCATCCTGCTCCTTTTTAATTATTTTCTGTTTCATTCCATTATCACCCCTCTCACCGTCCTCAGAGATGCCATGCACAGGGTGGCAAGTGGTCACCTTGGAGAAACAGTCACCATGACCCGACATGATGAAATCGGCGAGATCGGGCAAGCCTTTAACGACATGTCCAACAATCTTCAGAAAAGTCGGGCCGAACTGAAACAACATCGAGACCACCTTGAAGAGATAGTGCAAAAGCGAACGGAGGAACTGACCCTGGCCAAAGAACAGGCGGAAAGCGCCAACAGGGCCAAGAGTACCTTTCTCGCCAACATGAGCCATGAACTGCGTACGCCGATGAGCGGGGTCATCGGCATATCGTCACTGCTCATCGATACACCCCTGAATGTGACGCAGCGGGAGTATGTACAAGCCCTGCAGAAAAGCAGCAGCTCTCTCCTGTTTATCATTAATGATATTCTCGATTTCTCGAAGATTGAAGTCGGCAAACTTGAATTAGACCGGCTCAGTTTCGACCTGCATGACCTGCTGGACGGTCTCATCGATATGGTCAGTGCCAATGTCAACGACAAAGAGCTGGAGCTGATTGGAGCCATCGCACCGAAAACCCCGACTCAGCTGCGCGGTGATCCTGGGCGTCTGCGCCAGATTCTGCTTAACCTGGTCGGTAATGCCTGCAAGTTTACCACACGGGGTGAAATTTCCATCCTTATTGACAGCCGCGAGGAGTCCGTCGAAGATGTCCTCCTGCATGTTGCCGTCAAAGACACGGGGATCGGTATCCCTCTGGCAGTACAGGGCAACCTCTTTGACTGTTTCACCCAGGCGGACAGCTCAACCAGCCGAATGTTCGGTGGCACCGGCCTTGGACTGGCCATCTCCAAGGCCTTGGCGGAGCTTATGGGCGGCGAGATCGGTGTGGTAAGCAGTGAACAGGAAGGTGCTCTTTTCTGGTTTACCGCCCGGTTCGATAAACAACGCCTGCCTGACCCGGAGCCGCAATTATCCAGGTGTCTGGAGGGTCTGCACCTCCTCGTGGTCGACGACAATGACACCTGTCGGGCCATGCTTTGCCGGCAGTTCGAACAGTGGGGTGCCCGGGTCAGCGAGAGCAGCAATGGTCCCTCGGCCATGGCTCTGCTCCGGCAATTCGCCGACCAGACCACACCGCTCGATTTCCTCTTCATCGATCAGGACCTTATCGCCGGCATTGATATAGAGGACACCTTCTCTCCGGCGCGAAAGAGCGTGCTGTTGATGCCGCCTGTTCCGTCTGCCATCGATGGGTACAGCCATGCCGGCCTTTTCTCCGCCACTCTTAAAAAACCAATCCGCTATGTTGATCTGCTGCATACCGTCAACTCGCTTCTCGCCGCATCACCCGTCGACGCCTCTGTATATCCGGCCGCAGCAAAACCACCTCCCGGCGAGAACCGCAGGAGAGACGAACACATTCTTCTGGTCGAGGATAATCTCATAAATCAGATGGTCATCAGCGGGATTTTGCAGACCCTTGGCTTTCACAACATCAATATCGTCAACAATGGAATCGAGGCGATCAGAACATTACAGCAGAGGCGCTACACTGTTGTCCTGATGGATATCCAGATGCCGAAACTCGACGGAGTGGAGACGACCAGACGGATCCGCTCCGGTACCTCGGGGGTTCTCGATGACGCCGTTCCGATCATCGCCCTGACCGCCCACGCCCTGAAAGGCGACAGAGAACAGTATCTGGCCGCCGGCATGAACGACTATATCCCCAAACCAATCGATCCGAAACGGCTGAAAACGGCTGTGGAATGTTTCCTGGCAAGCACCTTGTCAGGAGAAATTGTCGAGGACGAGGACCAGCCATCCCCCGTCGGCCCGGAGGTGCACGTGCTCGATTACGAAAGTTTCGTTACCAGGCTGCTTGGCGATCGTCCTCTGGCCATGCACATTTTTTCTGCCTTCCTGACCAATCTCACCAAGCAGGTCGAGCAGCTGGCAACGGCCCTTGCCGACCTGGATTTTCCGGCAATACAGCGGATTGCCCACCAGCTGAAAGGGGCCTCCGGCAATGTCTGTGCCGACATGCTCTATCAGATAGTGTGCGAGCTGGAAACAGCCGCCAAGGCAGAAGATTTAGAGAAAATCCAGCCACTTTTCGAAAAAACCAAGGAGCAACGGACATTGCTGCTGACCTTGCTGCCGCAACAATCCTGACGGCTATCCAACAATTGCGGCAATGACCTGTGTTGTCGACGGGTTACGAAGACCTAATGCATCCCCAGATTACGGCAGATCAGACCCATGACCGCATAGACCAGCTGCGCGGCGGCGAAATCGGAACCATGATCGCCCTGCCTCGGGGCCAGCTCGACCAGGTCAAAACCAACAACGTTCCTGCCGGCGATGGCCCGTTCGAGAATGGTCAGGGTCTGGTACCAGCCTGGTCCCCCGGGCACGGGCGTTCCAGTGGCGCCGATAACGGAAGGATCAAGACCGTCGACATCGAGCGTCAGATAGATATGGTGTGGGAAATCAGCGGGCAGGACAAAATCGGCCAGGTTGGCGGTGGCAATGGCCCGGCCGTCGAGATGGTCGATCCGATGGGCGGCGCGGTATTCGACCTCCGCCCGGCACAGAGCGCGCACACCGAACTGAAACAACCGGCAGCCACACTCCTCCAGGGCCCGGCGCATGACACAGGCATGGCTGTAGGGCGAGCCCTCATAGCTGTCGCGCAGGTCGGCATGGGCATCGAGCTGGACAATACCGATCGGTTCGGAATATCTCCTGGCCAGAACCCGTATCGGCGCCAGGCTGACCGTATGTTCGCCGCCGAGCACCACGGGTATTTTATCACCTTCGGCAATGGCCGACACGGCCTGTTCAATGCGCCCGAGAATGACCGAAATATCCCCGGAACAATCGATACATGGTCCGGTATCGATTCCGGCAGTTATCGGCTCGGAGAAACCGTCCCAGCGCTCCAGTTGCTGCGAGGCCTCGAGGATGGCCGCAGGGCCCCCGGCGGTTCCACCGCCGTAGGAGACGGTCTGTTCCAGCGGCACGGGGATGATATGAAAGAGCGCATCACTCTTTGTCTGCCCTTCCTGCCCGGCTGACTCCGACTGGAGAAAAGCGGGGAAATTGTCCGTCTGCACGATGTACTTCTCCTACGACAACCTGTTTTTAAAATCTTCATAGCCAAACGATCGCACACACTCATAGCTGTCGTCATCCGGCTCGTAGAGGTAGATGGATGGCAAGGCGACCCCGTTGAAGGTGTTATTCTTGACCATGGTGTAAATGGCCATGTCACTGAATACCAGGCGGTCTCCCACCACCAGCGGCCGGTCAAAGGAGTACGTTCCCGCCACATCGCCGGCCAGACAGGAAAGGCCACCTATACGATAAGAATACGCTTTTTCTCCCGACTCGCCCGCCCCGATGATATGCGGCCGATAGGGCATCTCCAGCACATCGGGCATGTGCGCCGGTACCGAAGCATCGATGATGGCGATATCGCTATCGCCGCGCAGCACATCGAGCACCGTACTGACCAGATAGCCGCAGTTGAGCGCGACCGCCTCCCCCGGTTCGAGGTAGACCTGCACGCCCCATTTTGCCTTGAATTCGTTGACCACCCGGATCAGCAGGGGAAGATCATAGCCGGGCCGGGTGATATGGTGCCCGCCGCCGAAATTGACGTAACGCATCCGGGGAATCAGCTCGCCAAAGCGCTCCTCCACGGCGCGCACCGTCCGTTCGAGACAGTCGGCATCCTGCTCACAGAGGTTATGCCAGTGCAGGCCGGTCACGCCGTGCAGCAGCTCCTGGTCCGCCTCGCGCAGCTGCTCCAACCGAATACCGAGGCGCGATCCCGGAGCGCAGGGATCGTACATCGCCACCGCCCCCTCACTGTGCTCCGGATTGATACGAATGCCCAGCTCGATTTCCTTGCCGGACCGGGCAGCGTGGTCGATGATCATCGGTTTGAATCGCGCAAGCTGCGCACAGGAGTTAAACAGAATATGGTCCGAGGTGCGACACAGTTCCTGCATATCGGCCAGGGAATAGGCGGCACCGAAGGTATGCACCTCTTTGCCGAATTCCTCGAAACCAAGACGCGCCTCATGGGGAGAGCTGGCACAGACCCCGTCCAGCGCTTCGGCAATAAGCGGAAACAGCCGGAACATGGCAAAACACTTCAAGGCCAGCAGAATCTTGCAGCCGGTCTGCGCTTTCACCTCGCCGAGGATTCGCAGATTGTGCCGCAGCAGACCGACATCCACCAGGTAACAGGGGGTGTTCAGCCGGGCGGGATCAAAACGGTATTGACGAGCACCGTTCATCATAATTCAACAACGGTCCACGGCAGGCCATAGCGATTCAGGGCGTCCATAAACGGATCGGGATCAAACTGTTCCATATGCCACACCCCGGGCCGATGCCAGGTTTTCTCGAGCATCAGCTTGGCGCCGATCATCGCCGGCACGCCGGTGGTGTAGCTGATCGCCTGCGAGCCCACTTCCCGGTACGCCTCCTCGTGGCTGCAGATATTATAGACATAGAGCTTTTTCTCCTTGCCGTCCTTGATGCCTTTCATAACACAGCCGATACAGGTCTTGCCTTTGGTCAACGGACCAAGCGATGAAGGCTCGGGCAGCACTTTTTTCAAAAACTGGATGGGCACAATTGGTCGGCCGTCGAAATCCACCGGATCGATACGGGTCATGCCGACATTTTCCAGGACGCGCAGATGGGTAAGATACTGCTCGCCGAAGGTCATCCAGAACCGCGCCCGCTTCAGGCCGCGCAGATGCATGACCAGTGACTCCAGCTCTTCATGGTACATGAGAAAACATTTTTTCGGCCCGATGCCGTCCGGGAAATCATAGTTCATCGACCAGGACAGCGGGTCGGTCTCCACCCACTCGCCATGCTCCCAGTAACGCCCCCGCTGAGTGATCTCACGGATATTTATCTCCGGATTGAAATTGGTGGCGAAATGCTGCCCATGATCCCCGGCATTGCAGTCAATGATATCCAGCTCATGGATTTCATCGAAGTGGTGTTTCTGTGCCCAGGCGCAGAAAACATTGGTCACCCCCGGATCGAAACCGGAACCGAGCAGGGCCATCAGTCCGGCCCTCTCAAAACGATCCCGGTAGGCCCACTGCCATTTGTACTCGAACTTGGCCTCATCCGGCGGTTCGTAGTTGGCCGTATCGAGATAATCGACACCGGTGGCCAGACAGGCATCCATCAGCGCCAGATCCTGGTACGGCAGGGCCAGGTTGACGAGCAGATCCGGCTGCACCTCCTTGATCAGCGCAACAGTGTCTTCGACCTTGTCGGCATCGAGCTGCCGCACGTCAATGGTTCTGCCGGTGCGCTCCTTGATGCCCGCGGCAATCGCCTCACATTTGGCCAGCGTCCTGCTGGCGAGGACAATTTCCGAAAAACTGTCCGCAAGAAAAGCGCACTTGTGCGCCGTCACCCCGGCAACTCCGCCAGCGCCGATAATCAAGACCTTCGCCATCATATCCTCCCTGATGTTATCGTTCAAAATAAGTATAGCCGCGCAGTCCGGCCTCATAGGCCTGCATCACCTCTTTCCGTTCAAGGGGCGAGATCAGGCCTTCCTTGACCGCGGTCTCCGCCGTTTTTCGAAACTTCATCAACAGCCGTTTCGGATCGTATTCGACATAGGACAGGATATCGGCCACCGTATCGCCCTCGAGTTCGCCGGAAAAATCATATTTCCCGTCCTGATGCAGACTGACCGTCACCACGTTGGTATCACCAAGAAGATTATGCAGATCGCCCAGGGTTTCCTGGTAGGCACCGACAAGAAAGACCCCCAGATAATATTCCTCGGAATCGTTCATTTCATGCAGCGGCAGAAAACGTTTGGCGCCGAAGCGGTCGACGAAACGATCGATCTTGCCGTCGCAGTCGCAGGTGATATCGGCAATGATGGCATTTCGCGTTGGTTTTTCATTGAGCCGATGAATAGGCATGACCGGGAAGAGCTGGTCGATGGCCCAGCTGTCCGGCAGGGATTGAAACAGGCTGAAATTACAGTAGTAGATATCGGAGAGCAGGCGCTCGATCTCATTGATCTCGGCCGGGGCGTTTTTCAGCTCCTTGCCGGTCTTGAGGATGCGGTTGAGGATGGTCCAGAACAGATTTTCGGCAAGGGATCTTTCCCGCAGGGTAATCTGGCCGCGGTTAAACAACTGGCGGACCTCATCGCGATAGTAGATGGCATCGTTCAAGGTCTCCTGGAGATTACGGATCGACAGATTCTCCATCGATTCGAGCATATTGATCAACTGGGGTGGACCGTCTTCCGGCAGTTTCTCCGGCAGGGAGTCCGGTTCAAAGACCGTCTTATCGAGGACATTGAAGAGCAGGACGGAATAATAGGCGACCAGTGCCCGGCCGGTTTCGGTAATAATTGTCGGATGGGCAATGTCTTCCTCGTCGAGCGTGGTCATCACCGCTTCGATAATATCCGTGCAATATTCGTTGAGGGTGTAGTTCCGGCTGCTGAGAAAATTCGACTGCGAGCCATCATAGTCAACGGCCAGGCCGCCGCCCAGATCGATATATTGCATGCCCGCACCTTCTTTCACCAAGCCGGCATAGACCCGGCATGCCTCGCCGACCGCCGTGCGGATTTCGCGGATATTGGATATCTGTGAGCCGAGGTGATAGTGCACCATCTGCAGACAGTCGAGCATGCCCTCTTTTTGCAGCAGGTCGACCGCGTGAATCAGCTGGGTGGTATTCAGACCGAAAATAGATCGTTCCCCGCCCGATTCCGCCCAATGCCCCCCCCCCTGCATGGCCAGTTTTATACGGACGCCCAGAACCGGTTTCGCCCCGAGCGCCCTGGAACGCTCGATAATCAGCGGCAGCTCACTCGGCATTTCCACCACCAGAATGCAGCGAAAACCGAGTTTCACCGCATGCAGGGCCAGATCAACAAACTCTTCATCCTTGTAACCGTTGCAGATAAGCGGTGCCTGCTTGTCGACCATCATGCCCATGGCGGCAATCAGCTCGGCCTTGCTGCCGGCCTCGAGACCATGGTGATACGGCGCACCATAACGGACCATGGCGTCGATCACCTGTTTCTGCTGGTTGACCTTGATTGGATAGGCCCCCATGAAATTGCCCTGATAGCCAAGATCTTTCATCGCCGCGATGAAGGTTTCATTGAGTTCGGAGATCTGCGCGTCAAGGATGTTTTCTATGCGCAGCAGGACAGGCATGTCAAGGCCGCGTTCCTTCAGCCCTTCGACAATTTCCGGGATTGAGACGGCCCGATCGGTAGCCTTCGGTGAGGGCTGCACAAGCATATCCCCATTTGCCGAAACCCTGAAATATCCGCCGCTCCATTCAGCTACCCGATACAACTCCGACGACTTATCTACCGTCCAACGTTCAAAAAAATCGACCAATTCTTCCACCATTAAAAAAAACGCCGGACCAGAGTACTGCCCCAGCAATAGAAACAATTAAAAAATACATGTTGACCGGATCCGGCCAGCACTATTTCCCCCTCCCCCTTGCAATGCGACAGAGGATGAACGCCACCTTGTTCTTTTCCCTCTACATAAACTTTATAACGTACTAGAAACCGGCAGTTGTCGTCAATGAAATCCACTGAAAACTCATGGAAAATTAATAGTAACCGACTCTCTTTTTGTGCAATTTCTCTTGGTTTTAATGCATTGGCTGGGGCGATGACCGGATACCTTGCTCAAATGATAGAGTGACTCCGCGTTTGCAGCAATCGTCGTCCTGCTTTACATCACCTCGTCGAAGGATTATGCTCTGCAGCCATATATTTCAAGGAAAGTTTACAACCAGAATATGCGCTGTCCATGTGCTGTCGCATACAACATATCAGGAGATTTTCATGGTCAAAAAGACAAGTCAAACCGGGTCAGGAAAGACAATCGCCAAACTGAAGGAAAAAGCGGCAAAAAAACAGCAACCGGCCAGACAGCCGATGATTCAGGCCCTGGTCTGGTATAAAGAGGAACATTATGCACAGCTTCTCGGCATGTTCGACGATGCCGCGCTGCTGCCGCCGACCTATGCGCACTGGCTCAGCCGTGCGGAGGAGAAAAAAGCGGAAATCGAGGCGGCGGGGGATCAGGTGATCAAGGTCTTCATCGATCCGGAAACCTTCCCCGAGTGGTGCGAAAAGAAACAACTGCCGATGGATGCCAACTCCCGCTCGACGCTGGCCATCGAGGTTGCCCAGTCCAGATCGTTCACCCTGTAACGGCAACAGATGTTTCGCTTTCTACATAAACGCGAGATAGTGGCGGATCATCCAGGTTCGTCAGGGCAATCTCATATAAAAACCGTTCAAAGTGCCTGACGGTTCTGCGCTTTTTTATATTCGTCGATTAAAGGCTTGTATTCTTCATACGCGCTTTTGGCCCACCAGAGCTGCTCTTCAGACGGTCGGCCCTTGATCTGACCAGGGGCGCCGAATACCAGGGAATAATCCGGGATGATTTTTCCGGCACCCACCAGGGCGGCGGCGCCGATGAGACAAAAATCACCGATGCAGGCTTCATGCAGCAGGGTGGCATTCATACCAATGAGCACGTAATTGCCAATGGACCGGCAGTTGAGAATCGCCCCATGGCCGATGACCACCCGGTCGCCGATCATGACATCCCCGTCTCTGCCCTCCGGGGCACCGGCGTGGATCACGCAGTTGTCCTCTACAATGCATTGTCTGCCGATGGTGATTTTTCCCAGATCGGCCCGGATCACGGCCCCGGGCCACACACTGGAGTCCTCACCGATTTCGACATCGCCGATAAGCACGGCGGTGTCATCCACATAAGCGGACGGCGCGATGTGGGGTGTTTTGCCTTTAAACGATCGTATCATGGGTGGGTTGGCCTCCTTGTTTATCATATAAATACGGTTTCCCGGTCGAAGCCGCTTCATTTACGTTTTGCATCGTATTCTTTTCAGATCGATCTCACAAGATTTTTTTCTGTCACCCCGCATCCGGTTTGAGTACCAGTCCACATACCTCAACATCTGCACCATATTTTCGGAAATAAGTTGCGTGATTGCCGCGATACATTCCCAGGGCGAGAATCTGTCATGGCGAATACATGACGCTTTTCGCTATTGACTTCCAACCCGCTGTTTTGTAGAAAAATAGTACTCATACCGTGGTCTTGCTGGAAACGGCAAGAGGCAACTCATGGCTTTGCCCCGGACTCCAGACGAAATAACGACACACTCCGCCAGCTCCGCGTCAGGTCCGCTAAATCGATTTCAGGGAATCTTTTCCGTGTAAAGGCAACAGATGTTTCGCTTTCTCCACACCGCCGATATCCATCTTGACAGCCCCTTGAAAGGACTGGAGGCCCATGAGAACGCCCCTGTGGAGGAGATTCGCGGGGCAACGCGACGGGCCTTTGACAACTGCATTGACCTGGCCATCGATGAGGCCGTCGATTTCCTGCTCATTGCCGGGGATCTCTATGACGTTGACTGGAAAGACTACAACACCGGCCTGTTCTTTGCCGGTCGCATGGGGCGGCTGCACCGGGCGGGGATTGCTGTTTTTATCGTTTCCGGCAACCACGACGCCGCCAATCAGATCACCAGAACCATGCCGCTGCCGGACAACGTGACACTTTTTTCTTCGCAAAAAAACCAGTCGATACGTTTGGATACTCTCGGCGTCATCATCCACGGCCGGAGCTATTCCTCCCGCGTGGTGACCGAAAACCTGGCCCTGCAGTATCCCCCCTGCCAGCCCGGCTATTTCAATATCGGCCTGCTGCACACCTCTCTCACCGGGCGACAGGGACACGAGGAGTATGCACCGTGTACGCTGGATGAATTGCAATCAAAGGGCTATGACTACTGGGCCCTGGGGCATGTGCATAAACGCGAAATAGTGGCGGATGATCCATGGATTGTTTTTCCCGGTAATATCCAGGGCCGCCATATTCGGGAGACCGGGGCGAAAGGGGCCACGCTCATCACTGTCGTGGAAGGCCGGATCACCGATGTCCGGGAACACGAACTTGACGTCCTGCGCTGGACCGGCTGCGAAGTGGATCTGTCCCACTGCGATACGGCACAGAGTGTCTACGATGCCGTCCGGCGGGCCTTTGAGATCGAACTTGCCGAGGCAAACAGCCGACCTCTCGCCCTGCGCCTGATTCTGACCGGCAGCTGTCCGGTGCATACCCTGCTGCTTGAGCGTACCGCCCAGTGGACCGAAGAGTTCCGGGGCATTGGCGCGGGACTTGGTAATATCTGGCTGGAAAAGGTGAAATTCCAGACGACCCGGCGAGTCAGCCCTGAGCAGACCGCCGAGAGCGGTGGTGGTGATACCGCCCTGACCGGGCTCCTGCACGCCATCGAGCACTTCGAATTTGGCAGCGATACCCTGGTTGAACTGGTCCCGGAGCTCGGCAGTTTAAACAACAAGCTACCGGCGGAGATCTCCGGCGGGGACGACCCTTTCCTGGCCTCCTCGCCGGAGAGAATTACCGAGCTGCGCAGCCAGGTGCAGGAGCTGTTACGCGCCCAGCTGCTCCGGCACGGAGCGCCAAAATGAGACTGAAAAGCCTTGGCCTGAAGGCTTTTGGTCCCTTTACCGACCGGAAGCTGGAATTCAACTCTGCAGCGCCCGGTCTGCACATCATTTACGGCCCGAACGAGGCGGGGAAAAGCAGCTCCCTGCGGGCACTCAAGGCCCTGCTGTACGGCTTTGCGCCACAGACGCCGGATAATTTCCTGCACAATTATGACCAGCTTCTCGTCAGCGGCTGCCTGGAAAACAGCGACGGCAAAAAACTCGTCTTCCAGCGGCGAAAAAAACGCATCGGCGACATCATCGACGAGGCGGGCGATCCTCTGCCGGCAGACACCCTGGCGCCGTTTCTCCATGGGGTGGATGTGGAAATATTTGGTTCCCTCTACGGCATTGACCACGACACCCTGGTACGCGGCGGAAAAGAAATACTCGCCCAGAAAGGCGAGGTGGGACAGGCCCTGTTTGCCGCTGGAGCGGGCATATCTTCTCTGAAAGAGGTCATCGATCAGCTGGAAAAGGAAGCGGGGGAGCTGTTCAAACCAACCGGACAAGTGCCGCAGATCAACCGAGCGATAAAAAGGTTCAAAGAGTTACAGAAAAAGGCCAAGGCCGCCGGTCTTTCCTGTCGGGAGTGGAAAGAGCATCACCAGGCCCTGAAAATGGCCGAGGAGGAGCGAGCCACGCTGGAGCGGGAGCGGGATGAGAAAAACATCGAACTGCGCCGCCTGGAGCGTCTGGCGCAGGCCATTCCCGAACTGGGACGGCTCAAATCCTACCGCGAACAGCTCGAAATACTCGGGCCGGTAATTATTCTGCCCCCGGACTTTGCCGAGAACCACCGCCAGGTTGTCCAGGCAATCCGTGAAGCGGGACTGCAGCTGCAAAAGGATACCGAACATCTCAAGAAGCTGGAGGCAAGACGTCAGGCCCTGTCTTTTAACAGATACCTCCTTGAGCACGCTGAAAAAATTGATGATTTCCACCAGCGTCTGGGGGAGTACCGCAAGGGGCTAAAAGACCGACCGGAAAGAGAAGGCATGCGCATCAGCCTGCGCCGAGAGGCCGCCCAGCTGCTGCAGCAGGTACGGCCGGACCTGAGCCTGGAGGCCATTGAATCCTTACGCGCGGTGCTGCTGAAGAAAAAAAGCATCCAGCGCTTAAGCGCCGAATATGAGGCCATCAACCAGCAGCTTATCCAGGCAAAAAGCCAGGCGGCAGCTAGCGGCGAGGAACACCGGGAGGCCATGCAGGACTTGACCGGTTTAGGTGCTCTGCCGGACAGCGGCAGGCTTTTTCAGGCGGTAAAGCTGGCACACAAGAGCGGCGATATAGATGGGCTGCTGGAAAAAAACCGCCGCGAAATCGACCAGGGCAAAAAAGATTGCCTGGCGGAACTGAGGCGCCTTGGCTTCTGGTCGGGAGATCTGCAGACGCTCATCGAACTGCCTCTGCCGCTGTCGGAAACCGTGCAGCGGTTTGACAGACAATACCGCGAGCTCACCGATGAAAAACGGGTACTGGAAAAAGAGCAGAAAACCATCGCCCAGGAGCTGACCAAGGCCCGGACGGAAATGAAAAAAGGCGCCTATGCCGGGGAAATTCCCTCCGAAGAGATGCTGCTGCACACCCGCCAGAAAAGAGAGCATGGCTGGCAGCTTTTGCGCCGCCGCTGGCTCGATGACGAGGATGTGACCAGTGAAAGCCTGGCCTATGGAGCGGACCAGCCGCTTGACAAGGCCTATGAGGGATATGTCGGCCAGGCGGATGGTATTGCCGATCGCCTGCGCCGGGAGGCCGACCGGGTAGCCACCGCGGCGGCCCTTCAGGCCCAGATGGAAAGCCGGCAGGAGCTGCTGGCCGGCCTTGCCGAAAGCAGCACGATGCTCAGCCGGCGGCAGACGGAACTCGATGCGGCCTGGGTCGCGCTCTGGCAGGCCGCCGGGATAACCGGAACAGCCCCGCTCTCGCCGAAGGAAATGGGCGGCTGGCTCGCGTCGATGGACAAACTCCGTTACAAGGCGGGTGATATCTTAAATAAAAAGCAGGAAATCAACAGAGTTCTGCAGCAGCGAGACACTCTCAGACAAGCCATCGTCAGTGAGCTGCACAACCTGCACGTGCAGGCCATACCCTGCGGGGAAGCACTTGGTCCGGTGGTTGTCCTTGCCGAGACAGTCCTCGAGACCGCCACCCGCAGACAGGCGGCAAGAGACACCTGCACCGCGCGGCTACAAAGCGCAGAAAAAAACCTCCATCTGGCCGAAAAACAGCTGATCACGGCTCGGCAAGCCTTGGAAAAGTGGCAGGAGCAATGGCAGAAAGCCCTTGCCGGTCTGGGTCTTGGCAGCGAGATCGCAACCTTTGAAGCGATCGACCTGCTCGACATCCTGCAGAGCTGCTTTGCCAGGGTCAAAGAAGCAGCCGATCTGCAAAAACGCATTGACGGCATAGACCGAGACGCCGGGGAGCTCGAACAGGAGGTGCGGGCGCTCCTGACGCAGGTGGCTCCCAAGGCATTAGAGCTGCCGCTTGACCAGGCAATTGTCCATGTGCGCACGCTCCTTGGCCAATCCCAAAACGATTGTACCCTGCACGATAAACTGGCCGAGGAGATCGATGCGCTGCAGACCGAGGTGGCAGCGGCCGAAAGGACCTTGCTGAGCGCCCGGGCACAGATGGAGGAAATCCTCTTGATTGCCCGCTGTGCAACACCGGACGGGCTGACCGCCGTGATACGCACCTTCGAGACCTACACCAGGTTGACGGATAAAATTTCCGACACGACCGCCAACCTGGCCAAAATTGGCGCCGGGGTCGACATCGAAGAAATTTCCCGGCAGGCGGCGGCAATCAACGCCGACGAATTACCGGGGCGGACAGAAGCCCAACGACTCGATATCATTGAAAGAATCCACCCGGAAATTAATAGAATTTCCCAGGTCATCGGCGAGGAGACCAGCAAACTCGCCGCCATGGACGGCAACGCCAAGGCGGCGGAGATAGCGGAGGAGATGGAACAGGAACTGGCCGGAATACGACGTCTGGCGGAGCGCTATACCCTGGTCAAGCTGGCCGCCAAAATCCTCCAGCTGGAGATTGAACGCTACCGGGAGGAACATCAGGATCCGGTGCTGCTCATCGGCTCGAAATATTTTCGCGAGATGACCCTCGGCTCTTTTACCGGTCTCCGCACCGACGTCGATGATCAAGGTTTACCGGTGCTGATCGGCCTGCGTCCGGGCAACAGACGGGTACCGGTCGAAGGGATGAGCTCCGGCACAAGAGACCAGCTCTACCTGGCCCTGCGTCTTGCCACCCTGGAGTATCGTCTGGAATCGCACGAACCAATGCCCTTTATCGTCGATGACATCTTAATCAACTTTGATGACCGGCGTTCACGGGCTACCCTTCAGGCCCTGGCCAGGCTGTCGACGAGAAACCAGGTCATTCTCTTCACCCATCATCGGCAGATTGTCGATGAAACAGCACATCTAGCCGATCAAGACGGTGTCGTCGTGCATACTCTCTAGCCTGACATCCATGGGGAGAGGATAAAGCAGTTCTTGACGCAGGAAGCAAGTGTATGGTCGTATAGAAGAACAGATCTACGAAAGGCGACATATGGCAAAAAACCTGACAGAACGAGACGCGGAAGCCCTCAAGCTGTTTCAGCACCGCAACCGCTTACTGACGACCATCAGGGAGCACAGTCTGTGTGATCCTGAAGATCAGAGCTATGCCATCATTTTTCAGCATTGCTGCAATATTCTGGCCGACGCCTTTCACTGCCATTTTGTCTGGGCCGGAGATATCGACAGGGAAAACAAGCGTCTTATTCCCTTCGCCGCGACCCCGCCGAACACGCTGCTTGACTTTTCCATACAAAGCTTTCTTACGAGCCTCCTCGTTGAGCAGATGGACCGCGAGCTTTCTTTTTTCACCACACCCATATATGCCCACTTTTCTTCCGGAAAATTTCCCGAAAATGACACCGCCGCCCCCAATTGCATTGTCTGTCCGGTGAGGTACCAGCACAAAGTCTATGGTTTTGTCGCCATGCACTGCCGGGAGAATAGAGAGATATTTGATCTTAAACAAGAATTTATCGCCCATGTCAGCGACGATATAGCCTTGGCGCTGTATTCCCAGGATACCGCGCGAAAGCTGAAAATAGAGCGGGACTTCAACAAGGAGATAGTCGACACTATCCAGGCGCTTATGGTGAGCATCCATCCCTGTGGCACAATTGCCTCCTTTAACCGCAGAGCCGAAGAGGTAACCGGGTACAGTGAAAAGGAAATACTGGGGAAATACTGGGTTGATGTCATGATCGCCCCGCATAACAGACTCGAATTCCAGCAACTCTTTTCAGAGACGCTGAAAGGAAAACAGACGAACATCAATTTCACCGCCCCCTTACTCACCAAAAATGGGCTGGAACGCTTTATAAACTGGCACGGTTCCATCCGGCATAACATCGAACAAGGCAAAGTCGGCCTGGTCATGCTCGGCATTGACGAAACGGAAAATCTGGCCGCTGACCAACAGCTGAACATGTTTACCGCTCGCTGGGAAAAAATCTTCATTGCCATCCAGGATCCTGCGCTGGTGGTCTCAAAGGACTTCAGAATCCTCGAGGCCAATCCAGCCACCTGTGCCGCCGCCAAAAAACGACGCAGCGAAGTCATCGGCAAAACAGTCTGCGAGATTCTCCACGGCGGCCATGGCAGCAACAATCCCTGTCCGCTGGATCAGTTCATCGGCGGCCGGAAAACACAGATATCCGAGGTGGAGCTGCACGGCCTGCATGGTACATACATGCTGACGGTGACGCCGCTGCTCGAGGAAAATGGCGAAATCAACGCCACTCTTGTCGTCGCCCGCAATCTTACCGAAGAAGAAGTTGTCCGGGCAGAGGCGATTCGCATGGCCCAGCTGGCGGCAATCGGGGAACTTGCCTCCGGCATTGCCCATGAAATCAATAATCCGATCAACGGCATCATCAATTATTCGCAGATCATCCTTGACGCCCCGGATGATCCGGACGCAGCGGAACATCTGCGCAACATCATCAGTGAAGGAAAACGGATCGCCGGCATTGTCGCAAAATTACTGGACTTTGCCCGCCGCCGAGAAGAGGTTCTGGCTCCGTCGGATATCACAAAAATAGTCAACAACAGCCTGCAGCTGGTCGACCATCTCCTGAAGAAGGATGGTATCACCTGTTTCCTGGAGCTGGATGATTCCCTGCCGCCGCTGATGTGCAATGAGCAGCAGCTGCAGCAGGTTGTCTTGAACATGATCAGCAATGCACGCTATGCCCTGAACCAGAAATACCCCCAGCCCAACCGGGAAAAACGTCTCGAAATCAGAACAGAACTGCATAAACAAGAGGACAGGGAATGTATCCGCCTGACCTTCACCGATTACGGCGTGGGCATCGACCCGGAAGTCCAGGACAGACTGTTCGATCCGTTTTTTTCCACCAAGCCGAAAGGCGAAGGCACCGGCCTTGGCCTCAGCATCAGCCACGGCCTGGTGCGCGACCATGGCGGGTATATCAGGGTACAGAGCAAGCCGGGAGAATGGACCCGCTTTACAATAGATTTACCAGTACAACCCCACTAAGGAACATGATGAAACATCAAGTACCGAACCCACCGATATGGTTGATAATACCAGGACAGTTCCTCGTCTTCGCCGGGCTGCTCGCCCTTATGCAGCGTCTGCACGGCGCCGCCGGCACCACGAATCTTTTTATGCTGGAAACAGGCCTGCTCACCGCCGCGCTGCTGCTGTCGATACTGGTCACCATCCACTTTTTGATAAAACAGCGGGAAAACATCATCTTAAGCCTGAAAAAGGGATTGGCCGCTGAACGGGAGGAATATCGGGCCATCCAAATTAAATTTGATGAAGCCATCGAAAAAAGAACCTTTGAACTGCAGCAGGTGAATGGGGCATTAAATAGGGAAATTGCTGAACGAACTCAGGCAGAAGAAGAGGTTCGTGAACTGCAGAAACAGTTGCACCTGATTCTCGACTGTGCCGGCGAAGGTATTCTCGGCCTTGATAATCAGGGCAAGGTCACCTTCATGAACAAGGCCGCATCGCTGATGCTCGGCTGGGAGGCGGAGGAGTTGCTCGGCAACACCCACCATGAACTCATCCATCACACCCTGCCGGACGGCACGTCTCATCCTGTCGAAAGCTGCCCTATCTATATGGCCTACCGGGATGGACTCGTCCACTATAAAACCGGAGATATTTTCTGGTGTAAAAACGGCTCCAGTTTCCCGGTGGAATATGTCAGTACGCCGATTCGCGATCGCGGCATGCTCACCGGAGCGGTGGTGGTTTTTCGCGACATGAACACCTATAAATGAGTGACAAAGGCCTGTAAACCAAGGAAGCTCAATGACAGATACAGCTGCACAAAAAACTTCTATCCTCATTGTTGACGACGAGACAAGTTTACGCAATACCTTCAGCATCTTCCTGAAACGGGCCGGCTACGAAACGGTTATCGCCGTCGGCTCATTCGAGGAGGCGGTCAAGGCGGTATCCTCACGGATGTTCGATCTTATCATCAGCGACATTGTCCTCGAAAGTCACTCCGGCATAGAGCTGTTAAAACGGTTCAGGGAACTTGGCGTTACCTGCCCGGTGGTCATGGTTACCGGCTATCCCCAGGTGGAAACGGCCTCGGAAGCAGTCCGGCTGGGCGCCTTCGACTATCTGCCGAAACCGGTCGAAAAGGAGGCGCTGCTGAAAACCGCTCGCCTGGCCATTCGCCAGTACCATCTGGAGCAGGACAAAAAAGAGGCGGAGCTGGCCCGGGAGCGGTACCGCCGCTTTCTGGAAACGCTGTTCAAGAGTGTTTCCGACAGTATCATCTCCGTCGATAATGATCTTAACATCCTGAAAATGAACCATGCCGCCGGTGTACTTTTAGAAAAGCTCCACCCGGAGATGGGTGAGGGGAAAAACCTTGGCGAAATCTGTCAGCAGGTGGAGCTGGGCCAGCTTACCGACAATATAAAAAAGGTGCTGAAAAGCGGCAGAGAACTGATCGATCACCGGGTGGAATTTCCTTTGGCGGACAGGCGCAAGATAGTAAGCATCTGCATTTCCCCCCTGGACAATGGCACGGGGGATCCGGTGGGCGCCGTGCTGGTGCTGCGGGATATGAGCCATAAAATACCGCAACCGCTACAGGGGAGAAGCCATTTTCACAAGATGCTCGGGGCCAGCGCGGCCATGCAGAATGTGTATCTGCTGCTGGAAAACATCGGCCGCGTCGATACCTCCGTATTGATTACCGGGGAGAGCGGTACCGGGAAAGAGCTCGCCGTCCACGCCCTGCACCAGGAAAGTCCACGGCACGATCGGCCGCTGGTGATGGTTGATTGTACCGCCATGACCGACAGCCTGCTTGAGAGTGAATTGTTCGGCCATAAAAAAGGCTCCTTTACCGGGGCCGATGAAAACAGGATGGGCAGAATTCTCCAAGCCGATGGCGGCACCTTGTTTCTCGATGAAATCGGCGATATCTCGATGACCATGCAGCTGCGACTGCTCCGCTTTCTGCAGGAGAAAACATTTTATCCGGTCGGCAGTGACAAGGAACTGCACGTTGACGTCCGGGTCGTCGCCGCAACCAATGTCAATCTCAAGGAAAAGGTGAAAAACGGCAGCTTTCGCGAAGATCTCTACTTTCGCCTGCTGATCATCGATATCCACCTGCCGCCGCTGCGCGAACGCGAAGGCGACATTCCCCTGCTCACCAACCATTTCATCGGGCGCTTTGCCAAAAAGCTCAACAAAAATATCACCGGCATCTCCGAACAGGCCATGGCGCTGCTCAGCCGCTACGCCTGGCCGGGAAACGTTCGCCAACTCGAACATACCATCGAAAGGGCCTGCATTCTCTGTCAAGGCACAACCATTTCTTCCGAACAACTACCGGAGGAACTGGTGGGCCGCAATACGGTGGACCAGTCCCCTCTTCTCCCGGAACCGGCAAAAACCGACGAGACTGCTCTTACTGAAATTAGCCGACTGGCCCTCAGCAAAGAGGAGGAGCAGGTCACCGAAAAGATCCTCGCGGCGCTTAAGACAGCCGGTGGCAACAAGGCCAAGGCGGCGCGGATTTTAAATATCGATCGCTCGACCCTGTATCGAAAAATGCGCGAGCTGCATATTGATACGGATATCTTTGGCTGAGACAATGATGCTTCCGATCAAAATGGTCACAGTAGAGAGAAAAATTGGCTTAACCGCACATCATCCGGTACCATAATCTAGAGTAGAAACATGAGCATGAACATTTTTCCATAGTGTTTTAATGAGGGCTGGTATGGCTTTTTACGAAAGATGGGTAAAAATCATCATTTCGATTATCCTGAAGAAACTCAAAGATGCCCTTACCGACCTGCTGCCGATTATCATCGTTATCGCCTTTTTCCAGATTGTGGTTCTCCGGCAGCCCCTGCCCCATATTGAAGATGTTCTTTTTGGTACTGTTCTCGTCGTTATCGGACTTGGTCTCTTCGTTCAGGGGCTGGAAATGGGGCTTTTCCCCATAGGCGAGACACTTGCCCATACCCTGGCCAGGAAAGGCAGCCTTTTCTGGCTTCTCTCTTTTGCCTTTGCCCTGGGATTCTCAACTACTGTCGCGGAACCCGCGCTCATTGCCGTTGCCGCCGAGGCGGCGGAAATAGCCAGTAGCAGCAACCTTATTGGCCAAACCCCCGAGGCAGTCAAGCAATATGCCTTCGGACTTCGTATGACCGTCGCCTTTTCCGTCGGCCTTGCCATCCTCATCGGTGTCCTGCGTATTATCCGCGGCTGGCCGATTCATTATCTGATCATCGGCGGCTATATGATTGTCATGCTGATGACCATCATTGCACCGCAAGAGATTATCGGCATAGCCTATGACGCCGGCGGTGTCACCACCTCGACCATCACGGTACCTCTGGTTACAGCTCTTGGCGTGGGGCTGGCCGCTATTATCAGAGGGCGCAGTCCGCTGCTGGATGGATTTGGTCTGATCGCTTTTGCCTCCCTGCTGCCGATGATTTTTGTCATGGGCTATGGTTTGATGGTTTTTCGATAAACAGGGTACCGTTATGGAATTTTTCTCTGATTTTTTTACAATGCTGCTGGCGACCGGGCGAGACGTACTGCCGATCATAGCCCTGATCACCGGCTTTCAACTGTTCGTCCTGCGCCAGCCGATTCCCCATCTCGGTCGGCTCCTTGTCGGCGGCGTCTATGTCGTCATCGGCCTGACGTGCTTTTTGCTAGGACTTGAAAAAGCACTTTTCCCCCTGGGAAAAATCATGGCGGCGCAACTGTCCGATCCCACTTTTATTCATGGGGCCGGGAATGTCGGCAACGCCGGGGATTGGCGCGCATACGGCTGGGTGTATCTTTTCGCACTGCTCATCGGCTTTGCCACGACCATCGCTGAACCGTCGCTTATTGCTGTCGCCTATAAGGCAAATGAGGTCTCGGCCGGGACAATAAGCCAGTGGGGCTTACGAATTACCGTCGCCATCGGGGTCGCTGTAGGCATAAGCCTCGGCGTTTTCCGAATCGTCAGCGGTACGCCGCTTTATCTGTACATTCTGGCAGGCTATATGATAGTTATCGTACAAACCTTTTTTGCCCCAAAAAGCATTATCCCCCTCGCCTACGATTCAGGCGGCGTTACCACCTCGACGGTAACAGTACCACTGGTGACCGCCCTCGGCCTTGGCCTTGCGGCCAGCATCCCCGGGAGGAACCCGGCCCTGGATGGTTTCGGTCTTATTGCCTTTGCCAGCCTTTTTCCAATTATAGCCGTCATGGGATATGCGCAAATAATGCAATGGAGTCTCAGTAGAAAAATAAAATCGCAGGAGAAGAAACATGCGCTTTAAACTCATTTTATCCTCGGTCAAAACAGCTATTACCGATAATGTTGTTGATGCGGCAAAAGCAGCCGGCGCTACCGGCGCGACTATCATACCCGCCCGGGGGACTGGTATCCGCGAGGCAAAAACCTTTTTTGGTCTTTCCCTGGAGGCGCAGACCGATATCATCATGCTCCTTGTCGAAGAGCATGTGGTTGGAAAAATTATGGAAAGTATCAAGACAGCCGGGGAGTTCCATAAACCTGGAACCGGCATAGCTTTCGTGCTCCCTGTTGAACAGGTGATCGGACTGGAGAGCCAGATGGAAAGATTTAAAGAAGAGGTTCGTGACAGTTATTTATAAAAATACTAACGGAAAAGGATACCATGACACAGGAAAAAACACCAATACTTCGGGCAAGAGACGTGATGCAGAACAAGATTGTCTCCATTGACGGGATGGCCACGGCCCGGGAAGCTGCCGCTCTAATGCGCTCTGAAAAGGTTTCATGCCTGCTGGTCCAGAAGCGGCATGACGATGACGCCTGGGGCATCGTCGTCACCCAGGATTTTATCAGAGGGGTCTTCATCGCCGGCCGCCCTTCGAGCGAGGTAAATGTCTATGAAATCATGACAAAGCCAGTTATCAGCATACCGGCCGATATGGATATACGCTATGTCGCCCGCCTGCTTTATAGAGCCGGTATACGAAGAGCCCCCGTGGCGGATGGAGAGGAAATTATCGGCATGATATCTCTTTCCTCGCTTATTCTTGATAATGAACTCTTTTAGGACGGTTGGCCAGGATCGGCGGCAAGCATCGACCCCATAAGTTGCTGATATGCAAGTTATGGGGAAGTTGGAGAAGAATTTTTCACGAGGCCATCAAAGCTGCATCGCCTTTAAGAAGAGGATATTGTTTTCAAGATGGACATGTTTATGAAGATCGTCTTCGAATTCCTTGAGTTTCTGATACGTGACCGTGAAGGTATTACAGACATCATCCGGTATGGCATAGCCCTTGGCCAGGTGACGGATTTTATGGACTGCATCACCAACTACCTCATGTTCCTGAACAAGGTTTTCGAGGGAATTTCTGACCTTCTCCGTATCATCGGCTGAAGGTGCGCTGCCTGCCTTTCCGGCCGCTTCTATTCTTTTCAGAGCCGGAAAAAACTCTTCCTCCTCTGTTTTCAGGTGGTCCATCAAATCACCTGCTATTTTATCGAATATTGAGGCAATCTCTATCACTTCAGGATGATGAGCCCCATGAACGGAGGCAATCTTGCGGGTATACCCGGTTATCGGCCCGGTGTTTTCCTTGATATACGTGTGGTGGACATTGATTATGTAATCAATGAGAAAGGACAGATCCCAGGAGGTATAGTCCTGGCTTCGATCGATCTGGTCTTTCTTCACAGCCTCTATTTCTTCTGCGATTATTGCAGGATCGATCCCTTTTTCCCGGCAGCCGGCCTGGAGTGAAACGTTTCCACCACAACAATAATCAATGCCGTGATTTTCAAAGACCTGTGCCGTTCGGTAATCTTCTGCGACAATCTCGCCTATTGATTTATCTGATATATTCCCTGCTCCAGTCATTTTGTTCACCTTTTGCAATCATTTTATTTATATAAAAGACAATCTGGGGAGAAAACCCGCTCAAACACCTTCACATCATCTTCTCCCCCGGTCGTTTAGTGTTCGCTGTGATCTCCAGCTCCTTTTATCATCCCATGAATCCCTTCAGCAAAATGGGTAAACTCGACATACGCCTCGACATATTCGCGCCCTAGTTCAACACTTTTATCAGCTTGTTTGCCGGCATCGATCACTTTGTCAAACCGAGTTGTTAATCCATTCTTCAAGGCGGTAGTCAGCACATTTGCCAATTGATCTACAGAACCATTTTCTATAGCCTTATCAGCTAAGGCCACCGCGGGATCAATGGATGAACTGGGTTTTAAACCTGTATAAGGAGCACCTTCACCAGCGCGATGGATGCGGACCAGTGTTTCAAAAAAATAGGCGTCGGCCAGCGTTTTCGCTTCATCGCCCAGCTGCCTGACTGCCAGAGTATGTTTGTAGACAGCCTTGATGGCACCTTCTTGGTCTTTTGAAACCCATTTTAAAACCGGGCTAACATCACCGGTCTGAAGAGCCTGCCGGGCATCAGCCACAACAGGACCGTCCAGAGTATCGCAGTGAGCAAGTGCGTTGCCTGCATTTGCCATAACAAAAAATACGATTAATGCGATTATTGCTCCCGGCAGTTTTATCGTTGATAAGGTAAATACGTTTTTCATTACCATCTCCATTTTCTTTTTATATGGTTATAATTCCGCTTTTTTTGGTTTCTGTGGGCCGTCAAATTGGCGGGGCTATTGTCACCAGGATTCTCATTTGAGTTTTGGCTCTTACTCCATGGGGCTCCCGAATCTGCGATATAAGGATATCGCCCTGTGCCGCCGGTAATTCCGTGTCTCCCTCCCCGAGAAAGTAGCCCTCTCCCTGCAACACCTGGATTGAAAGTTCGCCATCCAGATCATGACTATGAACCGGAAAGGTGACGCCTTCATCGAGGTTGAAATTGACTATTTTAAAACTCGGGGAATCTTCTACCAGAAAGAATCGCTTCAGTGCTCCGGGTGTGAATTCGTCTGTATCTGTTAATTTTAAAATTTTCATGATTTCTCCTTTTGCGGGTTGCGGTGAGTCAGCCTGGGTGGAGCTGTTATCGGTATTCTTTTTCTTACTTTTGGTATTGCAACAGGTATGCCAATTATTTATTCATATCATTCCAGAGAGTTAAAAACGGTGTCTCCGTTTTTACAACAGATCAATGTTGCGATTCACATAACAGTGTTGTTATATTGGCAACCATGGATAAACTACATACCCTAACGGCCATAGCCGTCGACCTCACAGCAGTAATGAGCGCGAAAGACCGTTATCAGCGATTATTGGACGCTCTGCACCGGGCCATTCCTTATGATGCGGCGACACTTTTACGAGTCCAGGGGGACAAGCTCACGCCAATCGCTGCAAAGGGTTTGACGCCGGATGCCATGGGACGGGTGTATACCAGGAGTGAACATCCTCGTTTGGATCTGATCTGTGATTCCACCGTACCTATAATCTTTCCAGGCGACAGTCCTCTCCCCGATCCTTTTGACGGCATGCTCGTTGCCGACCCGGAAGCCATACATCACATCCATGCCTGCCTCGGCTGTCCGCTTTATGTCAATGACAACCTGGTTGGCGTTCTTACCGCCGATTCTCTTGAGATTGGTGCTTTTGACGACCTTCCCAAAGAATATTTACAGACCATCGGCTCGATGGCCGGCGCCCAGATGCAGGTCGCCGATTTGCTGAAAGCTCTTGAAGAAAAAGCTGAGCGGCAGGGCCAGATTGCCTCAGATCTGATGCAGGATGTGGCAACCCAGAGAGGATGGGAGATTCTTGGAAAAAGCCCGGTCATTGAAGAAATGCGGCGGGAAATCGAGCTTGTTGCCAAATCCGACTATACCGTTCTCGTTCTTGGCGAAACAGGTGTCGGAAAGGAGCTGGCTATCAGAGCCATCCACCGGCTTTCGAACCGCAGTGATAAGGCTATGCTGTATCTCAATTGCGCTGCACTTCCAGACTCGCTTGCCGAAAGTGAACTTTTTGGCCATGTTAAAGGGTCCTTTACCGGGGCAAGCAATGACCGGGCCGGTAAATTTGAACTGGCCGATGGCGGGACGCTCTTTTTGGACGAAATCGGTGAATTGTCCCTTGAGATCCAGGCCAAAATTTTACGAGTCATTCAAGAAGGTGAAATACAACGAATCGGCTCGGAAAAAATGCTCCATGCTGATGTTCGCCTCCTGGCAGCGACAAACAGGAACCTCGAAACAGAGGTGCGGGCAGGCCGTTTCAGGGCCGATCTTTATCACCGGCTCAATGTCTATCCGATAAGGGTGCCGGCACTCCGTGAACGAAAAGAGGATATTGCAATTCTTGCCGGATTTTTCGTTACGCAGGCAAAAAAACGGCTCGGCCTCGGGGAAATCAGAATAAGTGATGCCGCATTGCAGCTGCTGAATCGCTACAGCTGGCCGGGCAACGTCCGTGAGCTGGAGAATATATTGTCAAGAGCAGTGTTGAAAGCATCGCAGGGGGCAAACCATGAACAGCACCTGAAAATACAGCCCGAACACCTGGCCGGAGATCTCGGATCCGCGCTCTATGTGCACCCGGCGCCTGAATACCAAGCTCCCGTTCAAGCGCAGGAAAAACTTTCGTTTCGTGACGAGGTCAAATCATTTCAAATACGTCTTATACAATCGGTACTAGACCAAAACGATGGCAACTGGGCTGCTGCAGCTCGCCAGCTCGATATGCACCGCAGCAATCTCCATAACCTTGCAACCCGTCTTGGCATACGGGCTAAGAAGTGAGTCGATAACAGTCAATCGTCCCTGACTTGCAGGAGGATGAGCTGGTCACCGAAAAGATCCCCGCAGTATATAAGTGATGGCTAAAAATGGAAAACACCGGTTGCTCCAACGAAAAATTGCCCATCATCTTCAACGATCGGGCTGTCCTCGGCATCACCAAGAAGCATCTTGTAGCCAAGATTTCCGACCATCGACCATCTATCACTGATGCTGTAGTCGACAACCATATGCACGGTGACATCCTTAAACTCTCCATCATCAGCACTATAGTCGGGAAGTGTGCTGGTACCCCGGTTACCCGAATCCACCTGGAAATAGGTCTCCATATAATTGTCGCTGGCATAGGTCGTCGATGCACCTAAGGTTATTGCCGTTACTTCGCCGCTGTATACTTTGTAGTCTCCGCCAAGAGTGACGAGATAGCCGTCATATTCGTCTGAGACGTCGGCAACAAATTCCAGAGTTGTACTCCAATTACCGAATACGCCGGTAAGGAAGAAGCCTGCCTCGAATGCATCATCAATTTTTTCCATCCTGTCAACATCATCGTTGTCAACGTCATCACGTTCAGGGCGATATTGGAGAAGGGGGCCAAACTGGAATTTATCATTGAGAATATTCCATTTCAGTTGATTGCCACGCAACATGACAAACGATCCATCCCCATAGGAATACTTGCCAAATACAATAGGATACGCTTCATAATCTTCAGAACCTTCATAATCCGGGGCCATGCCGACACCAAGCCCAACGGCGGAATTGTAATCCGCAGCCAGTGCTGACTGGCAAACGAGCAGACCGCCTACGACTGAAGTAAGTATAACCTTCATGCATTTTTTCATTTTTTTCTCCTTGAATGTGCGACAGTAAGGTGATCAGCAGGTGCTTTCTCCGGGGGTCGTAAAATTACCTTTTCTAACAAAGAGCCGTCCAAGCTAATGCTGCATTATCCTACCCTTCCACAGCAGTTTGCGCAATTATTTTGTCGCTGATGCCAGTAACCGCCATATGGACACAGTCAAGTTTTCAAGAATAACATTTCTCCCTGGTTTTCTTCCACCAGGCGCTATTAGCCAATCGCTGCCTTTTTTCCTGTTTTTTAGACCGAAGTAATTTTGCTGTTGTTTGACTTGAGTCAAGTTTTAATCAAACGGCCTGAAGTATTATAAAAAAAACTCTGATATCGAGGCTGACTCTCGCCCCGGAAAGAGCAGGTGTCGTTCATCGGTTATTACTTATTCGATCGTTACTTATCACAGGAGCAGATCGCCATGCATATTGACAGACGAGATTTTTTGCGGGGGGCGGTTGGCGCAAGCTGTGCCCTGGCTTTCGGTTTGAAATTCTTTCATTTTTCAGATGATGCAGCCGCCTACGCGGCAGAGGTCGATCAGCTGATCCGCTCGACCTGTTCGCCGAACTGCACCGGGGCCTGCGGCTTCAAGGCCCGGGTTACCCAAGGACGCCTAAGCACCCTGATTCAGGCGGCGGACTACCCGGAGGATTCCTATAATCCCCGCGGCTGCCTGCGCGGCCTGTCGATGATGGATTTGATCTATGGTAAAGACCGGCTGAAATATCCGCTGATCCGTACCGGCCCCCGGGGCAGTGGTCAATTTCGTCGGGCAAGCTGGGATGAGGCCCTCAACTATACCGCCGACAAACTGAAAGAAATCACCGGCAAATACGGCCCGGAGGCGATAGCCACGACTATCCAGGTGCCCGGCACCGGCTACGTCCAGAAGGGGGCAATGGTCGCTCTGGCCGGCCTCGCCCACTGGACCATGCATCACGGATACGATCAGAACGGCGATCTGCCGATGTTCTGGCCGATGACTTTCGGGGTGCAGAGCGAGGAACTGGAATCCCTGGAATGGGTCAATGCCCGTTCGACCCTCATTTTCGGCTCGAATGTCATCCAGACGCGGCTGCCCGATGCCCATCACCTGCTCGAGGCGAAAAGACGCGGCCGGGTTGTGGTCATCGATCCGGATTTCTGCAGCACCTCGGCCAAGGCCGACGAATGGATGCCGATCAAGGCCGATACCGATGCCGCCCTCGGCCTGGGCATGGCCAAAATCATCATCGACCGCAAACTCTACGATGCGGAATTTCTAAGGGATTTTACTGATTTTCCAATTCTTGTCCGCCAGGATACCGGCAAACGGCTGCTGGCCGGCGATGTCCAGTCTCTTGCCCTGCAAGCCGAAAGCCAGACCATTCCCGACTATCGCCGACTCTTTGTCTTCCACAACGAAGAGGGTTTGCAGATACTCAATCCGGAAAACCTCAGCCCGACCGGGGCCGATCTTGAAGGGGAATATGACATAACCCTGGCTGATGGCCGGTCGATCAAGGTCGAGACGGTCCTCACCGCCCTGCGCAAGACGCTGGTTGACTATGAACTCGACCAGGTCGCCGCCATTACCGGTCTCGATCCGGCACAGATTGAACGGGTGACGCTCGATACCGCTACGAATACGCCGGTGCATGTTATCTACGGCGCCAGTAATTACCAGTGGTACAATGGCGACCTCAAGGGCCGAGCTCTTTCCTTACTGCCGGTTTTAACCGGCAGCATCGGCAAGAGCGGGGCCGGCATTTCCACCTATGCCGGGCAGTATCGTATACGTTTCGATCTGGCGAGCTGGTGGTTTCCGGAAGGGTCAAAGCTGAACTGGGTGCCCTATCTGCACTTTCTCCAGGGCGAAGGTCCGAGATATCCAAAGAACGGTATCAAAGCGATGATCGGGGGCTGGGGCAATCCCTTTGACCAGCACAACATGAGCAACCGTTTGAAAGAGCGGGCGACATCCGGCGAGCTGGAGTTCATCCTGACCACCGACTTCCAGATGTCCACCAGCTGCATGTGGTCCGATGTGGTATTGCCGGTGCCCTCCTGGTACGAAAAACATGATCTGACCGCCACCATCCTTCATCCCTATCTGCAGCTGCAGCAGCCGGCGATCAAGCCGCTGTTTGAAAGCCGGTCGGAACTGTGGATTTTCCGCGAACTGGCGAAACGGATCAATCCGGCCTTTGAGAAGCACTTTTTCCCGGAGCTTGACGAGAATGAAGCGGCCCTCAAGGTCATTGAAATGCTCCTGGAAAAGGGCGGCTTTGAAACGAAGGGCATTACCCTGGCCATGCTGCAAAAGGGGCCGGTCCGGCTGCATTCAGCGGCACCGGGGGATCGCCAGGTACCTTTTTATGAACAGGTCCACCACCGCCAGCCTTTCCCGCCACCGAGCTACCCCGCCCCGATCAAGGCCACTGCCCAGTTTCTGCGCAGCGGGCGGATTGAATTTTACAAGGACGAGGATCTCTTTCTCAGCGAAGGCGAGCAGCTGCCGGTGCACAAGGAAACGTTCGCCGAGACCGAGTATAAAGTCAATCCGGCAGCCCGGGACAAATACCGCTTACGCTACGTGACCAAGAATTCCCTGTACCGGGTCCATTCCACTCACTCGAACAACAGTATCCTGCTCGAATTGCAGGACAATAAGCCCAAGGTCTTTCTCAACCGCCAGGATGCCCAGGAACGGGGCATCAACGATGGCGATCTGGTACAGATCTTCAACGATCGGGGCCAGACCCGCGCCCATGCCGTGGTCGATCCCGGCTGCAGCGCCGGCACGGCAATCTTCGAAGAGGGCTGGTGGTCGCGGTATCTGGCGGAAGAGGGGTATAATTCATTGACCTATCCCTGGATCAAACCTTTGCATGAAATTTATTTCGTCCCCGGTATGTGGTCCCCGACCACGGTGTGGAATGAATGCCTGGTGGATGTCAGGAGGATGAGCGTATGAAGATGGGCATGGTCATAGATCTGGAAAAATGTATCGGCTGCCGATCCTGCATGGTCGCCTGCAAACAGCACAACGCCCAGCCACCGCAGACCTGGTGGAATCGGGTGTTCACCCCCGGCAGCCACCGCCACCTGACGCCGCCGGAGGCCGGGGTCGAGTTTTTCCTGCCGGTACACTGTCAGCACTGCGAAAATGCGCCCTGTGCAAAGGTCTGTCCGGTTGGAGCAACCTATCACGCCGAAGACGGCGCGGTACTCATCGACTTTGAGCGATGCATCGGTTGCCGCTACTGCATGTCGGCCTGCCCCTACGGTGTCCGCCAGTTCAACTGGGAAGATCCGGCAGAGGCGCATAAAAGATCCGAGTACCAGGATAAATACCATTACGGCTACCCGGAAGAACACCGTCATGAGGGGCGTCTGGTCTATATGCCGATGCGGCCGAAGGGTATCGTCGAAAAATGCACATTTTGCACGCAGTACCGCGATAAGGGCGAGCTGCCGGCCTGTGTGCAGGGCTGTCCCGGCAAGGCCCGGTTTGTCGGCGATCTCGATGATCCGCACAGTGACGTGAGCAGGATGATCAAGGCCCGCAATGCCTTTAATCTTTTGCCGGAAAAAGGCACCAAGCCCACCGTTTTTTATCTGCCGCCCAAGGCCAAGGAGGTGTAATCATGTCGTTGAAAATGAGAATAAGTATGTGGCTTTGCGCTGGTGTTTTTCTCGTCGCCCTGGTCGCCTGGGTCTATCAGCTGTGGCAAGGCCTGATCCTTACCAACATGCAGAATTCCTATAGCTGGGGGCTGTATATCTCCGGGCTGGCCTTCTTTGTCGGCAATGCCGCCGGGGGTCTGGTGCTGACCTCGTCGATCTACCTCTTCGGCGTCAAAAAGCTGAAACCCCTTGCCAAGCTCGGCGCCCTCACCGCCTTTGCCAATGTCACCGCGGCGATGCTCATCGTTCTGCCGGATATTGGTCAGCCGATACGGCTTTACAACCTCATTCTTCACCCAAATTTCATGTCGCCGCTGGTCTGGGATGTCATCGTCCTTAATCTGTACGCCCTGGCCTCGGCCATCTATCTCTATATCCTGCTGCTTCCCGACCTTACCGGCAAGCTGAGTCGGCTGGCAATCAAGGTGGATAATCCGCACGAATTTTCCGAAAAGTGGGCGAAACGTATCGCCCCCGTGGCCCTGCTGTTTGCCATCGGCATCCATGTGGTTACCGCCTGGATTTTTTCCACCCAGGGCAGCCGCGACTGGTGGTTTTCACCGGCGATGGCTCCGGATTTCGTTTCGGTGGCCATTGCCGTCGGCACGACCGTCGTCCTTTTGGCCGGCGCGCTGGCCTACGGCACCGGCGAAAAATACCAGGATGCCTATGGCATTCTCGCCCTGATCATCTTCATGGCCACCTGTGTGCATCTCTTCTTGATGATGAACGACCTGGTCATCCATGCCTGGTACGGCAATGCCGAGACGCACCGGATCATGGAAATTGCTTGGGGCGATTTTGCCTGGGCGCATATCTTTGAAGTTGCCTCTCTGGTGGTCGCTGCCGTTTTGCTCATGCTGAAGGCGGTGCGACGCTCCCTGCCGTTACTGATGCTCAGCTGCGGATTATTCATTGTCGGGGTTTTTGTCCATCGCTTTTTGATTATGCCCGCAGCCTATAACGCAATCCCGATGACCATGGTACCCTTCGGTCTGCCGAATAGTCACTGGTCGCTGCCCATTGCTTCGGGCCGGTTTTTCCCTGGCTTAAGTACCTTTGTCGACCAGTACAGTTATATGCCCTCGTCGATCGAAGTGATCATTCTGCTGGGTATCGTCGCCTATGCCCTGTTCCTTGTTCTTCTGGCCATCGACAGGTTGCCGATTCTCGTTAAGGAGAGGATGTAATGACCGATAGCGCCAGGCAGATGCATCCAGGGCTGCAGTGTATTTCCTATCTGTTCAGCTATCCGGCAGTACAGGCCGAAGTTCACCCAGTGCCGGAAATTCCCGGCATCGATGTCGGCACCCTGCTTGGCGAAAGAAAAGGCATCGATCACATCCTGCTCGAAAACGAGTATGTCCGGCTCTTTATTAACGCCATGCCGGAAGTACCCTGCCCGCCCTATGGTTCCGTCTATCTGGAAGGTTCGGTGATGGGCGAGTCGACGCTGAAGGTTGCAGCCATCTACCAGAAATACGGCGTGGCAAGCGAGGAACCGGCGGATCATATCGCCGTGGAAAGTGAATTTCTCGCCTGGCTGCATGGACGGGCGGCGACAGATGGTGATGCCCAACAGGATTTCACCTACCTGCTCGGTCACCTGCGGCAATGGACCGACCCTTTTTTCAGTAAAGTTGCCGAGCACGATCGACTCGGCTGTTTTCGGCACGCTGCTGAAACAGCCCGCCGTGTCCTTGCTACTCTCGAATAATGACCGATGCAGGAGTCTGTCGGAGAAAATGGTTATTTTCCGACAGACTCCAAGGTCATTGAAATAATACGAAGGGCCTTGCGGCAATAATTTTCAGTAACCAAGGATTAATCATGCAGTCTATCCTGTCCGGAGATATCCAGCGTATCCGAACCGATGCGCCGGGACTCTTCAAGATCTATCAACGCGGCATAAGGAGCTGAAAATGAGAAGGTTCCTGGCAAAAAACGGCAAGACCCTGCTGCTGGTTGGAATTTTGCTGCTTCTGCTTGGTCTTTTTGTCTCGGTTCTCATGCGCTCCGGCCCCCTTGCACCGGTACCGGTCAGCCTGGCAACCGTCGAGTTGAAGGGCATTACCCCGGCACTTTTCGGCATCGGCACCGTTGAAGCCCGGTTTATTCATAAAATCGGTCCGACTTTGGCTGGACGCATCAAACATATCAACGTCGAGCCGGGGGATCATGTCCAGGCCGGCCAGCTGCTCGGAGAAATGGATGCCGTCGATCTGGTCGACAGGATCAGCGCCCATGACGCGCTCATTAAGCGTGCCGATGCCGCTGTTCTGGCGGCCAAGGCGCATATCCAGGAGATCAACGCCCGAAAGAAGTACGCCGAGGCCCAGGCAAAACGCTACGAGCAGTTGTTTCTTACCGCTTCGATAAGCAAGGAATCGGTTGAAAACAAAAGACAGGATTATCAGATTGCCGAGGCAACCCTGGCGGCCGCCACGGCAGATCTGGAAGTCTCCGTGCAGGATGCCGCGCGGCTGCGGGCGGAGCGCGACGGTTTGATCCGGCAGCGCGACAATCTGCGCTTTATCTCTCCCGTCGACGGATTTATCACCCGGCGTGACGCTGATGTCGGAACCACTGTTGTTCCGGGCCAGACGGTTATCGAGGTGGTTGAGCCGGGCAGCATCTGGATCAATGTCCGCTTCGACCAGCAGCGGGCCGTCGGCCTTAGGGCCGGCTTACCGGCGCAGATTACCCTGCGCTCCTCGGCCGGCGGGATACTGACCGGACAGGTTGAACGTATTGAGCCCATGGCCGATTCGGTCACCGAAGAAATTCTCGCCAAGGTGCGCTTCGATAAGCTCCCGGCAACCCTTCCGCCCCTTGGCGAACTGGCGGAAGTCACCGTGCAGCTCGATGTGCAAAAAGTACTGCCGGCGGTAAGAAATGCCAGCGTGCAACGGGTCAATGGACATCTTGGCGTGTGGCTTGTCGATCAGCAGGATCTGCGCTTTGTTCCGGTAAAAACCGGGGTATCCGACCTTGACGGCTGGGTGCAGATTACCGACGGTCTTGTTGGCGGCGAACAGATTGTCGTCTACAGCCGGAAGGCGTTGCGAGCAAGCAGCCGAGTGAAGATTGTCGAACACAACAAGGATCAATCGTCATGATCAGCCTCGCCGGACGCGATATTCTCCATGCCTGGGGCAAGTTCGTTTTCACCGGAATCGGCCTCGGTCTGCTCATTGGTGTGACCCTGACCATGGCCGGGGTATACCGCGGCATGGTCGATGACGCCAAGGTGCTGCTCGACAACAGCGGCGCCGATCTCTGGGTGGTGCAGCAGGGGACTCTTGGTCCGTACGCCGAATCATCAAGCATCTATGACGATACCTATCGGGGAATTCTCGGCATGACCGGAGTGGCGCGCGCGGCCAACGTCACCTATCTGACGATGCAGGTGCGCCAGGTCGGCGGAGTGACGCCGCGAGATGTGCGGGCGATGGTGGTCGGCATCTCCCCCGATGGGCCAGGCCATCCCGGACAGCCTGGTTTTCTTGTGCAGGGGCGGCATATCACCCGCGGTCACTACGAAGCGGTTGCCGATATCGCCAGTGGATTTGCTCTTGGCGACCGCATGCAGATTCGGCGTAACCTCTACACCGTCGTTGGACTGACCCGGCGCATGGTGTCATCCGGCGGTGATCCGATGGTGTTCATTCCCCTCAAGGACGCCCAGGAAGCGCAGTTCCTCAAAGACAACGACGCCATCGTCCGTCAGCGCGCCCGCACCGCCCTGAATCCAGCACTGAACCCTCCCGGCATGCCCGGCATGCTCGATGCGGTGATCGCCTCGCAGAGTACCAATCCCTATGTCAATGCGGTGCTGGTGCAGATCGACTCCGGCGCAGACCCCGAAGCGGTAGCCGAACCGATCCGGCGCTGGAAGCGGTTAACCGTCTACACCAGGGCGCAGATGGAGGAGATCCTGATATCTAAACTCATTGCCACCTCGGCCAAACAGATCGGCATGTTTCTGGTGATTCTCGCGCTGGTCAGCGCCGCTATCGTCGCCTTCATTATCTATACCCTGACGCTCGGAAAAATCCGTGAGATAGCCGTGCTCAAGCTTATCGGCACGAAGAACCGGACCATCTCCGCAATGATCCTGCAGCAGGCCCTGGCCCTGGGATTTATCGGTTTTGTCGTCGGCAAGATTGCCGCCACCTTCTGGGCGCCGTTTTTCCCGAAGTACGTCCTCCTGACGCCCCCTGACGCCCTGCGGGGTTTTGTTGCAGTCATGGTCATCTGCGCGCTCGCCAGTGTTCTGGCTATTCGCGCGGCACTCAAGGTCGATCCGGCGGAGGCTATCGGTGGATAAACAACTCCAGACAGCAACAACCGGCATTCATATCGAAGGGTTGCGAAAACGTTACGGCAAGGGTGATACCGCCGTGGACGCCTTGAAAAGCGTTGATATGGCGGTTGCTCCCGGGGAGGTGGTCGGTTTGATCGGCCCATCCGGCTCCGGCAAAAGCACCCTGCTCAAATGCCTCGGCGCCATAATCGAACCGTCGGCCGGCAGGATGACGCTGGGGGCCGAGGTCATCTACGACAACAAATGGAAAATCAACGACCTGCGGGCATTGCGGCGTGACAAAATCGGTTTTGTGTTCCAGGCACCCTACCTTATTCCGTTTCTGAATGTTACCGATAATGTCGCCTTACTGCCGATGCTTGCCGGCACCTCCAACAGGGAATCGCGCCGGCAGGCAGTTGCACTTCTACAGGCACTGGAAGTGGAACATCGTGCCGACGCCATGCCGTCCCAGCTGTCCGGCGGAGAACAGCAGCGGGTCGCCATCGCCCGCGGTCTGGTCAATCGTCCGCCGGTCATCCTCGCCGATGAACCGACCGCCCCTCTTGACAGTGAACGCGCCCTGGCGGTCATCCGGATTTTAAATGAGATGGCGCAAAAATTCGGCACGGCAATCATCGTTGTTACCCATGATGAAAAGATTATCCCCACATTCAAACGCATCTACCATATTCGTGATGGGGTAACCTACGAAGAAGCGGGAGAGGGACGTGATTTAAGTTGATTGTTCCCGATATTGCACTACTTTGATAGTGATCGGCAGCATGCGCATCAACCACAAGGATCTGCAGTTGCACAGCCCACGCAGAAAGGAAAAAGTGTTCGACAGCCCACCGGCTGAATAATGACAAGAAGTATTCCGATGAACAACTACCAAAAGGGGGACCACCATGTTTTGCTTCCAGTGTCAGGAAACCGCCAAAAACACCGGCTGCACCATCAAGGGTATGTGCGGCAAGCCGGAGGAAACCGCCAACCTGCAGGATCTGCTCATCTTTGTGCTGCGGGGCATTGCCGTGTACGGTGAACAGCTCAAGGAACTGGGGCAGCCGGACCACAGCAATGACGACTTCGTCCTGCAAAGCCTCTTTACGACCATCACCAACGCCAACTGGGCCGATTCTCGTTTCGTCAGTATAATCCTCGATGGCCTGGTTCGCCGCGACAAGCTGAGAGATGCCTTCATGGCCGCCTACAAGGCGAAAAATGGCCGGGATTTCGATGGCGTACTGCCGGAAGCGGCCACCTGGACCGGCGCGGCGACTGATTTTGCCGAGAAGGCCAAATCGGTTGGGGTGCTCAGTACGGCCAATGAAGACGTTCGTTCCCTGCGCGAGTTGCTGATCATCGGCTTAAAAGGCATTGCCGCCTACGCTGAGCATGCTGCGGTACTCGGCTTTCGCAAGGACGAGATCGATGATTTCATGCTTGAGGCCCTGGCGTCAACCACCAAGGATCTCACCGTCGATGAAATGGTCGCCCTGGTCATGAAGGCCGGCGGCATGGCGGTGACCACCATGGCGCTGCTCGATGAGGCGAATACCACCACCTATGGCCATCCGGAAATCACCGAGGTGAATATCGGCGTGGGCACAAATCCCGGCATTCTCATCAGCGGCCATGACCTGAAAGACATGGAGGAGCTGCTCAGGCAGACCGAGGGAACCGGCGTCGACGTCTACACCCATGGCGAGATGCTGCCGGCCAACTACTATCCTGCCTTCAAAAAATACCCGCACTTTGTCGGCAACTACGGCGGATCATGGTGGCATCAGAATGTCGAGTTCGAGTCGTTCAACGGCCCTGTGCTGCTGACCACCAACTGCCTGGTACCGCTGAGAAAAGACAACACCTATCTCGATCGTCTCTATACCACCGGGATTGTCGGCTATGATGGGTCAACATATATCCAGTCCCGACCTGCGGGAGGCACGAAGGATTTCTCGGCGATGATCGACCAGGCCAAGACCTGTCCACCGCCGGTGGAGATCGAAACCGGCTCCATCGTCGGCGGCTTCGCCCACCACCAGGTTCTCGCCCTGGCCGACAAGGTGGTCGAGGCGGTCAAGTCCGGAGCAATCAAACGCTTCGTCGTTATGGCTGGGTGCGATGGCCGTCACAAGTCCCGCACCTATTACACCGAAGTGGCCGAGAATCTTCCCCAGGATACGGTCATTCTCACGGCCGGATGTGCCAAATTCCGCTACAATAAGCTGAGTCTCGGCGATATCGGCGGCATTCCCCGGATCCTCGATGCCGGACAGTGCAACGATTCTTATTCTCTGGCGCTCATTGCCTTAAAGCTCAAAGAGGTATTCGGTCTGAACGACATCAACGAGCTGCCGGTTTCTTATGACATCGCCTGGTATGAACAGAAGGCCGTGGCGGTGCTTTTGGCATTGCTCTCTTTAGGCGTGAAAGGGCTCCGGCTTGGGCCGACGCTGCCGGCATTCTTGTCACCGAACGTGGCCAAGGTACTCGTCGATAATTTCAACATCAAGCCCATCGGCACGGTAGAGGAAGATATTGCTGCAATGATGGCCGGTCATTGATCAATCAGCAACAGCTGCCCCCAGGCAACTCTCTGCCTGGGGGCCATAACGCCAATTTCTGCTGGCCTGCCCTGTACAAAACTAAAAAAAAGGAATGCTCCCCATGCCGATACCCGGAAATCTTTTGACCACGGCGATGGCCGTCATGCCGCATAAAAATGTTGCCGAAGCCCTTGAAATTGCCCTGAGCGTGGATGTACCATTCTGGCCGCAATTACCCAATCTCAACTATTACGAAGATATGTATGTCCAGGCGGCGGAGCATTTTCCCGGCATACTCCTTGATGTGGAAAAAAAGACCCTGCGTTTTTCAATGGACAAATTTATTGCTGAATTTGAAGAAACCATGAGCCACTTCGAAGAGCCGTCCTACTTCGATATCAGCACGCAGTACTCACAGGTCTATCATGAGTTTCTCTCCCGGGACCTGTCCGACAGACCGGCTATCCGCGGACAGCTTGAAGGGCCGATCAGCTTTGGTTTCAATGTTCTTGATCAGGATGATCGGCCGATCCTCTTCGATGACTCGATTCGACCTTTTATGTTCGAGTTCATGGCCAAAAGAATCAACGTGCAGCTTGCCCGCTTGAAACAGCGCAACGACAACGCCTTCATGTTTGTCGACGAACCGGGCCTGCAGTTCATCTTTTCGGCTCTCTCCGGCTATGGCGAGCAAAAGGCCAAAACCGACCTGGATAATTTCTTTGCCATGGTTGACCGGCCGCGGGGCATTCATCTCTGCGGCAATCCGGACTGGGATTTTCTCCTCAGCCTGGATATGGATATCCTCTCGATGGATATCTACACCAATGGTGACATTTTTTCCTCCTGCGCCGGATCAATTAAAAACTTCCTGGACAGAGGCGGCGTGCTTGTCTGGGGTATCATCCCGACTGGTTTTGAAACATTTTCCAAGGAAAGTCTTGGTTTTCTCAGCATGAAACTCGAAGGCATATGGCGACATTTAAGCAAAAAAGGACTGGATATCGACTATATAATTTCCAGAAGCATGCTCTCGCCGGCAACCTGCTGCCTGGTCAATCCGGACCAGGGGCAAACGGTTGCCAGGGCCTTTGACATGCTCAACCATCTCTCCCGTACCCTCAGGGAAAAATATCGCATCGTCTGAATAAGCATGCTGTAGGATAATTACCTACAGCCCCTGAAGTTTCGCGTCCTCACTCCCTGTCTCTTTTCACTTGAAAACATTCAGTTTTTCAACGATTTACAAGTCCCAGCCAACAAGATATCCTTCCTTTCCAAATGGTAGGTTCAAAATAAGTGAACAACAGAAAGAGGTGACGCGTGGAAAAGAAATCTGATATGTACTGGACAGGTCTGTCCCCCGATGAGGCCCGAGAAAAACTCGTCAACAAAGACAAGTCCATGCGAGACAAGCGAATGACGCTGAAGCAGGCGGTGGCGCAATTTATCAAAGATGGCGATAATGTCGGCATCGGCGGTTTCGTAAATATTCGTCAACCCATCGCCATTACCCACGAAATGGTTCGTCATGGCTTCAAGGAGTTGACCCTTTCCTGGCAGTCCGCCGGCATGGCCCCGGATTACCTGGCCGGGGCGATGATGCTTGCCCCGGAGAGATTTTCCATCAAGCGTATCGAAATGGCCTATTGGGCCCATGAGGCATTCGGTCTTTCGCCGATGTTCAGATATCTGGCCGAGCGTGGTCTGATCGAGATTGAAGACTGGAGCAATTACAACATGTCCGCCCGGTTCAAAGCCGGCGCCATGGGACTGCCCTTTCTGCCCACACGTGGTCCTTTAGGAGGGGATATCACCCAGACAAGCCGTACCACGATTGTCGACTGTCCTTTCACCGGCCGGCCAATAGCCTTGGTGCCGGCATGTAATCCCGATGTGGCCATCATCCACGTTCAGGCCGCGGACATGTACGGCAACTGTATCATTCGCGGTACGGATTGTACCTGCGCCGAGATCGCCATGGCCAGTGCCCATACCATCGTCACCTGTGAACAACTCGTTGCCCATGAGCTGGTGGTAAGCAATCCCAAGGATGTCATTATTCCCTTCCTCGCCGTAGATGCCATCGTGGAAGTGCCTTTCGGTTCCTATCCCGGCGCATGCCGTCGGCATTACTACTTTGACGGCGAACATATCACACACTTTCATGCAGCCGCGGAGGTAATGCGTAAAGAAGGCAGAACCGACCTGCTGCAGGCGTACTATGATGAAAATATCCTTGGCGTAGATACCTTCGGCGACTTTATCTCGAAGTTTCCCTTTGATAAAATATTGGCAGCCCAGACAGCGGAGTCTTTCAACTATGAACGGCTCGCCTGAGCCTTTGCGCCCGCAAAATTCATGCACACAGACACTACCCTAAAAAAGGAGTTATTATGACAGTTTCAACCGACTACACCGCCCAGGAGATCATCGTTGTGGCGGGATCAAAGATACTCGAAGACAGAAAGGTGGTCTTTGTCGGCACCGGCCTGCCGATGGTTGCCTCCCTTCTTGCCAAACTGACCCATGCCCCCGGCTTGATCCCAGTCTTTGAAGCAGGGGCGGTTGGGCCTCCGCTGAAGGTTGGCCTCCCGCTCTCGGTAGGTGATTCGAAAACCTTTACCAGTTCTACCTATTTAAAAGGGTTGAATGCAGCCTTTGAGATGACCCAGCGCGGCTTTGCCGATATCGGCTTTATCGGCGGAGCAGAGGTGGATATGTACGGCAACCTCAATTCCACCATGATCGGGGATTTCCCGGATGGGTATCAGAAACCGCAGGTACGTCTGCCCGGCAGCGGCGGCGCCAGCGATATGGCGGCCTCCTGCGAGCGCACCATCCTCATCGTCCCGCACGACAAGCGTAAATTCAACAAGAAACTCCAGTATATGACCAGCCCGGGTTTTCTCGATGGGAGCCCCAATGCCCGTTATAATGCCGGCCTGCAGGGCAAGGGTCCCTATCGGGTCATTACCACCAAGGCAATTCTCGACTTCGACGAAGAAACCCACCGGATGCGCATCCTGCACCTCTTCCCCGGAGAGACCGTTGCGTCCGTGCAGGCTGCGACTGGTTTTGAGCTGCTCGTCGCCCCGAACGTCTCCACCTTTCCCGCGCCAACCGTGGAAGAGGTGCGTATGATCCGTGAAGATATCGATCCTACCCAGGCCTTTGTCAAACGCTCTGCGAAACAGACCAGCGACAAGCTTGACAGCAATGACCAGATGCCTTTTCTCACGCCGAAAAACGAAAGAATGCTGCACGCTTCCCAGCAGAGTTGACTTGATTTTTGCCCATGCTTGGAATACCCAGGAGAGGCGATAGCCTACGGAGCACTGCTGGGTATTCTTCTTTGACATTGCCGTCCTCAGCGTTTGCTGCATATCCTTTGGGCGCTTGCCGTGCTCGTGGATTTACCGTATAGTGCCCTTCGGAGAGTATGTTACGTGTCCTTTGCAGAGGAGCAAGCCGGAATCAGGTCGATGAAATCATTTCAATTCAACATCAGGACGAAGCTGTTCGTCAGCTATTCCTGCGCTTTTCTCTTCATTCTAATTACTCTGAGTCTGGGCATCTTCTTTTTTTCCAGGGCGACTATCGAACGAAATATCGAGAGAGAACTCGAACAATCGACCAGCGCCCTGCTCAATATGGTGGAAATAGCCACCGAGGTTTCTCTGAAGAATTACCTCCGGGCAACGGCGGAAAAGAACCTGGAAATTGCCCGCTACTATCAACAGCGGGCGAGCCGCGGGGAACTGAGCGAAGCGGAGGCAAAGCGCCAGGTGGCCGAGATTTTTCTGCACCAGCACATTGGCGAATCCGGCTATATCTACAGTATCGACAGCGACGGCATCCTGCAGGTCCACCCCGAACGATCCCTGGTCGGCGTTAATATTTCCAACTATGATTTCGTCAGCAACCAGAAAGCACGCAAGAACGGCTACCTGGTCTATGACTGGCAAAATCCTGGAGAAGAACGCCAACGCGGCAAGGCGCTGTATATGGCCTATTTTGCGCCCTGGGACTGGATTATCTCGGTATCAACCTATCGCAGTGAATTTGCCCAGCTTGTCAAGGTTGACGATTTCCGGGAGAAGATTCTTGCCCTGAGCTTCGGACAGACCGGCTACAGTTTTGTCATGGACCACAAAGGCAACCTGGTCATTCATCCACAGCTCGAAGGACATAATATCTTCCAGGAGAAGGATGCCACCGGGCGGTTCTTCATCCAGGAAGTGTGCCGCGACAAGAAAGGCAAAATCATCTACCCATGGAAAAATCCTGAAGACCTCGAGGCCAGGGAAAAGCTGGTCATTTTCAACTACATTGAACAATTTCAGTGGATCGTCGCCTCCTCCAGCTATCTCGATGAGTTCTACGCGCCGCTGCATACCATCCGCAGATTTATGATCGGGGCAATTGTGACGGCGCTGCTCCTGCTCCTGCCCCTGACCTTGATAATCAGTCGTACGATCACCGCGCCGCTGCAGGAACTGATGTTGCACTTCTCCAAGGTGCCCAATGGCGATTTCACCCCGCGCATAACCGGCGAATACAGCGGTGAGATAGGCAAACTTGCCGGATATTTCAACACCTTCATGGCGCGCCTGGAACTGTACAGCAATGACCTGAAAAAAGAAATCCAGGTGCGAACCAAGGCGGAACTTGCCCTCAGGCAATCCGAGGAGATGTTTTCCAAAGCCTTCAGCGTCAGCCCCATCGGCATAATGATCCTGAGCTACCCCCTTGGACAGATAGTCAGTGTCAACGACACCTTCGTCAAGGCAAGCGGCTTCGAGCGCAGGGCACTGCTTAGTCACACTCTTTTTCGCACCGGTATTTTGTCGTCTGCCGATACCCTCTTGGTCTTGCAGCGTGAACTCGCCCTCAATAAGCATATCCGCGAACGGGCCATTACCTTTCATACCCGCAAAAAGGAAAAGAGGCAGGCCCTGGTCTCGGCCGACCTCATCGATCTCTGGGGGGGGACCTATGTCCTCGTCATTACCGAAGATATAACCGAGCGTCAACAGCTGCAGGAACGTATTCTTGATATCGGCGAAACAGAACGTCGCAAGATTGGCCAGGATATCCATGATGATCTCTGTCCCCATCTGATCGGCACGGAAGTCATGGCGAAGATTCTTCTGAACAAACTGGCAGAGGAAAACTCGCAGACGCTGCAGCTGGCGGGAAAAATCCGCACGCTCATCAAAGAGGCTATCCGTAAATCAAGAGGAATGGCGCGGGGACTCTGTCCGGTCTTTCTCGTTGATCGCGGACTTGAGGCAGCTATCGAGGAACTGGCGACCACTACGGAAGAGGTGTATGGCCTGGCCTGCTCCTTTGAAGGGTGGGGCCATCTGTCCTTTGACGACAGCAAGGATACTATCCATATCTTCATGATCGTCCAGGAGGCCGTTTCCAATGCGGTCAGGCACGCGGAGGCGGGCAGCATTACCATCCGTCTGGAAACGGTGGACGGTCGGGTACGAATCGTCGTCGAAGACGATGGCAAGGGGATATCCCCCCGGAATGATGCAGCCGGCATGGGCTTGAAGATCATGCGCTACCGGGCGGAACGAATCGGCGCGGAGCTGACGGTACAGCCCGGCGAGGAAAAAGGAACGCAGGTCATTGTCGTCCTCGACGGTGTAACCATCGAGGACGACAATGATGTCTAAGACATGTACCCTCTATCAACACCTTTTGAGGAAGACACAATAGCTATGACTCGTATCGTAATTGTTGAAGATCACCCGGTTTTTCGTACAGGGTTAAAAGAGTTGATTGAAACGGAAAAAGACCTGCAGGTCTGCGGGGAGGCGGACACGATCAATAATGCGCTCAGGGTCATCGAAGAAAAGCAGCCGGACCTGGTCATTGTTGATATTACCTTAAAAGGACGAAACGGCATTGAACTCATACAAGAGCTGCATCGAGACGCTCCCCTTCTCCCGGTGCTGGTGCTGTCCATGCACGATGAGTCGCTGTATGCCGAACGTGCCTTTCGCGCCGGAGCCAGTGGCTATATAATGAAGCAAGAGACCTCGGAATCGATTATCGAGGCGATCCGGATGGTCAAAGGGGGCCAGAAATACGCCTCGAAACAGTTCCTGGCCAATGTCCTCAATAAATTCCTCGGTCACTCTCCCGAGGATACACGTTCTCCTATTGATCGGCTCACCCACCGCGAACTTGATGTCTTTCGCCTCCTCGGCAAGGGCATGACCACCAAGGATATCGCCGCGCAACTTGATCTCAGCGCCAAAACCATCGGCACCTACCGGGAACGCATTAAGGTAAAATTAGACTTGCAGAATGCCTCGGATCTAATACACTCCGCGGTCCGCTGGCTGGAGCAGGGTGAACTGTAGGCTACTGATAAAGTTTTTACGCCTGCTCTGCTTGCTCAACTTTCTCGATGACTGGCACTGCCATTTCGCTCGTCCCTGATAGCCCATTTCCACCCGCTATATTCCCGTAGGTTACAACCTACATCTTCGGACGTTTTCAACGCACAGCCGCTGTATCTTTTTTTCCCGGAATTTTTGCGGTTGCCGCTGATTTACAACTCTTGAAGAATATCTTACGCTGCAACGGTCTTCATACATACCGCAAAGTCGTATTTGTTACCAAGGACGTTGCCTCGATTTATCGCCACGTACAGCAAAAAAGTAGAACACGGGAGTCGGCTATGCAAGAGCAAGCACATTCGGATACGAGAAAGACAATCTTCCTGTCGGATACAGCGAGGTTCTCGCGTGGAAAAAAACGCTCTCCCTTCCGTGAAACAGTTTTTCATAATAAGCCTGCCGAAAAAATTGCGAAAAAGAAAGGTATGTATGATAAACGAACCTCGTTATCAGAGGCTGTGCGTCGCTGTCTGAAGGATAAGATGCACATCAGCATCGGTGGTTTAGCCGACACCCGCTTACCGGTTGCGACTATCCATGAGATTATTCGCCGGGGAGCCCGTGAACTGACGCTCTCTGTCCAGTCCGATTCGATCTGCTGTGAACTGCTCGCAGGTGCGATGCTACTCAATGCCGACCACTTGTCTCTTCGCCGCATCGAGCTTGCCTGGTCCAGCCATGACACCCTGGGCAAAGCCCCGCTGCTCCGCTATCTGATCGACAACGAAATGGTGCAGGTGGATGAGTATACCGGTTGCGGCATGTCGGCTCGTTTCACGGCCGGAGCAATGGGAGTACCTTTTCTGCCGACCACGGACCATGGCAGTGATATGGCACTGAACAATCGAGGTAAGATGACCGTCTGCCCCTTCACCGGGGAAAGCATCTATCTGGTCCCGGCCTGCAGTCCGGATTTGGCCTTGATCCACGTCCAGGCGGCCGACATGTACGGTAACGGCCGAATATTCGGCGATCACGGCTCCTGTCGGGAGATGGCTCGGGCTTCGGTCAACACCATCGTCACAGCCGAGGAAATTATCAGCAACGGCAGTATGCAACACTATCCAAACCTTACAGAAATTCCCTTTTACGTGGTAGATGCGGTCGTTGATCAGCCTTTTGGCGCCACTCCCGGGGCCTGTTACGGAAACTACGGAATCAACATGCCGGAGATCATGGAATTTATCGATATTTGCAAAGATTTTTGCACAACCAACAACAAAGAAAAACTCAGGGACTACTACAACAGATATATCTTCGATATGGAAAATTTTGACGATTTTCTCGAGCAGAAACCCTATCCTGTTTTACAACGACTCTGTCAAAATGACAAAGACCAGCCGATTATCCTCGACTGAACAGTGTTCCTGAGTATCCCAGCGCGGATGCGTATCCAGCGCGAGATATATAACAATTGCCGCGGCACACAATCGCTTGCCCGGAAGGAGTTGTGAGAAGACGGAACGCCGTTTCGTGAAGTGTTACTGAATTTTGGATCATGACTCAACTATGGAAAAAGACCTCCTCCTTACCCTTGCCCATGTCGCGTTGAGGCCAGTCTCAAGTCCAACCCCGGTATCTTCAACACCTCAACGAAAAAGGCGTTCCGTCTCTCCAACTCCCCGGCGGGCGTCGTTTTAAATAACGTTTGCCATAAGCAGGGCGGCAGTCAGCACAGCCAGCACGACCCGGTAATAACCGAAGATGGCCAGACCGTGGCGGTTCAGATAGGCGACCATCCATTTCACCGAGATCACCGCCGAGATAAAGGCAAAGAACAGGCCGATGGCAAGGGCCTGCGGTTCGAAGGTGTGCAGCATGACCTGGCCGTGTTTGAGTCCGTCATAGGCGGTGGCCGCGCCCAAAGTGACGACGCCGAGGAGAAAACTATACTCGACGGCGGCAGGCAGGCTGAGCCCGACCATGATCCCGCCGACGATGGTCACCAGGCTGCGGCTGACCCCCGGCCACATGGCGATACACTGAGCAATGCCGATAATAAAGGCCATTTTCCAGGTGAGGTCCTCAAGCGCACTGCCGCTCCGTGCAGTCCGGTTGTTGCGGTTTCGGTAGCTGACCGCAAGAATTGCCAGCCCCCCCACCAGCCAGGCGGCCACCACCGGCCATGGCCCGAAGAGATATTCCTTGATGAGATTGTTAAATATCAGGCCAAGCACCGCTGCCGGCAGAAAACCGGCCGCCACACCGATCAGCAGACGCCGACCAATCGGATCACGACCGAACAGCCCCGCAACCATTTGCCTGACCCGGCGAAAATAAAGCCCGAGCACGGCAATGATCGCCCCGGCCTGGATGCAGATGGCATAGGCGTCAGCGGCCTGTTTATCGCGGGCCCGCTCGCTTTCGGCAAGTTCCCGGCCCTGGCCGATATCCATGATCCGCTGAGACAGAAGCAGATGGCCGGTCGAGCTGACCGGCAGATATTCAGTCAATCCCTCGACAATACCAAGGACAATCGCCTGCCCATTAGTCATCTGATCTTTGTTGGGGATACTCTCTTTTTCCGGCGGTGGTGCCGCGCTTATGCTGCTGGCAGTGAGGACAATGGTGAGCAAGGCAAGGTACAGCAGCTGTTTTTTAGTAATCATTTATTTGGCTCGGCAGGAAAAGGCGGTTTGTCTTGAAGTGTATCGTTTCGGTATCAAAGAGTATCAATCAGGCGGGACCGCATCGCCCACCCGTAAGCGGCGGCAATACCGAACATGCTAGAAAAAGGCACAACCTTACCATTTTTGCCAGCACATTCCATTAAAAAAAAAGAGCCCCCGATGTGTTTCCACATCGGGGGCTCTTTACTCTCTTTGTCATGCAAAATCAACCAGCAGGCAGCTTGTCCGCTAGGGTAGATCCGTTTGCTTTCGCAAGGGGAAAGCTAAGGGTAAAAGTGGTCCCCACATCGGGGGTTGACTGCACATCAATATAGCCCTGATGCGCCTCGACAACCTCCTTGACCAGGGCCAGGCCAAGGCCGGAACCGGTTATATGCCGGGTCGCCTTGCCTTTGACCCGGAAAAAACGGTCAAAAATATGCGGCACATCGTCCTTGCTGATGCCGATACCTGAATCTTTCACCGAAAAATTGGCAAAGCCTCCCGATACCGAGGTCGAGAGGACGACCTGTCCCCCATCCGGGGTATATTTTATGCTGTTGGAGACGATATTCATTATCGCCGTCCGCATATGGTCGTAATCGACATTTATCCACCATTCTTCGCCACACGGTTCATAGCTGAGGCGTATGTTCTTTCCTTCCGCCTGCGGTGTGCTGATGTCGATGACATCTTTTATAATATCCTCACCTTTTACCGGCTCAAGGTTAAACACCACCGTGCCGCTTTCCAGTTTGGACAGGTTCAACAGGTTATCAATGAGGCGCAGGAGATCTTTGGTTCGGGTGGTCATCCGTTTATGCAGCGCGTTACAGGAACTGGCGGCCTCGTGGACACAGCCGACCTGCAGGGCATAGATCATCTGTTCAATGGATGCCAGGGGTGATTTCAGCTCATGGGCGACCATGGCGACAAAATCGGACTTCATCCGGTCAATTTCCTTGTGCGCGCTGACATCCTCAAAGGTGGTGACCGAGCCGATCACCTCGCCATTCTCAGTTTTCACCGGAGAGCAATAAGCGCGAAGGTATTTGCGGGAAATGGCGCCCGGGACAAACTCCCGGGTCACCACCACCGATTTACCCACCGCCTCGGTGACCATGGCTGCCGCCGCCTGATCCCGGATGGACGCGGAGAGCGGTTTGCCGATTACCGGATCGGTCTGTATTTCGAGGATCTTTATTGCCGCCGGATTATGCAGCACGACAACGCCATCGGCATCGGTAATAATAACGGCCTCGGCCATGCAGCTGAAAACCGATTTCAACCGGCTCTGGGATTTGTCGATGGCCTCGAGTCCGCGATTCTTTTCTTCGCGGAGCTGTTCCGTTTCAGCACGCATCGACAGCTTATCGATGGCCCGATCAACCACCACCCGGATATAGTCCGGCGTAAAAGGCTTACCGACAAAATCAAAGGCGCCCTGTTTCATGGCGGTGACCGCCTTGGATACCGTGGCAAAACCGGTAATGACGATCACCTGCACCTGGGGCTGGTTTTCCCGTATCCAGTCAAGGACCGCAAAGCCGTCGAGCCCGGGCATCATCAGATCGGTCAGCACAATATCAAAATCGTGTTCCTTGAGTAAGGCCAATCCCCGATTCCCGTCTTCAGCTTTTACGATATGGTAGCCCCTCTTGGACAAGGCGCGTTCGACACCTTCCCGGATAACCTTCTCGTCATCAATGATCAATATGCGCACATCTTCCATAGCGTTTTCCAGGTTACTGAGGGCAAAACACGTTGATGAGTATTCCACCTGCTGCTTGTTGCGCCGGCAGCAGGTGGAATGGTATCTATTTCAACCAGCTTTTAATCAACTCAAGCAGTTCTGCCGGTTCCACCGGTTTCGGCATATAATCCTCCGCTTCACTTTCCAGCATATCCCGATGGGTATAGGTGCTGGTGGTCACCCGGTCGGCGACGGCGGTCAGCAGGATAATCGGAATCTTGGCGGTTTCCGGGTTGCCCTTCAGACGGGCACATGTTTCATGGCCGTTCATGACCGGCATCATGACATCGAGGACAATGAGGTCCGGTTTTTCTTCCTCAACCGCCTCGAGCCCTTCCTTCCCGTCATAGGCCACCCTCACCTCGTAGCCGCCGCTTTCCACGATCACTTTTACTGCTTCTACAAAATCAGGATCGTCGTCAACCAGCAGAATCTTTTTTTTCTCAGCCATTTCTTTCCTCCGTTATAAATGCTTCTTGATATGCTCCATAAATTTTCTCTCTTTGTTACTCCACTACAGGTCGGGGCAGCAGTCCGGCGCCGCCGATGATCTCTGCCAGCTTTTCTTCCCATTCAATGGCCATCACGTGGACCCCGGCAATCCCTTCCATTTCTTTTAGTTCCTGGATCTGCTCGATACACATTTCGATGCCTTTCGCCGCCTGTTTATCTTTCGGCTCGGCGGCAATTCGGTTAATCACTTCATCGGGAATATCCATACCGGCAACCATCTTGCGCATGAATTTGGCCATTCCCGCCGATTTGAGCGGCGTGACGCCGGCGAGAATTTTAATTTTATCAGGCAACCCCTCTTTTTTGGCCAGCTCGAGATATTTTTTAAACTTGTCCATATTGTAGATGCACTGGGTCTGTACAAAATCGGCACCGGCCTCCATCTTCAACTTCAGACGCGGCACGCGAATTTCAAAGGGATCGGCAAAGGGATTGACCGCGCAGCCGATATAAAATTGCGGTGCACCCTGAATTTTATCCCCGGAAGGGAAGACCCCTTCATCGCGCATGGTTTTCACCATATGAATGAGCTGCATCGAGTCGATATCAAAGACATTTTTAGCCTGCGGATCATCGCCGAATTTCTGGTGATCGCCGGACAGACAGAGCAGATTGCGCACGCCCATGGCCGAGGCCCCGAGCAGATCCGACTGCAGGGCGATGCGGTTACGATCCCGCACCACCATCTGAATAAGCGGCTCGATGCCCTCCTCCTTGATCAGCAGGCAGCCGGCCAGCGAACTCATGCGCACGACGGATGTCTGATTGTCGGTGACATTACAGGCATCGACATTGCCTTTGACAAAGGCCGCCTTTTTCCGGACGATGTCCGGGTCGGCACCACGGGGAGGACCGCATTCCGCTGTGACTGAAAAGTGTCCCGCGGCCAGTACCTTTTCCAGATTGCTTCCCGATTTCATTAGATCATGTCCTCCCTGATAATTCGGCGTGGACCGCCGTCTCTTGAGGAATTCCACCCCTTGTACGGCTTCAGCTTGCCGTAGTTTTCCATCTGTCCCAGGGCCTTCAGCCTGTCGATGATCAGCTGCCAGCCGCATTGCACCTCTTTATCCACTTCACAGATCCCCTGCACGGAACCACCGCAGGGGCCGTGGAAAAGCGATTTGGCGCAGCGGGTGACGGGACAGATGCCGCCGGTCAGGTGCAGCACGCAGTCGCCGCAGCCCTGACATCTCTCCGACCACTCGCCCTGGCGTACGGTGACGCCGAGAAAGCCGGTATTGATGCCCGGCAACAGCGGCGTGGTGGTGAATTTTTCAGCAAGAAACTGGATGCCGGCGCCGCAGGCAATGGACAATACCGCCTGATAATCGTTGACATAGGGTCGCATCTGCTCGATATATTCAGGATCACACTGACGCTCGAGGCTCACCTCGCGGATAGTGATGGTCCTGCCGGCCGCTTCTCTTGCCAGCCGCAGAGTCGAGGCCAGCACCTGCACCTCTTTCTCCCCGCCGACACGACAGACAGTCACACACCCATGACAACCGGCGACAACGATATTATCATAGGGTTCAAGCATCTCCAGGATCTCTTCGATGGGTTTCGGTGTTCCTGTAATCATGTAGCCTCCTTCTCGGTTACTCCCTGATTGCCGGCACGTACCAGATTGATGGGACTCGGTCCGATCTCGCGGATCTGGTCGACAAATTCATTGGCAAATGCGGCAAATTTCGAGCCTTCTCCCGCACTCAAATTGTACATCCTGATGCGATTGGGGCCAATCTTGATTCGCTCAAGAATGGCATAGACCCTCTCGACGCGCGCCCGGGCACGGATATTTCCCGAGACATAGTGACAATCTCCCTCCAGGCAGCCGATCACCATCACGCCATCCGCACCGTTCTCAAAAGCCTTGAGCAACAGTGACTCGTCAATCCGTCCGGTACAGGGCAGCATGACGATACTGATTGCCGGGGGATACGATCTTCTCTCCGAACCTGCCAGGTCCGCGGCAGAGTACGCTCAGTGGCGGCAGGCAAAAACAATGACACTGGGTGAAAAGTCATGCATGTTTTTTATTCCTCCTGAAGGTTAGTGCCTTTCATTCCAATTTAGGACGCGCAGTACGATTCGATCTTTGCTCTGATATTCCGGTCGTCATATCGACCCATAAAAATAGTCTTGGCCGGACACTCGGCCACGCAGATGCCGCAGCCCTGACAGAGGGCTGGATTAATCTCCGCGGCATGCTGATCATTAATAAATGGTACCCCATAGGGGCAGGCCCGAACACAGGTCAGACAGACGGCGCAGTTGGTCGGATCAACCCGGGAGACGATGCCGGACAACTTTTTACTGTCTTTTGACAGCAGGGTCGCGGCCCTGGCCACCGCCGCCTGGGCCTGGGCGATAGTCTCGCTGCTGCTCTTCGGCCCATGGGCGGTACCGGCCATGAACAGCCCTTCGCTGGGCAGGTCGACCGGCCGCAGCTTGGCATGCGCCTCGATGAAAAAGCCGCCCTCATTTCTCGGTACGAGCAGCATCGAGGCGAGCTCTTCGGTATCCCGGGGTTTCATGCCGGTGGACAGAACCAGCAGGTCGGGTTGCAGGCGGACCTGCAGTCGAATTGACGGGTCGGTTACAGTGATGTCAATCCCGGTCTCACCGGTGCTGATTGCCGGAGGATTCTCGACCGGATCAAAACGGATAAAATTCACTCCCGCCTGACGGGCCAGCCGGTAGTCGAGCTCGCCCAGGCCGTAACAGCGCATATCGCGGTAGAGCACATCCACTCGCGCCTCGGGGAACATTTTCTTGAAACGTAAACTATTTTTAATCGCATGATTGCAGCAGATTCGCGAACAATAGGGCAGATGCTCGTCATCGCGGGATCCGGCACACTGCAGCATGACGACACGGGCATGGTGCCAGTCGGCTGCTGTGCCGTTTTCCAGAGCCGCCTCGAAATCGGTCTGGGTCATCACCGAATCAAGGGTTCCGAGACCATGGATTTCCGGCCGATATTCCTCTGCCCCGGTGGCGACAAGGATCGCCCCATGTTTGAGCGTCCGGGTTGCGCCGGAGGGCATGACGATCTCCGTCTCAAAAGAGCCGACAAAACCGGACTGTTCGACCACCTGGCTGCTGGTAAAGACCTTGATCCGTTCATCGGCAATAATTTTTTCATTGAGGCTGAAAAGGAAATCGGCGAATTTCCGGCCATCACCACTGCGCTGCAGGTGCAGCAGCTGGCCGCCGAGAACCGGTTCCTGTTCGATCAGATAGACGCCAAAACCCTGGCGGGCCGCCTCGATGGCCGCAGTCATCCCGGCGACACCGCCGCCGACGACAAGCAGCCGTGAGTCAACCGTAAACTCAAGTTCGTCCAGAGGTTCTCCGGCGGTGGCATTGGCCACAGCCATGCGGGTCAGCCTTTTTGCTTTTTCCGTGGCCAGGACCGGATCGTTGGCGTGGACCCAGCTGCACTGGTCACGGATGTTGGCCATATCAAAGAAATACTTATTCAGCCCGGCCTGCTGCAGGGTTGACTGGAAAAGCGGTTCGTGGGTCGTCGGCGAACAGGCAGAGGTGACCACCCGGTTTAATCGGTGCTCTTCGATGATTTGCCGCATCCGTTCCTGGGAATCCTGCGAACAGGTATACAGCGGATGCTCGGCGTAGACTACCCCCGGCAGCGTCCTGGCATACTCGGTCACCGCGGCGACGTCGACCACCGAGGCGATGTTGGTGCCGCAGTGGCAGATAAAAACCCCGATGCGCAGCTCGTCATCCGGCCCCGGCGTCCGTTCGGGAGGCAGGACCTCCTTGGTGATCAGACTGCCGCGGGCCTCGGCCAGACTGGCGGAAGCAGCTTCCGCTGCCGCCGAGGCCTCACAGACCGTCTCGGGGATATCCTTTGGTCCCTTGACCGCTCCACTGACAAAGATGCCCGGCCGGGAAGTGGCCAGCGGCTGGTAGCAGTCGGTCACGGCAAAGCCGTAGCGATCGAGTTCGATATCGAGTGTACCGGCCAGCTCTTTCGTCTGTTTGGCGACCTGGATGCCGACGGACAGGACAACCATATCGAAGGCTTCCGTCTGTCTCTTGCCGGATTCGTCGACATAGCGCAGTTCGAGGTCGCCGGTCAGCGGATCTTCGAAGACCCGGCTGACCATGGCCCGGACAAAACGCACCTGGTGTTCCTTGGCTCTCTTGACATATTCATCAAAATTCTTGCCGAAGGAACGCATGTCGATATAGAAGATGGTCGGCTCGATGGAAGAATCATGTTCCCGGGCGATATATGCCTCCTTCGTCGCATACATACAGCAGACCGACGAGCAGTAATCGCGATCGCAGGAATGATCCCGGGAACCGACGCACTGGATCCAGGCGATCTTCTTCGGATGTTTGCCGTCACCCGGCCGGGCTACCGTGCCGGAGGTTGGCCCCGAGGCGGAAAGAAGCCGTTCAAATTCGATGCTGGTGACGACATTTTTATACAGGCCGTAGCCGAACTCGCCGCGCATGCGGGCATCAAACACCTCAATCCCCGGCGAGAAAATGACCGAACCGATGTCGATCTCCGTTTCGGTCTCCCGGTGGTCATAATGGATGGCCCCGACGCCGCATATCGTCGCACAGGTACCGCAGGCGCCGGTATTGAGCTGCACACAGCTCGCGGCATCGATGACCGGAACCCGTGGCACCGCCTGGGGATAATGAATATTGATCGGTTTTCGCCCGTTCAGGCCTTCGTTGAAAAGATTGAGCAAAGGTCGCGGCGTCCGGTTGGTGACCTGGTCTATGGTGAGAAAATTCACCGGACAGACGGACACACAGGCACCGCAGACCTGACAGATGTCGACCCCGGTCTCAATCCCCTCCTCGACCATCTTCAGCGCGCCGATGTGCATCACCTTCTCGCAGGTAATGGCGCAGAGGCCGCAGCGGATGCAGTCCTTTTTCTCCGAAACGCCTGCTTTTGTCCGGCCGAATTCTCTCCCGAGGATTTGTGACCGGGCATGAACGGCGGCGCCGATGCTTTTATCGAGATCAGGAGCATCATCGACCTTGATGGCCAGAAACTTTTCCGGACAGGCGACGAAGCAGGCGCCGCAACCGGTACATTTGTCCTGAATGACAACCGCCTTCTGTTTTTTCTCCCAGCTGATCGCCCCATGCAGACAGGCGCGGTGACAGCTGCCGCACATGGAACAGGCCTGTTCATCAACGGTAAAGGTCCATTTGTGCGACGAGGTGGCTTGCGGCAGGCCTGGTCCTTTGATAACCCTTTTCTCCTTTGCCTTCGCCCGACTCTTTTTCTCTCCTTCCCCTGGCATTTCCGGGAAATGAGAAATCTGAGTGACCGGGCAGACCAGTTCGCACAGGCCGCAGCCGGTGCAGGCGGCGACATCGACATAGCGGGCATGACGGACGATGGTGGCCTTAAACCTGCCGGCATCCCCCGACAGGTTTTTCACCTCACTGTGGGTAAACAGTTCGATGTTTTTATGGCGGCCGACCTCGACCAGTTTTGGCGAGACGATACACATCGAACAGTCATTGGTCGGAAAGGTCTTATCCAGCTGGGCCATCTTGCCGCCGATTGCCGGGGAGCTTTCCACCAGGTAAACCTTGATACCGGCATTGGCAAGGTCAAGCGCCGACTGCATGCCGCTGATGCCGCCACCGATAACCATGACCGCACCGGTTGGATTTTTCGTACTGCCTGCAAAGGTATTGAGGTTTCCTGTCATGCCGAATCCTCCTTTCTGGTTGACGCATCAGCTATTACATTGGCAAGAACCGCCGGAGAAATCAGATGGACCTTCTGCTGCCGGGCGGGATAACTGCCGCTCAACGCCGCAGCAATCAGCTCGGTGGCAAAAAACACCGGCATTCCCGCAGGCACACCACTCTCCGGAGCCTGGCGACTCTCAACATTGGCCTGACACATGGGACAGTCGGTGACCATCGCCTCGGCCCCTGCCCTTTTTGCGGCGGTGACGATGTCACCCACCAGTTTTTCGGCAATATCCGGCCGGGCCATGGTCAGACTGCCAGAGCAGCATTCGGTCCGGTGCGACCAGGCAACAGGTCTGGCACCGATGGCGGCGACGATCTGCTCCAGGGTTTCCGGCATCTCCCAGTTACGCGCATCGGTGACGCGCGGATTACGCAGGGACAGGCAGCCGTAGTAACAGGCTATGGGCAGGTCGCCAAGCGGCCGGGCCACCTTATCTTTTATTGCCGCGAGAATTTCAGCTCTAGCGAGGAAGGTGCTGATATGGACGATCTGCAAACGCGGGGCATATTCCTTGACGTCCCAGAATGTCGGATTTTCCCGCAGGGTCTTATCCGCCGCCTTCAACCTCTGGAAACAGGCGGCGCAGGGCACAAGGATGTCGAGATCGGCATCCACGGCCTGCAGCAGGTTACGCATGGGCAGACGCATGCCCACTTCATGATCGGTCATATGCGCGGAAGACGCTCCACAGCAGTTCCAGTCGGGAATGTCGACCAGCTCAATATCAAGTGCCCGGCAGATTTCCCGTACCGACTGGTCATAGTCAAGCGCTGTCCCTTGCAGGGAGCAGCCGGGGTAGTAAGAAAGTTTCATCGGTCATACTCCTTTCCCTTGCCGGAAAATATTTCTTTGATTTCCGCTTTACCATCAATCGAATGGGGCACCAGCTTGAGCTTGCCTTTTAAAAACATGCTCATGCCAAGTTTCATATCGCCCATCAGATCTCCTGATTTCACTTTGTAATTGGCTATCATACCTATCTCGTAGGCCTTTCCCCACCTGCCGACGGAACCAAGAAAGGATTGATGAAACAGGGGAATCCGGGGTTCGGCGGGTGCTACACCCTTTCTCAGCGCAAGTTCGCGCAGGACGTCCATCAGGCCGGCGATTTCGATCTCATTCGGGCATCGTGTCGCACAGGTTTCACAGGCGGCGCAGAGCCAGATGGCATGGCTGTGCAGCAGCCTGTCCTCCTGGCCATAGGCGGCAAGCCGGACAACCTCCATGACATTGAGGTCAAAAAAATCTCCTATGGGACAGCCGGAAGAGCAGCGGCCGCACTGATAGCAGGCCTGCACATCGATATCCCGTGATTTCAGTTTATCGAGGAATTTTTCACTCCGTTCATCGGGGGAAATACAGTTTTTATCCATGGTTCTCTCCAGTCATAGTTTCCATGACAACCGGAAACCTGAGGGTGAAGGTGGTTCCCGTCTCAGGCGAGGAAGTTACCCTGATTGACCCTTTGTGTTCCTTGACTATCGCATAGGAAACCGACAAACCAAGCCCGGTCCCTTCGCCTGCTGCCTTTGTGGTAAAAAAGGGATCGAAGATTTTTTCGAGAAGGCCGTTGTCGATTCCGGGACCGGAATCCTCGATGAGAATTTCGTTGATATCCTTGTTGGCTCTGGTCCTGCTGGTAATACGCAGCTGCCCCTTGCCTTCCATGGCCTGAACGGCGTTGACAACGATGTTCATGACCACCTGATTCAGCCTGATGGCATTACCGTAGATCGGCGGCAGCTCGGGGGTCAGCTCGCGGATGATAGTGATATTTTGGAAAAGCGGCTGATGCTGCAGAACGGTCAGGGTTTTATTGATGACATCATTGAGGTTGACCAGCTCCATCTCATAGGTGGTCTGATGGGAAAATTCCAACAGGTCGGCGACGATGACCTTGCACCTCTCCGCCTCATTGACAATGGTCTGCAGGTCGCTGGCCAGCGGATGATCCGCGCCCAGATCCTCCTGTACCAGATTGGCATAGAGCATGATCCCGGACATCGGATTGTTGATTTCGTGGGCCACTCCGGCGGCGAGACGGCCAAGGCCGGCCATTTTTTCCGACTGCATGAGCATACGGTGGGTCTGTTCGAGGTCTTCTTCAATCCGCTGCATCGCTCGAAGATCGGTGAACAGGCCAAAAGTGGCAATCTCCTTGTCACGGTCGTAAATGATTCCGCCGGAAAAACTGACCGGGATATCGTGACCATCCTTGTGCTTGACAATCAGTTCATGGCGCAGCAATTTCCCTTTGCCGCCGAAATGATCGCTGCGCATTCTTTTAATCAGTTCGTAGGCCACCCCCTCATTGTACAGCTGGGTGACATGCAGCGACTGAATGTCCTCTTGATTATAGCCGAGCAGCGACTGGGCCTCCTGGTTAAACAGGACGATCTTCCCCTTCATATCCGAGGCAATAATACCATCGACGGAACTATCAATGAGATTGTGGAAAAAGGCGTTGCTGCGCCTGAGCTCGCCTTCAAGATTTTTTTGTTCGGTGATATCGATAAGATAAAGAAGGTAATATTCCGTTGCGGCTGGAGGAAAAACAACCACGGCACTTAGGATGCACCATTCGTTTTCCCGGGTAAATTCTACTTCATAGCGTATCTTGCTGCCGACCTTGCCGCCCCGCTGTTCAAAATGGTCTCGTATGAGGAGAAAGAGCTCACTGTTGTGTTCTCCGAGGATTTCCTGCAAACTCGCGCCGTCGATCCTGCCGTACGGAACACCGAGAAATCTGCTCGCTGCCGGATTGGCATGGATGACGGTATGGTCCGGCCCGACAACGATCACGCCGTTGGGCGTTTCTTCGAGGATGGTATGCAGATAGTGATACGGACCCAGATCTTCGATCAGGGCATCTGCTTCCCGGTTTGCTGTTGAGAGAACGGCTACGCTCTTCACGGCGTCCTAGCGACCGATTAAATCCAGAAATTCAGGTAACCTGTCCCTCCACCCCATGGCATGTAAAACAACTCCGTCGCCAAGAGGGGCCAGATCCCTCATAAGATCAGCGGCAACCTGCATTCCGGCATCTTTTTTCACCGGAGCCTCCATCATCTTTTTCAAAAATTCCTGAGGAATCGACGGTACTCCCGGCAGGTTATTGAGGTAACGCACCATTGTCACCGATTTCAAAAACATCACCGAGGAAAAAAGCTTGATGCCGGTCTCCTCGGCAAAAGGCAGGAACTGTTCGACAATATTCAGGTCATAGGTCGGTCCCAGGGTCACCGACTGCACACCGTACTGGCCAAGCTGTTTGAAAAACTCCGCCCGTTCCCGGTTAAAATTCACATCGTCGGACAACTCGATCGCCACACCTAAATGAAAGTCGGTGGCCCCGTCCAGGGTTTCACCGGCCAGATCCTTGCCGTTATTCAGGGCGGCGACGCACTGCAGCATGGAGACCAGATCGAGATCGCCGCTGGTCCTGGCCACCGGCTGATCGCCTTCCGCCGGATCATGGCCTTCCTTGATGACGATATTTTTAATACCCAGTGCCGCAGCGGAAAGGAGTTCGGCCTGAAACGAGATCCGGTTTCTGTCCCGGCCGGTAATGATCATTTCCGGTTCAAGGCCTTTTTCCTTGAGCGCCAGGCAGGGAGCGATGGGTGACATGCGCATGATCGCGTGTTCACAGTCAGTCACCCGGACACCATCGACGCGCCCCCTTACCTGCAAAGCTGTAGTGAGGAAAGTGTCCAGATTCACCCCCTTGGGCGGATCAATCTCTGCAATAAGCGAATACCTTTTGTTGGCGGGCGTGGTTTTTTCTGCGGCGTCCATTGAACCTCCTGTAAGATGAGAATGAGAAGCTGCTTCTTAGGGAGAGTGGAGATTTTGTTCTTTGATATTAACTGTCGACTCGACCATGTGCTGAAAATCGGCCTTTTCGTATCAGTTTCATTTAACTTGTTATTCAAGACAATATCAAGACAAAAAATAATAGAAGAAGCTCTGCGTTACCTCGCCAGATCTATTCGGGTAAAATGGGTGGCGTCGTGGGGAATAAAAATCGACATTTTATCACCTATGGCCGGTTTTTCCAGGCGATACTGCTCCATGGAAAGCACTGCCGTCAGCTTTACGCCGACATCAATGACAACACGTATCCGGCCGCTGTCCTGGGCAAGATCGGTGATATGGCCGCTCAAAAGATTTCCTTCGGCGGGGTTGGTGGTTTTCGGGTTGAAAACGATACGGTCCGGATCGATATGGATCTTGGCGACCTTGGTCTCAGCAGGGCAGGTATGTGCCGGAAGCCGCAAGAAAAGCTGCCCGGTAAGCTGACAGAGACATCCTTCCTCCGACGCATCAATAACGTTTACCCGGTAGATATTATCGCTGGCGATATCCGACAGGGTACCGTTCTGCAGCAGCAGCGTATGGTCGGCGAGCCGCTGCCCCTGGGAGAGATAGTGGGTTGAAAAAATGATCGACCCCTGCCGTTCCTTGTTGATTCTCTCGATAATATTAAGAATAATTTCCTGATTCTCATTATCGACATTGGCGGTCGGCTCGTCGCAGAGCAACACCTCCGGTTGTAAAACCAGGGCCCTGGCCAGGGCGACCCGCTTCGTCTCACCTCCGGACAACCCTCGGGCGTCATAATCGAAAAAGTTTTCCATACCAACCAGCTCGAGGGCCTCCTCGATGCGCTGCCGGCGGGTCTTAGCGTCGACCTTGCGCACCTTCAGGCCGAATTCGACATTTTTCCACACCGAACCGGTAAACATGATCGGGTTCTGATCAAGCAGCACCACCTGACGGCGCAAGGCGTAGAGCTGCTTTTCGTCAAACGACACCGGCCTGTCCAGAAAATGCACCCTGCCACTCGTCGGCTTATCCAGAAAGGCGAGGATCTTCAACAGACTGGTTTTTCCGGCACCGTTCGGTCCGATCAAGGTGTAGATCCGATGCGGGCTGATCTCCAGGGCATCGATGTTCAAGATAGTCCGGCTGCCGTGACATCGTTGCAGTTTTTCCAGTTTATACAGCATCGTGTCCGGTCCTGCCCTGCAAGAGGTGAAAGAGCATATTGATGGCAAAGGCAAAGGTCATCAGGGTGATGCCGAGGGCCACGGCGAGAACGAATTCACCCTTGTCATACTCCAGGGCCATGGCTGTGGTCATGGTTCTGGTGAACCCCTTGGCGTTGCCGCCGAGCATCATACTTATGCCCACCTCGGCGATAACTCGACCGAAGGCGGCGATGACTGCGGCGAAGATACCATAGCGCGCCTCTTTAAGGATGACCAACGCCATCTGGCTGCGGTTCGCGCCAAGGGTCAGGGCGGTCATCCGGTAGCGCTTATCGATCCGGCTGATGGCGGCAATGGTCAGGGTCATGATGACCGGCACAATGAGAATAATCTGCCCGATAATGATCGCCTTCTGGGTATAGAGAAGATCGAGGGGGCCGAGAATGCCGCGCCGGGAGATAAAGGAATAGACCAGCAGGCCGATAACCACGGTGGGCAGGGCCAGCAAGGTGTTTAAACAGGTTAACACCAGCCGCTTACCGGGAAAAGTGCCATAGGCGATAACAAAACCGCCCGGAATACCTAGAATCGACGCTATCAGGGTCGCCGAGAAACTGACATTCAGTGAAACCAATACGATTTCAATAAGTTCGGCATCAAAGGACATGAACAGCAGGAACGCCGACCGGACACTGTCAAATAACAAATCCATCCGATAACTCTACTCCAAGAACATGAAAATAATCGAAACAACAAAGAAAAACGAGGCACCTTCACTGCGATATCCCTTCAATATAAGGCGCCATGGTAAATAAAAAGGGAGGCGTTGTCAACATAGCCTCCCCAGGGTACGAATTAAAAGAAAATCACACGACTAACTTATAAGGCATCCGGAAAGAAAAGTTGTTTCCCTTCAAGCTGATAGCCGCCAATCAGTTTTTGTCCCTTCTCGGAAATAATCCAATTGACAAACTGCATGGCCAGGTCGTTTTGCACGTGGGGATGTTTCGCCGGATTTACCGGGATAATGCCGTACGGATTGGCCAGCGCTTCACCGCCTTCGCAGAGGATCTCAAGCTCAACCGCCGGAGTTTTGCCATATTTATATTTGATATAGGTACCGCGATCGGTCATGGTATAGCCTTGTTTTTCTTCTGCGAAAGTAATGGTCTTGCCCATGCCCTGGCCAATGGACATATACCAGTCGCCGCCCTCTGCCGGGACGCTGAAGCTGATTTCCTTCTCTTTTCCTTTACTGATAATTTTTTGACTCTGCTTGGCAAGAGCAACACCGGATTCCACCCAAAGCGCCTGCTCTTTGGTATGCGTGCCGCTATCATCACCGCGGGAGACAAATATTGCCTTTACCGCGGCAATCTTTCCAAGAGCCTTACCGGCGTCCGACATCCCCTTAATCCCCGCTGGGTCGGCATCAGGCCCGATAATAACAAAGTCATTGTGCATAACCGCATAGCGTTTTGTGCCAAAACCATCGGCGACAAACTTATCTTCCGGTACCCTAGCGTGAACAAAGATTACATCCACATTACCGTCCACACCATCTCTTATTGCCGCTCCCGTTCCTTTGGCAATGACCTTTACCTCTATACCGGTATCTTTTTTAAATTCCGGAAGAAGCACATCAAGCAGACCGGACGACTCCGTGCTGGTTGTCGTCGACATCTTCAGGACCTTCTCTTCAGAGGATGCATTGCCGGCAAAACAGGCGATCAAACAGAAAATTCCCAACCAGGTGATTACCTTTTTCTTCATACCTTATTCCTCAATTGTAAAATTATCGGGAAAAAGCATTTTCCCACACAGTGATACATCATAGCCTTCATACGTACCGGCCAGCTGCCTAAAGGACTCCTCATGGAGCAGGCCGATGAAATTCTGAATTGCCCGTTCAAAAAAACGTTCCCGCAAGATAAGCAGATCAAACCGTTCCCAGCGCAGGGGAATAAAATCAAGCCCGAGCAGACCGGCAACGGCTTGAATGGCCGGGGCGACATCGGCGCGGCCGGCAAAGACTTCCAGACCTGCATCGAGATGCCGGGAAACCTCGTGGTGGTAGCCGGAAATCTGCCCAGAAGAGATGTCCGATTTAGCAATTTCATAGTCAAGAAGCAGCCGCGTTCCCGTGCCCAGCGGACGATTGACCAGCGTGACATCTTTTCTGGACAGATCAGCTATGCCGGTGATTCCCTTCGGATTGCCTTTCTTTACCAAAAGCCCCTGCCGGCGAAGGCTGAAATTGACAAAGACCGGTGCCTTATCGAGTTCCTGATTGGCGAAATCAAAATTGTATTCTTCATTGTCATCCTGCAGCAGGTGGCAGACGCCTATGTGGCAGATGCCCCGCCTGAGGCTTTTCAAACCGCCCATGCTGCCGAGATTGGCAAAAAATCCGACCGTCGCGGGAAATTTTGCATGGAAAAGCGACAGGGTTTTCTGGAAGAGCAGATCATCACTGCCGGCCAGCAGCAGGATTCCCTCGTCCGAAGAACCGCTCAATCCCGGTTTACGATAGTTGAGAATATTCGTCTCCAGCCAGTCCTCGACAAGTCTTCTCGGAAAAAGCCATTTGCCGGTAATTTTCGTCGCGGGCAGTCCTTTGTCGTTGACCAGTGCATAGATCATCTTGTCGTTGACATGAAGCAGCTGGGCGACTTCTCTGGTCGTAAGAAATTTCTCGTTGTGGATCATGCTCATGGGGCTTTTTCTACTCCTTGGGAAGACATAAATACTGTGCAATGCATTACTCAAAACCACGGATTTAATCCATCATTAGACGTTTTATTACTCAATAATAACCAAAAAGAACCAATACCGACACCTTACCGACACCTGACTTCGATTTCCCTGTTCATTTCGTCCGTTCGACGAGGTTTCAACATTCTGCCGATTTTTCCACATGACCAAAATGGCAATTTTCGGCGTGAACAATTGTTTTCTTGTTTTTTCAATAAAAATCAATGTAGTATGTAGTTGTTGCTGCCACAACAAAGCCTGCTGCCGCCATTCATGAAGAGTAAACTCAACATCTATTCGCATGTATCAATGATCACGCAACAACAACCGACTGATCAAAAATCATATCACGCTCCATGAAGAGATAGACAGCGACTTGCCGAAAAGCATTGTTGATCCGCACCAGCTGCAACAGGTTTTTCTCAATCTTTTTTTGAATGCCATCGATGCCATCAAGGAACAGTGCCACATCGACGTCAGGGCGAGCCTACCGAGCAAAAATCGGCTCCGACACTACAGAAAAATGGTGCAACTATGACAAGAGTGCTGGTAGTAGATGATGAAGAGGATATGCTCTGGATGCTCCAGAGAAATCTCAACAAAGACATGAAGGATGTTGAAATTCTCGCCGCCAAATCCGCAGAAGAGGCGCTCAAGGTAAATGACGGTTTCCAGGGTACTGTCGACGGGGTTGATTTGATCGATATCGTCAAGTTCAACGCACTTTCCCGGGCAACCGCGGCGCTGAAGGTGACATCCGGAGAACAGGAGGGCATGATTTTCTTCAAGGATGGCGCGGTAGTCCATGCCATGTACCGGCAGCAGATCGGGGAAGACGCTTTTTTTACAATCCTCGGCTTTAATGGCGGTTCCCTGCAAAACATACGCGGCATGCAGCCGCCCATCGTCAGTATCCGCAAAAGTATTGATGCTCTGCTCTTTGAAGCGGCGGTGCAAAACGACGAAAATTCCGCCCTGCAAAGCATCCTTATGGACAACGCCCGGTCGGCGGCCGATCCAGTTGCCCAGTGCTCGGACAACGAGCAACCGCAGCCGACACAATCAGCGCGGGAAGCCGATAAGAACCTGAGCGTTCTCTTGGAAAATATACCCGAAATGCTCACCAAGAAATATGCCATGACGGAAATTCAGACTATTTTAGCCGAATTTACCAACATTGAAGGCGTGCATACTGCCTGCCTGGTCGGTCGGGATGGATTTTTACTCGATAGCCTGGCCCGGGCAGGCATTGACGCGGAAATGGTCGCCGCCATTGCCTCTTCCGGGTTAGGGTCGGCTGAATTCCTCGGCAGGCAACTTGGTCAGGGATATCTGCGCATGACCATGTTTGAATTTGAAAACGGGCCGGTGATGTTCGCTCCCGTCGGCGAGAACGCCTTTCTGGTCATCGTCGCCGACCAGGAGACCAATCTCGGCTGGATCAGGATCAGTATCAAAAAATATTCGACCAAAATCCAGGAACTGGCATCGCTGTGACAATACGGACAAGCTCCTCGTTATATTTATTGGTAGTTCTTCTGAAAGTAACTGGCAAAGCCGGCAAACTGCGCCTCATATTTTTTGATGAGCAGCCGCGCCTTGCCTAGCCATTCCTCTTTTGTCGTCATGACAAAGATAAAAAACGGCTGGTTGTCAGTGTGCCTGATGATAAAATGATAGTGGAGGGTGGTGATAAGAATATCCTCCACGACCTCGTCGTCGGCCAGCAGGTTGATGGCCTTGGCGTTCGACTTGACAATTGACGCCAGATAGGCGGCGGCGACGGCCGGTTCGACATCCTCTCTCCGGCTCACTTCGGCAATGGACATGCCGTCTTCAACGGTCACGACGGCGGCAGCGAGTATGCCGGGAAGTTCCATGGACATCTGATCGATGAGATTCTGGAGCAATTTTATCATCTGTTTTCCTGCATAAAATCCAATCTGGCAAAGAACCGACTTTAAATACCTGTTGCAAATGAGTATACCATTTGACTTAGTCAATATGAAATGATTTCTTACCATTACCACAGGAACGGCAGGCGGAATATCATCCATGCACGACGGGGAGACTACATGCGGGCGGTAATTCAGAGAGTACGCCGGGCGTCGGTGACCATAGACGGGTCAATCCATGGTGAAATTGGCCGGGGCATGGTGGTTTTACTCGGCATCCACGGCAACGACACGCTGACCGACCTGCAATGGCTGGCGGAAAAAGTCGTCAATCTGCGAATATTTGACGATGCGCAGGGAAAAATGAACCTTTCCCTTGCGGAAATTGATGGGGCAATGCTTATCATTTCCCAATTCACCCTGTACGGTGATTGTCGCAAGGGGCGAAGACCGGGATTTTCCTCGGCGGCTCCCCCGGAGATTGCCGAGCCGCTGTACCACCGATTTATTGCAGAGATAAAAAATAAACAGGTCAAGGTTGCCAGCGGCATCTTTCAGGCCGCCATGGACGTCGAGCTGGTCAATGAAGGCCCGGTCACCCTGCTACTCGACTCGGAAAAACAATTTTGATGGCGTCGCTCACTTTAAGCATAAGGATTTATAATGATATTCACACCAGGCTCCACCTATTCCGGTTTTACCCTCAAGACCCACACGTTTATCCAGGAAATCGATTCGGATGTCTATGTATTTGAACACGAATTGCTGAAATGTCCGCTCCTGGCCATCAAAAACAGCGACACCAATAAAACCTTTTCCGCCGCCTTCAATACCATCCCCACCGATTCAACCGGGGTTGCCCATATTCTCGAGCATTCGGTGCTGATGGGCTCAAAAAAATATCCGGTCAAGGATGTCTTCGGCGAGATCAACAAGGGCGGTCTGACCACCTTTCTCAACGCCATGACCGGTGCCGACATCACCTATTATCCCTTTGCCACCAGGAACCTGAAAGAATATTTCAACATCATGGACGTCTATTGCGACGTGGTTTTTAATCCACTGCTCGCCCGCTCGACATTCGAGCAGGAAGGCTGGCATTATCACCAGGAAGGCCCGGATCAACCGTTGAAGTTTCAGGGCGTGGTCTACAACGAGATGAAAGGCGCCTTTTCCGACCCGATTCGCTTTATATTCCACCACATCTTTGCCGGCCTGATGCCCGGCTCCACCTATGCCCACGAATCCGGCGGCGATCCGAAAAATATCCCTGATCTGACCTATGAACAGTTCTGCGACTTCCACAAAAACCATTACCATCCGTCCAACGGCTTCTTTTTCGTCTACGGTGACGCCCCGCTGGAAGATGAGCTGGCCTTTCTCCAGCAGCGATTTTTTTCGGCCTTCAAGCAGCCCGTGCCCCAGGCCGTCATCGAACAGGGAACCCTGCCGACCGAGCCGGTGTTCATCACCGACAGTTACGCAGTCGACTCAAGCGATATTTCCGGCAAGACCTTTCTCGCTGTCGGCACCAACGTCTCTACAGTCGCCAACCGCGAGGAAAACAGTGCGTTTCAGATCATCGCCAACATCCTCTTCAACTCCGACGGCTCTCCCCTGAAGAACGCCATAGTCTCCAGCGGCCTGTGCAAGGATTTCGGCGGCTTCTACCTGTCCACCTCCTCGTACCGCACCCTGATGGTCACCTATGTGGTCGGCAGCGAAGCGGAGCACCGCGACAGTTTCCTTGAATTGTACCGGAGTTCGCTGCTGCAGATGGTTACCGAGGGTCTCGACCGGGATCTGGTCCTCAGTGAGCTGAACAAGTTCGAATTCAATTTCCGCGAGGAGGCGAGCAAGGCCCAGCGCGGCCTTGATCTTATCAGCAAAGCGATGACCGGGCTGAAATATGCCGGCGACCCCATCGCCCATCTGATGAGCGAAGAACTCATCCAGACGCTCCGCCACAAGGCACTCAACGACGGCTATTTTGAAGAATTGATCAAAAAATTCCTCCTCGACAATCGGTCAACGGTCACCGTCACCCTGGTTCCCGACCCCACCAAACAGCAGAAGAGTCAGGCCGAGGAACAGCAGCGGCTGGCCGACTATGACAAGTCGGTGTCCGACGAGGAGAGGCAAAAACGCATCGAGCGCACCAGGGAACTGATGCAGGAACAACAGCAGCCGAACAGCCTTGAAACGCTGTCCCTGCTGCCGCAGCTGGACCTGTCCGACCTGTCGACGGAGGTCGATTTTCACGCGGTGGTGCCGACCGAGATGTTTGGCCGCGAGGTGCTGGTCAGCGAACTGATCACCAATCACATTTCCTATATCGATGTCGGTTTTGATATCTCCTGTCTGCCCCCGGACCTGCTGCCCTGGCTTGACCTCTTCGGCACCATCGTCACGGAAATCGGCACCAAGAGGCTCAACTACCAGCAGTTTGCCAAGGAAATAGCCACCTGCACCGGCTCCTTCTCCCATTCTCTGACCAGCTACACCAGGAGGCAGGATCCGGAGACCACCCGGCCGATGTTCTGGCTGCACCTGAAATGTCTACCCGACTACCTCGAGCGCGCCCTGCAATTGCTGGCGGAAATCTTCTCCTCGGTATCGTTTGCCGACCGGGCCAGGATCCGTGAAATAGTCGGCCGCGAGTTTGCCTGGGCGGAACATGCCGTGCAGAGTGAGGGCTACAGTCTCCCAGCCACCCGCGTCTTTGCCCATTTAAGTCTCGGCGGGCGATATAATGAAATGTTCAATGGTGTGACCTCGTACCTGGCCACCAAGGATCTGGCCCTCAATTATGACCGCAGGGAAGAACAATTCCTGGCGGCTCTGGCGCAGATGTCCACCCTGTTGTTTAATAAACAGAACCTGCTGCTGGCCGTGACGGCGGACAGTCAGGAACTGGGCCACCTGTCCAGGATAGGCAGCTGTCTCACCGACAGCCTGGCCGACACCCCGGTCAAAAGCCATGCGCTGCCGGAGCTGCAGCTGGCCGACCACGAGGCGTACATCACCGCGGCCGAGGTGGTCTTCGTCGTCCAGGGCGGCAACCTGCTGCCGGGCGGCAGGGGCTACAACGGCCACTTCGAAGTGCTGAAGACCTATCTGTCTCGGGATTATCTGTGGAATACCGTGCGGCAGTTAGGTGGCGCCTACGGCTGTTTCATTCAATTTGGTCAGATCAGCGGCAATCTGGCCTTTGTCAGTTATCGCGACCCGCAGGTCCAGAGAACCTATGACGCCTACAGCAGTGTCCCGGAGGTTGTCGCCGGACTTGATCTACCGGCCAAAGTCATGGAACAGCTCATTATCGGCACCTACGGCAACTTCGATCCCCTGCGCAGTGCCGCCGCCAGAGGCGCATCGGCCCGAAACGACTATTTGAACGGTATCGACGCGGAATACAAGCAACAGCGGCTCACAGAAATCATCTCGACCACCTCCGCCGACCTGCGCAGCTTCGCTCCGGCCTTTGCCGAGATGATGCCGAAGAGTTACCGGTCGATTATCGGCAACCGCAACAAGATCGAGGCCGATCGGTCGCTGTTTGACAGCATCACTGAGCTGTAACCTGAGAATATCATCAATAGGCCAGGGCTCTTGTTAGGACCCGCACAGCACAGGGACTCAGTTCAGTCCCTGTGCTGTGCAGGATGCTCCCCCCTTTTCTTCCCATGCGGGATCCCATATTTTCTCATCCGTGCCCGCAAGGTACTGGGGTGAAGGCCAAGTTTTTTTGCCGCCCCATTTTTTCCTTCGATCCTGCCTGCCGAACTGTCCAAACACCGCCGGATGTGTGCTACGATCACCTTATCCAGCGGCAAAATGGTATCGGCGCTCTCGACGAGAGTTTGATTTTTTCCGTTTTCCTGCCTTGTTGAAAGCGGGTTGAAGCGTAACAGGTTGTCACTCTCCGTTCGCTGGCTGAGAATCAATGCTCGCTCAACAAGGTTCTCCAGCTATCGCACATTACCCGGCCAATGATAGGCCTGCAGCCGCTCCAACGCATCCCAGGCCAATCCCGGAACATTGCGGATCTTCAACTCCTTTGATTTTTGCTCGATAATCTAATGCACAAGGGCCGGGATATCGTCGATTCGCTGGCGCAACGGTGGAATGATGGTGGGGAAGACATTGATGCGAAACCATAAATCCTCGCGGAACTGCTGGGCATTGACCAATTCTTCCAGGTTCCGATGGGTGGTGCTGATCAGCCGCGCACGTCCACCGTTATCGATTCGAGAGGGTCGGCTGAACAATCTTGTCACCTTGTACCGGGCGCTCGGGGGCGAAACGGTATAATCCACGGAATCTCACCGATTCCCCATCTGGAGATGGAGAACCATTAACCGTCCCGTCAGTTCCAGCTCTTGTAATTTGTTACGATCCTACTATAATACGTCGACCAGAGAGGGGGACGTGTCGAGCAGCCGCCGCATGGCGGTCGGCTCCCCGCCTGACCTTCTTTACTTCCAGAAGTATTAAATAACTACAATTTCCCAAGGAGAAACGAATGCTCTACTCTTCTGAAGTTAAGGAAATGTGCCGCGTGGCCCAGGGGACGAATCACGGTCCGGCCCCTATTCCGCAGGAAGGCGCATGGACTCAGGCCAGAGAAGTCAGTGATATCAACGGACTTACCCACGGTGTCGGCTGGTGCGCACCGCAGCAAGGCGCCTGTAAACTGACCCTCAATGTGAAAAAAGGCATCATCGAGGAGGCTCTGGTCGAGACCATCGGCTGTACCGGCATGACCCATTCGGCGGCCATGGCCTCGGAGATTCTGCCGGGCAAGACCATCCTCGAGGCCTTGAACACCGACCTGGTCTGCGACGCCATCAACGTGGCGATGCGCGAATTGTTCCTGCAGATAGTCTATGGCCGCAGCCAGTCCGCCTTTTCTGAAGGCGGCCTGCCCATCGGCGCGGGCCTGGAAGATCTCGGCAAGGGCTTACGCTCGGTGTGCGGCACCATGTACGGCACCAGCGCCAAGGGCCCGCGATATCTGGAAATGGCCGAAGGCTACGTGACGAAAATCGCCCTTGATAAAAACGATGAGATTATCGGCTATGCCTTCGTCAGTCTTGGCAAAATGATGGCCGCCATCAAAAAAGGCGTCAGCGCCGACCAGGCATTACAGGATGCATCCGGGACCTACGGCAGATTTGCCGATGCTGTCAAAACCATCGATCCACGCAAGGAATAAGGAGAATACCATGGCACTGTTTGAAAGTTATGACAGGCGGATCAACCAGATTATTCCTGTCCTGGAAAAATACGGCATGAAATCTCTCGAAGAAGCGAAAGAGATCTGCCAGACCTATGGCGTAGACGTCGGCAAAATCGTCCGGGGCATCCAGCCGATCTGCTTTGAAAATGCGGTCTGGGCCTACACCCTCGGCGCGGCCATCGCCATTAAAAAAGGCCTGACCAAGGCTTCGGAGATTGCCGCAACCCTCGGTGAAGGCCTGCAGGCGTTCTGCATTCCCGGCTCCGTCGCCGACGACCGCAAGGTCGGCATCGGCCACGGCAACCTTGCCGCCATGCTCTTACGAGAAGAGACGAAATGTTTTGCCTTTCTCGCCGGTCATGAGTCGTTTGCCGCGGCGGAAGGCGCCATCGGCATCGCCCGATCGGCCAACCGGGTGCGTGAAACCCCGTTGCGGGTCATTCTCAATGGTCTGGGCAAGGACGCCGCCAAAATTATCTCGCGGATCAACGGCTTCACCTATGTGCAGACCAGGTTTGATTATGCCACCGGGGAACTGCATGTTGTCGCCGAGACCCAATATTCCGAGGGGGAACGCGGCAAGGTGCGCTGTTTTGGCTCGGACGATGTCCGTGAAGGTGTGGCCATCAACCATCTGGAAGGCGTCGACGTGTCCATCACCGGCAATTCGACCAACCCCACCCGCTTCCAGCATCCGGTGGCCGGGACCTACAAGAAAGAATGCCAGCAGCAGGGCAAGAAATATTTCTCGGTAGCCTCCGGCGGCGGCACCGGCCGGACCCTGCACCCGGACAACATGGGCGCGGGCCCTGCCTCCTACGGCATGACCGACACCATGGGCCGCATGCACTCGGACGCCCAGTTCGCCGGCTCGTCCTCCGTCCCCGCCCATGTGGAGATGATGGGGCTGATCGGCATGGGCAACAATCCGATGGTCGGGGCCTCGGTGTCCGTCGCCGTGGCCCTGGAGCAGGCGGCGGGGTAACAGGGAAAGAGCATTCCCGGACAGCCTCCAAGGAGACCGCCGCAGCCGTGGCCGTCTCCTTGTTTTGTTCTCCCCGTTCCATGCAGCATCAAGAAAAAGGATCCAGCACCGTGGGCAATATCCTCAGCGTCAAACATCTGTCTAAAAATTACCAGAACATTGCCGCCGTGCACGATATCTCCCTGGCCGTCGAGGCGGGCGAGATCGTCGGCCTGCTCGGGCCGAACGGCGCCGGCAAGACAACCACCATCTCGATGATCCTCGGCATTCTCGAACCGAGCAGCGGCACGATAGAAATCATGGGTAGATCCATGGCCGAGCATGCCGATGCCATCGCCGGCGACATCAACTTCTCGGCGGTGTATACCCAGATTCCCCCCAACTTAACCGTCCTGCAGAACCTGAAAATATTCGGCCTGCTCTATGCGGTTGCCAACCTGCCGAAAAAAATAGAAGCACTTTTGCAAGAATTTGATCTGCAAAAGTTCCGACACACCAAGGCGGGAGTCCTGAGCTCAGGAGAAATGTCCAGGCTTAACCTGGCCAAGGCCTTGATCAATACGCCGAAACTGCTGCTGCTCGATGAGCCTACCGCCTCGCTTGACCCCAGCGTCGCCGAGGATATCCGGCTAAAAATCCGCAGCTATGCGGCGAAGACGCGCGCGGCGGTGGTCTGGACCTCGCACAATATGACCGAGATCGAAAAAATGTGCACCAAGGTGTTCTTTCTTTCGCGGGGGAAAATCCTGCTGGTGGGCGACCCAAAAACCCTGCCCGGGGAAAACGGCCAGAATACGTTGGAAGAACTGTTCATTGCCATTGCCCGGGAACCTCTGTCAACCAAACACTGAGCCGGAAGCAACCATGAAGCTGAAACGAAGTTATGCGATCTTTCTCCGTCAGTTCTATCTGCTCGGCAACAATCCCACCCGGCTGGCGGGAAATTTCGTCTGGTTGACCATCTCCATCATTCAGTGGGGGTTTATCACCAAGTATCTCGGCACGCTGGGCAAGGCCAACTTCAATTTCATCACCGTCATTCTCGGCGCACTGATCCTGTGGGAATTTCTCACCCGTATCCAACAGGGCATGATGATGGCCTTTCTCGAAGATATCTGGTCCAACAATCTGATAAACTATTTTGCCTCCCCGCTCAGGGTTTCCGAGTATACGACCGGCCTGGTGGCCAGCAGCCTGTTCACTGCGGTTATGGGATTTGTCGGCATGTCCATCATTGCCGGATTCGGCTTTGGCTATAATATTTTTATCATCGGCCTGAGCATGATCCCCTTTATTGCCATCCTGTTTATTTTCGGCATGGCCCTGGGGCTTTTTACCTGCGCGATGATCTTTCGACTCGGCCCGACCGCCGAATGGCTGGCCTGGCCGTTACCGATGGTCCTCTCCCTTATTTCCGGAGTCTTTTATCCGATCGACACCCTGCCCCGCTCCCTCGGCCTGGTCGCCGACCTTTTCCCCCCCGCCTATGTTTTTGAAAGCCTCCGCGCCCAGCTGGAGCAGGTGGCAACCGGACCGATGCTCATGTATAATCTCCTCCTGGGACTTGGCCTGGCCTTATTCTACCTGTTTCTCGCCTATCATTTTTTCCTCAAGGTCTATCGGTACAACCTCAGGACCGGCAAACTTGCCCGTTTCAGTGCCTCCATCTAGCCTGTCTACTTGAATTTATGCAATGTATTATCTCTTCAAAAAATATCAGACAGGAGTATGAAAGGCAAAATAACGAAAAGCAGAATGATCGGCAGCAATTGGGTGAAAAAATGCTTCGGCGAAAGTCGAGTTGGCTGGTCGCATTTTGCCGCATAACCAATCTCGGCATTATACACATCGATACAGGAGCCCAGCACTACCTCTATGACAAAAAGCACAAGGATAATTAAAATGACATACATCATTGAACGACTCCGATTACTTTAAGACCGCTCCTGAAACGCCGATGCGTAGAAGAGCGACTGGAAGTAATTTTAGAGTTGCCTAGAAGGCTGCCTATTGCCTGTAAATAAAAGTACCGACGTGCTCACCGTTCAGCGCCTTGGTAATATTACCCTCTATCATGCCGTTTATTATCTGCACCTTATCTATCACCTCACTGTTCTGAATAATCTCCAGACAAGGTCGCTCGATAACGAGATCATCCTGATCTCGGTCGAGAAGATCCTGCGCTCCTATCTCGGCAATAAAAGACGCATCCGGGTTCTTCTTCGGATCATCCGTGTACAGTCCATTTTCATCTTTTACGAAAACTACGGTTTTTGAGCCTATAAAATCCGCCAGAATGACTAAACCGACGTCGGTACGGTGGATTGGTATCCTGCCGACCTTGGGCTTTATGGCAAAATAGTCATAGGGCGGCATGCCGTGCATAACCGGAATAATCTTCTCTGCAAAATAGGTCGGCAGCTTCACGATATCCGCATGAGAAATCTTTACACCACCCCAGGGGGAGAGGAGGGTGGCAATCATCAAGGCGTTCTGCTCGGAAACCATGCTGCCAAACTTGGCAATGACACCGGTCGGCATGCCCATTTCCAGTCCGATGGTGTAGATATGCCGACTCCGTGTGCCACCTCCGGTCGTCAAAAGCATCTTATGGTCCGCCCTGTTTCTGACCAGCTCTTTCAGAATTGCCGGCAACGCTTTGACGCCCCGGTCACAAATAGACTGGCCGCCGATTTTCATTATTTTGACATCGGGGTAGAGTCTTTCCTGCGGGGCGATATCAAGCTGGTCAATAAATTCTTTACTGACGAGGCTCTCTCCCATCAGAGCGCTTTTTACATGTAACCTCTTCCCATCCTTTTCCCGCACCAAGGCCATTGTTTCTCCCCCTTGAAGGTAAAATAAAAATCTAACTATTTATTGATCCCGGCATTTTTGTCCCGTTCCAAAGCGATCAACTCCGCATCGGTTGCTTTGGCGATCTGTTCCAATTCTTTCTTCCGAAAGTGATTGCCATAAATTTTCAGATCAATCCCCTGCACGGCGACAACTCTGAAGCGGGGAGATCTCGCCCCTTCTTTTGCTCTTGTTCTTTCACGATAAAATATTTGACCAGCCATTCTGTTAGCCTCCAAAAGAAATATAGGAATCCGCATCACTACGCGGTAGTGATACATAATAGGCCCTCTTGCAGGAGATCGCAAGAAATTCCCGCGCTTTATTTTCCCCCTAACTATTTGAAAATAGATGTTATTTACGGTTTGTTTTGGTTATTCTTTGTCTCAGCGGCGACTTTCAATTACTCGTTCTTGACACTTACTTTCCTGAAAGGTTTATTGCAGATCTCAATGAAGCCTTACCTAAAATTTTCCGTCTAAGACGAGGAGCATAAAAAGTGCAGATTTATCTCAGTATCGATGATACAGACAACCTTGACAGCCCAGGTTCCGGACATCTTGCAGAAGCTATGGCAAAGGAACTGCAGCAGTTAGGCCTGACCTCGCAGTGCGCAAATATTTCCCGACACCAGCTGTTTGTCCATGAGCATATTCCGTACACCTCACACAATAGCTCCATGTGTTTTCCAGCAGTCATAAATGAACATAACCTCGCCAATGTTACCCAGTTCGCCAAAGAGTTTCTCAAAAAAGCTGCCGCTCCAGGATCCGATCCCGGCCTCTGCATTGCTGTCGAGAGAGAATCTTTAGATCGTCAGACCCTCATCGACTTCGGGCTGCAGGCAAAAAAGACGGTTTTCACCAAGCAGGATGCCTACGTACTTGCCGAGAGGACAGGCGTGCACTTGTCGGAACACGGCGGAACCGGTGAGGGTATTATCGGTGCACTCGCCGGCATAGGGCTCCGACTGCAGGGAAGTGACGGGAGGTTTCGCGGCTGGCTGAGCCTTGGTAATGCTGGACAGACGACCAGCCATAAATCGCTGTGTTCTCATGCCGCGGTTGATGCGGTCGTGGATGAGGCAGGGATGATTTTACCGGAGGATGCCCTGGTCACCTTTGCCGAGGACAAGGTTAAAACTGTCTGTCTCAACCACCGCCAGGTTATCCCCGTGAGCCGCTCAAGCCACGTCGATGGTCCGGCATGGACGACGTTGACCAGAGCCGAGGTAAAGCATTTTTGAGGTGTTTAACTCCGCCCATGGCTCCTAGGTGATTTGAAACCTATGGGTAACCAAGATAATTATGTTGAAAATACAAAGGAAAATGTCATGAGAAACTGGAATAAACACGCACTTTTTACTGCTCTCCTCGGCCTTTTGCTGCCTGTATGCGTATCGGCCAATTCCCTGCAGCTTTATGCCGCCGGCAGCTTAAAAGCAGCCCTTGGCGAAACAGCGGCTGCCTACGAAAAAATCTACACGACCAAAGTAACGACAAAATTTGGCCCCAGCGGCCTTTTGAAAAAAGCCATTGAAGAAGGCGAAAATCCGGATATTTTTGCTTCGGCGAATATGAATCACCCGGAAAGTCTCGCAGCCAAAGGATGGGGAGGTCCGGTTGCCCTCTTTACTCGTAACCAGCTGTGCGCCCTAGCGCAGCCTGATATCGCAGTGACAACGGACAATCTGCTTGAGACCCTGCTGGACGAAAAAGTCCACCTGGGAACCTCGACGCCTAAGGCGGATCCAAGCGGAGACTATGCCTGGGAGCTCTTTAACAGAGCAGAACAAACCAAGAAGGACAGCTTTGCCAAGCTTTCCGGGAAGGCGCTCCAGCTCACCGGAGGGCCGGACAGTGCCAAGCCTCCTGAAGGACGCAACCAGTATGGCTGGGTTATGAGCGAGAAGAAAGCCGACGTCTTTCTCACCTACTGCACAAATGCAGTCCTGGCGCAAAAAGACGTACCCGATTTGAAAATTGTCAAAATCCCCGAAGAGCTTGCCGTCGGAGCCGATTACGGCCTACTCGTCAACAAAGGTGCATCCGCCGAAGGCTGGCGTTTTGGTATGTTTATCCTGTCGCCCGAGGGGCAGAAGATTCTTCGAAAATATGGCTTTGAGGCAACAGCTATTCCGCAAGGAGAATAAAAAAATACCCATCTGCATTCTTGACAGTTTTTTCAATGCGGCCGTGCAGCAGTTTTGCAGCCTGCTGTACGGCCTGGCAATTATCAAACCAGGAAAGCTCCCTATTAATCCCCCACGCCTTTGCCTTTTCTCAGGAAAGTGGTAAACGAGCGCAGTTCAATGCCGCCATATAACATTGCCTCGACAGAGGGAAGGGGCGGATGATCCTTTGGCACCCGCAGCACCCAATATGTTCTTCGTTTATGGTAATCCAAAGCGTCTGAGAACTGTCGAGCTGTCCAATTGGACGGATAAGGCAGTTACTGGCCCAGGAAACGAACCAGACAGTGAGGACATGGAAATTTTTCTTCGATATTTTTTCAAAAACAACGGTCGAGTGCGCGCTGGTTGTTTATAGTTGAACAAACAGGATAATTAATGGAGTAAATTTGTCGGTCGCCCTGGCCAAAAACCATTACAATATCGGGTAAAACCAAATGTCAAAAGACAAACTAAATAACTCACAACTGAATGGCCGCCTGGTTTTCATTCAGGAGTTCTTGAAACACCCGCTTCAAATCGGCTCGATTATCCCAAGTTCTCGTTTCCTGGAACGAAGGATTGTCGAGGCAGCCAGGGCAAATATAGCCGATGTTATCATCGAATTAGGCCCAGGAACAGGCGGCGTGACACAGGCAATGCTGCGGGCGATGCAGCCGGATGCCAGACTGCTGAGCATCGAAATCAACCCGAACTTCAACAACTTGGTGAGCGCCATTGCAGACGATCGACTCACCGCACACCTGGGGAGCGCTTGTGACTTGAAAAAAATTATTTCGATATACGACCTCGATCCGCCGCATTCAATAGTTTCCGGTATCCCCTTTTCTACCATGAGCCGCAGTGCCGGCTCGCAAATTATCGAGGCCATAACTTCCGTGCTTCCGCCAAACGGTCGCTTCGTCGCTTACCAGGTGAATACTCAAGTAGCGACACTGTGCCGGCCTTTCCTGGGGCAGGAACAGACTTGCCTGGAGCTTTTCAATATCCCGCCGATGCGAATTTTCCAGTGGACAAAAAGAGTCTGACAACGGCTTAGCGACACAGAGACATTGCACCACCCCATTTCCGTCACCATTGCTTGCAAACCTGCTCCGGATAATTACCTTAAAACGTAGTGTCGCCTATCAAGAGAATTCTTCTCAAAAAAAACCGTGCGGGAGGTTCATATGCTGACATTAAAGACCATAACAGTTGAAGCGGTACCGACAGCCCTGGAGAAAGCACATCAATATCGAAGACTCAATGAACCGAGTGATGCGGAAAGCATCTGCCTGGATATTTTAGCGGTGATGCCGGACCACCAGGAGGCGTTGAAGACCCTGCTGCTGGCCCTGACCGACAAATTTGCCACCTTCGGGGTCAATCCCTCGTTTGAACAGGCCAGGGCGATCGTCGACAAGCTGGATGCCTCCCATTGCAAGGCCTATTATTCCGGAATTATTTTTGAACGCCGGGCCAAATTCCATCTCAGGCAGGGCGGGCCGGGAGCCGGTCCCGTTGCCTATCAGTGGCTGGTCAAGGCGATGGACGCCTTCAATACGGCGATCGCCGAATGCGACACGAAAAATCAGGAAGCGGTGCTGCGCTGGAACTCATGCGCCCGGATAATTAACAGTGATCCGGAAGTTCACGCCGAGGAGCCGAACAGGGAGGAGATGCTGCTCGACCCATTTGATACGCCGCACTGAAACAGTACCGGCGTTCCCACTGCTCCCCCGCCAACTGCACCTTTACCGTCGATGTTTCTTGATCAGCTCCTTGGTCTGATTGATCCTCTTGGTGATGAGAATCGACCGGGGACAGGCCTCGGTGCACTTGAAATGGTTCTGACAGGGCCAGACCCCGGTTTTGTTATCCAGCAGCTCCAGCCGCTCGTCTCTGGCCCGGTCGCGGGAATCGGCAATAAAGCGAAAGGCCTGGGCGATGGCCGCCGGGCCGACAAAGCCGGGCTTTTCCCCGAGCACCGGACACGCAGAATAACAGGCGGCACAGAGAATGCAGTTGGTCGTATCATCGAATACCATCCGCTCCTCCGGTGACTGCAGACGTTCTTTGCCCTCGACCTCCTCGTCATTGATCAGATAGGGTTTAATAAAGCGATATTTGGTAAAAAATGGTTTTTGATCGACGATGAGATCCCGTTGCACCGGCAGATAGCGCAGCGGTTCGACGGTGATCGTCTCGCCCTCCTTTGTCGCCACATCTTTCACCAGGGTCTTGCAGGCCAGGCCGTCCTGGCCGTTGATACGCATGGCGTCCGAACCGCAGACGCCGTGGGCGCAGCTCTTACGGAAGCCGAGACTGCCGTCCTGAAACCGTTTGATGCGCATCAGGGCGTCGAGCAGCCGTTCGTTGGGATCCGCCTCCACCTCATACTCCTGAAAATGCGGTGCCCTATCGATGTCCGGGTTGAAACGCTGTATTCTGAGAATAATCTTCATTTCCGCTCCTTTACTTCCTTAGCCTAGTAGGTGCGAGGTTTTGGTTGCCAGATGGACGTATCCACCGCCTTATAGTCCAGCCGGACCGCATCCTGGTCCAGGAAGGCCAGGGTGTGCTTGAGCCAGGCCCCGTCATCCCGATCCGGGAAATCCTCGCGGCTATGGGCGCCGCGGCTTTCCTGACGGGCCACCCCCGAGGCAGCAGTGATCAGACAGAGATCGAGCATATTGCCCAGTTCGATAAGCTCCAAGAGGTCGGTGTTGAAGCTCTTGCCGGTATCCTGGACCCGGACGTGCTGGTAGCGCTCGCGAAGCACCTGGATCTCGCCGATGGCCGCCCGCATGTCGGCTTCGTTGCGGTAAATGCCGACCTTTTCCATCATGACCGTCTGCATCTCGTCGGTGATTTCTCCCCCATGCGGCCCGGTTCGGCCGTCGGTGAGGCGGGCGATCCTGGCGCGGGCTTCATCCGCCGCGTCCTTACCCGGCATGACCAGGTCCGCCTGCCTGACATAGTCGGCGATATGCCGGCCGGCGCGGCGGCCGAAGACCACCAGGTCGAGCAGGCTGTTGGTGCCGAGGCGGTTGGCGCCGTGGACCGAAATACAGGCACATTCCCCGGCGGCGTACAGGCCGTCGACGATGGTCCCTTGGGCATCCCCGAGTACCCGGCCGTGGATATCAGTGGGAATACCGCCCATGGCATAATGGGCGGTGGGCAGGACGGGGATGGGCGAATCGGCCGGATCGATGCCCAGGTAGGTCTGACAGAAGCTGCTGATATCGGGCAGTTTACTGTGCAGTACCTCCTTGCCGAGACCGGTTGCATCGAGATGCAGATAATCATCGATTTTACCGTCGCCGCGGATGCCCTTGCCGGCGCGAAGCTCGGTGATTATGGCGCGGGAAACGATATCCCGTGGGGCGAGATCAAGCAGGGTCGGCGAATAGCGCTCCATGAACCGCTCGCCGTCACGGTTACGCAAGATTCCGCCCTCGCCGCGCACCGCTTCGGTAATCAGAATACCGAGGCCCATGATGCCGGTCGGGTGAAACTGGAAAAACTCCATGTCTTCAAGGGGAATGCCCCGCCTGGCGCAGACGGCGGGACCGTCGCCGGTACTGGCGTAGGCATTGGAGGTGATCTTGAACATCCGGCCGAAGCCGCCGGTGGCAAAGAGCACCGCCTTGGCCACGAAGGTATGGATCTCCCCGGTGGTCAGTTCGACAACCACCACGCCATTGCAGGTACTGCCGTCGAGCAGGAGGTCAATGACCTGGTACTCATCGAAGAAGGCGACGTTGTGCTTGATGCACTGCTGGTAGAGGGTCTGCAGGATCATATGACCGGTCCGGTCGGCGGCGTAACAGGCGCGGCGCACCGGGCCTTCGCCGAAATTGCGGGTATGCCCGCCGAAGCGGCGCTGATCGATGCGGCCATCCTCCGTCCGGTTGAACGGCAGGCCGCGGTTTTCCAGATCGTAGACCGCCTGAATCGCCTCTTCGGCCAGGATGTGCACTGCCTGCTGGTCAACGAGGTAATCGCCGCCCTTGACGGTATCAAAAGCGTGCCATTCGGCCTTGTCCTCCTCGACATTACCGAGCGCTGCACTGATGCCTCCCTGGGCGGCGCCGGTATGGCTGCGAATCGGGTAGAGTTTGGAGAGCACCGCCGTCTTCGACTTCTGGCCGGCCTCGAGCGCCGCATAGAGTCCGGCGCCTCCGGAGCCGACGATGACCGTGTCAAATTGATAGATCACGTGTATCTCCTTCTGGTGAATTTTTTGGGCAATGGACAGCGAGGATGTATCTGCATTTATAGCGACCTGGATGATATGTAAGCGTACAGATGAGCCGACCGGCCAAAGTAATGGTGAGGTGACGGTCGCCTTACCCGAATTTCCTCTGAGCCCATGCGTTAAAACTACACATTCATGTTAGACACTGCAACAGGTTTTTGCCCGACAGATCTGCAAGGTGGGCAATCCGCCATCGGTAAAAATCCATGCAAACCTATCGATTATGAATATAGTAGTCGTACTAATGTCAACTACAACCCCGGAGCGTGTAGTCGTGCAATACTTTTACCTGCTCATGGCCTTGTTTTTATTTCTCAACATTCTGGCCGGTCTGATCCGTGTCTTTATCGGCCCCACCAGGTCTGATCGGATGCTCGCCGCCCAGCTCTTTGGTACGGCGGGCACGGCTATCTGCCTGCTCCTGGCGGAAGCACTGCACATGGAGGGAGTCAGGGACACCGCCCTGGTTTTCGTCATTCTTTCCGTGATGGCTGTTATCGCCTTCGTGCGGCGGCTTTCAGCAAAAAATGAGCGAAACGAATGATGACCATTCAGGAGATATTTTCAGTTGTTTTCTGCGTCATCGGCGGGTTTTTTTTTCTGGCCGGAACAGTGGCCATGATTCGCTTTCCCGATGCCATGAGTCGCATGCACGCCTTGAGCAAGGCGGATAACCTGGGGTTGGGATTCATTATTCTGGGGTTGTCTGTTCGTTCGATGGTGCTGCCGATCATCATCAAGCTGACCATTATCTGGCTGATGGTCATGCTGGCCAGTTCCACCGCCGTCTCTCTGATTGGCAACTCTCTTTTTGAGGACGAAAAGAAGGCGGGGAAGGGATCATAATCACCTTCTCCAAAAATACCCCTCAACCTGAAGGATTCCAAAGGCATGAGTGACCCGGGAATTCTACTCGATCTATCGCTGTGCATAGCCCTTGTTCTCCTTGGCTGGAGGCTTCTCCACTCTTCCGACCATTTCCAGGCGATAGTTCTCTTTATCACCTTTGGATTGATCCTTTCTCTGACCTGGGTCCGACTGGAGGCCCCTGATATCGCCATTGCCGAGGCAGCCGTGGGAGCCGGTCTCGCCGGGGTGATGCTTGTCGATGCCCTGAGAAAGATAAAAATCCCCTCTGGGTATCAAGTGACAGGCGACTGGCAGCGGGCTGCCAGGCTGCCTTTACTCCATAAAATTGCTGCCTTGGTAGTTGTTCTGATCCTGATGTCCCTGCTTCTCATGACCGTATGGACCCTGCCCCGCACGGGAAACGGATTGGCGGGACGGGTCAATTCCACCCTTGCGGCAAGCGGGACAGAACATCCGGTGACGGCGGTCCTGCTCAATTTTCGTGGCTACGATACCTGGCTGGAACTCGGCATCCTCCTGCTCGCCGTTTTCGGTGTCCTTTGCATTCGGCGATCTTCCGGGCTGGGCGCGGTGGCTCTTCCGGCAGCGACCACTCCCATTCTGGAGAGCATGGTCATGCTCATCACGCCTTTTATTCTTTTAGTCTCAGGGTACCTCCTCTGGCGTGGCGCTTTTGCGCCGGGAGGTGCCTTCCAGGCCGGGGTCGTCCTTGGCGCCGGCAGTATACTTTTATGGATGGCCGGCTACCCCTCCTTAACCATTCTTCCCGACAGGGTATGGCGAAGTCTGATCATCCTCGGATTTCTCGCTTTTCTCGTTTTTGGCAGCTTGTCCTTTCTGGCCACCGGAGTCTTTCTTGCCTATGATCCCGTGCACGGAGCCGTGCAGATATTGCTTCTGGAGACAGCGGCCACTGTCTCTATCGGCGCCGGTCTGGCCGGACTGATGCTTGCCCTCCAGCCTTTACACAATACGAAATTAACCGTGGAGCAGCAGAACCGTGCCGCAACAGACCGGACATTCGCAAACAAAGGGGGAGGCGAGTGATGATCACTGTTTTCGGGGATCCGTTCCTGCTCTACGGCATATCAGCCATAGTCCTTTTTGCCATGGGCCTGCACAGCCTCCTTAGCCGGCGGCATCTTCTGCGCAAGATAATGGGTCTCAACGTCATGGGAGCGGGTGTCTTTCTCCTGTTCATCTCCGTGGCATACCGTAACCGTGAGGTTTTTGCCGATCCCGTGCCGCAGGCCATGGTCATAACCGGTATCGTCGTTTCCATCAGCGCCACCGGTTATGCTCTGGCGCTGGCGCGGGAAATCAGAAAAAAAACCGGTTTGACATCTCTTGGCAACCAAGGTGCTTCGACAGAAAAGCAGGAGGAAAAGGAGGCATAAGATCCATGATGATTACCGTGGTTATCATTCCCTTTTCCGGCGCCCTGCTGACCTTTCTTGTCCATGGCAGGATGAAGGCGGCGATCGGCACGGCTGCCGCCGCAGGTACATCGCTGGCGGTTTTCCTGCTGGCCTTTATTCCCGGCGATGCGACCAGATTCAACCATGCGCTCGGTGGATGGGCCAGTCCCCTCGGCATACAGCTGCAGGCCGACGGCCTGAGCATCATCTTTCTTTTCCTTACAGCTCTCACCGGCCTCTTCGTCACCCTGTACGCCGGACCCTATTTCAGCTGCCGCCCTGAAAATCAACGGATCGATACCTATTTCTGGCCATTGTGGATGCTGCTGTGGGGGGGATTAAATGCCCTGTTCCTTGCAGCGGATATCTTCAACATGTATATCCTGATGGAGTTGATCAGCCTGGCCGCTGTCGCACTGACCAGCCTTACGGGACGGGCCGAAGCTCTGATCGCCGCTCTTCGCTATCTAATGGCGGCCATGACAGGCTCGCTGGTTTTTCTGCTTGGCGTGGGATTTCTCTATGCGGAATACGGCATCCTCGACATCTACACTCTGGGCCTGCGGATTACCTCCAGCCTGCCAACGCTTGTGGCCTTCGGACTCATGATCTTCGGCATGCTCATCAAGACCGCGCTGCTGCCCTTTCATTTCTGGCTGCCGACCGCCCACGGGAATGCTCCCGCTCCGGTCAGTGCGATTCTTTCCGCCCTGGTGATCAAAGCCTCTTTCTTCATGGTAATACGAATCTGGTTTGTCATATTTCCCCATATTACCAGCTATTCAGCTGCTCAATTCCTGGGAACGCTGGGTGGCCTGGCCATCCTCTGGGGTTCCTTCCAGGCGGTGCGGCAGAAACGGCTCAAATTCCTGTTGGCCCACTCCACGGTCAGCCAGATCGGCTATCTTTTTCTTCTCTTTCCGTTAACCATTTCCCAGACCACCGGAGAAGCCACCACTCCCTGGAACATGCAGGCATGGACAGGGGGAATATGTCAGGCGATCTCCCATGCAGCCGCCAAGGCCGCTCTTTTTCTCGCCGTGGGAAATATCATCCAGGCGCTGGGCACCGACAAACTGAGCAATCTTCGCAACATAAAAAGACGTCTGCCACTGACTGTCTTCACCATAGGCATTGCCGGGGTGAGCCTCATGGGCTTGCCGCCCAGCGGCGGCTTTGTCGCCAAGTGGATGCTGCTTAATGCGGTTATCTCCAGCGGACAATGGTGGTGGATACCGATCATGGTCATTGGCGGGCTCCTCACCGCCGGATACGTTTTTCTCATGCTGGGGCACACCTTTGCCCCGTCCAGAAAAAAAGTCCACCTCCAGCCCGTCCCTCGTATCCTGGAGATCTGCGCTTTTACCCTGGCCCTTGGCGCCATCTTCGTCGGTTTTACCACCTCGGAGATAATCGATCTGCTGCACATGGAATTACCTACCGTATCAACGCCTGCGGTTGTCAGCGGGAGAGTATCGCCATGAACTGGGACTATGCGTTGCCGCTGATTACGCTGGCCACTTCCCTGGTCACCGGCATTGTGATTTTTTTCCTCTCGGAAAAGCATTCCACCCAGCGTTCTCTTTTGAACATGCTCGGGGCAACCCTGAAAATTCTTGTCGTCTCGGCCATGACCTGGGGATTTCTGGCCTATGATAAAGAGTATGAGACACGCTTCACCCTGGCCCTTGGTTTTGATTTTCTTCTGCGGGTCGACTTTCTTTCCCTGGCCTTTCTCGCCCTGTCCAGCACCCTCTGGTTCGTCACCACCATCTATGCGATCGGCTACCTCGAGGGGTCGCCGCACCGCAGTCGCTTTTTCGGCTTTTTCAGCCTCTGTGTCACTGCCACAACCGGTATTGCTCTGGCCGGCAACCTGATCACCTTTTTCATCTTTTATGAATTTCTGACCCTGGTCACCTATCCCCTGGTGGTGCACCGGGGCACGGAAAAGGCCCTCAGCGCCGGACGCATCTACCTGTGGTACAATGTCACCGGCGGGGCAGTACTTTTTGTAGCTATCGTCTATCTCTACACTCTGGCCGGACCCTTTGATTTCAAGGCAGGCGGCGTCCTGGCCGAGCTGACCGGCAAGGACTCCCGGGGGCTTCTTCAATTCCTTTTTTTCCTGCTCATTCTCGGTCTCGGGGTCAAAACCGCCCTGGTACCGCTGCACGGCTGGCTGCCGGTCGCCATGGTCGCCCCGGCCCCGGTCAGCGCTCTGCTCCACGCCGTGGCCGTTGTCAAGGCCGGTGCCTTTGGTATTTTTCGGGTAATATTCTACGTCTATGGCCAGAATTATGCGGCCTCTCTGGGAGTGCTTTTTCCCCTTACCCTGGTCGCGGCCGTAACCATCCTCTATGCATCACTGCGCGCCTTGACGCAAAACGATGTAAAAAAACGGCTGGCCTATTCCACGGTAAGCCAGGTCTCTTATATCATCCTGGGCGCAACCCTGCTCAGCCCCCTGGCGGTGATGGGCGGCCTGGTGCATCTCATCCATCAGGGTATCATGAAGATCACCCTGTTCTTTTGCGCCGGGAATCTGGCAGAAACCCTCAACCTGCACAAGATCGATGAACTGAATGGTATCGGTCGCAGGATGCCGTTGACAATGGGCCTTTTCACCATCGCCGCCTTTGGCATGATGGGCACGCCGCCCGTCGCCGGGTTTATCAGCAAATGGTACCTGGCTCTGGGCGGATTACAGACCGGACAATTCTGGGTGGTGGGGGTTCTTGTAGTAAGTACGCTGCTCAATGCCGCCTATTTCCTGCCTGTTGTCTATATTGCCTGGTTCAAGGAGCCTGATCCTCATCTGCCGCTTCAGTCGTACGGCTCTCTGGAGACCAGATGGACCCTGCTCCTGCCAGTCTTCGCCACGGCTTTTTTCTCTCTGGCCGCTGGTCTCTGGGCCGGATGGCAATGGAGTCCCCTGGGCGTGTCGGACAAGATCGTCCAAGGTATGGGGATACTGCCATGATATACACACTCAGTATCTGTCTTCCCATAATTATCGGACTTCTCGTGCTCCTGCCGCCAACGAGAAAACCAGCGATACGGTTTCTCTTCCCCACGGCAGCTCTTCCGGCGCTTATTGCCGTCCTACCCGGCGCGGCCGAGGATATTACATTTCCCAAAGTGCTCCTGGGAATGCGATTCAGCCTGGATATCTGCGGTCGGACATTTCTTTTCGCCACCGCCTTGGTCTGGTTTGTCTCATCGCTGTTTACCCTGGCATATATGGCGAAGAATCCACGTCTTCCTTCCTTTATTTTTTTCTTCCTGCTGACCATGAGCGGGAATTTCGGCCTGATCCTGGCCAGGGACATTCCGTCCTTTTACACCTTTTTCGCCATCATGACCTTCGCCGTTTACGGACTGATCATTCATGACCGCTCGCCAAAGGCGCTTCAGGCCGGCAACGTTTATCTGATCATGGCCCTTATTGGAGAAGCGGCGGTGATAACAGCAATATTTCTTACCATACACTCGGCTCGGGGGATTGGTATTGAAGACATCGCCCCGGCCCTGCAGACTTCGCCCCACAGAGGGACCATCCTCGTCGCCGCCTTTATCGGATTTGGCGTTAAAGCCGGTGCGTTTCTCCTGCATTTCTGGCTCCCCCTGGCTCATCCGGCCGCGCCGAGTCCGGCCAGTGCCGTTCTGAGCGGATGCATGATCAAGGCCGGGCTGCTTGGCTGGCTCCATTTCTTTCCGGCAGGGATAGTTGATTTTCCTTTATGGGGGACGGTCTTTGCCTGGTTTGGCATAATCGCCCTCTTCTACGGCGCTCTGCTTGGTCTTTTTCAGCTCGATCCGAAAACCATTCTGGCCTACTCCAGTATCAGCCAGATGGGACTCATGACCCTTACCCTGGGTATGGGCTTACGGGATGCGGCACTCTGGCCGGCACTGCTGCCGGTGCTTCTTGTCCTTGTTGTCAACCACGCCCTGGCTAAGGGAACACTCTTTCTGGTGGCGGGCACGGCACCATCCGCCGGCACAAACAGCTTCTCCCAAGCGGTGCTCCTTGGCGGGGCGCTGCTGCCCATCCTGGCCCTGGCCGGATTCCCCTGGACCGGCGGCGCTGCTGCTAAACATGGGCTGCTGCAAGCTGCCGTGTCGAGCACTCTTTTCCGGTCTGTCGATCCGGCAATGCTTTTTACGCTGAGCGCTTTTGCCACGGCGCTGCTTCTTGCCCATTTTCTTATCAGGTTGCGAGAATCGATAGACCGGCCAGAGAAACAACCGCTCTCTGGCCTGTGGTTTTCATGGATCGCGCTTTTACCGGTACTTGCCGCGGTGATGACCATCGCCCCCTATTTCATGGATCGCATGGCAATGGCAACCCCGCTTGCGAAAATGACCCGTTATGCGCCATGGACCACAGCCTGGCCGGTGCTCGTCGGTCTGCTTTCCGCCCTGCCCTTTCGATTTTTCAGTGCCAGGTGCACGCTGCCCGACCTCGACCTGGGACAAAAGACCCGGCAGACGGTTGAACCCTCCGTGCATCTCATCCTGAGGGGCATGTTTCGTCTTGAATATTTCAAAAAGCTGCTTGTCCGGCTTTTCCGGAGACAGTATTTCAAACTCTTTGGTATTGGGGAAAATTCCCCCCATGCATTTACATGGCTTGAACGACGTTTCATGCACTGGCACACCGCAGGCCTGCTCTTCGTCAGTCTGCTGGTGGCCTTTTTGCTCCTGACTCTTTTTCAAGAGGGGCTGTTATGAAACGTACCCCAAACCAGCTACGGGCAGTGCTGTTTCGTCTGGTTCTGTACACCGTTCTCTGGTGGGGACTGAGCGAGGGCAGGCTGCCCAATATCTTGCCGGCTCTCGGCGTTATTGCCCTGACTACCGGCGTCAGCTTCTACTGCATACCGCCCGGCAGGTGGAACATACGGGTGACAGAACTGCCTGGATTTCTCCTTTTTTTCCTTGTGCAGACCTTTCTGGCGGGAATGGATGTTGCCCGCCGGGCGTTTCATCCCCGACTCCCCCTTGCACCGAAGGTAATTACATATACTCTGCAGCTGCCCCGGCAATCGGCAAAAATTTTCTTTGTCTGGACCGTAAGCCTGCTGCCCGGCACCGCCAGTATCTCCCTGAAAGGAAATCAGGTACTGATCCATGTTTTGGATAAACACCAGGCGCAACAGGAAAAATTACAGAGTATTGAAGAGCGCATCGCTTATCTTTTTGGTTCGTTTCCATCGTGAAACAGGAGGCTCGTGCAGCATCAACAAAAAAAATTTACAGAAGGAGATATCACCATGGCCAAAAAAATCGCTGTAATACTTACGGATATGTTCGAAGATTCGGAATATACCGAACCGGTCAAGGCCCTTGAGGCAAAAGGCCACGAAGTGATCAATATCGGTCTGGTAGCCGGGAAGACGGTCAAGGGCAAGAAAGAAGGCACGGAAGTGAAAATTGATAAGGCCGTAGCTGAGGTCACTCTCGACGATTTCGATGCGCTGCTGATTCCGGGAGGCTATTCTCCCGACAAGCTTCGAGTCGACGAAAATGCGGTTCGGTTCACGGCTGATTTTGTCAAAAGCAACAAGCCGGTTTTCGCCATCTGTCATGCGGGGCAGTTGCTGGTCACGGCCCAGGTCCTGCAAGGGCGCAAATTTACCTGTTATAAATCGATCATCCAGGATATTAAAAACGCCGGAGCTGAATTTATCGACAGCGAAGTGGTGGTAGACGGCAACATTGTCAGCAGTCGCCATCCATCCGACCTGCCCGCCTTTATTAAGGAATCGCTGAAAAAGCTGTAGTGTTAATCCCCCACGCCACTCCCAGCTTTGAGTGTCGAGGGATCTTTTTTGAGAATCTCCAGAGCGTGTGCTCTTTTCTGTTCTGCGGTCAACGCGGGATCCTTGTAGACTTTATCCACCATGTCGACAATGATTTCCGCGTCGGTCTCCATGTGTATTTTACGGTGTTTTTCATATTGTGCATGTGCTTCCGGATCGGGGCAATACCAGTCATGTCCTAGATGATCCTTTGCTTTTGATACCGCAGGGCTTGCAAGTGCTATTACCACGGCTGCAAACAGGATTCGTCCATGTGCTGCGCTTCTTTTCAGCATTTTTCAATCCTCCTCATCTCTCGGCTTTTTTTACTGGGAATACATCGTCCTATTACAAACATATGCTCGAAATGTACCCGTAGTATTAGTCGGAAAACGGTTCGGTTGTCAAGCTGAAAAACTCCATCCTGTGGCCATGAATTGCAAGCGGCAAACGTGCATGATCCGACGCCGCCATATAACATTGACTCGGCAGCGGAAGGGGAGTAATGATCATATCGCATTATTTCAATGGAGAAAATGCGCAGACCGTGCTCAGCCACCACTCCCCGCACAATTACGTCAGGTTTTAAGGATTACCCATGGCCAGGAAAAACATCTTCTACCTGCCGGAGACCTCCCGCTGGAGCCATATCCAGCAGCACGCCAAGCAGGGCGATATCGTTATCAGGGTCGACTCGGCCCTGACCGCCGTGGAAAAAAGCAATGCCTCGCTCAAGTACGCCCTGCCGGACAACTATTTCTCCCGCATCGGCCTCGATGGCAGCAAGCTCTCGGCCCTGATCGATACGATCAACGACATCGAAACGGCAAAAGACAGGGACGAGGTGTATACGGAGATTTTGAGCAGACGGAGAATTTCAAGAAGAACCGTGGGTGAGTGCTTGGGTTAACCAATTCTTATTCTGATGCTATTCTGCGACCTAATGCGAAGGCACGTTGGCAATCCAGTGGAAACACCTCTTTGTGGCGCTTGATTTTTTCTTCCTTGTCGAATATTTCATGTTCGTACTTGTCATAGTCCTTGTATTGTAGGGTATCTGTAGAGAGCAGTACCTCACATTCACCGAAAATTGTTTCAAGGCTCATTTTTGTAGTAGAAAAATGTCGATCGTACCCCATCGTTTCGAGCAATTCTTCATTAACATTCATGGTATAAATTAATGCAGTTCGAATTTTTCTTGGAAATAGGGATTTTCTATCTTTTGAGTATGTATAATAGGGAAAGAAAAGCCTTTCTAATAGTGCACGCGTAGCCGCTGTTTCGGTACCGAAATATATAGGCGTTCCTATGACGAGAGCATCCGCTCTTCTTATTCGCTCAAGTACCGAAGTAAGATCATCCTTCACAGCACAGAATCCATCCTTCTTTCTACTGATTTTCTTGCATGCAAAGCAGCTTATACAACCAGAATAGTTCAGATCGTAAAGCTGAATAAGTTCTATTTCTGCACCAACTGAAGCAGCTCCTTTTAAAGCATTTTCAAGTAAAGTGACGGTATTCCATTTCTTTTTTCTTGGACTGCCATTAAATGCCATTACCTTCATATTTGAAATCCTTCTGTTTGTGCTTTGTACATAACAAATTGATAATCTTGAACGGCAAACGTGGAGTTGAGCAGCGCACATTAGCGCGTCCGCTCGAACGACTGGTTAGCCAAAGTTTATACTATTTAATATATTTTTCAGCAACATATTGCCTTTTGGAGTAACAAGCCAATACAGTGCACCGCAATTAACTGCTACTGTTATCCAATACGTGATTCGGAAAGATAATTTTTTGGATTTATGCCTCAAAAAACTCTGGGCAATCTTTGCACCTGGCCACCCACCTAAGAGTGACAATGTATGCAAAGTCCCTTCAGAGGTTCGCCATTTACCCCATTCAGCAGCATTTTTGTCTTTCGCATACATTAAGAATGCTGCGACACTCATGATTGCATATAAGAAGACTAATTCAACTGGAATGAGCTTTGAATCAAAGAGGTAAAATAAAACGAAAGAGAAGGTACTGAATAGAACTAACGCAAAGAACTTTTGCTTCAGTTCTTTGCTGTTATTCTTATGTCCTTTTATTGGAGCAACATCAATTGCACATACCCGGCCTTTTTGATCAGTAGCAGTAGAGTATTGCACCTCTAGATTTTTAAAAGGACGTTTATGGCGATAGCTATAATCATTAATGTGGAAAAATAATGGCTTACCACCTGATCTTGGGGTTATGAAGCCAAAGCCCTTCTCTGCATTCCAGCTTGATATGATACCATTCTCTATATTCATTTCGGTTTCATATGGTTAACAGTTGTAATACATGAAAAATGTCTAGCATATCATCTTATATCTGCAGTAATTCTCCATGCCCTACGATATCAAGTCATTTAAATTGGAAAAAATTGTCCATCTATTGCTTATCTGTTTGAATTTTCCACAATAATTGATATTATCATACGTAATATGGAAAACAAGGAAAAATTCAAATTAATGGTTCAGGTAGCTGAAACCCTGAGACATTATCATTATGCCCGATCCACCGAGAAAACGTATAGCCAATGGATTCCGCGCTATATTTGTTTTTATGTCAAAAAACGTCATCCAAAAGATATGGGTACCCGGAAATTGAGCGTTTTTGTCCCATCTGGCAACCAACGAAAACATTGCGGCTTGCAACGCAAAAACAGGCTCCTAATGCATTCTAGCGGTGGTAGAGAATATTTACAGTTTGCTCAGCAATATGCAGGGGCGAGAGTAGGAACAGGAGAAAGAATTTTAACCCGATGAACCCTATCTCAATTATTGTTGAATATCAATCACTTGAAAAGAAAAAATATCTACAATGGTGAAAAAATGAAAAACAAAATCAAAACTTTTTGCCTGCTATTATTCTTCGGCGCTCTGTTTTTTCAAGTTCAACCGAGCCTTTCTGTTACCTTAAATAACATCGCCATCGCTGCAGTTGGGGATAATGTAGATTCGGAAATAAGCATGACTGCGGGGAAGGCACCATATTATCTGATATTTGACGCAAACGGTGTTCTTGTGAAATCTGTTAAAAATACAGGTCAGAGTACCAGGCGCAATTCCAGTTCGGTAGTGATCGATCTTCTTCTGGAAGAATCCTGCAAGACCGTGATTGCCGGCAAGTTTGGTGAAAAGATGCAACACCAGTTAAAAGCGAATACAATTGAATATTACCAGCGCGAAGGTATTGTAAAAAATGTAATACAGACACTGGG